>NZ_JBHSKT010000009.1:0-164772 GCF_042657365.1 Adhaeribacter terreus | reverse complement strand
AATCCCGCTTTATTATTAGCAGCTTTTCGTTACCAGATGACCTTTTCAGCATTTCAATTCTTTTCCCTTTCTTCGTTCAGATTGGGAGTGCAAAGATGCAGGCATTTTTTCTTTCTTCCAAATTTTAAAATGAATTTATTTTAAAATTATTCCAGAGTAAAAACCTGCTTTCAATACAACTGAAGCCTTTTTTGCCTCCCCAAAACCTCGTTCGGTTTGGGAGTGCAAAGGTGAGAACTTTTTCTAAAACCTCCAAATTTTAAACTGAAAAATCTGAAGTTTTTTTTCAGCCTGAAGCTTCTTTTACAAGTTGCTCTAAGCCAGCTCGGTAAGCTTTTCAATTCCCGGATCAGGCTGCCCCTTTTCCGTTTTGGTGCTGCAAAGATACGCCAGTCTTATCTAGCTTTCCAAACCGCTATTCCCCTTTCTGCTTCCCTACCCTCCCGGCTTTCCCGGTAACAATATTGCCTGCAACGCTTTAAGCTCCGAAAATATTTTTAAACTTTTTTATGACCTCCCCGTTTAAGGCAGTTTTTAGAGCAAAAACCGTAGCGCTTTACTTGTGTTCTTTATAAAAGCTCCGATTATGCTTTCTATTAATCAATCCGACTCATTTATATATTTGTCTTTCCTTACTTTTTCCATTCAAAAGGATAGCGTTTTTAAGTTTTACTCATAGAAATAAAAAGCCGCTTCCCTAACCAGGAAGCGGCTTTTAGTTTTTATCTTCTAAACGATAGCATTCTTACAATACTTCATTTTGTTTTCTGAGTTTACTATGCTTTCTGCCATATAAGAAGTAGATCGCGATTCCGATTGCCATCCAAATGATTAGTCGCAGCCAGGTATCGAAAGGCAAATTAACCATCATGTAGCCGCAGATCAGAATTCCGAGGATCGGAACAAGTGGTACGAATGGGGTTTTGAACGGACGTGGAATATCCGGGTTGGTTTTCCGAAGCATTAAAATACCACCGCACACAATTACGAACGCTAATAAAGTACCAATGCTTACTAATTCACCTAAAAGGCCGATCGGGAAAATACCGGCAACTACTGCTGCAACTACACCGGTTACAATTGTAGTAATGTGCGGGGTATGGAAACGAGGGTGAACTTTACCAAATACAGGTGGCAATAATCCGTCGCGGGACATGGCGTAGAAAATGCGGGGCTGGCCCATAAGCATTACTAAAACTACAGAAGCTAAACCTGCTACCGCGCCAATTCCGGTGAAGAAGAATAACCATTTCAGGGCCGGGCCTGCAGCAGATAATGCTACCAGAACCGGATCCGGAACGTTCAGGTTTTTATATGAGGTAAGCCCCGTCATTACTAAAGACATGGCAACATATAATAAGGTACAGATTCCTAAAGAAGCTAACATTCCGATCGGCATGTCGCGTTGCGGGTTTTTGGCTTCCTGGGCGGCGGTACTTACAGCATCGAAACCGATGTAAGAGAAAAATACTACGGCTGCGCCGCGTACAATACCTTCCCAACCATAGCGGGAGCTGCCATCAGGTAATAATTCACGGGCTGGAATAAACGGTTCCCAGTTAGCAGAATTTACATATTGAAAGCCGAAACCGATAACCAGTAATACGATGGCTACCTTTATGAATACAATAAAGTTATTGAAACGGGCTGATTCCTGAATACCGACAACTAATAAAGCCGTCATGGCCAGAATAAGCAGCATGGCCGGCAGGTTGATCATGGCACCGGTGCTGGAAAATACGCCACCTTCGTAGGCTAAAGGCGCACTGGCAATGGATTCCGGAATGGTTATGCCCGACGATTTTAATAAGCTGACCACATTTCCGGACCAGCCAACGGCCACAGTGGCAGCGCCAAACAAATATTCAAGAATTAAGTCCCAGCCAATGATCCAGGCTATAAATTCACCTAAAGTTGCGTAGCCGTAGGTATAAGCCGAACCGGCAATCGGGATCATGGAAGCAAATTCGGCGTAGCATAAACCTGCGAACAAACAGCCTAAACCGGCAATTATAAACGAAATTACAATTGCTGGGCCGGCGGCGTTAGCAGCAGCGGTACCGGTTAAAACGAAAATACCGGCTCCGATAATTGCGCCGATCCCGAGCATGGTAAGGTTTGTAGCAGAAAGCGTGCGCCGAAGCCCGTGCTCACCACTCTCCGACTCTGCCATAAGTTTCGCAATAGACTTGGTTGCGAATAAATTGTTAGCCATAAAAAGTGTTAAAGTAGTAACAGATTTAAGTATTTGAAAAGCCAATATAGGAAATTACTATGCAATTGCACTATAAAGCAGGCCGGAAAGTTTGTATTTGCTCCCTTATTTGTACTATTAGAAAGATTTTACTGTAATTTTTATATTAAAACGGCATAAATTATGATGATAAAATTTGCAGACTCGTAAAGAAATAAAGTACCTCTGATATTTACGAAGCTATGCAAACACTATTACTCACCGAATTCAACACCTTTCACCTGGTTGGTTATATTGCCGCCATCCTGATCGGGGTTTCGCTGGGTCTGGTTGGTGGCGGGGGCTCTATTCTTACGGTTCCGGTACTGGTTTATCTTATCGGCATCAATCCGATTGTTTCTACTTCGTATTCGCTTTTTGTGGTTGGTTTAACGTCGCTGGTTGGCGCGGCCACTTACATGAAACGAAAACTCATTAATTACCGAACGGCGATACTTTTTTCCATTCCTTCGTTCATTTCGGTTTTCCTGACGCGAAAATTCCTGGTGCCAGCTATTCCGGATATTATTTATGAGAATGCTGACTTTATTATTTATAAAGAGCATTTTATTATGGTATTGTTTGCCGTGCTTATGACGCTGGCTTCTTACGCTATGATCCGCCAAAAACCCCTGCATGGCCATGCGCTGCCAAACCCTAAAATTATTTCTTACCGTTTTATCTGGGCACTGGGCGCAATTTTAGGCGTACTAACCGGAACAGTTGGTGCCGGCGGCGGCTTCCTGATCATTCCGGCGCTGATCTTATTTGCGGGGCTGGAAATGAAAACGGCCATTGGTACTTCCCTTTTAATTATTGCGATCAATTCTCTGATCGGTTTTACCGGCGATATCAGTACGCATCATATCGACTGGATCTTTTTGGGTGGTTTTTCTTCGCTGGCCATTGGCGGTATTCTAACCGGAACCTACGTTTCTACTTTCGTGCCTGGCCAAACATTGAAACCGGCTTTCGGTTGGTTTGTGCTTTTAATGGGCTGCGGCATTATTGCCAAAGAAATGCTACAGTTCTAACCTGAATTTCTGCAAACTGCCACTTTTTAAGCCCAAAAGCATAGCGTTTTTTATTTAATGAATAATGACTAATTAATAATGATTAATGATCAGTGATTAGTTTTAAAGTCCGAATCCATAGCGTTTTACTTCCTTCTTTTCTGAAAAACAAACATCGACATTACTGACTTTTCAGGCTGAAATCCATAGCGTTTTTTCTCTGGTATACTATAAAAGAGTAAACACAGACTTTTTCCGGCCGAAACCCTACCGTTTTAAAACAACGAACAAATTTAACCACCAAGCAAAAAAGTGTATCTTTACTTTCTGTAAAGAAAGGCCGATACTGTGATGAAAGTTTTACATACCTCCGACTGGCATTTGGGCAAACGCCTGCTGCACCACGAACGTACCGAAGAGCACCAGCATTTTTTAAACTGGCTGCTCGAAACCATTCAAGCCGAAAAAGTAGATGCGCTTATTGTGGCCGGCGATGTTTTTGATACCGGCGCGCCTTCCAACACAGCTTTAAAACAGTATTACGATTTTCTCAGGGCGCTTTATATAACCGGCTGTAAACACGTAATTATTACCGGCGGCAACCACGATTCCATTTCTACTTTAAACGCCCCGAAAGAATTACTCAAATATTTCAACATTCACGTAATTGGCGGCGTGCCGGCCGATCTACAGGAAGAAATTATTCCGCTAAAAGATGAAACCGGCGAAGTGAAGCTTGTAGTTTGCGCCGTGCCTTTTCTGCGCGATAAAGATGTACGCCTTTCAGTAGCCGGCGAAACGGCCGAAGAACGGGAACAGCGCATTAAAGACGGCATCTGTAACCATTACAAAACGCTGGTACAATATATAGAACCTTATAAAGCTGCCGGAGTTCCGGTGCTTGCTACGGGGCATTTGTTTGCCGCCGGCAGCAGCACTTCCGATTCAGAAAAAGAAATTCACGTCGGAAACCTAGGCCAGATATGCGGCGATCAGTTTCCGGAGGAATTCGATTATGTAGCTTTGGGACATTTGCACCGGCCGCAAATTGTGGGTGGTTTTAACCACGTGCGTTATTCCGGCTCTCCTATTCCTTTAAGCTTCAGCGAGAACGACGACCGGAAAAGTATTTTGCTGCTCGATTTTGAAGACGGTAAACTGAGTAATTTAACCGAACTGCCAGTTCCGCGCCAGCGCCGGTTAGTGCGTTTTAAAGGTTCGCTGGAAAAAGTACACATCCAGATGGTGAGCTTCGAAAACGACAATCCGTTACCGGCCTGGGCCGAAATTCAGGTAGATACCGAAAGCTTTATTCCGAACCTGGAAGAAAATCTGCGCGAATTATTAGGCGGCAAAACGGATCTGGAACTGGTTACCTGCCGCCAGAATTTAGTGCGCGCCAAAGTTACTTTAGATGCGCAGGTGCAGGAAGATCTGCATTTGCACGACCTGCAACCCAAAGAAGTTTTCCGCAAACGCTGCGAAGCCGAATTTCCGGAACTGAGCCACGACGATCTGCTGCAGACTTTTGATGAATTGCTGGAAAATATGAGCGAACAAATGGCTAAAAATTAAGGAGCTGGCTGTGAAGATAAAATCCATTCGTTTTCTGAACCTGAACTCGCTGCGCGGCGAACACGAAATTTGCTTCGATGCCGCGCCGTTAAGCGATTCCGGCCTTTTTGCCATTACCGGACCGACCGGCGCAGGGAAAACCACGATTCTCGATGCCATTACGCTGGGTTTGTACGGCCGCGTAAACCGCCACGACCGCGATCTGCCTTCCGAAATTATGACGCGCCACACGGCCGAAGCATTTTCGGAAGTAACGTTTGAAGCGCGCAACGTGGTTTACCGGGCCAAATGGAGCGTGTACCGCAGCCGCAAAAAGGCCGACGGCAACCTGCAGCCCATTAAAATGGAATTGTGCCGCGTTGTAGACGAGGAAATTTTCGATTTGAAATCGCACGAAGTTCCGGGGAAAATTTCGGAATTGTGCGGGCTGGATTATAACCAGTTTCTGCGCTCGGTAATGTTGAGCCAGGGCGAGTTTACGCGTTTCCTGAAAGCCAACGAAAATGAACGCAGCGAATTGCTGGAACGCATTACCGATACCGGCATTTATACCAATATTTCGCGGCAAGCTTACCGGCGCGCGGCTGCCGAAAAAAATGCGCTGAACCAGTTGCGCAGCGAACTTTCCGGGCAAACCTTACTGGCGCCTGAATTACTGGCAGAATACGAAAATACACTGGAGGAATTGCGGCAGCAGGAAATAGAACTGAAGCAAAATCGCCAGGAATCTGAAACACAAATTGCGTGGTTGAAAAACCTGGAGAAACTTTCAGAGAAGAAGGAACAAACCCAGAAAGCTTTATTTGAACTGCAGGAAAATGCGGCGAAATATGAAACTGATTTTGCGCGCCTGGAACAACATAAAACGGCGCTGCATTTTCGGCCGGAACTGGTTAAACTTGAACGCGAGCAGCAATTTTTAACCGACCTCCAAAACCAGCAAACCCAAATACAGGCACAACTTCCGGAGTTAAAAAATGCAGTAGAAACTTCGCGGCAAAAAACGGAAGAAGCCAAAACGGTACAGCAAACGGCCGAAAAAGTGCTGCAGGAAATTGCACCGTTGCTGGACGAAGTTTTGCAGAAAGATGCCGGCATAGAAAGCCTGCGCAAACAATTTCTGAAAAACAAAGAAGCATACCAACAGGCAAAAAAGGCTTTCGATAAAGATGCTTCGGAAGTGGAAAATTACCGCAAAACGGTCGTCGATCTGGCCGCAAAACTCACGGACCTGAAAAGCTGGTTGCAGGAGCATAGTGCCGAAAAAGAACTGGGTAGCGAACTGAATATTTTTGAACGCTACCTGAAAGATCTGCAGGCGATTATTCAGGATGGGCAAAAGTGGAAAAAAGAAAAACTTACTGCAACCGAAGCTATTCAATCGGCCAAAACTTTAGCGGAAACTACCGCGAAAAAACTGGCGGAACTGGCTGCTGAAAAAGCGAACCTGCAAAGCGAAATTTCCCAAAATGCAGCAGCGTTGCAAACTGCATTGGCCGGCATTTCTGAAATGGCACTTGAACTGGCGCTGCAGGAATTGCCGGTCCGGTTAAATAACCTGGAAAAGCTGCGCCAATCGGGTTTGCAATTTGCGGCAACGGTTTCCAAAGAACAGACTTTGGTGGCACAAAAAAACAGTGCGGTTGCTAAACTGGAAACGCTGAAAAAAACAGAAACAGAGGTAAGCCAAAAACTGGAAGAAGCCCGCGGAATTTTAACGCAGTACCAGGAAATTGTGGAGTTCCAGTTGCAGGTGCAGCATTACGAAGAAGCACGCAAAAACTTGCAACCAAATTGTGAATGTCCGTTGTGCGGCGCTCTGGAACACCCGTTTGCAGACGGCCAAACCCCGAAACTTACCGATGCTACCGAAAAGCGAAATGCACAGCAAAAAACGGTAGCAGAACTGGAAAAAAAGTCGGCGGAAACGCTTGCGGAACTGGCAGTTTTACAGGCAGATCTGAGAACTACAGAAATTGCGTTGGCAGAAAACGCCCAGCTGAAAGCAACGATCGAAAAGGAATTTTTGGAAGTAAATGCGGCGTTGAAAAATGCTTTTGCGATTACAGGAACAGAGACAATTTCGGAAGCTATTTCTGAATGCCAGGCGCAGCTTGGTAAAAAGAAAATTCAGCTGGAAAGCGTAAAAAAAGCAAACCAGCAGGCGCAATTTTTAACTGAAAAGCAATACCGTTTGCAGACCGAAACTTTAAGTGCCACATCGGTAAAAGAACAGGCTTCGGAAAGGCAAAAAACTGCGGAAGAAACGTTACAAAATGCCGAAAAAGAACTTCGCGATCTGCAGGAACAATACACCAATATTGCAGCGGAAGCAGCTTCTTTTACGAACCGATTTGGTATGACTTTTTCGGTGGAAAAAGGTAACGTTTTACTGCAGGAATTACGACAGCGGGCGCAGCAATTTTCGTCACAAACAGAGGCGCTACAGCAAACCCAGTTACGCGCAGCCGAAGCGGCCGGAAACCTGCAAAAAGTGGAAGCCACGCAACTTCAGAAGCAAACGCAACTTGATGCTTTGCAGGCAACTTTAACGCGGGAACACCAGGAATTAACGGCACTAAAAACCGAACGGGAAAAACTTTTCGGACAGAAAAATCCGGCTGATGAACGGTTGCGTTTAACGGCTGATTGCGAACAGAAAAAGAGCGATGCAGAAGCAGCCCAAACCGCCTTGCAGCAGCAAACCGAAAAGCTGAATTTAGCAGAATCGCGCCGCGAACAATTACAAAGCGATGCAACCATTGCATTTGAAAAAATACAGCAATTGCAAACAGCACTCGAATCAAAACTGGCTACGCAAAACATTATTTCGATAGCGGCTTTAAAGGTGTTATTCCTCACGGATGAAGAAGCGACTCAATTCACGAATCTGCAGGCGCAACTCGAAAAGCTGCTTACCGAAACCCGCCAGACTTTAGCTGATACGAGCGCTGAATTAAAGACTGAAGAAGCTAAAAACCTGACCTTAGAAACGGTAGCCATTTTAACCCAAAAACTACTGCAAACCGACCGGGAAATTAGTGAAGCGAACCAGCAGATTGGCAGCATTGCGCAGACGTTGAAACGGGAAAAAGAACTGCAGGAAAAGCATCTGGCGTTGGCCGTACGCATTTCCAATCAGCAGAAAGAAGCGGAGCGTTGGGAAAAATTATCGGAACTGATCGGCTCGGAAAGCGGCAAGAAATTCAGCAAGTTTGCCCAAGGGTTAACGCTGGCCAAACTGGTAACGTTAGCCAACCGCCATTTGCAGAAACTGAACGACCGTTACCAATTACTGAAAGCACCAAACGCCGACCTGGAACTACAAATGATCGATACGTACCAGGCCGATGCGGTGCGGTCGGTCAATACTTTGTCGGGCGGCGAAAGTTTCCTGGTAAGTCTGGCGCTGGCGCTGGGTTTATCGGATCTGGCCAGCCACAAAACGCAGATCGATTCGCTGTTTATTGATGAAGGTTTTGGTACGCTGGATGCGGAAACGCTGGACATTGCCATTACGGCGCTGGAAAATATGCAGGCCAGCGGCAAAATGATCGGGATAATTTCGCACGTGGAAGCTTTGAAAGAACGGATCAGTACGCAGATAAAGGTGAAGAAAATGAGCGGCGGGGTGAGTAAAATTGTGGTTTCGGCGTATAATTACGATGGTGTTTTTTGTGTAATCAAACCCTGAAGGATGAAACCGAAAATTAAATTCACTACCCTGAAAGCTCAATCAGACCAAAGTGCTTACTGGAAAAATAAAAGTTATGCTGAACGGCTGGCCGAAGGTTTCCGGTTAACTCAAAAAGCATATTGGGAATATTATTCGCAGAACGAACCAAAAATGGAGCGCCGCTCAAGGTTATTTGTAAAAAGGCCGGATGAGAGTCTGGAAGAATTCTTTGCCCGTAAAAACCGCAGCAAGTAGATGAATTTATTAGATGCGCATTTTCTCCAGTTTCTGGATTTACTGAATAAACATGAAGTCGAATACTTATTGGTAGGCGGACATGCGGTAATTTTGCATGGTTATCCTCGTTCAACAGGTGACATGGATATTTGGGTTTCTCCTACTAATAAAAATGCTTCAAAATTGGTAAAAGCGGTTGATGAATATGGTTTTGACGCCTCTGCCTTACTTGATATGGACTTTACACAGATGCTCGTATTTGATGTAGGAACACCACCAGCACATATTGAAATAATGAATTATATTTCTGGTGTAGATTTTCAAACTGCCTTCGCTCAAAAAAAGATGGCCGAGATGGAAGGAACTTCATTTAATCTGATTCATTTAAGCGACCTTCGCAAAAATAAAGCAGCCTCTGCTCGTTATAAGGATTTGGATGACTTAGAACATCTTAATAAGCTCTAATATTTCTCCTTGCAAATCCCTGAAATTCCCCACACTTTTACGGCTCTAAAATATACCGTTTTTTCGATATTAAATGAGCCTGAATACGAACCGCTGGAACCGCATGCGGTACACACTTTACACGCCGATCTACGACCTTTTGGTGGGTAAAATTTTTACTGCCTCCCGCCGGAAATCTGTTGAACTTTTAAATATTCAACCGGATGAAAAAGTGCTTTTGGTGGGAGCCGGAACCGGTTTGGATTTTCAATTTCTGCCAAAAAACGCACAGATCTGGGCTGGTGACATTACGCCTTCCATGGTTACGAAAATGGAGTATCGGGCAAAGGCATTAAAGCTGAACGCAATGTTAAATGTAATGGACGGGCAAAACCTGCAATTTCCGGATGCTACTTTCGATAAAGTAATTCTGCATTTAATTGTAGCCGTAATTCCCGATCCGGTAAAATGTTTGCAGGAAACAGAACGCGTTTTAAAACCGGGCGGCGAAGCGGTGATCTTCGATAAATTCCGGCCGAAAGACCAGCAGCTTTCTAAGTTCAGGGCTTTTTTCAACAAATTTACTTCCTCCCTTTTTTCGGATATTACGCGGGTTATTGAAAATCTGCTGGCGCGAACGAGCCTCGTAATTCAGCAAGATATCCCGGCTAATTTTAACGGTAATTTCCGGATCATTAAAGTGCGGAAGAATAATTAACTGCTATCTAAAAAAACTGTAGTCTGCCTACTAATGTGAGCGAAAAAATACAAAGCTTGTGAGAGAAGCTCCTAAGTCTTTTTCCGTGCCAATGGATATGTTTCTGCAAAAAGCCGACGAGTTCTTTCGCTATCGCTCAACATGACAGCTCTTTTTTTAGATTAATTCTGGAACCACGAGTTTTTATGCCCTTTTAGATACCGTTTTTGGACCGTTTTATTTGCCGGAGATTAGTTAAAGCATAAAAAAACCTCACAGTTCTAAACGGACCGTGAGGTTTTTCAGGAACGGTTACTCGTCGCGCAGCAAGGCATCTATAAACCCGACTGCTTCATTTTCCCTTTTAAATACGAGCAGCGGAATATCGTTGTCGTAATGCAGTATCTTTTCGGTAACGCTACCCAACATAAACAAAGCGGCTGCCGATTTTCCGGCTGCGCCAATTACCAGCAGGTCGGCACGTGAGCGTTTTGCTTCCAGCACAATTACTTCCCCAATATCTTCATCATGGTGTTTTTTAACTAGTTTCAGGCTAGCCCGATCTTCAAGTTCAGGAAACTGCTGCAGCACGCGGCTGAATTTTGCCCGGGCATTTTCCTGCATCCGCTGGTCGAATGCCTCGTAAGTCTGGCCCAGCGTAACGTAGCCCGGCGGAACCTGATAAACGTGCAAACATTCGATCTCGAATTCGGAAAGTGCCAGCGCCGAATGCAGCATCCGGTCCAGCGCCATCATAGAATATTCGTTGAAATCGATACTTACTACGATCTTCTTTAGTTTTACTTCAGTATTTTCAGGTACAAAAAGCACGCTCCTCCGGCTGGCCCGCAATAATTTTTTCGGCAGCACGCCCGAGCCTTTCAGCTGCATTTTGCGGCCTACAATTATCAGATCAATATCTTCCTCCTTGGCTACTTTCAGCATTTCCTTTACTTCGGAGCCTTCCTTTATCCTGATTTCGGTAACTACCTGCGGCTGGCTTTTAAAGGCAATATCCACTTTCTGCTGAAGTTCCCGCGTAAGGGTTTCTTTTACCGATAGATCTTCCTGCGGCAGCTTCAGCTCTTCGGGCAACTCCAGGTGTTTTTCTACGTGCACAAAACAAACTTTCTCTACCGCCGATAAACTGCTTAAAAAAGCGGCATAAGCAATTTCCGAATCGTCCATCGGGGTAAAGTCGAGCCCTACCATTACGCGTTTAATTATATTCATAGTTCTGAAGGTTGATACAATTTTAAAATGGCTTTACGCGCCAGCAATAACCAAGCGTTGAAACTTAAATGAAGCAGCCGGGTAAGTAGCAATAAATTTCTGTACGGAATTGCGCTTCTAAAATATACAAAAAGATGAATTCATGGTTTTTCTGATCCTAGCCGGACTTCTTGCTGCTTTTGCTTCACCCTTGCTATACCGGTTTCTGGGCAAGTGGATCTTTATTCCCATGTCACTAATTCCGTTATTGATTTTCAGTTACTTATGCAGTTTTTTACCCCAAATACTGAACGGAAAAGTAATTGAAAGTATCGTAAAATGGGCGCCGACTTTAAATATAGAACTGCATTTTTACCTCGATGGGCTCAGCTTTTTTTTTGCGTTGCTCATAACCGGTTTCGGCACGCTTATTATGTTTTATGCCGGCGGCTATTTAAAAGGAAACCCACAACTGGGCCGTTTTTACCTTTACCTGATGCTTTTTATGACGGCGATGCTGGGCGTGGTGCTGGCCGGCAATATTTTCTGTCTTTTCGTTTTCTGGGAACTTACCAGCCTGAGTTCTTACCTACTAATTGGGTTTCAGCACCAGGAAGAAACTACGCGAACTTCGGCTTTGCAGGGTTTGCTGGTTACGGGCGGCGGCGGGCTGGCGTTAATGGCCGGCTTGATCTTGCTTGGCCTGGCTGGTAACAGTTTTTCAATTCCCGAAATCCTGAACCAACCCAACGCAATTACTTCGAGCGCCTATTATTTACCGGCCCTGGTTTTAATTTTTATTGGAGCATTTACCAAATCGGCGCAGTTTCCATTTCATTTCTGGTTACCCAATGCCATGGCTGCGCCTACCCCGGTAAGTGCTTATTTGCATTCTGCTACTATGGTTAAAGCCGGAATTTATTTACTGGCCAGACTTACACCAGCCTTAGGCGGAACACCGGAATGGCAAAATACGCTGATGCTGATAGGGGGAATTACGGCAACAATTGGGGCATTTCTGGCTATTCAGCAAACCGATCTGAAAGCAATTCTGGCTTATACAACAATCAGCGCGCTGGGAATTTTAGTTATGCTTACCGGCATCGGCACTTCGCTTGCTTTGCAGGCCATGCTGGTATTTCTGCTGGCGCACGCGCTTTATAAAGGAACCTTGTTCTTGGTAGCCGGAAATGTAGACCATGCCACCGGAACCCGCGATATTACTGCTTTGGGCGGCTTAGGAAAACCAATGCGTTTTACCGGAATTGCTGCTTTGCTGGCTGCACTTTCCATGGCCGGAATACTACCGTTTTTTGGATTTATCGGCAAAGAATTGCTTTACGAAACAACTTTAGCATCTGTAAATTATAAAACCATTTTATTCGGGATCGCTTTCTTTTCCGGGATGGTTTTTGTGGCCGTGGCCCTTGCTTTCGGTTTTGGGTTGTTCTTGAAAAAACACCCGCAGCAAACAGCAATCCATCATCGGGATTCCCTGGCACTTTATTTACCGCCTTTAATACTTTCGCTGGCCGGGTTGGCTTTCGGGCTGCTTCCTGGTTTTTTGGCAACGCCTTTATTGATTCAGGCAGCTGGAGCTATGCAAAAAACGGTACCTTTTTTCGAGCTAAAACTCTGGCATGGCTTTACACCGGTGCTGGGCCTTAGTTTACTTACGCTCTTTTTGGGCTATTTTCTATATCGTTTTTCGGGGTGGGGCAGGCAACTGGCAATATTTTTCAGCCCGGTTTATAAAATTGGCCCGGCCGGAATTTACCAATTCCTGCTATCTAACTTTTTACCCGCAGCCACAGCAGTTACTGCCTTTATTCAGAATGGCTACCTGCGGAGTTACATTGCCACGATCATCCTCACGCTGGTTTTCCTTACGGTACTTACATTAACGGTCCATGGTCCGGATTTGCAACTCTACGAACGACTACCCTTGTTGCTGGATGTGCGCATGCATGAACTGGCCTTGGTTATGCTGGTATTGCCGGCACTGGTTTTCCTTTTTATAACCCGGTCGCGGCTTACTTCCATAGCTATTCTGGGAATGGTAGGTTACGCAATTGCCCTTATTTACATTCTTTTCGGGGCTCCGGATGTGGCGGCCACGCAATTACTCATCGAAACGCTTACGGTAGTTTTATTTGTACTCATTTTGCACAAGCTGCCGGCTTTTAAACAAACCACTCCCCGACCATATCAGTTAAAATACCTGGTGGTTTCTATCTTATTCGGTTCGGTAATTACGTATGTGCTTTTGCTGGTAAAACAGTTTCCGCTCAACTCAGACCTGAAAACCTATTTTGGCGAGAATAGTTACGTATTGGGCAAAGGCCGGAATATTGTAAATGTAATTCTGGTAGATTTCAGGGCACTCGATACGCTGGGCGAAATTGTAGTGCTGGCTGTAGCGGCAATGGGAATTTACGCCATGCTGAAAATGAAGCCGGAGAAAGGAAAGAAAACATGAAAACCATTATTCTGGCAGTTGCTATCCGCTGGCTTATTCCGGTGTTCATTATTTTTTCGCTTTACATTTTATTCCGGGGGCATAACCATCCGGGCGGCGGTTTTATTGGCGGGCTTATCTGTTCCATTGCGTTTATTTTTCACCTGATGGTGCATGGCCCGCAAAAAACCACTTCCGACTTTTTCACCCTGATCCTATACCATTTTCCGCGCCGCCCCGAACACAGCCGCACCCGGCATTTTCTCCGCCTGCTCATTATTCAGGTAAAAAGGAAACGCGAAGCTGACGAAGAATATGAATGGCTGGAATATGTGATAAGTATTGAGCCAGTTTATTTTATTGCTACCGGTTTGTTGCTGGCGGCTATAAGCGGCGTTGCGGGTTTACTTCTGAATCAACCTTACATGGCGGCGCTCTGGTCAGATTTCGAAATTCCCGTATTAGGCAAACCGGGCACCCCGATCTTATTCGATGCCGGCGTTTATTTGCTGGTGCTGGGCATTGTACTTAAAATAACCATTGCCCTGGCCGAAGCAGATTAACCATTGGCTATTTTGAATTTTCCGGCTTGAATTACATACATATTACCTGACAGGTTATGGAACTGATCTTACCTTTTATAATCGGAATTTTATTTGCGGCGGGGCTTTTCCTGATCCTGCACCGGCATTTTTTTAAACTCATTCTGGGCCTGATGCTTTTCAGCATGGCTACGAACCTTTTTATTTTTGTGATCGGGAGGTTAACGCGCGGCGGCTCGGCCATTATTTCGCAGCAAGCCGAAAAAGCCCAGGAACCATTTGCCGATCCGGTGCCGCAGGCTTTGCTTTTAACGGCCATCGTAATCGGTTTCGGAATTCAGGCCTTTGCCATTGTACTCATCAGGCGGGTTTACCAGGCATTCGGCACCACCGATCTGGATGATATGAAAAAGACAGACCAGATAAAATAAACCGCTACCCAAAACAGCTTCATGAACCATCTGTTACTTTTACTGCCTTTACTCATACCACTTTTCGGGGCCATTTTCTGCTATTTCTGCTTACGAATGGTAACGGTGCAAAAAGTGATCGGGCTGACAGCGCAGTTGGGGTTAGTTTTTGCCGCCTTCCGGCTTTTAAGCACCGTAGATTCTGAGGGCATCCAGGTTACACAACTTGGCAACTGGCCGGCGCCGTTTGGCATAAGCCTAGTGGCAGATCTTTTCAGTGGACTGATGCTGGTTGCCGGTTCTGTAACGGGTTTGGCTATTTTGCTTTATTCTTTTACCGGCCTGAACCGCAAACGCCAGGGTTATGGCTATTATCCGTTGCTGTTGCTGCTGCAGTTTGGCATAAACGGCGCCTGCCTTACCGGCGATCTTTTTAACCTGTTCGTTTGGTTCGAAGTGCTGCTGATCTGCTGCTTTGTGCTCATTTCTTTCGGTAGTACCAAAGCCCAGCTCGAAGGTTCCATTAAATACGTTACCATCAATTTCCTGGCTTCCGGATTTCTACTGATGGGCATTGGCATCATTTACGGCATTACCGGCACGCTAAACCTGGCCGAATTAGGAAAACTGGTTCAGACCGAAAATGTTAATGCCGGCCTGATTACCATGGCTTCTATGTTTTTCCTGGTGGCGCTGGGCATAAAAGCCGGTTTGTTCCCCTTATTTTTCTGGTTGCCGGCTTCTTACCATACCCCTCCTATTGCCATTTCAGCTTTTATTGCCGGTATGCTTACCAAGGTTGGTATGTATGCACTCATCCGGTTATTCACGCTGGTTTTTATTATGAACGCCGATTACATTCACACCATTTTGCTGGTAATGGCCGGTTTCACCATGGTTATCGGGGTTTTGGGGGCCGCCTCTCAAACCGATTTCCGGAAGATATTGTCTTTTCATATAGTGAGCCAGATCGGGTATATGCTCATGGGTCTGGCCATTTTTACGCCTTTGGCTATAGCGGGCAGCGTATTTTTTATTTTGCATAACATCTTCGTTAAAACCAACCTGTTTTTGATAAGCGGCATTGTGGAACAGCAAAACGGTAGCTTTTCCCTTAAAAAACTCGGCGGGGTTTATTTACAACGGCCGTTGCTGGCTTTGCTTTTTGTGATCGCGGCATTTTCACTGGCCGGTATTCCGCCTTTATCGGGCTTCTGGGGAAAATTTATGCTGGCTAAAGCTGGTTTTGAAGCCGGAAATACCGGAATTGTAATTACCTCGCTAATTGTAAGTTTGCTTACCACGTTTTCTATGACCAAGATCTGGAACGAGGTTTTCTGGAAAGACAAACCGCCGGTAGTTATTTATCCGGCAGAAAAAACCGAGACGGTAATAGCTGCGCAGAAACCCGATAAATGGTTGTATGTGCCGGTAGTGTTGCTTACGTGCGTTATTTTATTCATGGGCTTGTATGCCGAAGCTTTGGTTTCGCTGGCTATGCGGGCCGCCGGACAATTGCTGCACACCGAAACGTACATAAACGCCGTATTAAACCCATAAGATGAAAACCTTCGCGCTCCATTTTTTATTGGCTTTTGTGGCCGATTTCCTGATCATGAAAAACGATGTACTGGCGTTGCCTTATAATGCATTTTGGGCGGTGGTAGTTTTTCTGGCGCTTTTTGCGGTGCTTTGGGCAAGTAGTTTTTTTTACCGGCGTGCTTATTTCCGCAAACTTCCCAAAGCCATAACGTTGGCCCTTTTTTTCCTGAAAGAATTAATAAAAGCGAACCTCAAAATTGCCTACGACATTCTCACGCCGCGCTATATTTTAAGCCCCGCTATAATTGCCCTGCCCTTAGACATAAAAACTGACGGAGAAATTACGCTGCTTGCCATTCTGATAACGCTTACACCCGGCACGCTAAGCGTAGATGTGCGCGAAGACCGGAAAGTACTTTATGTGCACGCACTGTATATAAAAAACAACGACCTGGAGCAAATTAAACACGTTTTAAAACACGGCTTCGAACGCCGCCTGATGGAACTTACCGCATGAGTATTTTTGCCTTAAGCCTTTATATAGCCATTTTTACGCTAAGCGCCTGCCTCATTATGGTGGCCATCCGCTTTGCCATGGGTCCCAGCCTGCCCGACCGCATCACCTCCTTCGACCTTTTTGTGGCGAACATGATCGGGATAATTACCGTTTTTACGGAGCTTACCGGCAACGAAGATTTTATAGATGTAGCCATCATTCTATCGCTTTTCGGTTTCCTGGGCTCCATTTCGTTTGCGTATTATCTTATGAAATCTATCCGGTAAAGCCATGGAAAACATCTGGAATGCCATCCTCTGGCGCGAGCTTATCAGTTCATTTTTTATTCTGGCCGGTTCGGGTTTTATGCTTATTGCCAGCATTGGGTTGCTTCGCCTACCCGATTTTTACATCCGGATGTCAGCCATTACTAAAGGCGGTACGCTGGGCCTGGGCCTGATTCTAACCGGCATGGCCGTTTATTTTAACCAACCCGATATGCTGCTGAAAGTTGTTGTAATTATCTGTTTCTCGTTTATTACTGCTCCTGTGGCCGGCCACGTTATTACCCGCACCGCTGTGCATCTTAAAATTCCGTTCTGGAAAAAAACCGACCTCCGGGAATTCCGCGAATACCAGGCAAACTGCGAACCATGCGAAAACCTGACCGACGAAGAAAAAAAATCGGAAACCGGCAACTGAACTTATGGCAAAAAATAAATTCCCATATCACTTAGATTTCGACAAAACTGATTTCCGGAAACACCCTGAATTATACCGCATTGGCGTTGGCGAACAAGGCGTACTGCTGGTGCAACCTTACAAAGCCGAAATTCTACCGTACTGGAAATTTAAGACCGAAGAAATTGCGCAAGCTTCCGCTGAAAAGATCTACGAATTATTTGAGAATTACCTGAAGGAAAAAGATTTTCCAGGCGCCGACATGGCCCGGAAATTCCTGCAAATGGGCTTTACCCGCGCCCGCAGATATGCCAATCATAAATCCGGAAGGAAGTATAAACCTGGCGAAGAAGACAAAACCGAAGGGCTGGAATATCCATATTCAGCGGGCAGCAAAAACAAAGGCAATGCGGTTTTAAAACAGGAAAACGATGCATTGACCAACGAAAAAGCCAAAGCAGCTGCTGTTTTTAAGGAATATTGGTTCAAAGCCAAAGACCACCCCGAATACCTGCAACAAAAAGCGGCTTTCCGGGAAAAATATTACGAATAAAAACACTAGCTTTTCAGCATTAAAAACTAAACGCATGCAACGGAAACCGACCTATTTACGCAATTTACTCTGCTGGTTTTTCCTGCTGCTCCTTTTAAATGCCTGCCAGGGAAAAACCCAGGAAGGCTATAAAGTGATCGGGGTGAAAGACGGCGATACTATTGAAATTCTGGTAGACAATAAACCAGTTACGGTACGGCTTTACGGCGTGGATGCTCCCGAGAAAAAGCAGCCATACGGTACGCAGGCCAAGAATTTTGCTTCTGAATTGGCTTTCGGGAAATATGTAAAACTGCATGATAAAGGCAAAGACCGCTACGGCAGAACCATTGGCGAAATTATGCTCCCCGACGGAAAATCGCTGAATAAAGAACTGGTGGCCAACGGTTTTGCCTGGTATTATAAAGCTTATGCCAACGATCCGCAATTAGGTTATTTGGAGAATGATGCCCGAAGACTGGAACGCGGTTTATGGAGCCAGCCCAACCCGCAAGCCCCTTGGGATTTCCGGAAAAACAAACGGGAAAAAAGCAAAGCTGCCAGCAAGAAACCTATTGCCAAACCCGCCGATGCGGACCGCGAAGTATTTATCTGCCCTACCGGCAGCGCCGGAACTTACCACGTGAAACCTGATTGCTATGTTTTGAACCGTTGCAAAGGCCAGATAGAAGCCGTAACGCGCGGCCACGCCGTAATGAATTTAAGAAGAACCGCCTGCAAAGTTTGCAGCAAAAAACGCTAAAAAACGGTATCCTTTCAGGGTGCAAAAGTCAGAATAAGACCGGTAGCGTTTAGAACATTAAAACAAAAAGCAGCGCACCGTTAAAGGTTGCGCTGCTTTTTTGTTTTTACTTTGCTGAAATTTTCAATAAACTAAGCCAGCTGGGCTTTTTCGTCGAGTACCAGCATCGGGAATTTAGAGTGGTAAGTCAGTTTTTCGGTGAGGCTGCTGTGGAACAGGTTACTGAAAAAACTGCGGTGCCTTTTCAGGATCACGAGCAAATCTGTATTGGTTTTGGTCAGATAGTCTTTCAGGCCAACCTCTTCGTCCGGGTGAATAATTTCAGAAAAATGCACGTTCTGCGCCGCAAACATTTCCTCTATTTTCCGACCAAATTCTGCCGCTTTCTGCTGTCCTTCGGTATCGTTTTTCTTTTCGATGTGCACTACTTCTACATGCGCCCCGGTAAGTGCGGCAAGTCCCATTACCTGCTTCAAAGCCTGGGTATCGACATCTTGCAGATCCGAAGCGTAAGCGATCTTCTGAATGCGTGGTTTGTGGGCATTCGTCGGAATGGAAAGTACCGGGCAAGAAACATCTTCAATAATAGCCAGCGTATTGCTGCCGATCAGAATTTCTTCCAGCGTATTACCTCCGCCCGTTGAACCGACTACAACCAGGTCGTAGCCTTCGTGCACCACGTAATTACGCACGGCATCGGCCAGGAAAGCTGTTTTTACTTCGTAGTCGCATTCCCAACCCGAACCATATTGCTCCTGCAGGTATTTGCAGGCCGAAGCCAGTTTATCGGTAGCATCTCGGTTCATTTCACCAACCACTTCAGTAGCAACCAAAGCGGTTTCGGCGGTTTCGGCTAATGGTAAATGGGTAACGTGAAGTAAGGTAAGCTGACCATGCGCCTGGCTGGCCAGAAAAGCGGCATACTCCATGGCGCGGGTTGCGGTCTTCGAAAAATCGGTAGGGCAAAGTATTTTTTTCATAGTTTTATTGCTGGTAAAAACGCCCGAAAATAACGGTTATGCTATTCTCCTGCGTTTGTCTGCTTAAAGATAACAATTTTTTAATATTAGAGTTTACGGCAACACCTTACTTTTCAGCTATAAAAACATACCGTTTTCGCGCCTGAATCTTTCAGCAGAAATTTGAACCGGGTTTGCGGTAAAATAAGTGCCTAATAAATGAATTTCCTGTTGCTTAATTCCCGCCATTTCAAACTGATTGGTTTCAGAAATCCGAAATTCAGCCATTTCCTAAAACCACGATACCAGTAATTATTTGTGTACTTTTGTCGCCCGGTTTGCTGGTTTTACGTAAACAGTTGCCGTTTACTAATTCAATCATTTCTATTTATGTCCGATTTTCAGGAACGTTCGCCGCTTACTTCTGTCACCAGCCTTGGCGCCGAGCAACTGGTACCTAAAGTAGTGATCCGCGAAGGTTTGCTCTTATTTATTCTGGCCGCCATTCAGTTTACCAACGTCATGGACTTTGTGATCATGATGCCACTTGGCCCGCAGCTCATGCGTGTTTTCGACATTAATCCGAGCCAGTTTGGTTTGGTGGTTTCGGCTTATACGTTCAGCGCGGCGGTTTCGGGTTTCTGTTCGGCTTTTTACATAGACCGGCTGGATCGTAAAAAAGCATTACTGGGTTTATATTTAGGTTTTGCAATTGGCACCGCGCTATGCGCCCTGGCTCCAACGTTTGAGTTACTGGTGGCGGCACGCGTAGTGGCCGGTTTGTTTGGCGGCGTTTTAGGCGCGTTGGTTTTAGCCATTATCGGCGATGCCATACCCGAAGAACGACGCGGCGCGGCTACCGGCAAAGTGATGGCATCGTTTTCTATTGCTTCTATTGCGGGTATTCCGGTGGGTCTGTACCTGGCCAGTAAAACCAGCTGGCACGCGCCATTTTATCTGCTGGCCGGCATGAGTTTGTTGGTTTTAGGTTTAGCCATGAAATTTCTTCCGGAACTGAAAGGCCATTTAACCAATGCGCCGCACGAAAAACCACACAAAGTGCTGCTGAACATTCTCCGGAATAAAAACCTGCTCTGGGCCTTACTGATGGTGGTAATTCTGCAACTTGCTGGTTTTACAGTAGTGCCTTTTGTGAGTCCGTATATGGTGGCCAACATTGGTTTTGAAGAAGCTGAACTAAGCTACATTTATTTATTTGGCGGTTTGGCTACGGTGGTTACCTCACAATTGGCGGGCCGGCTGGCCGATAAATACGGAAAGAAACGCGTTTATATTATTTCGGCGTTGTTCTCTATTATCCCAATTCTGGCCATTACGCACCTGCCACGCATGGAGCACTACCTGGTTTTCATCGTTACTACCATTTTCTTCATCGTTTTCGGGGCGCGATTTGTACCGGCCATGTCTTTAATTACTTCCAGTGTAGAGCCTAAACAACGCGGCAGTTTCATGAGCATTAATTCGTCGGTGCAACAGGCAGCTTCGGGTATGGCGGCGTTCCTTTCCGGTTTAATTGTGCAGAAAGCTTCTAATGGGGAGTTGTTGCATTTTGGTACCGTCGGGATTCTGGCTTCGGTAGCTACGGTGGTTTCTATTTTTGCAATTCTAAAGTTGAAGCAGGTGAGTTAGAAATGGTATCGTTTTAGATTGAAAAAGTCTTTTTTGTCATCTCGACGTGAAGAGAGATCTCATCGGGTTGGTATTTGATGTTTACTATTGAGTTTTTTAGCCCAATAGCCTACCATTTCTGTCATCCTGAGCACAATTGAGCGCGGGAGCGCGAAGATTGCGAGCGTAGCTCTGAAGGACCTTGTCGGCGGGCAGCAGTTTTTCAACTAAAAGTGCCAGCTTTTTTGAAATACCTTTTCTGCTAAACATCTGACTTCTCACTTTCATCGGCAATTTATTCCCTCAAGCCGGGAGGCTTCGTTTCTGCGTTCGCGGCTGCAACCTTACCTGCCCTTCCGGGCTGGCTAAAGCCACCGGTAAGCTTGGAGGCCGCTCTCACAGAAACTGGTATCATTCACCTTCGTAGTCAGCTTCTTTTTAGTTTAGTTTTCTAGCTAACGTGATTTTCAACAGACGCTGCGCTGGCGATAGGCGTGAAATCGTAGTAAAGCAAAGCTCCCCTCCTTTTCAAAAAGGGGTTGGGGGTGGTTAAATCCATTAATCCCTAAATCTGGCGAATCCCAATTCAGACAATAATAAATTCTGCGTAAAAAGTCCTCCCCGGTTTTTAGGACAGGGTTTAGGTGGGGTCTTTTCACAATCCTCCCCATCCCAAAAATGCTATAAATCCTGTTCAGAAACCATTTCTACTATATATAAAAAAGATGCTTTCAAATAAAATGGAATACCAACTGCATGATGGTTACCGTGCTTTTTTCGGTACTTTTGCACCTTCAATTTTCCTGGCTATAAACTTTCAACATTAATTTCCTTTCAATTCCCTGCTTACTTTTTATGAACAAAACATTTTACGCATTTTTCATTGCTCTATTTTTCTTCACTGCGGCTCACGCCCAGCTAATTACAGATGCAAACGTGGTATTAAAGCCCGGCATTTACAAAAATTTCTCTGAATTCAAATACAATAAACCATCCCTTGCTCTGCCGGCTAATCATAAGATCAGCAAATCAGGTCCGAAATACGTAAGCAGCAAAGCAGTTTTTAGAAGACGCCCGCTTGAAAAAACGGAGGTCTTTGGTTTTTGCGATGGCAAAAATATTTATGTAAATCCCCGGTTAGCCGATGTAAGTAAAAAGCCTGTTACATTCAACAAGATCAGTTATTTAGGCCGCTATGCTACTTATAAAAGCAAAAGCCAATATACTTACGTAAGGCCAGGCCTGAACGGCGGCACTTTTACTGCTACAGATAAAGCAAAATATGCCTTAGATATGGGCATGGGCCAATTCATTGCGCTTACTCAGGAAAAAGTGGCCAAACTAATTGCCGATGATGCCGAGCTGGCTGCTGCCTTTAAAAAACAAAGCTTCAAGAAAAAGCACCTTACCGAATACATTATTCAGTATTCAAAGAAACATCCGGAAATTCCTACCCCGCAACTCAACGTAAAATCGCCGGAAATTGCACCGGTAAGAAATGCGCCAATACAATTAGATTAAGTTAAAGCACCAGCACGAATTCTGCTAGAATATATTTCAAACCATAACAAAAAGTCCCGCCGGAATGATCTGACGGGACTTTTTTATGCAAAATCGATAGCGTTTCTTAATTTTTATCCAGCGAAGCAAACCACGGAATAAGCTCCATGATCATGGGCTGGAACGTGGTGCCGTGCGTACCGCCCGGGATCGGGTAAAGGTCTAATTGTTTGGCACCGTTCTTTTTGAGTTTGGTGTAGGTTATTTCCGAATTCTGGTAAGGAACTACATCGTCGGCGGTGCCGTGGTATAGGCGGGTTGGCGCTTGTGGGGCCCAATCGGTGAGACTGTTTTCGGCCAGGGCAGTTACAAATTGCTTTTCGGTTCCGGTTTTCAAGCCGTTATAGAAAGCATCGGTAAACAACTGGCTTGGCAATTTTGGTAATTCAGAATTTACCTGTCCGCCGGTTTTAGAGCCATCGAGCAAACCCGGAATTCTGGAAGCATAAGGCTCTTTAAAGATCTGATTAAGCGGACGATTCCAGCCGTTGGCCGTATTGTAGCCCTGCGTTAATAAAGCGAGGTAAGACGGATGGTTGTATTCCTGTCCGGAAGCAATATTGCTGATCATGGCAGTGAGATCGTAACCGCCGGCGCCGGCTGCAACGCCAGCTAAAGTCAGGCCGGGCAACGGGTTTGCTTCGAGGCTTTTTTGTGCGGCCAGCGTTACGTAACCACCTTCGGAATAACCGGCCAGGAACAATTTATTGCCCAGCGGAATATCCTGATCTTTACAGAAAAAACGACCAGCCCGGATAATGTCGCGCACGGTAGCAGCCGAATATTGCTCGTTGTAATACGGGTGCAAAATCTGCTTCGAAGCGCCGTAACCTAAATAATCGGGAATAAAAGTAGCGTAACCGGCAGAGGCAAAAAGTTCAGGACCGTTGAAAGAAGCCGGGAAATTGCTTGGCGCATCTTTATGGGCAAACAACGTACCGTGCTGCGCGCTTAAAATTGTCGGCGGCGTTTCCATGTTGCGCGGGAAAACCATTAAGCCGGAAGCCTGCGTTTCTTTGCCCTGATAGGTGGTATTATAAACTACACTGAAAACCGTAATATCGTATTTGAACTCATTGTTGAATTGCGGATAACCGTTTTTGGAAGCCAGCGTCCGGATAGCATCTACTGGAATAATACCCACAAATTTGAACGAAACGAGGTTGCTTTTTTCGTTCTGAATAGCCTCGGTGCCGGGTGTAACGGCTTCGGCTTCTTTCTTGCAGGCACCTCCCGCGAACAGGGAAAGCAGTAAAACCCCGGTATATAAAACTGATCGGAAATTTCTTTTCATTTGCATAATTCTGATAATAAAGGATGCAAATAATAAAGGTAAAATCCGGTTTTTAAGTTCCGGAAACCAATGCTACAATTTTGCCTTCAGAACCTGCCGCACCTGCAACCGTATGAAAACAAGCTCCTAAACGTAATCTGAAACATGGCTAAGAAATCTTTTAACGAACTGATCAACGCGCCGGGCATGCCGGTTTTAGTAGACTTTTTTGCCGAGTGGTGCGGCCCCTGCAAAGCCATGGCGCCGGTGCTGCAACAAATAGCCGCCGAACATGCCGGCAAGGTGAAAGTGATAAAAGTGGATGTAGATAAAAACCCGGCCGCGGCGCAGCAATTCCGGGTGCAGGGCGTGCCTACGTTAATTCTGTTCCACCAAGGCAAAACCGTCTGGCGACAATCCGGGGCGATGCCGGCACAACAGTTAAGCCAGGTGCTGAAGCAGCATATTCAATAGTTTTTGGGGCGGAAAGGATAGCGTTTTTGAGAAGAAAACTGCCGTTGTTGGTGTTTTCACCAACAACTTATATTTGCTGCTTTTTGGTCGTTGGTGAAAACACCAACAAGGGCAAGAAATTTCAGTCCGTAACGTACTCTCCATTTTTATAGCTTTCAGAAAACCAAAATTCTTTTGAAGGTCTAAAAATTCTCCAATCACCTTCTTTCTTCCCATCCACATATTTTCCTTCAGAATAACTGTGTAGCTTAACTTTCCTCTTCCGTGTAATCTTATTTAACGAAACTTCGTATTCATATTCTCTCCATTTACCTTCCTTTCTCCCATTTACATAATTTCCTTCTGATATCTTCTTGCCATAAAAATTGAAATAAATCCAGTAATGATCAGGAATTCCATTCACAAATTTCCCTTTACTCTGACGAATACCATTTGAGTAGTTTACCTTAACTTCTCCTTCTCTAATACCAGCAATAGCATTTAAAAACTTAACTTCCTGACGAAATGTATTCTTTTGAAATTCAGAAATTTTTAATGTATCAAGTTGCTCATTGGTGAACAATCTCATTGTTCCATTACAAAAATGAGTCTGAATTTTACCTTTTTCTGTTAAGTACCCATAAATTATATAAGTATTTCCTTCTTTACCAGCAAGATTAAAGCTGCAAGAAGTACCAAAGTTCGGCGGAGAAATATTTAAAGTGGCAGGTACCCTACCTTTGTAAACAGTCTTTGTTGAAAAAAATGCGGTTTGAGAAAAGGGACTATAAGTATGCACACTATCTAAAGTGGCTTGAAAAACAATGTCATAATTATTATACCATTCAATAGTTCTTTCCATATTAGAATGCTCAGCAGTTCCGGAACAAGTAGATGAAAACACTTTATAACTAAAAAGGGGCATGAAGAATAAGACAATATGTTTCATTGTAAGTCTATACAGTCGAATTTTATTAATACTAGCCACAAAAATTAAATTTAATGAAATAGAACTTCTCCCAAAGCTTGAAAACAAAAAAAGCCTGCCCCCTTTCCGGAACAGACTTTTTCCCTTCAAAACGTTACCATTTTCCGCTTAAAAACTCACTTATAAAACAGCAGACTGAAAACCGTACCCTTCGGCTCGGCGGGGCGCATTTGCAGGCTGCCGTGGTGCAGTTTCATGATCTGCCGCGAAAGGCTTAAACCAATGCCGGAACCTTGTTTTTTGGTGGTGTAAAACGGCACAAAGATCTTATCCAGAATTTCTTCGGGCACGCCCGGGCCATTGTCTTTCACTTCAATGCGCACCAGTTCCGGATGTTTTTCATCGGTAAAAGCAGCGAGTTCAATTACCGGTTCGGCAACGTGTTCGCAGGCTTCTACCGCATTTTTCACCAGATTCAGCAATACTTGTTCTATCAGTTCCGGATCGGCAGTAATTTTTAAAGGCGGTTCCGGGAGAAATAAACGCAGGTCGGCCCGTTGGTAAGCCGGATCGTTTTGCAGCAGGCGCGCCACTTGTTTAAGCAAGTCGTTTACAATTACGGTTTCCAGGTGCGGCGGCGGCACACGGGTTAAGCGGCGGTAATTCTGCACGAAATGCAACATGCCGGTGCTGCGTTTTTCTATGGTCTGCAAACCCGTCCGGATATCGTCCAGGTTTTCGTCTTCCGCAATTTCTTCCGCCGAATACAAGGTGGCCACCCGTTCATCTACCAAACCTTTAATGGTAGAAGTGAGGGAAATAATGGGCGTAACAGAATTCATGATCTCGTGCGTCAGTACACTGATCAATTTTTGCCAGGCCGCCAGTTCCTGCGCTTCCATTTCCGACCGGATATTCTGCAACGAAACAATGCGAATGCGCTTGTTTTGGGAATAAAACCCGGCCACCGAAACCAGCAACATCAACTGGTCTTTTTCACGGTCAATTTTTATGAGCTTGTTTTGCCCGTTCTCCAGATGCTGCGCTGCCTGCACCAGTTCCGGACTGATCCGTTCCAGCGCTTTCACGTTTTTCACGAACGGCACCTGCAATACTTCTTTGGCCACTTTATTGAAAAGCTGCACTTCGCCTTCCCCATCAAAAGTCAGCACACCAATGCGAATATGCTCTACAATAGCCTGCAAATAATGATAATGCGCTTCTTTTTCAGACTTTATTTTCTGAAACGCATTCATCATTTCGTTCAGGTGGCCGTGCAGCTCACGGAATGAACTGCTTTGCGCGTTCTCCGTGAAACGTTGCGTAAAATCGGAATGCCGGATAGCCGTAAAAAAGCGGGAAAGCTCCCGGTTGGTGCGTTCCACGAAAAAAATAAGATCGTAGATCAGCGCCACAATAACCAGACCCAGACAAATACCGGTAACGAACCAGCTCTTCACAACAAGGGCAAGCACCAGTAACATGGCAGCCACCGAGATCAGCGCCACGCGCAATACTACACCAGCCCGGAAACGATTATAAGCCATGTTTCTCAATTCTGCGGTACAAAGCAGTGCGCGTAATGCCCAGGTCGCGGGCAGCGTGCGTAATATTACCGGAATGTTTACTCAGCGTTTTCTGCACCATCATTTTTTCCAATGCTTCCAGCGTAACTTCCGAATCTGGCAACACCGCCGTTTTAGCAGGCGCCGCCGAACCGAAGTAAAAGTCTTCGGGCTGCAAGGCACTTTGGTCGCAGAGAATTACCGCGCGTTCCACTGCATGTTCCAACTCCCGAATGTTGCCCGGCCAGCTGTATTCTGTCAATTTCTGAAGTGTTTTGGCCGCAATGCCTAAGTTCGGTTTCTGGTACTTGCGCCGGAAATTCTGCAGAAAATGCTCCACTAAAAGCCTGATGTCTTCGCGACGTTCGCGCAACGGCGGCAGGTTAATTTCTACGGTATTGATGCGGTACAAAAGATCCTGCCGGAATTTTCCTTCGGCCACCATGTCGTACAAAGGCATGTTCGTCGCACAGATCAGCCGGATGTCGATCGGCTTCGGTTTGTTAGAACCCAAACGCGTGATCATGCGGCTTTGCAGCGCCGTCAGTAATTTCGATTGCAGCGGCAGACTTAAATTCCCGATTTCATCAAGGAAAAGCGTACCGCCGGAAGCAATTTCGAACCGCCCGGCCCGGTCTTCTTTGGCATCGGTAAAAGCACCTTTCATGCTTCCAAATAATTCACTTTCGAACAAGGTTTCGCTTACTGCGCCCAGATCTACATTTATAAAAACTTCCGAAGCGCGTTGCGATTTCCGGTGCAGGGCACGGGCTGCAAGTTCCTTTCCCGTACCATTTTCGCCCAAAATTAAAACGTTCGCATCGGTAGCACCCACTTTTTCGATGGTTTGATATACCCTTTGCATAGCCGGCGAAGTACCGATGAATTCCCCGTAATGGCGATCCATAACCTGGTTTAAGTGCTGCTGTTTGGTTTGCAGTTCTTTTACTTCCTGGTTTGAGCGGCGCAGTTTGCAGGCACTCATGAGCGTTGCCAGTAGTTTTTCGTTTTGCCACGGCTTGGTTACAAAATCGGTAGCGCCTTCTTTTAAAGCCCGCACCGCCAGTTCAATATCGCCGTAAGCCGTTATCAGAATCACAATGGCGTTCGGGTCGAAACGAAGAATGCGTTTGAGCATAGAAAATCCTTCCTGGCTAGAAGTAGCGCCGGCCGAATAATTCAGATCGAGCAAAATTACATCGTAGGTATCGGCTTGCAGCAAAGCCGGAATTTTCTCAGGATTGGGCTCGGTACGGACCAGTGAAAAATGTTGTTTCAGAAAGATGCGGCCGGCCGTTAAAACATCTTCTTCATCGTCCACGATCAGGATCTTGCAGTCTATCTTGCTCATCTTTTCAAACGGTATTTTGGTAACTATGCGGAAAAACAGTATGGTTTCGGGCCGAAAAAGTCGGGCCTGAATTGTTAAATGGTTTAATGGCTGAATTGTTTAATGGTTAAATTGTTTTTTCAATAATGCGTGCTTTTTCAACCACTAAACAATTCAGCCATTTAACAATTTAACGTTTCAACATATATGCCATTTTCCGGCGCAATGTCCGAAAACGGGCAATGCAGCCTGAATTCACAATTTTAGCTTTTCTGCGCCTTTCACGAAGATACAAAATAATGTCCGGAAACGTACACTTCATTGTTCAGTAACGCACAGAATTTCTGCTTACATTTCCAAGAAAAACCGCTTTCACGCTTCAAAAACCTTGATTTTGCTTTGTGGCATATTCCTTGAAAAGCCGTATTTAGAATTTCTGAAAAATATTCCGATTATGGACCGCATTATTGAAAAGAAAACCTGGACGCCTAAGAAGATCACGCTGATCTCCGGGAGCGTTATTTTAGCGGTTTTCCTGTTTTATACCTTGGTTTTTGCCGACCACAAAGCTTCTTTGAATGTAAATAACGAGCGCATTACCATTGGAAAAACTATTACCGGCAATTTCCAGGAATTTATTGCGATTGACGGCAACGTGGAACCGCTCAAAACCATTTATCTGGACATGGTGGAAGGCGGCCGCGTAGAAAAACTCTACACCGACGATGGCCGCAAAATAAACGCCGGCGATACCATTCTGAAGATCTCGAATTCTACCCTGCAAATCGATTTTCTGAACCGCGAAACGCAGCTTTTCGACCTGATGAACGAGCGTCAGAATTCAGAAATTACCATGAAGCAGGACCAGATCAAAGCTTTAAACGCTTTGGCCGAAATTGAATACAACCTGAAACAAACCGAAAACAAATACAAACGCAGCAAAAACCTGTACGCTGAAAAAGTAATTCCGCTAGCCGAGTATGAGCAAACCGAAGACGAATTTATGTACCTCAAACGCCGCAAAGAACTGGCCGAACGCTCGCTGAAACAAGATGCAGAATTGATGACCAAACGCCTCCGTCAGCTCGACCAGAGTATAAACCGCATGCAGGCAAACATCAACATTGCGCGCAGCACGCTGAGCAACCTTTACATTACCGCCCCGATTAGCGGACAACTTTCTACCTTAAAAGCGGAAGTGGGCGAAAGCAAAACGGCGGGCGAAAATATTGGCCAGATAGACGATCTAAATGGTTTTAAAGTGAAAGCGAACATCGACGAGCACTACATTTCCAAAGTGTATCCGGGCCTTCAAGCAGCGTTCGATTTTAACGGCCAAACCCATAGCGTTTCGGTTGCCAAAGTTTTCCCGGAAGTGCAGAATGGTCAGTTTCAGGTAGATCTGGAATTTCCGGAAGGCAAAACGCCGGAAGGTATTCGTCGCGGACAAACGTTGCAGATCCGTTTACACCTTTCCGGTGGCGACAAAGCAGTATTGATTCCGCGCGGCGGTTTTTACCAAAGCACCGGCGGCGCGTGGGCTTTTGTAGTAGATCAATCCGGAAAATTCGCCGAAAAACGCACCATAAAATTAGGCCGCCAGAATCCGCAATACTACGAAGTACTGGCTGGTTTAAAACCCGGCGAAAAAGTAATTGTTTCCAGCTACGATGGTTATGGTGATATTGAAAAGCTGAATCTGGAATAGTTGTAGGTTGTTGGGTTTTAGCATAAAATTTTACTAAAAGCTGTCATCCTGAGCGATAGCGAAGGACCTTGTTAGCAGACAGTTGTGAAGTAAAATACAAAGGAAAAACGCTATAATTTTTTACTGAAAAAGTACTGCAAGGAATGTAAGTTTCTACTAACCGCTCATGAGGTCCTTCACTAACGTTCAGGATGACAAAACGTGAAAACTAAGGTATCCATAACAACCATTTAACAATTCAACCATCAAGCAATTTAACCTGACTTTTTTGCCTTAAAACCCTACCGTTTTTTACTTAAATCTAACCGAAAAATATCATGCTCAGAACTGTAAACCTCGAGAAAAAATATACTACCGACGAAGTGGAAACCACCGCTTTGAACCGCGTGAGCTTCGAAATAAAGCAGGGCGAATTTGTAGCTATTATGGGTCCATCCGGCTGCGGAAAATCTACGTTGCTCAATATTATCGGCCTTTTGGATAACCCTTCCGGCGGTGAATTTTACTTTCTGGATAAGGAAGTTTCTAAATATTCGGAACGGCAGCGTGCGGATCTGAGAAAGGAAAACATCGGTTTCGTGTTCCAGAGTTTTAATCTGATCGATGAGTTGACGGTGGCGGAAAATATTGAATTGCCGTTGATCTATCTGAAAATGCCGGCGGCGGAAATTAAAAAACGCGTGGATGAAGTGATGGAACAAATGCAGATCGCACACCGCCGTAACCACTTTCCGCAGCAGCTTTCCGGCGGACAGCAGCAGCGCGTTGCCATTGCCCGCGCCGTGATCAGCAAACCGAAACTGATTCTGGCCGATGAGCCAACCGGTAACCTCGATTCTGCGCACGGCCAGGAAGTGATGAATCTGCTCACCGAACTAAACGAAGCCGGCACCACCATTGTAATGGTAACCCACTCCCCTTCCGATGCCGAATACGCGCACCGCATCATCCGCTTGTTCGACGGCGAAATTGTAACCGAAAACATCAACGCCAGAAGCTTCGCAAAGGAAATGCTTTAGTTTGGTTGTTGGTTGTTAGTTATTAGTTGTTGGACTTTTCCTTACTAAAACAATATCGTTTTGTGCATGAAAAGTCTGCAACCAATATTTCCTTCAACTAACAACGCAAAAACGATATCCTGTTAAGGTGAAAAAGTCAAGCCCCAATTAAAATCCGAGCTAAAAACCAACAACTAACAACCAGCAACGAACAACTAAATGTTAAAGAACTACATAAAAATTGCGTGGCGGAACCTGGTTCGGAACAAGGTTTATTCGGCGATCAATATTCTGGGGCTGGCCATTGGGATTTCGGCTTGCATCCTGATCTTTTTGTTTGTGCGAGACGAGATGACTTACGAGGAACATTTCGACAAAGCTGACCGCATTTTCCGGGTTACAAACGATATCAATTTGCAAGGCCAAACCGACAAATTTGCGCTCACGCCGTTTCCGTTGGCCGATGCTTTAAAAAAGGATTTTCCGGTGGTGCAGGCTGTAACGCGCGTAATGCCGATCGGCAAGCAAACGGTCTGGCTCGAAGACAAGGTCTTTAGTGAAGAGAATTTCTACTTTGCCGACAGCACGTTTTTCCGCATTTTCAATTATCCTTTTCTGTATGGAGATCCAAGTACAGCTTTAGATGCACCTAAAACTGTGGTAATTACCGATGAACTAGCGAAAAAATACTTCGGAAGCGTTGAAAACGCGATGGGCCAAACGCTGAAATTCAGCAAAAATCCGCATAAAATTACCGGCGTCTTTCACGATCCGGGACATTCGCATTTTAAACTCAACGCACTGCTTTCGGTTAATACGTTCGATGAAACCCTGAAAAATCAGTTTAGCGGCGACTGGTTCCGGATGAGCCTGTACACTTACGTTTTGCTACCCGATGCCGATAAAAAAGCTGAATTTGAAGCCAACCTGGCAACTTTTTACGCCAAAACGGTTGTGCCCTGGATGAGAGAGAACAAGCTGAATGCCAGCATGCAATACCATATGCAACCCCTCCCTGATATTCATTTGAATAATGAGTTTTCTTACGATATTTCGCCGGCCGGCAATAAGGCTTACGTGTATATTTTTGGATTTGTAGCTTTATTTATTCTGCTCATTGCCTGCATTAACTACATGAATCTTTCCACGGCGCGCTCTGCCAAACGATCGAAGGAAGTTGGTTTGCGGAAAGTGATCGGCGCGCATCGTTCGCAACTTATCCGGCAGTTTGTAGGCGAATCGGTTTTCATTACCATATTAGCAATTCTGGTGGCGCTTGCGCTGGTAGAATTATTGCTGCCTTTTTTCAATGCTCTCACAGAAAAGAACTTCTCGCTTGCCAATTTCTTTAACGGACCTTTTTTGCTGGTAATGGCGCTGATCGTGGCTTTTGTGGGTTTGGTTGGGGGTTCATATCCGGCATTTTTCCTTTCGGCATTTAAGCCCGTAGATGTTCTGAAAAGCGATAAAAATCCGCGCGGCTCGAATGCTTTTCTGCGCAGAATTCTGGTCGTTACGCAATTCACTATTTCACTCATTCTCATCATTGGCACCATCGTGGTTTTCAGCCAGATGCAATTCCTGAAAAACAACGACCTGGGTTTTAATAAAGAACAGGTGGTGGTAATTGATATTCCGAACGGCGATACTACGCTGGTAAACCGTTTGCCCGTGATCCGGCAGGAATTCCTGAGCAACCCGAACATCAAAAAAGTATCGAATGCGGCTTCAATTCCCGGCGAACGTACCGGCCGTTTATTGTATCTGGCGGAAGGCGCAAACGGTGGCCAGATGGAAGAAAAAACCCTGAGCACACTTTTCGTAGATTACGATTTCCTCGATATGATGGAAATAAAATTAAAGGCCGGCCGCAACTTTTCGCGCGATATAAAAACCGACGATTCCATGGCTTTTATCATAAACGAAACTGCGGCAAAATGGCTCGGCTGGCAAGACCCGATCGGCAAGAACCTGGAAAATGGTTTGGGTGCGAAAGGTAAAGTGGTAGGCGTGGTGAAAGATTTTCATTTTGCTTCGCTGCATAATAAAATTGAACCGCTCGCGCTGATGCTGGCCCCGAAAAGTCAGGGATTTTTAATGGTTCGCGTTGCGCCGCAAAATTTACCGGCCACACTCAGCTTCATTGAAGAAAAATGGCAGACCTTCGATAAAAAGCACCCGATGGAATATTTTTTCCTGTATGAGAATTTCAACAAACAGTACCGCGCCGAAGAAAAAATGCTGACCGTTTTTGGATATTTCGCCGCGCTTACTATTTTAATTGCCTGCCTGGGCTTATTTGGTTTAGCAAGTTTTACGGCCGAACAGCGCACCAAAGAAATCGGTATCCGGAAGGTTTTGGGCAGTTCGGTTTCAGAAATTATGCTGCTGCTGAGCAAAGATTTTGCCTGGCTGGTACTCATTTCCATTGTGCTGGCGGCACCCATTGCCTGGTACGGCATGAACCGCTGGCTCCAGGATTTTGCCTACCGCACCGAAATACACTGGTGGATCTTTGTTTTATCGGGTTTGGCGGCTTTAATTATTGCCATGCTTACAGTTAGTTTTCAGGCGGCCAAAGCAGCCCGGTTAAACCCGATAAAAGCATTGCGCGCCGAATAAAACCAAACCTTTGCAAAATCAGTATGTTCTGAAAGATAAAAAGTAGCGCATTGCATTTTTCCGTCACGGCGTTTCCTTTTCTACTTCCAAATTCTAAACTCCAAACGCATGCATATTCTTTCTAAAGCAATGCTATTGCTGGCTTTCAGCAGCACTTTTATAGCAGCTTCTGCCACCGATCTGCCTTCCGGCGAACGCTATAAAGTTAACATAGACCTCACCAAAGTGCAGGACGATAAAGTGCCTGTTACGATAAAAGTGCCCGAAATAAAGGAAAAGGAAATTGTTTATAACCTGCCCAAAATTGTGCCCGGAACGTATTCCGTTTACGATTTTGGTAAGTTTCTGAACGAATTTAAGGCTTTCGATAAAAAAGGGCGCGAGCTGGAAACCGAACGCCTGGACCTGAACCGCTGGAAAATTGAGGACGCCAAAAAACTCGATAAAATTACGTATTGGGTAAACGACACCTGGGACACGCCAAATAAAGAAGACATTGTTTTTGAACCAGGCGGCACCAACATAGAAGCCAACGAAAACTTCCTGATAAACACGCACGGTTTTGTAGGATACTTTGATGAAATGAAGCAGGTGCCTTACGAACTTACCATTACCAAACCCGAAACTTTTTATGGCGCTACACCTTTGGTAGCTTCTACCGCTACGGCTACTTCCGATACCTATGTGATCCCGTCATACATAGAGCTGGTAGATTCGCCGCTGATGTATAACAAACCCGATACTACGGTTCTGAAAGTTGGCAATGCCGATGTGCTGGTTTCGGTTTATTCGCCTTCTAAAAAAGTAACTTCCAAAACGGTAGCCGAAGAGCTCGAAAAAGTGCTCGAAGCCCAGAAAAATTATCTGGGCGGCAACCTGCCGGTAGAAAAATATGCGTTCCTGATCTATGTGGCCGAAAAACCGAACCGCACGGGTGCTTATGGCGCGCTGGAACATTCGTATTCGTCGGTTTATTATTTCCCTGATATGCCCGAACAAATGATGGCCGAACAGGTAAGGAACATTGCGGCGCACGAATTTTTTCACATTGTAACGCCGCTCAATATTCATTCGGAAGAGATCGGGAATTTCGATTTCATGAACCCGAAAATGTCGCAGCATTTGTGGCTTTATGAGGGCGTAACCGAATATTTTGCCACGCACGTGCAGGTCAATCAGAAACTGATAGACGAAGAAGAATACCTTGATAAAATAAAGGAATATGTGGCGGGCGCCAATGCTTTTAACGATTCGCTCCCCTTTACCGAAATGAGCAAAGGCGCGCTTGATAAGCACAAAAAAGAATACGGCAATGTGTATCAGAAAGGCGCTTTGATCGGGATGATGCTCGATATCCGTTTGCGGGAATTATCGGATGGCAAATACGGCATCCGGAACCTGATGAACGATCTGGCCAAGGAATACGGCAAAAATAAAGCTTTTAAAGATGAAGAGCTCTTCGATAAAATCGCGCAGCTTACATACCCGGAGATCCGTGAATTTTTCCGGAAATATGTGGAAGGCACGGAGCCTTTGCCTTTGGAAGAAACGTTTAAAAAAGTGGGCGTAATTTATGCTACCGAAGGCACCGAACGCCGCCAGACCTTGGGCCGTTTCACCATCGGTTTCGACCCGAAAGCGCGCCGCCTGATCGTTGCTGACACTGAAAACATGAACGCGTTCGGCAAAAAGATGGGCTTTAAAAAAGACGACCAGCTTTTAGCTATAAACGGCCAGGACCTGAGTCCGGAAACGGCTACTGAAGTGCTGGAGAAAAACGTAAAAAATGCGCCGGAAGGCAGCCGCATTACAGTATTGGTAAACCGGAAAAATGCCGCCGGCAAAATGCAACAGGTGAAGCTGAAAGGCAAACTGATGAAGACCTTGGAGAAAACTGAAAACCAACTAAGCCTGAACCCGACCCCAACGCCGCAACAAAAGAAATTGCGGGATGCCTGGTTGTTTAGTAGTTTGTAGTTTTTTAACTCTAAAGCATACCGTTTTATCCGTCATCTCGACGTGAGGAGAGATCTCTTTGGGTTGGTAGTTTCGTTTGCTATTGACTTTTTAGGCCTAAAAGCATACCATTTCTGTCATCCTGAGCACAATTGAGCGCGGGAGCGCGAAGATTGCGAGCGTAGCTCTGAAGGACCTTGTCGGCGGGCAGCAGTTTTTCTACTAAAAGTGCTAGCGTTTTTGAAACACCTTTTCTGCTAAACAGCTGGCTTTTAACTTTTATCGGCAATTTTCTCCCTCAAGCCGGGTGGCTTCGTTTCTGCGTTCGCGTCTCACCCTTTCCTAGCCGCATTGCGGCTTTTCTGACGAACCCGGAAAGTACGGAGGCCGCGCACGCAGAAACTGGTGTTATTCACCTTCGTAGTCAGCTTCTTTTTAGTTTAGCTTTCTTGATAACCTGATTTTCAGGCGACGCTGCGCTGGCGGAATACGTGAAATAATAGTTTAGGGAATCAAAAGAATCAAATAAATCACAGTTCAAACTAATTTCATTGTCGTATGCTTTAGCTGACGGTACATTTGCAGATCAAAAGTTCTCCCCTGTTTTTAGGGAAGGATTTAGGTGGGGTCATAAAACTTTAGCGTTTAAACCTTGAGGTTTTACTTTTTCAGTCTGCAACCATACCGTTTTTCTGTTCTTTATTAACATGGCGCTGCTTGCAGACCCGAACCATAAACTGTATATTTAAAGTCTGCTATATCTGAAAAGCAAAACGGAAAAACCTAAACCTAAAAGCCAGATTCGGAGTTTAAAATAAGCCGGGCTTTCCTTCGTTTGCTCAAAGAAAGCGCCGCAATGTGGGGTCGGGTTTCAAAAAATAAAAAAGGCACATGCCTTTATTTCATGGCTTTTAAACGCTTACAATTTTACTTCTGCGGCCTGATTTTGCTGCTTTTCTGGTCTTCTGCGCCGGCACAAACATTATATACTTTAAGTGGTACGTTGCGCGATGCATCTACGAAAGAACCACTGATCGGAGCTACTGCCATGATCGCAGCATTGAACAAAGGCGCTACCACAGATCTTCAGGGCAATTATGCTTTTTCGGTTCCGGCTGGCTCGTACACCATTCAATTTTCATATTTAGGCTACCAAACTATTACCCGCGAAATTACGGTTGATAAAGATCTGAAACTGAACATTGCGTTGCCAACCTCCGAAAGCCAGTTGCAGGAAGTGGTAATTGAAGCTGGTAGCCTGAACGAAAAACTGCGCACCACGCAAATGAGTGTTGAGAATCTTACCACCCGCGAAGCAAAACTTTTACCGGCTTTATTTGGCGAAGTAGACCTGATAAAAGTGCTGCAATTAAAACCCGGCGTGCAAAGTGGCGGCGAAGGTACCAGCGGCCTGTACGTGCGCGGCGGCGGGGCCGATCAGAACCTGTTTTTAGTGGATGGCGCAACAGTTTACAATGCCTCGCATTTGTTTGGCTTTTTCAGCATTTTTAACCCCGATGCAGTGCATAGCGTGGACCTTTACAAAGGCGGATTTCCGGCGCAATACGGCGGCCGGCTTTCGAGCGTGGTAGATATTAAAATGCGCGAAGGCAATCAGCAGCATTACGTTACCAGTGGCGGAATCGGCCTGATCGCTTCGCGGGTTACCGTGGAAGGCCCGATCCAGAAAAACCGATCATCATTTTTGCTTTCCGGGCGCCGCACTTATTTCGATGTTTTCACGCGTAAATACAACGCAATAAACGAAGGTAAAAAAGATTTCGACCCGATCCCGGATTATTATTTCTACGATTTTAACGGCAAAGCTAATTTCGAGATCGGGGAAAAAGACAAGCTCTTCTTTACGGGTTATTTCGGCAACGATGTTTTCGGGTTTCAGAGCCCTTCGGGTTTTAATTTCGATTTTAAGTGGGGCAATAAAGTTGGCGCCTTGCGCTGGAATCACCAGTTTTCGCCGAAATTCTTCACCAATACCACCGTTTCAGTTTCCGACTATCAGTACTCCATTACCAATAAAGTTGCCAACCGCAGTTTCAATTTAGGCTCCAGCATCCGCGATTATAACCTGCGCAACGATTCCGATATTTTGCTGGACAGTGCGCATACCCTTAGATTTGGCGCGGCTGTTACCCATCATGATTTTGGCGTTGGGCGTTTGAGCGGCGGAACTTCCGATGGTACGGTTTCTTTCAATTCGGAAGTGGCGCATACGGGCACAGAATTCGGGGTTTATATTTCCGATGATTTTAATGTTAACAGCCGTCTGGCGTTGAATTATGGCGTGCGGCTTTCGGGTTTTGCAAAAGATACCAGCGTATTCTTTGGCCTGGAACCACGGTTTTCAGCCCGCTATAACCTTACCGAATCGCTTAGTCTGAAAGGCAGTTATACACGCATGGTGCAATATGTGCATCTGGTTACCAATTCGGGCGCGAGCTTGCCAACCGATGTGTGGTACCCCTCTAACAATATTGTGAAATCGCAGCTTTCCAACCAGGTAGCGGTGGGTGTAACCAAACTTTTCGGGCAGGACAGATTTTTATTCAGCAACGAAATTTATTACAAATGGATGAACCGCCAGATCGATTTCCGCGACGGCGCGCAGCTTTTTGTGAACCCGAACCTGGACCAGGAATTTATTTTTGGTAAAGGCTACAGCTACGGCAGCGAATTTTATTTCGAGAAGAAAACCGGTAAAACTACCGGCTGGCTGGGCTACACACTTTCCTGGACCAACCGCAAATTCCCCGATATTAACCAGGGCAAAATTTTCCCTACCCGTTTCGATCGCCGCCACGACATTACGTTTGTGGTTCTGCACCAGCTCAACAAACGCATAAACCTGACCAGCAGCTGGGTTTATGGCACGGGTAGTTCGTATTCGGTGCCGCTGGGTAAAACCGTTTTCCAGGATATTGCTTACGCCGATCCGCAATACGTGCCGCTTTATCCGCAGGAACGGAATAATTACCGCATGGTGGCTTACCACCGCTTAGACTTGGGCATGGTTTATAAACTGAAACCAAAACGCGGCGAATCGGACCTTACGTTCAGCATTTACAACGTTTATAACCGCAAGAATCCGTATTTTATTTACATCGAAGCCATTGAAAACGGCGAAGAAACCAGAATTCTGGGTTTCCGGGCGAAACAGGTTTCGCTGTTCCCGATCATTCCGTCTGTAACTTATAATTTTAAATTCTGATGCTGCGCCTGAACCGACTTTTTACCTTCATTTTGATAGCGTTTTCTGTGGCGTTTTCAGGCTGTGATATGGATAAGGAAATTGACCTGAACCTGCCGGAATTTGAAAGCCAGATAACCGTGGAATGCTACCTGGAACCGGGAAAACCTTACCGCGCCACCATTACGGAAAGTACCAGTTATTTCGGCCGGCCGGAACCTATTTTAGTGCCCGATGCTACCGTAATTATTACGCACAACGGCAAAGCCGACACGCTGCAATTTAAACCAGGTTACGACCGCGAGGTGCGCAAAATTTACACGCATTTTTCAGAAACCGTGGTGCAGGGAAATCCAGGGGAAACGTATTCTCTGGAAGTTTTTGATTCGCGTGGGCGGCGGGTTACCGGTTTTACCAGATTTCTTCCGGTTGTTCCGTTAGATTCTATAGAATGGACCAGTAACGAAGAACGCTCCATTTCTTTACTGGCTAAATTTACTGATAATGGCAGCGAGGCAGATTTTTACCGCTTCACCGTGCACCAGGACAGTCTTTCGGACCAGAAACGCACGCACGATTTTTATAGCAACGACCGGCTTTATAATGGTCAGAAATATGCTTTTGGCACTTCTTACCGCTTCTCACCAGACGACACCGTTTTTGTAACGTTATACCACCTGGAGCCGCAGTATTATGAATTTCTGAATACGATGGATGATGCGCAGGATGCGAACGGCAACCCGTTTGCGCAGCCTATTGCTTTGAAATCTACGGTTCAGGGCGGGATTGGGGTTTTTACAACGCTTTCTTTTGATAGGAAGAGGGTGGTTTTGAAATGAGTTTTTGTGTTAAAGCATAGCGTTTTTTTTCGTCATCTCGACGATAGGAGAGATCTCTTCGAGTTGGTAGTAAAGTTTGCTATGGAGTTTTTCACTTGAAAAGGATACCGTTTTTATAGCCAACTTTTAATCCTTAACTCATAACTTTTAGCTTCTATAGTTAGCTTACGCCCTCTTCTGCCGGGCGGGCAGCGTTTCTGCGTTCGCGGCTGCAATCTTACCTGCCCTTCCAGGCTGGCTAAAGCCACCGGTAAGCTTGGAGGCCGCTCTCACAGAAACTGGTATCATTTCCCTCCGTAGTCAGCTTCTTTTAGTTTAGTTTTTCAAATGACTTGGTTTTCAAGCGACGCTGCGCTGGCGATATTGTGCAAAGGATTTAACCACCCCTGCCCCTCCTTTTCAAGGAGGGGCAGGGGTGGTTAAATCCTTTCTTTAAAGGGAAAGTGTGTTAACGCTGCGAAAAAACAGAAAGCCCGAAACAAGTTTTATTTCGGGCTTTCTGTTTTTTCGATGTTTAAATTCCTATTCGCTGATTGTTTTTGGCTGGCGTTCGATGAGGGATTTTATCAGCAATGTCATGCGGGGCTCGGCTTTGGCAGCAGCTTCCAGAATATCGAGCAGAATTACTTTTTTAATTTTTCCGGGCACGCACATATCGGTAATTACGGAAACGGCAAAGCAAGGCAAGCCCATGTGGCGGGCCGCAATAATTTCCGGCACGGTGCTCATGCCCACGGCATCGGCGCCGATCAGGCTTAAATAACGGTATTCGGCTTTGGTTTCGAGCATCGGGCCGGGCACGCTTACGTACACGCCATACTGCAGATCAATTTCTTCTTCCTTTCCAATAACCTTTGCCAGATTGATCATTTCTTCATCAAATGGTTCGCTCATGTCCGGAAAACGCGGGCCGAGGTCGTCCATATTTTTGCCAATGAGCGGGTTGGTGGGCTGCAGATTGATATGATCGGTAATTACCATCAGGTCGGAAGTATTATATTCCGGGTTCAGGCCGCCGGCTGCGTTAGAAACGAATAATTTCTGAATGCCCAGCATTTTCATGATGCGCACCGGGTAAACTACCTGTTCCATGGTGTAGCCTTCGTAGTAATGGAAACGGCCCTGCATTACAATTACATTACGACCCGAAAGTGCGCCTAAGATCAGTTTTCCGGAATGACTTTCTACCGTAGAAACCGGGAAATAAGGAATTTCATCGTAAGGAATGGCATCGTAAATAACCAGATCGTTTACCAAAGCGCCGAGTCCGGTTCCTAAAATAATACCAAATTCCGGCACAAAATTTCCGGCTCTGTCCTGCAAATAAGCTACTGTTTCAAAATATTGCTGCATTGTATCTCTCTTTTTATGCGAAGGTAAAACCTTGCTCCAAAATTTAAATGTTTTTTTATCGCTTTTATAACAAACAAACCTCACAGGTTTCTTTTCCTGTGAGGTTTTTATTTTTGGGAGGAGTTTTGGAAGCTTTTTCCCTACCGTTTTTAAAATTGGTTTCGGGTTTTTATGCTGAAAAGGCTACCGTTTTGTTTACTGAATCTGCATTTCGAACGGCATACGCGCCTGGATCCCGTTCAGGGTTTTCAGTTTCTGAATCATTTGCAGATAGCGGTAGTTTTCGCCTAGTTCAGTTTCAAGCATAGACGTGCGGGCCTGATCCTGGAACCCGCTCATGAGCTGCTCCATAAAACCTTTCTGAGCTGGCAAACGGCGTACACGGTACTCGCCTTCTTTCAGTTTCGCAGCGGTGGCAGCAAGTCTTACGGCATCGTCCAGACCACCAAAAACATCAACTAAACCGCATTCTTTTGCTTCTGTGCCTGACCAAACGCGGCCGGAAGCTATTTTCTGTAACTCAGCAACCGGCATGTTCCGGCCTTGCGCTGCTTTGGTGGTAAAATCGGCATAAATGCGTTCTACTTCGTGCTGAATGGTTTGTTTTTCGTAATCGGTCATGTCGCGGGTTACGGTTGGCACATCGGAGAATTTGCCGGTTTTAACGCGGTCTACGGTTACGCCAAGTTTATTTCTCAGGAAATCTTCGAAGTTAGCCAACACCCCAAAAACGCCGATGCTGCCGGTAATGGTGTTTGGGTGCGCCACAATGGTATCGCAGGCCATCGCCATGTAATAACCGCCGGAAGCTGCTACATCGCCCATTGAAGCAATGATCGGTTTCACTTTTTTGGTGAGCATCACTTCGCGCCACATTACATCGCTGGCCAGGGCGCTGCCGCCACCAGAATTAATGCGCAGCACCACAGCTTTCACTTTATCGTCTAAACGGGCTTTCCGGATCGCTTCGGCGTATTTATTGCCGCCAATGTTGTCTTCGTCGCCGTCGCCGTCCACAATGTCGCCGGAAGCGTAAATTACGGCAATGCGGTTGCGGCCGGATTCTTCATCTTCACCTTTTACTTTTTCGTATTTTTTCAGGCTCACCAGGTTCAGTTCTTTTTTAGCTTCTGTGCCGGTTTTCTTTTTCATGAAATCCAGCGCTTCATCAAAATAGCCCAGGTTGGTAACCAGACCGTATTTTAAAGCATCGTCAGCGTTGTGCACCAGCATTGAATCGGAAACGGCCTTTATTTTTTCTACCGGAAGTTTGCGGGACTTTGCAATATTTTCGATCGAGAACTTGTTGAGGGAATTCAGGAAAGCGGTGGTTTGCAAACGGCTTGGTTCGCTCATTTTATCGAGGAAAAACGGCTCTACGGCACTTTTAAATTCGCCTACTTTAAAGATATACGGCTGAACATCAAGTTTTTCGAGCATACCTTTAAAAAACACTACTTCCGAGCTTAATCCGTTGAATTCCAGGGTTCCGGCCGGGTTTAGGTAAATTTTATCGGCTACGGAATTGAGGTAATACGATTTTTCGGAGCACAGATCGTTGTAAGAAACAATGAATTTGCCCGACTTTTTGAAGTTCAGTAACTCGTTCCGGATCTCTTCGAGTGTGGCCATGCCCGCCTGCACCCGACTCACGTTCAGGTAAATACCTTTGATATTTTTGTCGGTTTTAGCCTTGCGGATCGCATCTTTAATTTCCTGCAAACCCAGGTCGTTGCGCACCCCGATCATCGGAATTCCCAGGTCAGTAAAAGGATCGTTTGCATTGCGTTCAGCGATCGGTTTATCAAGTTTCAGTTCCAGCACCGAATTTTCGTCGATAGAAACTTCTTTATCGGAACTGGCTACCGAAGCGATGCCAATAAGCAAAATGAAGCCGATGAAAAAGAATAAAAGCAGCCCGACGATGGTTGCAAGCACGTATTTAAAAAATTGCCACATATTTATTTAATGACTAATGATTAATTTTTAATGATTAATAACCTGAAATTAATGACTTTTCAGGGCTAAAAGTATAGCGTTTCTGGTTTTCAGCTTTGGCCGGTGCGCCACAGACCAAGGTTCATGACTTTTTGCGGCCGAAACCATAGCATTTTGCTTTTAAAACTTTATTGCTTTGGTTTATGGGCTACGCCAAGGTTTCTTTTAGTACTAAACGTTACATTTCGGCCTGAAAAATTAACGAATAACAATATTAATCATTATTCATTAATCCTTAACCATTAATACCCGTACTTTTCGCCCCACATGTTGCGCAGGTTTTTACGCATTTCGTTTTCGCGCGGGTTATTTCCGGGGTCAAATAAAACGGTATTTTTTATGGCATCGGGCAGAAATTCCTGGACCACAAAATTGCCGTCGTAATCGTGCGAATATTTGTAGTTCTGGCCGTAACCCTGTTCTTTCATAAGTTTGGATGGCGCGTTGCGCAAATGCATGGGCACCGGTAAATTTCCTTGTTCGCGCACCAGGCGCTGGGCGTTCCGGATTGCCATATAAGCGGCGTTGCTTTTAGGCGATGAAGCGAGGTAAATAGTGGTTTGCGAAAGTAAAATATCGCTTTCGGGGTAACCAATTACGGAAACCGCCTGGAAACAATCGTTGGCCATGACCATAGCGGTTGGGTTGGCGTTGCCAATATCTTCGGAAGCTAAAATGAGTAAACGCCGGGCAATAAATTTTACGTCTTCGCCGCCTTCTATCATGCGGGCCAGCCAGTAAACGGCCGCATTGGGATCGGAGCCGCGAATGGACTTTATAAAAGCCGAAATGATATCGTAGTGCATTTCGCCGCTTTTGTCGTAAAGTACCACGTTTTGCTGCGCGATCTGCTTCACCCATTCATCTGTAATAATTACGTCTTCCGTATTGGTACCTTCTACCACAATTTCCAGCAGATTGAGCAATTTACGCGCATCGCCTCCCGAAATATTGAGCAGTGCTTCGTATTCCTGCACCACCACGTTTTTCTTTTTCAGATATACATCGGTAGCCAGCGCATTCTCTACCAGCGCGATCAGTTCTTCTTTGGTTAAATGCTTGAGCACGTATACCTGGCTGCGCGAAAGCAAAGCGGAAATAACTTCAAACGAAGGATTCTCGGTAGTAGCGCCAATTAAGGTTACAATGCCTTTTTCCACGGCGTTCAGCAACGCATCCTGCTGCGATTTGCTGAAACGGTGAATTTCGTCGATGAAAAGAATGGTTCCAGGTCGGCTTTTGGCTTTTTCAATAACTTCCCGGATATCTTTTACGCCGGCATTTATAGCGCTGAGCGCGGTAAAAGGCAGTTTAAGTTGGGAAGCAATGATGTTGGCCAGGGTAGTTTTACCCACGCCCGGTGGTCCCCATAGAATTATACTCGGAATCATGCCCGATTGGATATAGCGACGCAAAACGCCATTTTCGCCCACCAAATGCTGCTGCCCGGCAAACTGATCGAGGTTGTGCGGACGCATGCGTTCGGCTAATGGTATTTTAGGTTGATTCATAAGCTTGAGTTTGTGGCCTGAAAACTATACCGTTTTTAAGCCTTTTTGCAGGAATACAAATATCGGAATAAATATAATGATGAATGAGTGAATGGTTGAATTAGAGAACGCTTGAATGCGGAAACATGAAATATGAAAAACAATAACGTAGAGACAGGGCAATACCTTGTCTCTACCATTTCCACAAATCCTGATTAAACATTCTCAAATTCTCTCATTCAATCATTCTCTCATTAAAAACCTATCTTTGCGGCCTTTCTTCCGAAGCTCATGAACCAGCAAATAAAAGTACACCTGGCGCTTTTCAGCGTAGCGCTAATTTACGCTGCCAATTACAGCATTGCCAAAACCGTAATGCCGGAATTTGTAAAACCCTTCGGCCTGATCGTGATAAGAGTAGTTTCGGCAGCTTTATTTTTTGGCCTGCTTTCGCGGTTTATGGTGAAAGAAAAAATAACCGGCCGCGCCGATAATATCCGTTCTGTTTTATGCGGTATTGCGGGCATTGCAGTAAACCAGCTTTTCTTTTTCGGCGGACTGAACCTCACCTCTCCTATTCATGCTTCGCTTATTATGGTTATTACGCCGGTAATAGTGTTGCTGATGTCGGCGCTGCTTTTAAAAACTCCGATCCGCTGGCTGAGCTCTCTGGGTATTTTTGTTGCTGGTGCCGGCGCTATGCTGCTTATTGCTGGCAGCGGAAAAGAAGCCAGTGGCAGCAGCGTGATCGGTGATATTTACATCTTACTGAATGCAGTTTCTTACGGAATTTACCTCGTGCTGGTAGCGCCGCTTATGCAAAAATACAAAGCCATTACGGTAGTAAGCCGCATTTTTTTAGTTGGAGCCGTAATTGTAGTACCTTTTGGTTACGATCAGGTTTTAGCCGCAGACTGGCAACATTTACCGAGGCAGGTCTGGCTGGCTATCATTTTTATGGTGGTGGCCGTAACGTTTCTTACCTATTTGTTTAATGCCTGGGCGTTGCGTTTTGCAAATCCGAGTTTGCTGGGCGTTTACATTTACTTGCAACCGGTACTCGCTATTCTTATTGCTGTTTTTATGGGTCAGGATATTTTCACGCTTGAAAAAGGTTTATATGCTTCCCTGATCTTCATCGGCGTTTTCCTGGTAAGCAGAAAGTAAATTGCGCGACTGCGAAACAACTTTACAGAGGCAGGTAGTCACCTTATTTCTGGCTTTTCAACAATTCGCCGACAAGGTCCTTCAGAGCTACGCTCGCAATTTTTGCTCTCCCGCGCTCAATTATGCACAGGATGGCAGGTGTATTTATGAGACAGCTTCAAATTAAATTCACAAATCTTATTCGGCTAGCCAATGCTGCTTTCTATGAGCATAATTCCAGTTTGCATAGCTTTCTATTCCTATCGCTGAAATAAAAAACGCTATGCTTTTACCCTTAAAAACTAAAGCTTGAATATCAATCTTTAAAGGCGCTTGCAATACCTTTTTCTGAACACTTTCCCTTTAAGCAATGCTCACCATGTTTCTTAACGCTTAAAAATCTAAACTAAAAACGCTATGGTTTAAGGTTGAAAAAGTCATGAGCAGTTTCGCTTGAAGTTTGTTTTAAACTTAGAAAAGCTACCATTCTTACTTCTGCTAAAAACAAAAAAAGCCCTCCGTAAATACGGAGGGCTTTTTAATTGGGGGTTATTTCTTAAAGTTAGTCGCGAACAATTTCGAACCAGCCTTTGTAAGATTTACCACCATTTGGCTCTTGCATGATGTAGTAATAAGTACCATCGCTCACGCCTTCGCCACCGAAGCTGTTATCGTAGCTGCTGTATTCTTTGATCAGCACACCCCAACGGCTGAAGATCTTCAGGGAAGTGTTTGGCTGAATGCCTACATATTCGAATACATCGTTCAGCTTATCGCCGTTTGGAGTAATTACGTTAGGTAAGAAGAACGGACCAACAATTACATCTACAGATTTGCTGGCAACGCACTCACCATTTGCAGATTTAACTGTCAAGGTGTATTTAGTAGTTTTCAGCGGAGAAGCGATCGGGTTCAGGATAGTAGAATCGCTTAAGTCTCTGCCAGGCGACCAGCTATATGTGAAGCCAGTATCAACTTTTGCAAGGTTTACGTTGATCTGTGCAGAACGGCCGTAAACGATGTGTTGTTTATTTTCCTTGTTTGGTCTGTAAGCAACTTTAATATCGTTGATAACCGGGATCGGATTTACTCTAACCAGGATCGAGTCATAATCGAAGCAACCGTTCAGGGAAGCATTTCTAACAGTAACTCTGTACCAGGTATCCTGAGTAGGTGTTACAGTAATTTTCTTATTGGTCTGCTCGGCAGGATTTAAGCCTGGAGCTGATTCCCACTGGTATCTGTAATCTGCTAAACCACCCAGAATTGAGTCAGGACGCATTAAGTTAGCTTCAATCTCTAATGATTCGCCTAAACAAACAGTTTTTACAGTATCGAGAATATCTACGCGGTTATTAGAAATAACCTGGATCTTGATAACTTCGTTGGAAACCCCTTTCAGCGGGCAAGAATTGTCTTCTAAACGAACCGGGATCTGGAATACTCTACCAATATCAGATGGAAGCGGAGTAATAGTAATAACCGCTCTTGCTTTAGAAGTACCGTTATCGAATACCTGGAAGCCGCCGTTTGGAATTGTAGAACCAGCACCCTGGTTGAAGAATACCGTTACACTGTCAGAAAGATTTTGGTCCTGGAAATCAACAGTGATCTTAGTAGAAGTACAAGTCTGAACCTGGTAAACAGTATCGTTTAAGTTAGCACCGAAAATTGGCGGAACCGGACGTGGGTTGGTACCTGGAGGTGTATTTCCACCGCAGTCTTCAATAATGAACATGATATCGCGACGGATGTAACCAACGTTTACCATCGAGTCGTTCACCTTGCGCCATTCTTTGATCTTAACAACTACAGCGTATTTGTTTTTACCCAAGTTTGAAGCAGTGTTTTTATAATACTCAGATGGACGGAAAGCGATTTCACCTGTTTGTGGATCGAGGAAGAAATATGGCTGGGCAAATACAACCTGCTGACCTGGAGTCCAGGTTACGTTAAAGGAAGAAAGCGGATAAGTTGGTGAATAATTTGTTGTGCCATTCATGAAGATAGCAACCTGCGGATTATTTACTGTATCGAAAGGAGCCTGTGGGTTCGGATTAATAATAAATCCGCCGCCGCCGCCGCCGCCGATCGGGTTATAAGTAGCTGGCAAGGTCGCGCTTTCCATAGATGAATCTAACTCATAAGATAAAGAGTCACCATCAAATTCAAGGGCGTTCATACTGTATCTTACTTCCTGGTTGTAGCACACGAACGGAATTGGAATGTTCAGGGTGTTGAATTCAGGAGAGCTGTTGTTGTGTACAATAGTAGCAGGAGTTGCATTTGGTAAGTTCGGAGAGAATAATTTCACGTAAGCTTCCAGGTAAAGGGTACCCTGACCGTTTAAGTTAGCGGTAGACGGACGGCAGCATTCGCTCCAGCTGAAGATCCAGTCAGCGCATTGTGCTTCAACAGCAGAAAAAGTAACAGTAGCTTTGAAAACTACTTCCTGATAGTTTACTAACTGGTTGGAAGCACAGGTCTTCGGAATGCTTGGGCAATATGGGTCACCAATTCTGGTCGCACCGATCTTGGTCATCGGAATATTACGGCCCGGGTTACAGCCCGTAGATTTCGCGTTCAGCGAAGCTGATGAAGGCGGGGTAACACCAGAACAGTCGCTGTACAGCTTCATTGTTACAACGAAAGTGTTTGGCGCGATACAAGCATACGTCATATCTCCACCTTGCATGTGGGTTGCGTAGCTCTTTTGCGAGGAGAATGCAAGTAACACCGCGGTTACCAGCAAACTGCTTAATCGTAGGAGTTTTTTCATTGTGTAGTAATTGTTGAAGTTGTGAAATTATTAATTTTTTAAATTATATAAAACAGTTTCGAAAATTTATTTAAAATAAATTAATAAAGGCAAAACACTCATTATCAATAACTTATAACATTATTCAGAAAATCAGCGCAGAATTTCAACCCAGCCTTTATAAGTTTTATTTTCGCGCGGGGTGGTTATTATATAGTAATAAGTTCCGGATGCCAGTTTTGCAGCTTTCCATCTATTATCGTATTGCTTCTGAGAGAAAACCTTTTTACCGTCGCGGTCAAAAACTTCGAGGTCATATGGTCCTTCTTCCGGCAACTGCACTTCAAAATAATCGTTCAGGCCGTCGTTATTTGGAGTAAAGATGTTCGGAATAGCTTTAGCAGTTGCGAGCATATCGCCAGGAGCTACTTCTACCCGCAGACTATCGATAAACACGCAGCCGGTTGGAGCAGTAACCAATAACCGGTAAGTAGTGGTTTTAGCAGGAGCCGTTACCAGGCGGCCGGTTTCATTTTCAGCAACGATCTTATTGCCTGTTACCCATTGGTAAGTAGAGCCAAGCGGTGCACCTTTTACTTCCAGGGTAGTTTCCTGCCCTTTGCTAATGCGGGTAAGCCCATTGAAAGCAGCCGTAAAAGCCGGGGTAACCTGTACCGCAAAATGATATGCCTGAGGAGTAGCATTGGCGCAGCTTCCGTCGGCAACCCAAACCGTAAAATTATAAGGTTCCTGACGGGCCATGTCCGGGCTTGGCTGCCATTGTAATAATGTGGCGTTGGTTCCGGCTTCTGTAATAAGCTGCGCGCCCGGAAGTGCTTTGGCTACATTGCTGGTCAGGTTAATTTTACCGGCTTCGTTACTTTTAGTAAATAACCGGGCTTCCAGCATCTGGCAGCTCGAAAGCACGAACCGGTTACCTTGTAAAGTATCTTTTCCGATTAAAACGGTAGCAATTTCAGGTTTAAAAGTCTGGTTGCAAGGTGGCGCAATTGCTACCGGTTGACCAGCTGACATACCCTGGTTGCCCATATTGGCGCCTGACCGGTTAGCGGCAACTGTTGGCCAGGCCCAATTGGCAGTTGCTGTATGGTTTGCTTTTGCAGCATTTCTTACAGCAGTTTTCTTATTATTCGTTGTTTTATTTGTTGTAGTGGCAGTTTTAATTACTGCTACCTTATTTGCTTCAGTTTCAGATACTACAACTGGCAGCGTTTCTTCTACCGAAGTGTATTGATTTTGCGGAATGGCAGCAACTTCATTTTCAGCAGTAATCTCTTCGGCAACTTCGGCGCGGGTATTATCCGGTGCAATTTCAGTAGCAGTAGCAGTTTCAGCCTGCGGCATTTGTGCGGTAGCCACTACTTTTTCTTCAGAACCGATAGCGTTTTTAATAGCTTCCGGCTTCATGAAAAGCGCTACGTTTACAGCAGTAACCAGAATAGCTGAAGCCACAAAGCCGAGCTTAGCCACGCTGGCGCCGGCAGAAGTTGCGGCGGCCGCATTTGGCTGGGCAGCATTCAGGTTGTGCAAACGGTCTTCAAGCTTGTCCCAGTCGGCCGGGTTGTATTCCGGTTCCGGCTGGTTCTCGAATGCTTGCTGCATGAACCGGTCGAAGTCTTTATCTTGCATAACTGGTGCGGTTTTCTCTGTCTGAAAGCGTGATCATTTTTTGTAATTTCATGCGGGCCTTAAACAAATTCGATTTAGAGGCGCCTTCGGTGATCTGCAGTTTTTCGGCAATTTCCGGATGGGAATATCCTTCTATCACGTGCAGGTTAAAAACCAGACGGTAAGAAGGCGAAAGTAACTGCACCATTGCCAGAATCTCTTCTGCGGAAATGGTATCCAAAACATCTTCAAAACCCATTTCGCTTTCGGCGTAAACTAAATCGAGGCTATGGTAATGCTTGCTGTTTTTCCGGTAGTGATCTATGGCAGTATGCACCATGATCTTGCGCAGCCAGCCCCGGAAGGCTTTATCTTGCTGGTAAGATTGCAGGTTGGTGAATACTTTCATAAATCCGTCGTTCATAATTTCAGCAGCTTCCTCGCGGCTATCGGCATAACGCAGGCAGATGGCCATCGAAAAACCATAGTACTGTTTGTAGAGCATTTTCTGGCTTTTAATGTCGCCGCGAATGCATCCATCAATCAGGTCTTTCTCGTAAAGGTCTACTGCGGTGCTCAACAGAATGGGGTTTTTAAGCTGTTCTAAATATAGGTCGGATAAAGTTTCGCAACCGTTGCCTGCCTCCGAAAAAAAAATCAACTTTTTTTTTCAACCCTGTTCAACACCCGGCAATCTTTACCGGGAAATACAACATAAACAGGTCGAAATGAAAGCGTTAAGGGTTGCCTGCGGCTTCAGACTTTTTTTATAAATTTAATAAAAAAAAGTTGAATTGCCGGATTCCGGGCTTTAAATGCCGGGTTAGCAAAAAAAAATCCCGCTGTAACAGCGGGATTTTTCCAGGAATATATGCAAATCATTACTACTCAATTTCAGAAAACGGTGGGCGGCGCCAATAAACATTTACCTTTCAACAGGTTTGTGCGCTTTGCCAAAGTTTAACGATACAAGTTTACGGCAGCATTTGCCCGAAAAAAAGGAAACTATACCCCTCAACGCAACAAGCCTTTTCAAACCTATTTCTGAATATTTAAAATACTGCAGTGCAATTTTGTTGAGCTAAAAAGCAGGTTTCAACCTAAAAAACCAACCTTGATTCTGAATCGCCTTTAATTTATTCCAATTCTTAAAGTTAAGATTTCCGATCAAATTAAATCAAAACGAAACATTTTATTTTTTATATATTTATAAAAAGGCTGGTGCTTAAAGTGAAAATGCAGCTTTAAAACCGGTATAAACTTTAGAAATCTGGCCGCACATTCCTGTACCGCAAAAAAAAAGTCCGAGCTTAACCCGGACTTTTTGAAGCGAAAATGATAGCGTTTTTATTGCACTTTTGTGAATTTCAGGGTTTGTACGGTTTTATCGGTAGATACAAGTTTGGCAATATAAATGCCGGCCGCGTGCTTACCGGCGTTCGCCCACTGAATGCGTTGCTCACCAGTAGTGGATTTGAGCAAAGAGATCTGATCTACCTGCTGGCCTAATACGTTGCAGATCACAATTTTTTCGGCTTTAGTATTCAGGTTGAATTTAAAATTAACCTGACTGGTGAAAGGGTTTGGATAAGCGGTGAAGTTGGTATTGGCTACCACAGTTTCTTTGGTGCCCGTAACGCCACCGGTATTGCTTACTCGCACGCCAAACGTTTGCACCTGTACGCCTCTTACCGGGCAGGCATTATCTTTCACGGTAATCCGGAAATAGTAGATCTGGTTGCTCACATCGGCGGCCGTCGGGATCCAAACTAAGGTTCCGGTTGGGCGGTTGCCTGGCGAAACGGAGAAATTAGAACCTGGCAGCATTTGCGCCGCATCGCTGGTCATTTGCAGTACATCGTTACTATTCTTATCGTCGGCAAGTACGGTTAAATTTAACGGGGTGCCTGGGCGAAGCGTAATAATATCGTTTGGCGTAATGGCCTGGTTGTTGGCAACCGGGTTGGCTACGCGCGGGTTTACGTTCGGCCCACAATCCATTACGGTAATGAACATATCGCGACGAACAGTACCAACTTTCACTGCCTGGCCGTTTATTGTACGGTATTCGTCTACTTTTACAACCGTTACATATTTGTTCAATCCAAAGTTAGAAGCCGTATTCGGGAAATAAGCGGTAGGAGTAAAAGAAAGGCTACCATTATTAGCATTCAGATCAAAATAAGGTAAAGCCACTGGTGTAGCCTGTGTCCAGTCAACATTGAAAGAATGCATTGGGTAGGTGGCAGTAAAAGTTCCGGCTGGCGCTACGGCAGTTTTGGTTGAATTCGTATCCGGGTCGTTAATAACGATGGAAGCATAAGTATTATATGGCACTGCTGTGGTCGGATTATCGAGCGGCGTCGTGAAGCTGTAAACCAACGAATCGCCATCTATATCTGTGGCGTAAGCGCTGATGGTAATTGGTTGATAAGCGTTTACATAAGGCACAACCAACGATCCGAATTCAGGCGAATTGTTATTGATCGGGTTATTAGGGGTTCCTAAATTAAGATACGCTTCGGTGTACATGGTACCCTGGCCTTGTAAATTGGCAGTAGAAGGACGGCAACATTCAGACCAACTCATAACCCAATCCTGACAAGTCTGTTCGGCTGCGGAGAAAGTTACTGTAGCAACAAAAGTATTCTCTTCGTAATTTGGGTAAACCCCATTATTGTTGCACGATACCGGAATTTGCGGGCAATACGGATTACCAATAACCCCTTGGCCAACCTTTGTCATGGTTACATACCGGCCAGCGTTGCATCCCAGAGATTTAATATTTAAGGAAGCAGTAGATGGTGCCATAACGCCGGAGCAATCGCGGTACCACTTTAATTTTACCTGATACACACCAGGGGCCGTACAGAGATAGGTCATTTCGGTACCCTGCACGTGGGTAGCCTGGACATTTTGCGTAATACCGGCAAACAGCAGCGCAGCCGAGCCCGCCAGTAAGTTTCGTATTTTTTTCTTCATAGGTAGTTTTTTTTGTTAAAGTGATGAATATTTGAAAGTTAAAGATTATAAACAAAGCCTGCAAACTTTCTACTGAAATCTGTTCTAATAATATATTATTCCAGTAGACATCATCTTCTACCCTACCGTTGCCTGAACATTTTTTTTTTTGCTTAACGGTAACAGGCAAAATAGTCCAGCCGCTGTGTGCTTTCCGAAAATTCAGGATAATCAAAACCCAGAATAAAATTTCACTCCAGGCTTTGATCGGTAGTTCTGTAAATAGAAACATGAGCCATGATGTTTTTATGAGTTTTAGGGCCTGAAACCCTAGCGTTTTTCTATTGAAGTTTGGTGAATTTCAGGGTTTGAATGGCTTTACCGGCGGAAACAAGTTTGGCTACGTACATTCCGGCGGCATGCTTACCGGCGTTTTGCCATTGCATATTTTGTTCGCCGGAAGCAGTTCTAGAAATAGTGATCTGATCTACCTGACGGCCTAAAAGGTTGTAAATGATAATGCTTTCCGCTTTGCTTTGCTGGTTAAATCTGAAAGTAACCTGATCGGTGAACGGATTTGGATAAGCTGTAAAATTGGCGTTGGAAGTGAATGCATTTTTAATGCCGGTTACTCCAGTAGCATTACTTACACGCACTGCAAAAGTTTCGGTATGAACGCCGCGCAGCGGGTTGGCATTATCGCGGAGCTGCACCTGGAAATAGTAAGGCTGTTCACGGACATTTGTGGTTGTTGGCGTCCAGGCGATGGTAGCAGTTGGCGCATTTCCATTGGTTGTGGTAAAAGTAGCGCCAGTTAAAATACCCGTGGCATTTGTGGTAACAATTACGGCATCGGAAGTATTGGCATCAGAAGCGGCAATTTGCAGGTTAAGCGGAGTGCCGGGACTTAAGAGAATTTCGCTGCCACTTGCAATTGGCTGGGTATTAGCCATGCGGCTGGTAACATTCGGATTTACATTTGCGCCGCCATCAATAACCTGAATAAGGGTTTCCCGACGAACAGAGCCAACTTTTACAACTACTCCATTGATTTTGCGATATTCATCTACATTAATAGAAACCAGGTAACGGTTCATCCAGAAAGCAGCACTGTCGTAGTAAACCGAAGTATTGAATTTTATTTCACCGTTCTGGGAATCTAAAGTAAAATAAGGAGCATAAAAAACTACTTGCTGCCCTGGAACCCAATTTACATGATAAGAAAACATGGGGTAAGTTGCTGAAAAATTAATCATGACAATAGCGTTAATAGCAATCTGTGGATTCGAATTAGGATTACCAGCAGGTATGGTGTTAAAAGGAGGGAGTGGGTTTGGATTGATAATGATGCCATTCGGACCTCCACCAATCGTATCGTAAATAACAGACTGATTCGGGCCTTCCAGAGGAGTTACCAAAGTATAAACCAAAGAATCGCCGTCGGGGTCTTGAGCAGCCATGCTTAGTACGTGGTCCTGAAATTTATTTACATACATTAGCGGCGCATTAATGGTATCGAATTCCGGGGAACTGTTTACGAGGTTGTTCTGCAATTTCAGGTGCGCCTCTGTATATCTACCGTTTCCGGAAGTTCCTAATATATTTCGGGCGGGTGTGGGGCCACCGCTTACTACGCTCAACACCCAATCCGGGCAGGCATATTCGGCGGCAGAAAAAGTAACTTTACCGGTGTAGGTTACTACTTCATATAGCGAAAAAGGAGAAGTTCCAGAGCAATTTGCGTTTACGGACGGACCAAATGGATTGACACTTTTCCGCGACAACTGACTCAGCGTTACGTTTCTGCCGGTGTTACAACCTGGCGCTTTTACGTTCAGGTCTATTGTAAGCGGCGCGTTTACTCCGGCGCAATCGCGGTAATGCTTGTAGGTAACCTGGTAAGAATTTGAAGCGGTTTGCAGGTAAGATATTTCACTGCCCAGGTCGTGGCTGGCAAACAAAGCCGGGCTGGCACCAAAAATGATAAAAGCGAGCAATGGTATTAATTTCTTCATAGGTAGCAATTATTGAGGCGAAATATGTATGTAGAAAACGGCTTCGGATTAGAAGCGCTTCAGAAAAAGAAGCCGTTTAATAATAGGTCGTATGTTAGTTGAGAAGGGTTGCCTTGTTAGGAAAATATTTTACAGAAGTTTCAGGCTTTACTTTTTCGCACTGAAAGCATAGCGTTTTTGAAAAACTATAGGCAAGAAGAGAAAGGCTAAAGCAAACGGGAACGGAGTTTTTTGGGCTGAAACCCTAGCGTTTTGCGCTGCAGATGAGTTTATTTACCGGAATAAAGCTGCTGTGCGGATTTTCAGGATCTTGCCATTCATCTTCCGGAAAATGGTCTTCGGAAGCCGGGCCGGTTTCTTCCGTTTCCTGCACAGCATGAATTTTTTCGAAATTGGAAAGTAGCATGTTTTGGCGGGCGCCGTTCTCATTTGCCGCAATAGAAAAACCCGTTAATAACCAGAGCAACAGATAGCAAATTCGTTTCATCTTGTTTTGGTTTTAAGGGTTTCTGCCGTAAACAGCACTTGCGTTTTTTTCCTGTCAGGTTGTATGAATAAGACGCCTGAAAACGCCAAACCGTTGCCTGCGCCTGCTTACATTTTTTATTTTTTATGCCAAAAAAAACCTTCCCGAAATGTTTCAGAAAGGTTTTGAGTTTTTTGGGCGGAAACCATAGCGTTTTTATTGCAGCTTGGTAAATTTCAGCGTTTGGATGGTTTTACCGGCGGTTTCAAGTCTGGCAATATAAACTCCGGAAGGAAATTTATACGCATTTTCCCAAGCTACATCCTGTTTTCCGGAAATTACTTTTCTGAGATCGATCCGGTCTATTTCCTGGCCAAGCAAATTGCTGATAACGAGGGTTTGCGCGTTATTTTTCGGGCTGAATCTGAATGTAACGGAAGTTGCGAACGGATTGGGAAATGCGGTAAATGCAGGATCGAAGCTGGTGGTATTCTTAATTCCTAACGGGCTTGCCACGACTTTAATGCCATATACCTGCGTTACCGTGCCGCGAACAGGGCAGGCATCGTCTTTGATCATTATCGGGAAATATATGATCTTGTTGCTGGCAACCGGCGGAGCCTGCCAGGTGATGACGCCGGTTGGTCTTCGGCCGCCGCTGGAAGTAAATCTAAAACCAGAAAGGGCCGGACCAGGCATAAAAGTAGTCAGGCTATCGGAGGCGTTGTTATCGTGGGTGGCAAATTTAAAGATCAGATCGCTGCCTGCCTGCACTTCAATAATTCCATTGGGCCCTACATACTGCCCGTTGGCTGTTGCTTTACTTACGACCGGATTTACGTTTGGCGCATTGTTAACAATGTAAACCGGAATGTTGCGCTGCGCCGTGCTTACTTTGGTCATTACGCCATTTATTTTCTTATAAGCAGATGCCTGTACCACTACCGCGTAAGCATTATGTTCGGGGTTGGATGAAGGCACAAATACATTCGGCACAAAAGAAAGCAGGCCGGTATTCGGATCCAGGATCATGTTGGTAGCCGTTGGAATTGGTTTGGTATAAGACAGCCCCGATGCGTAAACCAGCGGCATATTAAAATCTTCGAGGGCGGGCTGAAGGGAATACACCAGGGAATCTGGCTCATAATTTTTCCGCTCTTCGGTTAAGTTACTGATGGTGGCCGGAACATTTACCGTAACGAACATATCTGACGGCGCTACAAAACCAGGCGAACTATTACTACCGGCATTGGCAGCTGTATTTATGTAAGCCTCCACGTATAAACAGGAATTCCGGGCATCGGGCAGGTTGGCAAACCCTGAACGGTCGCAATTTCTTACACTCAGCAACCAGTCGTTACATTGCAATTGCGCAGGCGAAAAAGAAAACGTGGCACTATACACCGACATTCTCAGGTTTATTAACGCATTGCTGGTACAGTAATTTCCGGTAGTGGCGCAATATGGGTTCAGGCTTTGGCTGGCAATGGTCTGAAGTTCGGAGGTAAATGTGGTGCCCGTGTTGCAACCCGGCGCTTTTAAATTGAACTCAATGCTTGCCGGCGGAATAGTAGACCGGCAATCGTAAAACACTTTATAGGTGGCCAGGTAAATGTTGGGCGCTAAACCCGTATATTCGATCTCTCCTCCTATTAAATGCGTGGCCTGGCTGTTTTTCGCAAAGCCGAAAAGCACCAGAAAAAGCGAAAAAACAACGGTAAATTTTTTCATATCTCAGAAAGGATAAAAACCAAACGAACCTGCTTTCAGAAATTTCTATTATTTCAGGCAAAATTCCAAAAATATCTGTAAATAAACTACATACGAACCAGACACCAAAAAAAGCCGGACCGTTGCCTGGTTGTTTAAAGTATTGCAATAAAAATTCCCGGTGCAGTTTCCGGCCTTTCTAATATGCCTGGCGAAAAGGCTCCTTTAAGAGTTTTTGAGGCTAAAACCCTACCATTTTTTTTTTAATCAGCGCTTCGTAAATTTCAGGGTTTGGATCGTTTTATCGGAGGAAATAAGTTTGGCAACGTACATTCCGGCAGGATATTTTTCAGCGTTTTGCCACGCAATATTTTGTTCGCCGGATGCAGCCTGATCTAATAATATTTCATCAATCTGATGGCCTAATACATTGCAGATCACAATGCTTTCGGCTTTGCCTCTTAGCTCGAATTTAAAACGCACGGCATTGGTAAACGGATTCGGATAAGCTTTAAAACCGGGGTTGAAATGTGCTTCAGCATTCATACCCAGCGGGCTTGCCAATAATTTTACGCCATAAACCTGGGTAGTTACCCCTCTGGTTGGGCAGGCATTATCCATAACCATAACCGGGAAATAGAATATCTGATCAGTGGCAACTGGTATAGTAGTAAACACCAGAATACCGTCAGGCCTGTTATTCAAAATTAATGAATTGAATGTATTTGGCGGAAAACCGGGAAATTGCAGATCAGGTAAAACAAGCGTTAATTGATCACCGGCGTTTGCGTCGGCGGTGCTGAATTGAAAATTTAATACGTTGCCAGATTGGATCGGAACTACTTCATTTGCCTGAACTGGCTGCCCGTTGGCCGTTACATTTATCAATTCCGGATTGGCGTTAGCGGGGTTATTCACGATAAAAATTGGCAGATTCCGTTGCGAAGCACTTACTTTTCTGGTTATTCCGTTCACTTTCCGGTATGCTGCGGCTTCCACTACTACGGTATATGCATTGGGCGTTACAGCATTGCTATGGTAAACATTGGGCGTAAAAGTCATCATACCGGTATTTGGGTGCAATGTTACCCCTGAACTGGTTGGCAATGGCTGGGTGAAAGTCGTATTTGCGGAATAATTCAAAAGCACATTAAGATCATTTTTTGCCGGTTTTAAGGTGTAGGCAATGGAATCTTCCCGCGTATTATTCTGAACAGCCTGATTATTGTAAGTAGCGGGTGCATTCACGTTAAAAACTAACGAAGATGGCGGCAAAAACTCCGGAGAACTTGCCTGTAAACTGCCAGTGAACGCCGTTAAAGTAGCTTCTAAATAAAGGCAGGCATTCTGGGAAGGCTCGATATTGGCTACCTCGCTTTTCGCACATTCTTTTACACTTAAAATCCATTCCGCACACTGGAACTGAGCAAGCGAAAGGGCGAAAGTTGCCGTGTAAGTAGCTACTCCAAACTGCCGGTTTCCACTGCAGCTGGCATTGCTTCCGCCATTAATATAGATCACGTTGTTGGTTTGGCGGTTGGCTGTAAGCGGAAAACCTACGTTGCAACCCGGAGACCGCAGATTAAAAGTAACATCGGAAGCAGGAACAATGCCGCCGACTGGTTCATAGTAACTCTTATAAATAGCCAGGAAAACCCCGGGCGAAACGGCTTCATAGGAAATTTCTCCACCGTAAATGTGGGTAGCCTGGCTCCAGTGCGTGATGAAACTGAAGATACCAACAAGCAAAAAGATAGCAGTAATATTTTTCATAGGCGCAGGTAAATTACGTTCGGTTTGAACAAAGGCAACACACAGGTCCGGCAGACAAATATAATTCGGAATTAACTGATAAACAGTTGCCTTACGTTACGAATTTATTTTAAGACAAAAAAGCCTCTCCAAATTTCTTCGGAGAGGCTTTTGAGTTTTTGGGGCTGAAACCCTACCGTTTTTATTGCAGTTTCGTGAATTTCAAGGTTTGAATGGTTTTATCTTCTGAAATGAGTCTGGCTACGTAGGTTCCGGCGGCGTATTTATTAGCATTCTGCCACTGCACTTTTTGCTCGCCTGAGCCTACCGTTTTCAGCGGTATCGCATCTATTTGCTGACCGAGTAAATTGAATATTGCGATAACGCGGGCAGTAGCCGGTTGGCTGATCCGAAAATTAATAGCATTGGAAAAAGGATTTGGGAAAGCTGTAAAACCGGTATTTGCTGAAACATCCTTTGCAATTCCTAACGCTTTCTGCATATTTAAGCCTACCATTTGGGTGGCTACGCCTCTTACCGGACAAGCATTATCTTTCACAATGATCGGGTACCAGTGCAGTCCTTCATTGGTAAGGTTCAGGTTTAAAGTACCAGTAGGATTTTTACCGCCGGTAGTAGTAGGAACCGGTAAATTCGAACCCGGATCATAAATAGAAACCGTATCGGCAGTATTGGCATCGGCGGTAGCAAACTGAATGGTCAAATTATCACCAGAAAAGGCATCTACAATTCCGCTTACCGGTAAAGGCTGGCCATTGATTGTAATATTTGTAATTTCCGGATTCTGGTTTGGTGCAGTATCTAAAATAGCAACCGGGTAGCGCCGTTGCGCGGAAGTTACTTTGGTCATTACGCCATTTATTTTTTTGTAGCCGCTGGCTTCTACTACCATAGCATAAACGTTATTGCTAAAGATGGGAGGCACGTTATTGAAAACATTTGGGGTAAAACTCAATAAGCCGGAAGCCGGATGGAAAGTTATAGGCGCGCTTGAAAGAATGGGGTTGGAGAAAGATGTACCATTGGTATACGTAATTGGCGTATTTGCATTTTCGAGGGCAGATGTTAAGGCATAGCCTAAAGAATCGAGGCCGCCCGGGTACCTGTCTATTGCCATATTCGGAATGGTTACCGGCGAATTTACCGTGTAATGCAAGGTGGTTAAGCCCAGAAAGGCGGGTGAACTAATGTTGTTTCCGGGTGCAGCTGTATTTAAATAAGTTTCCAGATACAAGCAAGGAAATCCGTCGAGGTTAACCATTGGCCCTATGGAGCAATCCTGTACGCTTAAATAATATTCCGTGCACTGAGCAGCAACCGTAAAAGTAGCCGTATAGGTTGTCTCTAAAAGCTTATAAAGACTAGGAACACCACAAGTATTTCCGTAGGAAGGGCAATACGTTTGAATAACTTTATCGGTACTACCTTTACTTGCGGTAATAACCTGATCTGGAACGCAACCGGCCGATTTCAAATTTAACTGCCAGGTTTGCGGTGGTCCGCCTGAAGCATTACAATCAAAATAAGCTTTATACTCGGCAACATAAGTTCCAGGCGCTATACAGGTGTAGCCAATTTCGCCGCCTAAAAAGTGCGTTGCAAAACTTTTGTTACTCAGAAGGCAAACGCTAAGCAAAAGGAACAAAAAAGTAGTATTTTTCTTCATAGCAGTAACCGGTTAGTTTTAAATGGAATAATTATTTACATATTACTAATTAGCAGATACAAAGCGCTTTACAACAAGCATTGCAAACATGTTAAATATTAACTATATAACAAAACACCCTCCGGAATTCCCGCCGAAAGGTTGTTTTGATGCAAGCGTTGCACTGCCAGATATAGTGACTTAGCAGTTTTTTGGGCTTCTACCCTACCGTTTTTTATTGCAGTTTGGTGAATTTCAGGGTTTGGATGGTTTTATTGGCAGAGATCAGTTTGGCTACGTAGGTTCCGGTAGCAAATTTATCGGCGTTTTGCCATGGCACTTTTTGCTCGCCGGGAGCAGCATTCATTAAGGAAATCGCATCTACCATTTCACCTAATAAGTTATAGATAACCAGGTTTTCAGCTTTATTGGTATTGTTAAACCTGAAATCCAGGTGTTGGGAGTATGGATTTGGGTATGCTGTAAAGGTACGAAATGCCTCGTTTTCATCTTTTACCGACATAATATTACCGACTCTAAGCCTTACTGTATAAACATACTGTTTTGGCGTTGGCGAACTGTTTTCCTGTAGCGTTAACGTAAAAACATAAGCGCCTGGCTTTACATGCGCCGCTGTGGGAGTCCAGTTAATGGTGGCCGTTTGTTGCAAGCCATTATCGGTAGTAAAAGCGGCGCCGGGCAAAACGGTTGCAGCGTTGGAAATGATAGAAACAGCATTGCCGGAACCAGCATTTATGCTGCTTAACCGGAAATTAAACGAAGAACCAGGCTGAAGCTGAATTTCCTGATTTAGGTCTACGCGGGCGATATTTAAGGAAATATTGCCTGGTTTATTAACCCGGATCTTAACATGAAAATTAATAACGCCCTTAATTGGCACCGCATTATCTTCGATCTTTACCAATACCGTATACGGCTCTAAATTTACATCTGTAGCAGCCGGTATCCAGTTAAAATAGGCAGTTTGTTGCTTTGCATTGTTTACCGAAAAAGTAGCTCCTGCCAAAACTGCCATAATGTTTGAAGTAACCCGCACTGAATCTGTAATATTCGGGTCGTAAGTGTTCAAAACCAGATTCATAGTATCGCCGGGAAAAAGTTCTATAATAGAGGTATCGTTTTTAGGCAGGTTGTTTAGCGTAAAAGATCTTCCCGGAGGAGTATTGCCTTGGGCAAACATTGAAAGATTACAAACCAGAAACAATAGCAGGAACGAGAGATTTTTTTTCATAACATTTAAAGTTAAATGGCAGGTAGGGTTGCATAGGCACGTAATTAATAACAAGTCGGAAGAAAGTTAGTAACCGTTGCCTATTGTTTGAAAAATTCCTGCAATAAAAAAAGCCTCTCCAAATTCTATCGGAGAGGCTTTTGAGTTTTTAGGGCTTTTACCCTACCGTTTTTATAAGTGAATTACTTCGCCGTAAGCAGCTGCTGTAGCTTCCATAATGGCTTCGCTCATAGTTGGGTGCGGGTGAACGGCTTTGATAATTTCGTGGCCAGTCGTTTCCAGTTTACGGGCAACTACAACCTCGGCGATCATTTCAGTTACGTTCGCGCCGATCATGTGCGCGCCTAACCACTCGCCGTATTTGGCATCGAAAATCACTTTAATGAAACCGTCTTTGGCACCGGCGGCGCTGGCTTTACCAGAAGCCGAGAACGGGAATTTACCTACTTTAATTTCGCGGCCTTGTTCTTTGGCTTGTTTCTCGGTTAAACCTACCGAAGCAACTTCCGGTGAGCAATACGTACAGCCCGGGATGTTGCCGTAATCAAGCGGCTCTGGGTGGTGACCAGCAATGGCTTCCACGCAGATAATTCCTTCCGCAGATGCAACGTGCGCCAATGCAGGACCTTTCACGATATCGCCGATCGCGTAAATGCCGTCGATGTTGGTCTTGTAGAAATCGTCCACTAAAACGCGGCCTTTGTCGGTTTTAATGCCCATTTCTTCCAGGCCTAAACCTTCCAGGTTGGTTTGAATCCCTACTGCAGAAAGAACGATATCGGCATCAATAACCTGTTCGCCTTTGGCAGTTTTAACGTTCACTTTGCAGCCTTCGCCTTTGGTATCTACGCTGGTAACTTCAGAAGAAACCATGATATCGATGCCGGCTTTTTTCAGCGATTTTTCGAGTTGTTTCGAAACATCTTCGTCTTCTACCGGCACAATGTTCGGCATGAATTCTACGATAGTAACTTTGGTACCGATGGCGTTATAGAAGTAAGCGAATTCCACGCCGATAGCGCCGGAACCAACTACCACCATGCTTTTCGGCTGGTTTTCCAATACCATAGCCTGACGGTAACCGATGATCTTTTTACCATCGATCGGCAGGTTTGGCAGCTCGCGCGAACGGGCACCGGTTGCTAAAATAATGTGGTTCGCTTCGATTGTTTCTTTTTTACCGTCGTTATCAACTTCCACTTTGCCTTTGCCGGTAACTTTACCGAAACCCTGGATATGATCGATCTTGTTTTTGCGGAACAAAAACTGAATGCCTTTGCTCATGCCGCCTGCTACGCCTCTTGAGCGTTCTACCACAGCTTTAAAATCTACGGAAGCATCGGAAACGTTGATGCCGTAATCTTTGGCGTGCGTTAAATATTCATAAACCTGCGCGCTTTTCAGCAATGCTTTGGTCGGGATACAGCCCCAGTTAAGGCAGATACCGCCCAACTCCGCTTTCTCAACCACGCCTACTTTCATGCCTAACTGCGACGCGCGGATGGCCGCCACGTAACCGCCCGGACCGCTGCCAATAACTACTAAATCGTATTTCGATGCCATAATTTCTGGTTTAATATTTTGCGGACAAAGCTAAGGGAATTCAGGCATTTCGCAAAATTGGCCGAATGGCTTAATTGTTAAATGGTTAAATTGTTGATTGTTTTATAAATAGTGTTGAAATCAGGAAGAAAGTCGTAGCGTGTAAAAAAAATGCTATACTTTTTGGGTTGAAAACCATAGCATTTTTCATCTTCCGGAAATTTACGTAACTTCCTGTTATCATGGCAAAAGCGAAATTACATATTACTATTCCGGAGCCCTGCGAACAGGACTGGAACATGATGACTCCGCAAGGCGACGGACGGTTTTGTGATGTTTGTCAGAAATGCGTGATCGATTTCAGCACCAAAACTGACCGGGAAGTAATTGAGATTTTCAGCCGTAGCAACCATAAAGTTTGCGGACGTTTCCGGGAAGACCAGTTAAACCGGAATATGATCCTGCCGCAGCATGCGAGAATATCAGGCTGGCGTTTGTTTGCCCTGACTTTTGGAGCCCTTTTCGCTACCGATTTTGTGCATGCGCAAACTACCAAACCGAAACAAACCGCTTCAAAAAATTACGCTTCGGCTAAACCTGCGCAGCAAACCGGTAGATTTCTGGTTATAAGCGGCACGGTTAAAACCCGCAATGGAGCCCCCTTGATAGAAGCATTTATCGGCTTAAAAAATAAACCGGGCATTCTTGCTTATACCGATAGTCTGGGAAATTTCCGGTTCAAACTTCCAGAGAACTGGATCACAAATTCGAAGCAGAAAAGGGTAGTTTTAACGTTTAGTCGCGTGGGGTTTCATTTGTATGAGCAACCGGTTTCTACCCTGAAGAATCACACGTTTGCCATTACGCTTGATGCTTTGCCGGAAGAACCTAAAAAGGAAGAACCAAACTTTGAGGTCATTGCCTATACGATAAGAGAAGAAAAGCATTTTACGGGAATACCGGTCCGTCATGTTGAAAATATTGTTTTACCTGCCGACAGCTATTACAAGATGAAGCACGACCTGAAAGATTAAATTCTGCGTTTTAAAATAACTTCTGCATAAACCAACTGACCTTCGCGCTTCAATAGCAAGGTAATTTTCCGACCGGGATAGGAGTGAAAAATGCGGCTGATCTGGGTTAAATTCAGTTGTGAAACCGGCATCATATCCAACGTTAAAAGTTCATCGCCAGCTAAAATACCGGCTTCAGCAGCCGCGGAATTCTCGTGCACGCCTGTTACGCGATACGTACGAAAATCTGGTGCAACCGCTACCAGATCGAGGCCGCACAGATCGTATTCGAAAGGTTTATCTAAAGGAATGCGCTGTTTTAAACAGAGTTTCTGGTGCGGATAATCGAACACAACCGCAAAGCGCTTCAGTAATTCCAGACCCAGCGTACCATTGCGTTTTACCGAAGTTTTGCCCAGCAAAGCCACAGAATCCGGGAAAGAAGACAACAAATGCGGAACCAGGTATTTCCCGAGTCTCAGCTTTTCGATCCTTACTAAATATCCGTTTACCGTTCCGGCCAGACCAATTCCTAATTGCGCCCGGAGCGTTTTTGCAGGCAATTTCAAGCGCGGGTCAGAGGCCGTTTCGAGGGAAAGCGCAAACCCGGCGCCGGTATCAACCAATAGTCTTACAGGAACGTTCTCGTTTTGCACCTGAATTTCAGTTTGCAGATATGGTTTATTTCCTTCCAGCGAAAGCGGCAAAACCTCATAATTTCTTTCCGGCTTATAAGTTTCCGGCTCAAACAGTTTCAGTTTCAGAGTGCTGAAATTGGCTTCTACCACAAAACTGTTGAAAAAATCATACCCCAGAATGCCTGCAACCGGAATGCCCACGTAACTTCCCAGGTTCAAAATATCTTCCGAAAGCACGGCAAACGTCAGGTTCTCAGAAACAATACCCGGCAATTCCACTTTCAGATCGGGCGTGTAAAATGCGTGCAGGTCTGAACCTTCGCCTACACCGGCAATTCTCAGCGCCGGTCCGCGCGAAAACCTGACAGAATCCTGCAAACCAGCGTCGGTAATAATAGAAGTGTTTACGCCGGTATCGAGTAGAAAATTATAAGGACCTTTGCCATTCAGTTTTGCCTCCACGATCATTAAATTCCGGTGCAGCTGAAACCGAAGCGTTTGTTTTTTCCTGCCAGAGGTAAATTTAAAAGCCTGCGCCTGCGTTGGTAATTCCGAAAAAAGCCAGAACCAGAGAACAAAAAGCCACCACAGGTTTTTCCGCGGAAAACCGTAGCGTTTTATACTAAAAAAGTGCTTTACCAGACTTTCCAAGTTGAATGTTATTTCCGCAATAATTTGCAGATTTTCAGCAGCATTTCCTACATTTTTTACGCTGAAACGGTAGCGTTTTCGGGGTAAAAAGTAAAATCGTCCGGAAGCGGATAAAGTGGACATTAAAGAAGTGTGATTCTATTTGAAGGAATAATAATTTAATCTATAAAAAGAAGTAAAGCTGGTTCAGGTTTTCAAGCCTGGACCTTTAAATGAGCTGAAGTTTGTAATTTCAGTGAGGCGCAGCCTCAGCAAAACTACAGAAGCATTTTCAAAGGCAGCTAATTGAAATTTAGCAATGGGGTTTTAGTTCTTCAGATAACGTGGTCCTCCCCCTACCCCCTCCGAAGGGGGACTTTTTTCTATCTACTTCTAATTTTATTCTGAAGTATTTTATAGAAACTGCAGCTTTTTGAGGCTTTGCCTCACTGAAGTTACAAACTTCAGATCATTTGTAGGTCCAAGTTTGAAAACTTGAAACAGCAGGAAAATTCAAACTATTTTTCAAACTGAAAAAAGTAAAACTGAAATTTCATTGCCGGTGGTTTTAACCAACCGCCAACTTTTTTACCTTTGAGGTTATGAAAGTATTAGAAGGAAAAACAGCTTTAATAACCGGCGCCTCCAAAGGAATTGGCCGCGCCATTGCCCAGAAATTCGCCGATATGGGTGCGAACGTGGCATTTACGTATTTGAGCAGCGTGGAAAAAGGCCAGGCGCTGGAAAACGAACTGAGCGCCGGCGGTGCCAAAGTAAAAGGCTTCCGCTCCGATGCTTCCGATTTTAAACAAGCCGAAGAACTGGTTGAGAACGTGGTAAAAGAGTTCGGCAAGCTGGATATTCTTGTAAACAATGCCGGCATTACCCGCGACGGCCTTTTAATGCGCATGACCGAAGAGAACTGGGATGCCGTGATCAACACCAACCTGAAATCGGTTTTCAATTTAACCAAAGCCGCTACCAAGCACATGATGCGCGCCAAATCCGGTTCCATCATCAACATTACATCTGTAGTAGGCATTAAAGGCAACGCCGGACAAGCCAATTACGCCGCTTCCAAAGCCGGTATCATCGGTTTCACCAAATCGGTAGCTTTAGAATTAGGCTCCCGGAATATCCGCTCCAACGCCATCGCGCCAGGCTTCATCGAAACCGAAATGACCGGCGAACTGGATGCTGCTGTGGTAGAAGGCTGGAAACAGGCTATTCCGTTAAAACGTGCCGGCTCCGGCGAAGACATTGCCAACGCTGCGGTTTTCTTAGCCTCCGATCAGTCTGCTTACATCACCGGACAGACGCTGCAGGTAGATGGCGGTATGCTGACATAGTTGTTGGTTGGTGGTTGTTAGTTGTTGGTAATACAATAACTTTTAAGTATTTCAGGTTGTATAGGAAGGCTGTTTAATAGTCGATAACTCTGAAATATACAACGACCTTATACTAATCTTGAAGTTTGGCAAAAATGCCGGGAGTTGGTAACGGATATTTATCAGTTCTCGGCATTTTTCCGAAAGAGGTAATCTTCGGTTTAACCAGCCAGATTCGCAGAAGTGCCGTTTCAATTCCTTCAAATATTGCAGAAGGCTGCGGCCGAAACTCAACGAAAGACACGTTACAGTTTTTATTTATTGCCCGAGGTTCGCTCTATGAATTGGCAACGCAACTTTATCTAGCGCTGGATTTAAAATACTTGGAAGAATCAAAATTTCAGGAAACAACAACCAAACTTACAACCTGCAAAAAATTACTGAACGGATTTATTAACTATTACCAGCAACTAAAAACTTAATTTTGGTTTTATCTGGTTTCAAAAAAACCAACAACTAACAACCAACAACTAACAACCAAATTGGAGCAATTCAGAATTCTACTTACCCATTCAGCCTGGTTTCTGCCGCTTTGCCTGTTGGTAGGCGCGGCGTATGCCTGGCTGCTGTATTCCAAAAATCCGCCGTGGGGTAAAAAGTTAAATTACTCGCTGGCGGCTTTGCGGTTTGTGGTGGTGAGTTTTCTGTGCTTTTTGCTGCTCGGTCCGGTAATGCGTTATTTTTCCAATACCGAAGAGAAACCGGCCATTGTTTTCGCCATCGATAATTCCGAATCGGTGAAGCTTTTTACCGATTCGGTTGCGCTGCGACAAACCCGCACAGGACTTGTCAACATCAGTAAAAAACTGGCTGAAAACGGTATCGAAACGGCCGTAAAAAGTCTGGATGCGGCTCAGACATCCGATCTGAACGGTATCAATTTCGACCAGAAAAGTACCAACCTCGATGCGCTGCTCAACAACGTTGCCGAAACCTACGAAAACCGCAATTTAGCCGCCGTAGTTTTACTTTCCGATGGCATTGTCAACCAGGGAAAATCACCGGCCTATTCTGATTTTCAGTTCAAATTATTTCCCGTTGCCCTCGGCGATACAGTTCCGAAACGCGACCTGAGTTTGCCGGCTTTGCAGTACAATAAAGTGGCTTTCAGTGGCAATAAATTCCCTATTGTTGCCGAAGTTCGTAACGACGGTTTTGTATCCGGAAATGCTACCGTTTTGCTGAAAGAAAACGGTAAGGTTTTAGACCGGAAAACTGTCGCGCTCCAGAAAAATAAAACTTCACAATTGGTTGCGTTCAGCATTACGGCGCCGCAACCTGGTAAAAAACATTACGAAGTTTTGGTAGAATCCCTGCCCGGGGAATTCACCAAACTGAACAATACCAAACACGCTTACCTGGAAGTGGTAAAAGGCAAGCTGAAAGTTTTATTGGCCGCCGCTGCCCCGCACCCCGATATTAAAGCCCTGAAAAGTGCGATAGAAACCGACGAAAATTTTGAAGTGGAGCTTTACCTGCCGGGCATTTATCCACTGAAAACTGCGGTTTACGATCTGGCCATTTTGCACCAGCTGCCTTCGCGTTTGCGCACTGGTTCGGAGGTTTTGCAACTGATCCAGAAACAGAAAATTCCGGCATTTTATATTCTTGGCGCGCAATCGGATCTGGCGGAATTCAATAAGCAGCAGTCCGGCGTTTTTGTGGCGCCACGCGGCAACCAGACCGACGAAGTTGTGCCCGTGATCAACATCAATTTCACGCGCTTCGGTTTTGCGGAAAAAGCTTCCGAAACTTTTGCAACGTACCCGCCGCTCACCGTTCCTTTCGCCGATTTCAGATTGAATCCGGCAGCCGAAGTGGTTTTACAACAGCAGGTTGGCCGTTTAAAAACTACCCGTCCCTTACTCACAATTCAAACCGGAGGTGACAATACCAACGGCGTTTTAGTGGGCGAAGGTCTCTGGCAATGGCGTTTGAACGAAGCCGTGGCCAACGACAAACCAGCACATTTCGACAAACTGATAACCGACCTGGTGCAGCTTTTAACCACGAAACAAAACAAAAAGCGTCTGAATGTTTACCCCGTGCAGGATGAGTTTCTGGTTTCGGAAGATGTGCGTTTCCAGAGCGAAGTTTACAATTCGATCTACGAGAAAATTTACGGCCAGCAAATTACCTTAACTATTACCGACGAACAGAAGAAAAGCCGCACCTTCAACTTTGTAAATGGCGAAAATTTCTCGGGTTTGAACATTGGTAATTTACCGGGCGGCGTTTATAAATACACGGCGGCAACTACGTTAGAAGGCAAACGCGTGCAGGATTCAGGCGAATTTCTGGTACAGGACTTGGCTTTGGAAACCATAACTTCTTTGGCTAACCATAATCTGCTTTACCAGCTGGCGCGCAAAAACGGCAACAAACTTTATTACCCGAACCAACTGGCGCAACTGGAAAAAGACCTGCTTGAAGCAGACTTCAAAAATATTATTTACACCGAAGAAAGCCTGAAAGATCTGATAAATCTGAAATGGCTGTTCTTCGTGATCCTGGCGTTGGTTACAGCTGAGTGGTTCCTGCGGAAGTATTACGGCAGCATTTAAAAGAGTTAAAAGTTTTAAGTTAAGCTTTGTGAGTTTTTGGGGTGAAAACGGTAGCGTTTTCAGGTAAAAAAGTATCCCGTTTTAACGGAAAGCACCACATGGAGCCCAGCCGAAAACCTCCGTTTTAAGCATAAATCCTTATCTTTGTTAAGCGATCGCTTTTTAAAACCTCCCTTTTATGGCCCAACAAACCTTTTTCCTGAATAACAACCCGACAGAAACCATAACGCTAACCTGGGGCTTTAACTGGAAAAACCTGAAGATCGCCTACCTCGACCAACTCGTTGGGGAAATTACTACCAAAAAAGGATTGCTGCAAGGCCAGGAATTTACGCTTCCCGACAATAAGGTGGTGAGCGTAAAACTGAAAGGCAGTTTTATGCCGCAACTGGAAGTTCTGGTAAACAACGAGCCACTTTCCGGCAGTGCCACGCACCCGGCTACGGTAGTGGAGCAGGCGTTTAAACTTTCTCTTATCCTGGGCGCTTTAAATTTCGTATTGGGTTTTATTGCAATTTTCTGGCCCGCTGAGGTGCTGCTGCGTTTAGGTATGGGACTTGAAACTGTTTTTACCGGTTTACTGATCATGGCACTGGCCTACGGCATAAAAAAACGCTCAATGGCCGCCCTCATTGCTTCTATCAGTTTCTGGATCCTGGACTACGGCTTAAGCATTTATTTTGCCTCTCAGAACGAAGGAAGTGTAAACCCAAGTTCCGGCCTTATTATGCGAATGGTTATTGTATTTACCTTATATCGCGCAATTGCCGCACTGAAACAACTTAAACAAAAGCAATCTGAAATTCAGCTTGCCAATTAATTCCATAATAATTTAATTATATGAAAACAGCCGAAATTATCACCGACAAAGGCACCATGAAAGTAGAATTCTACGAGAAAGATGCCCCGAAAACGGTTCAGAATTTTGTTGATTTAGCCGAAAAAGGCTTCTACGACGGATTATCTTTTCACCGCGTAATTCCTGATTTCGTGATTCAAGGCGGATGCCCAAATTCCCGCGAAGGCGCAAAAGGCGTACCAGGCACTGGCGGCCCAGGTTACAAAATTGATTGCGAACTTACAGGCGAAAATCAGTTCCACGATCGTGGTGTACTTTCTATGGCGCACGCTGGCCGCAATACTGGTGGTTCGCAGTTCTTCGTTTGCCACAGCCGTAAAAATACTGCCCACCTAGACCGCGTACATACTTGCTTCGGTAAAGTAGTAGAAGGTTTAGACGTAATCGATCAGATCAAAGCTGGCGACCGTATTCAGAAGATCACGGTTACGAATGTAGAAGATAAATAATGTGCTAATTTTTTTATGTGCTGATGTGCTTGTTTCAGCCATTGAAATCTAATAAAAAGTAAAGGCCGGAAGTTTTTCCGGCCTTTACTTTTTTAAGTGAATATGATAGCATTTTCAATTGCCTCATTGTCATCCCGAACACAAGTGAGTACGAGGTAGCACGAAACTTGCGAGCGTAGCTCTAGAGGGAACTTTCGCATAACGAACCTGCACGAAAGGAATTTATTGCTTTGCTTAAATTCCATTGGAGTACCCAATAGTTTCCGCGGCGTTGCTCAGAATGACAAATAGCACATTAAAGAATCAGCAAATTACAATCCCAGTACTTCTTTGCCTTGTTCGAAAGTAACGTCTACCGGAATATTGGCTTTTTGCAGGCGGTCTAGGTCTTTTTGTAAGTCTGCGCCAACTCTGCCTTCTTCACTGAAGAGTTTTTTCACGCCTTCGTAATCGCCGTTGCCTTGAAGCGTAAGCAGAATTTCGGAAAGCTTGTTCATGGCAGTTTCCATTTTGGCGTAATCTACGCGGTAGGTGCCGGTTTTAGCATCGCGCTGAAAAGCACCTTGTTCAGCAAAATAATTGAAGCGAACCATATTGGCCGCACCGTGCGCCTCGCCGGCACCGAAACGAACCGAACGAATTACGCTGGCCAGGAACGTGGTATAATAATCTTTCAGATCGCCTTCGATCATGCCTTTTTTGTGCAGCTGCGTGATCATATACAGACCCAGAATATCGGCTTTTCCTTCTTCAATGCCGGAACCTTGTTCTTTCAAAGCTTCGCGCACCAGGCCTTTGCCATTCACCGTTTTCTTTATACCCAAACCGTGCGCCACTTCGTGGAACATAGTGGTAGCAAAAAACGCATCGAAAGTCAGGTGTTTGCGCTGGTCTTCCGCAATCAGCATATTTCCTATCGGCATTAAGATCTTATCGAATTTGGCGCGCATGGCATTTTTAAGTTGCAGGCGGCGCGCACCTTTTTTCAGCTGTACCTCTTCGTCGTTGGGCAGGTTTATGGCAATGGTTTTGCCGCCGGTATTGGCGTGGCCCGCATAATAAAGTACATCGTAAGCATTTAAGTCAGCATCGGTGCCCGGTTTTTCAGCTTTGTATTTGGCCGGAACCGGCAAGCCTTTTTGTAATTCCGGTAACGTGGCGGCGTATTTTTCCAGCTTCTTGCTCCAGTCTTTGTCTTTCACCAAAATGTAGGCTTCGTGCGCGGCTTTGTAACCGAAAAGCTTGTCTTCATAAACCTCGATCGGCCCAACTACAAAATCCAGGGTATTGGTTTTCATGTCCATCCAGGCCAGGTCGCTGGGTTGGTATTTATCGGTTAATAAAGCATCAGCGCGTAAAGTCAGGTAATTTTTCAGGCCTTTATCTTCGGCTAAAGCAGCCGCTTTTTTCAGCAAATCAGAAGCCTTTTTTAGCTGGGTGGCATAAGCCGTGCGATACGGAACCGTGATCAATTTGCCTTTGGAATCGCGGCGCAGCAAGGTGTATTGGCTGGCTTTATCTGCAAGGTTCGCGCTTTCAAATTCGGCTTTGGTCATGTTGGCCGGGTAGAAATTGGCGCCTTCGGGCTTCTCTCCTACGCCTGGCACAAAAGGTTTATCTTCATTCAGGCGGTCCCAGGGGCCATAATTCATTTCGATGTAACGTTTCAGGTCGGCATCGGCGGTGGCATTTACCAGCGAATCGTAATTGGTATAGGTCTGCTGCTTAAAAATATCGTCCATAATTTTGGCGCAATCCAGCAGCAGCGGGATCATTTGTTTTTCTTTGGCAGTAAGCTTACTCAGATCGGCGGTTAAACGCACGGGCGCATATTGCTTCACCCGTTCGGCTATGGTAGCGGTTTGCACGGTGTCAGTCGTAGCGGTAGTATCGGCGGGTAAATTAGCGGCGTTCGGAATTTTTTCGGTTTCCTGCACCGGGCGTTTGTTTTCGCAGGCAAAAAGCATGGTAGCAGCTAAAGCGCTGCATAAAATGTGGTTACGGTTCATAGGGGCGAGTCTGTAACTAAAAAAAAATGATGAACCGGAAATTTAAGGTTTGTAATCGGGAAATGGAAATAACTTCCAATCGGATATGAAAAATATTTTAAAAATAGTATGTTTCCGGCTTCAAAAAGTAACCCGCAACCTGATTTTCAGGTTAAGAGAATAAACATTTCCTGCCTATGCTAACGAACAAAGATGTACTGAATCAACCGGTTACGCCGGCTCCGGCTGCCAGCAGGCAACGCACCGTGGCCGCCAACAGCACCATTTTATTTTTGCTGGCTTACCTGCTTTGCTACCTCGCATCCCAACTGGCTACCGTTGCCGCGGCTTTTTCGGCCCGCATCCCTACCGTTTTTCACCCCGGCCACCTCGAATTTAAAATTACCGATGCCGCCTGGCGCTCCGCCGATGTAGTTTCGGTTTATGCCGCCGGACCGGCTGTTGCACTGGCGCTGGCATTTTTGGCAGCTGTTTTTTTTATGATCGTCCGGAAGAAAAGAGGACTGCAGAAAACGTTTTTCCTCTGGACTTTCCTGCACGGCTGTAATTTGTTTTTCGGGGCTTTAATTGCCGGTACTATTACCAAAAGCGGTTTCTGGTTTGCCCTGCGCTGGAGCGGTTTTAATGATACAGCGCTTTGGTTCGTTGCTTTCTTTTTTATTCTTATTTTGCTGGGAATTGGCGTTTTGGCGGCGCCGGCATTCCTGTTTTCCTGCGATTCAATCTCACTCATGCAATTTCAGAACCGGGCTAAAATGCTGGCTGCTACGGTAATTCATCCCTGGCTTTTTGGAAGTTTTTTCCTGGTACTGCTTAAATTTCCGGATCTGCAGTATTACGAATCGCTGCAGATTTTTACGCTGATGCTGATCTTGTTGCCCGTATATTTTCTGAACCAGCAAAATCTTTTTTCTGAAACCGTGGAAATGCCAAAAAAAACGCGACTGGCACAAACAGCGCTGGTGCTTTTGGTAATTATTGCGGCCGCTTTCCGGCTGTTCCTGCAAAACGGTAGGCTTATTGGCTGAAAAACCCGGATGCAACTTTTCGGGCTGAACAGAGTTTGATGCACTTGGAACCTTGCTTCATTTTAAACCTATTTTCAGAAACTATGAAACCACTTTTTTGCTTTAAAACCATAGCCTTTTCCGCGGCGGTAGTGTTCAGTTTAAGCAGTTGCGAACGCACTACCCGCACCGAAACCAGCACCGAAGCTACCGACCGCGATACCGTAACCGTAAGCCGCACCGAAACCACCACCAAAACGAAAGCCGACGACGAAGTCCGGGATTTTAAAGACTGGGTAAACGATAAAACCAACCAGGCCGACAGCAATGCCAAAGAAAAATGGCCGCAGGTTAAAGAAGATTTCAAAACCCGCAGTGCGCAATTAGACGCTAAAATGGACAGCTTTTCGGCCGATACTCGCCGCGAATACGAAGCCGCCAAAGCCCGTTATGAAGCCTGGGAAAACCGCCGCGATACCCGCACCAGCCGCCCGCTCGACGATGCAAAACTCACTACCTGGCGCAACACCTTGCTCGGCAATTTCAGCAATTTTAAAACCGTAACGGCTACCAACGTAAAAGAAGTTTACCTCACGTTTATGGGTGCCGTGCGCGCTAAAAAAGGCAACTGGACACAGGAAGACTGGGATTACGTGGACCACGTTTACGGCGAACTGAACCAGCGCAAACGCGAGATCGACAACGCCATTTCTACTTCCGATGCCTTAAAGATCAAAACCCTGCAAGCCGAATATTTAACCCTCGAAGCCTCCGCCGATGCCAAAGATGCTACCCGGTAAAAGCTAAAGGCTTGAAAGTAAAGGTCCCCATTTGGAGAATTCAGGGAAGATTTTACTCTCCCCTTGAGGGGATCATAGGGGTGTAAACACGTTAATTGATAAAAATCAACAGGTGTAAACACCCCTCCAACTCCCCTCAAGGGGAGAGTTCCGCAGAAAGAAAAAGTCCCCCTTTGGAGGGGGTAGGGGGAGGATTTCACGCATTTCTGAAAATTATCGGATAATGTAAAAAATCCTCCCCCTACCCCCTCCAAAGGGGGACGAAAAAATGCAAATCTTCAATACAAACATAAAGCCATTAAAAAGCCTGCTCCGTTTCTGAAGCAGGCTTTTTCAATTCAACAATTTCTACTTTTCAAAACTGAAACTTACATGGCTTGCTGGTTGATATAGCCTTTTGCCAGTTTATTCAGTTTGGTATCGGCATTCTGCTCTTCGTCTAAAGTAGTACGCAGAATTTTAGCAATATCGGTCATACCCAAACGTTCGGCGTAATGCGCGGCTGTGCCGTAACCTGAAATTTCGTAGTGCTCAATGCGTTGCGCTTCAGCAATTAAACCGGCGTCTTTCACATCCGGGTCAGCATCTTCGTGGATCATGTCTTCCCCTTCTTCGATCAGGCCTTCCATGGCTTTGCACTTCATGCGGCCCGGACTGATGCCCAGCTTTTCGCAAATCTGCTCAATGCGGGCTTTCTGTTCTTCGGTTTCGGTTAAATGTGCTTCAAAAGCAGCTTTCAGTTTTGGATCCTGGGCCTTTTTAGCCATTTTCGGAAGCGCTTCCAGCAATTGTTTTTCGGCGCTGTAAAGATCTTTCAGTTGGTGATGAAACAGTTCTTCCAGGTTTTTCAGTTTAGACATAGCTATATTTTGGGTTATAAAATTTCTTCGGCTTGCATATACGCGGCTAACCCAAAAGCGTTCCCAAAAAAAATAAAATTACCGTACCACAGCCAGAATATCCACTTTTACGGTTTTGCCCATGGGCGGAAATGCAGATTTTCCGAGGTTATAATCTTTGCGATTCAGGGTAAAACTGCCCGTATAAACTGCTTCGTTTCCTTTCTGTTCGCGGCTAAACGGAATATTCACTTCGCGGGTACGATCTTTAATAGTTAAATCGCCGGTTACCTGAAAGCCGTCCGCGGTTTTTGAAATGCTTTTCGACTGAAATTTAATTTGCGGATAACGCTCTGCATCAAAGAATTTTTCCTTCCGGAGATCAGAATCACGGGCCCGGTTTTCGGTATTTACCGTTGCGGCTTCCACGGTTGCCTGCATGTAGCTGGCGGCCAGGTTATTTTCATCGAATTGTACCGTGCCTTGCATGCCCGTTATGGTGCCTTCTACAGTGCCGGTCATGTGGCTCACCCTGAAAGTAACTTTGGATTGTTCCGTTACGATCTGCGCAAAAATTGCATGGCTGCTTTCCAGATTCAGAAAAAAACAAACCAACATGAACAATAATATTTTCTTCATACTTCAAAACCCGTTAAAGCCATCGTGGAAAATCCGGCCGTCATTTTACTTGTACGCACGCTTAACAGGCACACAACCGGAATTCACTAAATCTTCAGGCCTTTTACAAAATTTATCGGCGGTTAAACAGTTATATATTTTCTTTGCAAAGGAATAATTTTGCCGGAAGATTTCTGAACAAAGGTTTATTTTCCGGATATTGCGAGGGCAGAATTTGCCGCGGAAAACGGTATCTTTCCGGCCGCAAAAACCGTAACCCAATTACCTAATTATTTCGCTTCATGTATTTCCTGGTTCCGGTTGGAAGAGTGTCATTTTCATTTTTCCGTGCTTTTATTTGCTTCTCCATTCTGCTTCTTTCGTTCAGTAGCTGCCGCCGGAAACCGGTTGTGCCCGTAGAAAAACCCAAACCGCAATACCCAAAAACCGCCAGACAAATACAGGAAGGCACTTTTATGCAAGCCCTGAATACCGAATCGAAATGGGTAGATTCGGTTTTTAATTCCCTTACGCCCGACGAACGCATTGCCCAACTCATGATCGTGGAAGGCTATTCGAACCAGGGGAAAAAGTACGAGAAAGACCTGCTGATGCTGGTGAAGAAATACAAAGTTGGCGGCATCATTTTTTTCCAGGGCGGGCCGATACGGCAGGCGCGTTTAACCAACAAATTACAGGCCGTTTCTAAAGTGCCGCTCATGCTCAGCATGGATGCCGAAAGTGGTGTGGGAATGCGACTGGATAGTGCCGTACAATATCCATTGCCCATGTTGCTAGCCGCCGCCCGCACCGACAGTTTTGCCTATAAAATGGGCGCCGAAATTGCCCATGAATTCCGCCGCTTGGGTATGCACCTGAACTTTGCACCCGTAGCCGATATCAATAATAATCCGGCCAACCCCGTGATCAGTTACCGCGCTTTTGGCGAGAACAAGGAAATTGTAACGGCAAAATCGGTGGCGTTTATGAAAGGCATGCAGCACAACGGCGTAATTGCCTGCGCCAAGCATTTCCCCGGCCACGGCGACACCGACGTAGATTCGCATTTCGATTTGCCGGTGGTGCCTTTTACCCGCAAACGGCTCGATTCTTTAGAACTTTACCCCTTCCGGGAGCTTATAAAAGAGGGCGTGGGTGGTATAATGGTGGCACATTTGAATATTCCACTGCTCGACGAACTTCCTAATATTCCGGCTACGCTTTCTTACCCCATTACCACCAAATTGCTGCAGCACGATCTGGGTTATAAAGGCTTGGTAATTACCGATGCCATGGTGATGAAAGGCGTAACCAAATACCACCCGCCCGGCGTGGCTGAAGTAAAAGCATTGCAGGCCGGTAACGATATTCTGGAACGATTGGTAAGTGTGCCGGTGGCCTTGCGCGAAATAAAAGCAGCTATAAAACGCGGTGAAATAAGCCAGGCGGAAATAGACCGGCGCTGCAAAAAAGTGCTGAAAGCCAAGCTTTGGGTAGGCCTGAACCAATACAAACCCATCGAGACCAAACACCTGTACGGCGACCTGCATTCGGTAGAATCTGATAAACTGAACCAGGAATTTGCCGAAGCTTCGGTAACCGTTTTGCGAAACCATAAAAACACGCTGCCGCTAAGCTGGACGAAACTTCACAAAAGCAAAACCAAGGTTGCCAGCATCAGTTTTGGCACTTCAAAACCTACCGTTTTTCAGAAACTGGCGCAGGAACAAATTCAGGCCCCGGCGTTTACCATTAACCGGAAGAATACTAAAGCCCGCGAATTCCGCAACCTGCGCAAAGCCCTGAAAAAATACGACATACTGCTGATTGGCATTTACGGCCCAAGCCTGCGCCCCAGCAACAATATAGGCTACGGCAAAGCTGAAACCGATTTTCTGAACGAACTGGTAAGATCTGGTAAAGCGGTAGTGCTATTTTTCGATAATGCTTATGCCTTGCCGCAGTTCGAAGAATTGAAAAATGCGCGGGCTTTGATAGTTGGTTATCAGCAAATTACGCCAGTGCAAAAAGCTGTAGCCAAAGTAGTTTTCGGGCAACTGAAACCACGCGGAAGCCTACCGGTAACCGTAAACACCCATTTTAAATATGGCGCCGGCTTAACTTTTCCTATTTTAGCACCGGCACTGGCAAAACCGGCGCCAGCCAAAACGGTAGCTTTAAACCAGAAAAAAGTGCCGGCAAAAAAATCGAAGGTCCGGAAAAGAAGTTATTCCCGGTAGAAAAAATCAAAACTGAAAAAAAATGCGAATCCGAAAAAAAGTAAAAATATTACTGCCACTGGAAGCCGGAAAATTTGTGGCAATGGGCGTTTTTGTAAAGGCAGCAGAAAAAGAAAACTGGACCGAAGCTGAAATTCAGTATATAATTGATGAAGTGGTGGAAGCGGATGAAAGCGAAGGCCTGAAGATCCTGCAGGATTACGTGCAATAATTTCTGCACAGAAAACGCTATGGTTTTGGCCTTAAAAAGTACCTGAACCTGGAAAATCAATCGCGCTCGAGCCAGTTTCTGGCAGCGTTCAGATCCTGAAAATACTCTACGGGGTGCGTAAGTTTCGGACGTATCTTGCTCATCATGCTGCTCATAGCCATCTGGTTAAACATATCGTCGGAAATGATCAGCCCCCATTTCTTTATATGCAAAGTTTGGAAAAGCGGCAACCATTCATTCACGCTCCAATCCTGGTCAGCCTGCCTGATCGCCTTCATATCTTTCATATTCGACAGCCACTTGGTTAGCCCGTATTGCCGCGCGATCTGAACGGCAGCCGTACGCGCTTCCCGGAACTCTTCGGAATTGGCAAAACCATGCCACGTTAAAATGAGCAGGCTTTTTTCCGGCTCAATTTCAATGGTAGCAAATGGTTTGTCGAACTGTAACATGAGTATTTTTCTAATAACCGGAAAATAGCTGGAAAGTTTCTATAACCGGCCCAGACAATAACACTTTTTTAATGTTCAAATATATTTAATTTAGAAATTGTGTGCAAATGAGTAGCGCTTTGCCTAAACAATCTGGTCAGGAAACTTAAATAAAAAAAGCCGGCATAAACCGGCTTTTTTGCTTTTTATGCCATAAAATTCTGCTTTAAAATTCAATGCGGTAATTCAGCACCGGCAATAAACCCATCTGGTATTCGGTTTTTACCGATTTCGAATCATGATCGTAATACTGGCGGTACATATTCTGGCTGTTGCTTACGTTCTGAATATCAAGCGAAACGATATAGGACGCTTTGGGTTTGTTTTTTCGGTAACTCACCCGCAGATCTGTCCGAAAATAATCATCGGCCTTCGTTTCAAACGTTTCCGAATCGATATAAACCGCTTCGCCTTCCTGCTGCGATCTTTCCAGGTCAATTGGTGTGTAGCGGTTTCCGCCAGCCCAAACCATTTTCATGTTCAGCCCGATCACATTATTGCGGTCTTTGCCAACTTTAAATTCCTTGCCGCCCAGCATATTTAAAATATAATTGCCGTTGAAGCGCGTGTTCCGTTCTATGCCATCTAAAGCCGTGTATTTGGAATTGTAAAGCGAAGTTGTGGCCAGGAAATAATAATTGTTAGTGAAGAATTTTTCCAGACTCAGTTCCAGCCCGTAGTTTTTGCCAGTTCCTTTATTCACCAAACTATCAATAACCAAACCTTCCTGCGAATTCAATAATGCGTAAGTCGATTTCGGATCAGCGGCTACGGCCACGTCATAAAGATCCTGGTAATAGGTTTCGGCTTTCAGGCGCAGGTCTTCACGCAGCATCAGGTCGTAGGAAATTACAAAATGGCGGGCTTTGGAAAGTTCGAGGTTTCTATTTGCCTGGCTGTAAGTACCATCGGCGAGCGGTTGCCGGGCGAAATACGCGGCCATACTTTCGTGCCGGCTATGAATTCCGAAACCAAAACCAATGGCCTGCGCGCTGCTCAGATTCCAGCGCAAACCCACGCGCGGTTCCACCGAAGTATTGCTGTTCAGCCCTAAGCGCAGAACATGCAAACCGGAATTCAAGGTAACATTTTCGTGCAAGCGGTATTTCCATTGGCCGTAAGCCTGCGTTAAACCGGTATTGCCCGCATTTTCTACGTAAGTCTGCAGCATTTTTTCATCGTTGCGGCCCTCGCTGAACATATCGAAACCAAGCTGGCTATAAATAGCCCCAAAACGAACCGTATTTCGGGCATTTAACTTGTGGTTGTAAAGCACCGAAGCGCGCGCTGCCGTTTTCTCATAGTTTTCGTGGTAAAACAGATACGGTTTCATATCGGGCATCAGCGAATCGTAGGCGAAAGCACCTTCGTTGCGCGCATAAGATAAAATGGTTTCCAGGTACGCGTGCGGGTTGAGGAAATAGGTGTGCGATAAACCAAGCGTACCCATACCGCCTTTGTAAACATTGTTGAAGGCATCGCTTTTTTCCTGCCATTTGCTCACATCTTTTTCCGCTTCCTGGGCATCTTTGCTCAAACCTCCCAAACCCCACAAAGTAAACGTTCCAGCTTTTTCGGTTGGCAGATTCAGTTTAAAAGAAAGATCCTGAAAATCCGGGGCATTTTCGCCGGCAACTTTAAACCCGATCTTGTTTAGCATGGCCAGTGTGGAATAACGGTAATTAACCAGATAAGAACCTTTGTAACCTTCTCTGAACGGACCTTCAGCGGCAAAATCTACGCCCAACACGCCGGCCTGGAAAGCATATTCGCGTTTTTCGTTGTTGCCTTTGCGCAGTTTCATATCGAAAATTCCACTTAAAGCATTGCCGTATTCCGCCGGAAAAGCACCTGTGTAAAAATCAGAATTATCGAGCATGTTCACGCTCAGCATACTGATCGGTCCGCCGGAAGCGCCTTCCTGCGCAAAGTGCGTCGGATTCGGAACTTCAATGCCTTCTATGCGCCACAAAACGCCTTTCGGGGAATTACCCCGCACCACAATTTCGTTGCTCATATCATCGGTGGCGCCTACCCCGGCAAAGTTCTGCGCGGCGCGGGCAGGGTCGTTTATGGAAGCGGCATAATGTTTCGATTCTTCCACCGAAATACTGCGGGCGCTAAGCGTAGCCATTTCGTTTTGCGGACGTCCTTTTTCCTGCTGCGCTCTGATTACCACTTCCTGCATCTGCCGGATATTTTCAGACAAGCCAACCGTAAGCACCAGTTCTTTTCCGGAACCTAAAACCAATTCGGGCAGCGTCTGCTCTTTGTAACCGATGTATTTAATTTTTAAGGTATGGCGGCCAACAGGCACTTTTTCGATCTTGAAATTGCCATCGGCATCGGTTAAAGCGCCTGTAACCGGATTCATGCTGATGACTGCAACCGACACCCCGATCAGCGGCGTTTGCGATTCGCGGTCTATGATTTTTCCCCGAATGGTTTGGGTTAAATTCTGGGCTTGTAACGTGAAGGAAAAAACGCAAAGCAGCAACATCAAACTCAAAACAGTCCGCACTTTTTTGGTCGGAAACCCTACCATTTTTTTCGGTTTTTTCTCTAACTGGCGTTGAAATTCCTGCTGAGCTTTTTCCCAGCCCCGGAAATAGTCCTGCACGTGCACAGGTTTCGAAAAAGTTGTGGTTATATTCATAGTATCACCGTTTTTTTTTAGACAAAAGAATTCCTGAGACAGCTGAAAAGCTGCTTTTTGAGCGTGGAAAAAAATTGATTTTGTTAAGTTTTTATTGGAATAGTTATTTGTGCAAGCTGTAGCGCTTTAGAAAAAAAGTACCGGAAAAAAGCTGGCAACCGTTAAATTTTGCGCAAAGGTCCGGTTTTAGAATTCTGAAATCTTGTAAAATCCTGCCCTTTTCAAACTCATTCACTAGTAATCAGATTATTAACAGTTTATATTTCAGAAGCGGACACCGGCATTAAAGCCAAGCCACATTTTCACGTTTGTTCCGCCATTGGAAGTGCGGTCGAAAAAGGTATTGGTTACCAACTGCGAACCAATTTCAGAAGAAGCGGGATCCTGGTATTTCGAAACAAAAACGTTATAAACCGGGCCACCGAATACTGCAATGCGCTTGGTTATCTGCAAAGTACCCAGCAACCGGAATTTATTCAGCAGATTCAATTCGTCGGCTTCTAAAAAACCATCCGGAAAATTTTCATAGCTTTCCTCGATCACGTTATAAGCCATCAGGTCGGTATTTACGCGAAAGCGGCTCGTAGGACGCCATTCGCGGCCAAAACCGAAACCGTAAGCCCAGCGTTTATTATCGTTCAGTTCAGCGCCCAAAGCCACGAAAGTATAGTATTTCTGCATGCCCAGTTTAAAGGCAACGTTGGCGTCGAAATCGTCGGCTACGTAAAATTCTGCGCGTTTATAACCGCCTTTATTCACAAAACTGAAAACCCCGATGGAAACCCCGGAAACGCTATCGGCTACGTTAAAAAAACCCAGCTGCGTGCCTTTCACGGCTTTAGCCACGTTCAGAAAACCAGCAGCCTGCAGCCCGGAAACGGTATCGGCAACGTTCAGAAAACCCGCTAACTGCGCGCCGTCGGCATTTTTAGCCAGGTTCATATAACCCGCACCCTGCACGCCATATACATTTTTAGCAATGTTCAGGAAACCGGCAAACTGCGCGCCCTGCATGTGACCGGCTGCAACGTTCATATAACCGCCGAACTGCCCGCCTTTTACGTTGCCGTTGGCGAGGTTAAAAAAACCGGCGAACTGGGCGCCATTCAGGTTATAACCTTCATTCCGGTCATCGGCCAGATACGTTAGCGCTTCACTGTTTTTGGCAATATTGAAGAATCCGGCAAACTGCGCACCGCTTACGTAACTCTTCTCAATATTTCCGAAACCCGAAAACTCCAGACCTTCCAGACCAGCGGCGGTACCAACCAGCAAATGCGCCGACATTTGGTTCACGTATTTATTGGCCTGCGTACCATTGGTGCTGATTGGCGGAAAAACCCCAAGATGCACATCGCTAAACAAAATAGTATCTGGATTTATAGCCCGGGTTTCATTTTTTTTCCGAAGCGCAGCCAGTTTATCCAGGAGCGATTCTTTCTGGCCTTCCATTTTAATTACCGTTAGGGAATCATTTACGTTCTCATCGGCTGGAATTGCACTTTTTACCGCCATTTCGGCACCGTTTTGCGCAACTGTTTCAGTTGTTTTTTCGGTTGCATTTGCAGCAGGCGTTTCAGTAATTGCCACTTCTTTTTTAGCAGCAGGTTTTTCTTCCTTTTTTACCGGCAGCGGTTTTGCGTTTTCAGTTTTAGCAACCTGGCTGGCTTTATTTTCTACCGGCTTTTCTGTAACTGGCGTTGCTAATTTCTGAAAAGCGGTAGTCTTGGGTTTATTTTTCGGGAAGCCTTTTTTGATGATGATCTGGCCGTTACTTTGCTTGTAACCCAGATCGGTTTTCTCTAAAAGCACGTCCAGCACTTCCGAAAAAGTTTTGTTTTTTATTTCTGCCGAAAACCTGGCTTTAGCTGGCAATTCATTGTTCAGGTACGAAAAACGATAGCCATATTTTTTCTGAATTTGTTGCAAGACCTGCGGCAACGTGGCGTCTTTTACCTTAATAGAGATTTTGGTATTCAGGTTTTGCGCAAATATAGTTTGAATAGAAAAGGTAAGGCAAAGTATTCCCGTAATGAAGAATTTTAGCGTTCTCATTATAAATAATTTAATTTTTTAAAGTCTTTCGTTTTTTGTCCCCCTTTGGAGGGGGTTGGGGGAGGATTTACATTATTGTATCAAATTTTAAATCAGATAATTCTCCTGTCCTCCCCCTCCCCCCTCCAAAGGGGGACTCTTTTAGTTACAGCCCTGGCCGGAGATCAGATACCGGTTTCCGTCTTTTGTGATCTTCAGGTTGCCCGTCATGGCTAGAATGTCCAACACTTCCTGCAGTTCCGGATCCTGGAAAGAAGTAGTGAAGCGGCAGTTTTTCAGGGCTTCGTTTTGAATTACAATGTCAATGTTAAAGTAGTTTTCAAGCTCAGTGGCAAGTTGCTCCAGGCGCTGGTTATTAAAAGCTAAATTCTTCGTTTTCCAGGCCTGGAAATTTGGTTCTGCTATTACTTTTTTAGCCGGTTTTGCTACCGTTTTTTCGCTTATTAACCCTTCCTGGCCCGGCGTTAAGAAAATGGCATCGTCGGTTTCGGTTTTGGCAAAAGCTACTTTACCGGTTACAACCTGCACTTTCACTTCTTTTTTGTCGTAAGCTCGCAGGTTGAAGCTGGTACCGATTACTTCGGTTTTCGTGCCCTGGGCAAAAATGGTGAAGCGTTTTCCTTCGGCTTTGGCTACTTCAAAAAAGGCTTCGCCGGTCAGTTTCACGGTTCTATTCTCGATCTGGAAATTTTCCGGATAAGCAAACGTACTGTTCTGGTTCAGCGAAATTTTACTGCCGTCGGCCAGCATAATGGTTTTGGTTTCGTTGGCAGCGGTTCTAACTTCGGTCCAGTTCTGGTTTGTGGTTCTGGTCAGGAAATAAATGCCGACTAAAATTACCAGCGAAATGGAAGCCGCAATGCCGTATAACGTGCTCAGGCTCATTTTCCGAACCACCGGCACTTTCGGCGTTTCCACTTCGGGAGTTCTGGCCTGCACTTTCATCTGGAAGCGTTGCCAGCCCTTTTCCACGTCCGGTTCGTAATCGGGTTTAGGCAAGGCGCTGCCAGACCAGACTTTTTCGGCCTGTTTGGCTACCGTTTCCGTTTCCAAATCCTGCTGTCGCTTTTGTTTCAGCCAGGCTTTATCGTCTTCTCCGGCATTTCCGCTGACTTCCTTTGCCAGTTTTTCCCAGAATGTTTCCCGGTTATCTTCCATTTATATTTGTAGAACAAGCAAAAACGCGCTTACCCCACCATAAAAGTAATTTTTATTTTTCTTTTCGCCGCAATTAATCCCATTTCTGGACCTTGCCGCTACCCGAAATGGAGGTGCTCACGCTCGGATTTCCTTTGTAACGCACCCTTCCGGAACCGCTGATATTGGCTTTCAATTCATCCGTAACCCACACATCGCTTTTTCCTGAACCACTAATATGTACATCAGTTTTCGCGGTTTTAAAATCGAAAGCATTTAATTCGCCGGAGCCGGAAATATCCAGATCGTGATGATATGCATTGCCTCTCAGGTTAATTTTGCCGGAGCCGGAAATATCGCTTTCCACGTAATCGGCATCGCGCAGGGTTAAACTTATTTCGCCGCTGCCGGAAGAACTTATTTCCAGATCTCTTACCTTCCAGTCGGTTAAGCCTTGCACTTTATTCGCGCCGGAAACATTAATTTCTGTCAGGTTCGGCGTGGTAATATAAATGCGAACTGGTTCATCGATCTTCACATTGTGGTGATGGTATTTAAGTTTCAGCCGATTATTGTGGGTGGTGGTAGAAAGATCGGCCAGAATATTCTCCTGTCCTTCTAAAACAATTTCTTTGGCCGGACCTTGCGTTAAGTAAATTTCAAATTCACCGCCGGCATCAATTTCATCGAAAGTACCAACGGTGCGGGTGCGGGAAACTACTTCGCCGTGGCCGCGCAACGTTTCTTTGTTGCACCCAGAAAAGGAAACTACTGAAGCCAGTAAAAATAAAGCCGGTATATGTTTTTTTAAGAAGGCAGATCTCATGGTATGTAATTTTTAAGGGTAAATAAATGAAGCGGGATCCGGTTGCTTTCATCTATAAAACACGGAAACTCACCCCTACCCTACCATGCGTTTTAAAATTTTTTAAAATATTTTTCCCGACTACTTCTAACATCGTTCTAGGAAAACAATTTACCCCGCCTAGCCCCTCCTTATTAAGGAGGGGAGTTTTTTGCTTCATGCTTCTTCTGACTTTTGGTGCTTAAAAGCATAGCGTTTTTTCTGGAATACTTCCGGACAGGTCAAGCCCTGTCCCTACAATTGTTGCAGGAAAAAGCTTTCCTTCATTTCAAGGAGGGGTTGGGGTGGTTATTTTTACGGCTGAAGAAAATTTAAAACAGGTCAGAAAGCAGCAGTAAGAGCACCGCAACCAGATATTCTTTCAGGTTTTCGCGGAGACGTTGCAAGGCTATTCCCATGTGTTTTTCTACCGATTTCTGGGAAATATCGAGGCGTTCGGCAATTTCTTTGTAACTGAGTTCTTCGAAACGGCTTAAACTGAAAACCACTTTCGTTTTGGGTGGAAGCGAATCGATGGCTTTGAGAATTTCGGCTTCGGTTTCCAGTAAGTTCAGGTTTTTCTCAGCGGTTTCGCCGCCGGCCACCGGAATCTCCAGCGTTTCGATGTCGGTACTTTGCTTTTGCTGTTTCAGGAAATTGAGCGCGGTATTGTAGCAGGAACGGTACAGATAAGACTGAACGGCTTCATCCATTTGCAGATTTTCCCGCTTTTCCCAGACCTTCAGAAAAACTTCCTGCACAATGTCTTCCGCAATGGTGGCATCGCGCAGCATGCGGAACAAACTCTTGCATAGCGGCGCATAATACTTCCGGAAAAGCAATTCTACTTTCTCATCGGGCGTAAGGCCCTGGTGAAGCGATATGACCTTTCCGGCAGTTTTTTCCACGTTTAAACACAGGTGCTTGGGAGCCGCAAAAGTAGTGTTTTTCTGCCAATAGTACAGGAGTTTTTCAGCAGTGAGCCATAGGTTTTTAGTTAAAACCTTCTCAAAAAACGGTAGGGTTTTCGCCTGAAAAACGCATTAAAAAGCACTACAAAAGATCATGTAAAATGATGACCACTGTCATTGGAAGGACTTTTTTACCCGGCAATCTTTCGTAAAAAAAAATAAGCCTTATGAAAAAGCTAACATTCGCCATGGCCGCATGGGCAACCTTTGCGCTGGTATCTTGCTCCCAAACGGAAACCTCTAAAATGGCTTCTGCTACCGATGCTCATTTAGAAGAAGCCGCTGTCCCGATCAGTGGCCAATCGGCAGTAACCGACACTGAATCGCAGAAAAATGTGGTGCAAACTGCCGTGGGTTCTCCGGACCATACTACGCTGGTAACTGCCGTTAAAACTGCTGGTTTGGTAGATGTGCTTTCCAACGCCGGTCCTTTTACGGTTTTTGCTCCAACCAACGCCGCTTTCGATAAACTGCCCAAAGGCACGGTGGAAAGTCTTTTAAAAGAAGAAAAACGCGGTGATCTTAAAAATATTCTGCAATACCACGTTTATGTCGGTTCGCTGAGCGCCGAAAGTTTTGAAGACGGTCAGAGTCTGGGTCAGGTAAACGGCGGGCGGGTAACCATGGGCGTGAAAGATGGCAAGGTAACCGTAAACGGCGCCAACATTCTGGCTTCTATTCCTACTTCTAACGGCGTAGTGCATGTAATAGATCAGGTTTTATTGCCGAAATAACCAACGTTTTTCATGATGTAAAAGCCCGGCCGGAGTTTTCAATTCCAGCCAGGCTTTATTTTTTTCCCATTCAGAAACAGAACTTTAATCTTTGGTGGTTTCCATCAGCGCAATTCCTCCGGAAGCCATAACCGCATCTTCCATAAACCCAAGCGCCATATCCGGCAATTTGCTTTCCTGCCCCAGTTTTTTCCGCAGAAAATAAAAGCCGAAAGAAGCAGCGGTAGCCGCAACCATTCCGAGCAAAGCGCCGGTAAGTTTGGGTCTTTCATGAGCTCCCGCAACCGTTGCTCCAACCACAGCTCCCGATAACAGCCTCGCTGCAAGTTGCGGCGGGGAAATCCGGTCGCCGGTGGCAGGTAATTTATCGCCTACCAGTTCAGCGCCGGCCAGAATTTTTAAACCAGTGGCAATGTAAGGCCGCTGCAGGTACCGGAGCCTGGTATTGTAAAGTGCGCCGGCCGGATCGTGGGTAAGAAAATGGCTGAGAATTGCCGGCGCAGCAAAAGCCCGCATACCGGCCACGGCGCCTAAACCCAGAGCCTGCAAGGTGGCATTCCGCTTCTGGGCTTTTCTCATTTTTTTCAGTTTTCTGGCGTTCATTTTTCCTGATCTTTAGAATGTTAGAACCTATACGGCGGCCAGCATTTTCAGATAATATTTTCGGGAGTAGTATTTGTAAAACCTGAATTTATTGTGGAACTTAAAACGCAACCTGCCGCCAGCTCTATGAAAAAACTATTTACTGTCCTTTTAGTTTTACTCCTCGTTTTCATAGCGTTTTTAGCTTTCCGGACCCTGACTTTTTCTTCGCGTCAGCATAGCGTTTCACCGGTTCCGAAAACCGCCGTCTCCGATTCGGCTAAATTCCACCTGGCGAAAGCCATCCGCATCAAAACCATTTCCCCGGAAGATCCGCAGGATTTCGATTCGGTCGCATTTCACCAATTCCGGAATTTCCTGCAAAAAACGTATCCGCTTACGCAGGAAAAACTAGCGCCGAAAGTTATTAACGAATTCAGTCTGCTTTACAAATGGCAGGGCTCCGATACGCGCTTAAAACCGGTGATCCTGATGGGGCATTTAGATGTAGTTCCGGTTGCCGAAGAAACCTTGAAAGAGTGGAAAGCAACGCCGTTTGGCGGAGAAATTAAACACGGGCATATCTGGGGACGCGGCGCGATAGACGATAAAATGAGCATTATTGGGATATTGGAAGCTACCGAAATGCTGCTGAAACAAGGTTTCCAACCCAAACGGACCATTTACCTGGCTTTCGGGCACGATGAAGAAGTGGGCGGAAAGTACGGCGCACAAGCCATTGTAAAACACTTGCAAACCGAAAATATTCAAGCCGAATTTGTGGTATGCCATCACCCAAAAACTGGTTCCCGGCCTGGAAACCGACGTAGCGTTGATCGGAATTTCGGAGAAAGGATTTACCTCGCTGGAACTTACGGCCAACGTGGAAGGCGGCCATTCTTCCATGCCGCAAAACGAAACGGCCATCGATGTAATTTCCCAGGCAATATTCAGGCTCCGGCAAAAACCATTTGAAGCCCAGATCACGCCGCCCGTACAGGAATTTATGAAAAACCTTGGTCCGGAAATGCCGGCGTTTCAGAAAATGGCCTTTGCAAATTCCTGGCTTTTTGAAGGCATGATCCTGAAAACGTATCAGAAAAAACCTGCAAGCAACGCGTTGGTAACTACCACCATGGCGCCCACCATTTTTCAAAGCGGCATAAAAGAAAACGTTATTCCGGCGCAGGCAAAAGCGGTTGTAAATTTCAGAATTCTGCCGGGCACCAGCATAAACGCTATCGTTTCGAGGGTAAAAAGTATTATTCACGACGACCGCGTGCAGATAAAAGTCAAGCCTTTCAGCAGCGAAGCATCGCCGGTTTCCAGTCCGGAAGCAGCCGGTTACGAAATGCTGAACCAAACTATTAAAGAGCTATTTCCTAACACTTTAACTTCGCCAAGTATGGTAATTGCCGCCACTGACAGCCGCTTTTACTACACTCTTAGCCCGAACGTATACCGTTTTCTGCCTTACAAGATCAATAAAGAGAACATTAATTCTTTTCACGGCGTGAATGAGAAAATTTCGGTAGAAGAGTTTGAAGATGCGGTGCGGTTTTATGAGCGGTTGATACGGAATGTAAATTGAAAGGGGAATTAAGCAAATTACCTTCATTACAGTCGGAATATTTCTCAAAATCAATTTAACAACAAACAGATTAACAAAAGGTTTATATTTACATTTTGAAATTAAACCTGTAATTTATTTATGAAATCATTTCTCCTGATTTCGCTTGCTATTGGATTGCATGCCTGTGAAACGAATCAGCCACAGCAGAATGCAACCGCTACTTTTCAGGGCCAAACCGATACCGTTTTTTCCAAAACGCCAAATGCTGTTGCACCTGCTTTTCCCGAAGCAACTTCATCCGCAAAATATACTTACCAGATCATTCCGGCAGAAAATGGCACTTTTGGCTATGAAATAAAACAGGACTCCCGCACCTTCATCCGGCAGATCACAATACCGGGTTTACCGGGCAATGCTGGTTTTACAACAAAAGAAGAAGCAGAAAAAGTAGCTGAGCTGGTAATTACGAAACTGCAAAGTGGCGAAATGCCCCCTACCGTTTCCGAAGTTGAAATGAAGCAAATTGGAGCAATTAAATAATTCGAAAGCAACAGAACACTCCCTCACCGCTTATAAAATGAAAAAGATCTTCGTAGTAATGCTGGTCGTAGTTTTTGGCCAGAAAAGTTTTTCACAGTTACCCGATTCCTGGACCCGTAAAAACGATATGGGCACCGTTTCACCTAACCCGGTTAGCATACGCGCCGAAGCAGTTGGGTTTAGCATTGGCACCAAAGGTTATTTCGGAACGGGCGGCAACGCCACTACCAAAATGAACGATTTCTGGGAATACGATCAGGCTACGAACTCCTGGTCGCAGAAAGCTGCTTTACCAGGCGTGGCCCGCGACCGGGCGGTTGGTTTTAGCGTAGGTACCAAAGGCTACCTTGGCACCGGTCAGGATGCCGCGAATAATCGCTTGAACGATTTCTGGGAGTATGATCCGGCTACTAATACCTGGACCCAGAAAGCAAATTTCGCCGGCACACCGCGTAAAGGCGCCGTTGGCCTTGGCATCGGCAATAAAGGTTACCTTGGTACCGGAAACGATGCGAATGGCGATAGAACCGATTTCTGGGAATATGACCCGGCCACTGATACCTGGATCCAGAAAGCCGTTGTACCAGGGTATGGCCGCGATGAAGCTGCTGGTTTCACTATTGGTAATAATGGGTATATAGGCGGAGGCTACGCACCCAAAACTTTTTATGAATATAACCCGGCCACAAATTCCTGGACCCAGAAAGCCAATATTCCCGGCAATTACGCCTATGAGAACGTAGGTTTCAGCATTGGCCAGAAAGGCTATTTTTCAACGGGGTACAGCATTTCTTCGGGCATTACCAAGGAAACTTATGAATACAACCCGGCTACAAATACCTGGACGAACATCAGTAATAATTTCACGGCCCGGCGGGGAGCAGCTGGTTTTGGCATTGGCTCCAAAGGTTATGTTGTAGCCGGTTGGGATATGACTATCGGTTACCTGGACGACATGTGGGAATACGATCCTGCCCCACCGCTTATACAGAACAGGTGGAACCAGCGGGCCAATGTAGGAGGTAAAAACCGGGAGGCTGCCATTGGTTTCAGCATTATGAACAAAGGCTATGTTGGCGGGGGGTACGATGGCCATCATCGAAATGATTTCTGGGAATATGACCCGATCTCCGATAGCTGGAGCCAGAAAGCCAACATTCCGGGTAAACCCAGAAGCAGAGGATTTGGCTTCGGAATTGGCCCTAAAGGATATTTAGGTTCCGGCATAGATACCTTGGGGAATCATACGCCGGATTTCTGGGAATATGACCCAACAACCAACCGCTGGACGGAAAAAGCTCCGGTTTACAGCGGCAGCACTATAGCTTACGTTGGTTTCAGCATTGGTAAAAAAGGTTATGCATACGGCGGCGGGTTTGCCACAAACTTTATGGAATACGACCCGGAAACCGATATCTGGACTCCCAAAGCCGTTTTCCCGGGACCTTCGAGTTCAAGCGCAATGGCCTTTGCGGTTGGAAATAAGGGTTATGTAGGTTTGGGTGGATATAAAAATATCTGGGAATATGATCCGGCTACTAATATCTGGACGCAAAAGTCCAGCTTCCCAGGTTTAAACCGTACGAATGCGATTGGCTTCAGCTTAGGAAACAAAGGCTATGTCGGAACCGGCCATAATACCGGCTTTTCGAACTTTTCAGATATCTGGGAGTTCGATCCGGCAACCAATCTCTGGACGCAGCGGGCGCCGGTACCCGGCAATGGCAGGGAAAATGCTGTAGCTTTCACCATCGGCACAAGAGCATTCCTGGGTTTAGGCTACGATAGTAGACGAAACTTCCTTCGGGATCTCTGGGAATATACCCCGCCAACGCCGCCGGTTTTAAAAGATGTGGCCATTAGCGCTATTAGCAGCTTGCCGTTAAATGGCTGCGGTTTTTCTGCCCAGCAAACCATTACCGTTTCTATTGCCAACCTTGGCTCGCAACCAGAATCGAATATTCCGGTTGGTTGCCTGGTAAATGGCGTGCCGCTAACTGCAGCTCCGGAAATTTTTACCGGCACCATTGCTCCAAATACAACCGCCAGTTATACGTTTTCTTTGCCGGCTAACTTAAGCGCGGCCGGGCCTTACGTAATTAAACCATACACCCTGCTTTCCGGCGACAATATTACGCACAACGATACGGCAACCTTTAAATTCACTAACTGGATGCGGCCGCATTTACCGGATTTCGATTTCGAAGCGCAAAATCTTCCGGATTTCCGGGTTGAACCAAACCGTTACAACAACATTGTGAACCTGAATGGCTCAAACAACGGCAACAACTCCCAGGGGGCTCTTTATATGATGCAGGCCAATTTCCCGAGGCCCGTTAACATGGTTGCCCCGGCGAATGTCTGGAACACGTATGCAGATCGGGTTGGCGGAATCTATTCCTGTTTTAACCCAAGTGGCGGCTCGGCTACAGATTCGTTATGGCTTACTTTCGATCTGAAGCAGCATTTTCACATGGTACCGCAAAATACCAACTTTAGGGTTATGGTAAACGGCCAACAAGTAGGCCCAACCTACAATCCAGCCAACGCCGGTTCGCAAAATTCATGGACAAGCTACAAGGTAGATCTGTTTCAGTTTAAGAATGCCACCAGCCTGGAGATCGGGTTTGAATCGCTGCTGAATTTAGTGTTGTACAACAATACCAACCCAATGAATATTATGGATAATATAAATGTGGTGAGAAAGATTGGTACGACAACGGGTCTGAATCCTGAAAACCCGGAACTGCAATTCCAGCTATTCCCGAACCCAACTACGGGTAGTTTCACGGTGGTTGCTTCCGGAAAAGAACAGCAATTAACGGTACTAGATCTGAACGGAAAAGTGATCAAAACCCAAACGATCGGTTGCGGTGAAAATCTAGTAACGCTGCCTTCTGTGGCAAAAGGCATTTACCTAGTTCGTATTATTTCCACCAATGGCGTATTAACCAGGAAACTGGTGCTGCAGTAAGCTTAAACCTTTCGTAATAAAAAAGCCCCGCTCCTTCCCTTTCAGGAAAAAGCGGGGCTTTTAGTTTAAGTAAAAAGCGGCTGGAAACGCTCCTTCTATTTTGTTCTTCTGAAAGTACCTTCTGACTTCAGCTTGCCAAAATCACAAGTTTCTTTCAGAATGACAAATCAAATTCCTACTTAAACATCCCTTTTAAAGCAGCCAGTTTGCTCTGGAAATCGCCTTCCGGTTCAGCTTCCTTTCTTGGGGCATTGCTGCGTTGCTTTCCACCTCCACTTCCGCCACCAGCCGGTTTCGCCGCCATCGGGTCCGATTTCATGGAAAGGGCAATGCGTTTGCGGTTGGCATCAACTTCCAGAACCGTTACTTCCACGCGTTGCGCTACTTTCACGGCTTCGGCCGGGTTGGTAATAAACTTGTCGGATAAATGGCTCACGTGTACAAGACCATCCTGGTGCACCCCGATGTCTACGAAAGCGCCAAACGCGGTGATGTTGGTTACGATGCCCGGCAGTTTCATGCCCACGCGCAGGTCGGAGATTTCGTTTACGCCTTCGGTAAAGCTGAACGCTTCGAAGCTTTCGCGCGGGTCGCGGCCCGGTTTGGCAAGCTCTTTCATTATGTCCTGAAGCGTTGGCAGACCTACGGTTTCGGTTACGTATTTCTTCAAATCGATCTTGTTGCGCAGCTCGGCGTTTTTCATCAGCTCAGCAATGGAAGTGTTCAGGTCTTTCGCCATTTTCTCTACCACCTCATAAGCTTCCGGGTGAACCGCGCTGGCATCCAATGGATTTTCGGCGTTGCGGATGCGCAAGAAACCGGCCGCTTGTTCAAACGCTTTATCTCCTAAACGTGGTACTTTTTTCAATTCTAAACGCGAACGGAACGGACCGTTGGCATTGCGGTAATCGATGATGTTCTGCGCCAGGCTCGGGCCTAAACCGGAAACATAAGTCAAGAGCTGCTTACTGGCGGTATTCACTTCCACGCCCACGGCGTTTACGGAACTCATTACTACATCGTCCAAAGAATGTTTTAAAGCAGTCTGATCAACATCGTGCTGGTACTGGCCAACGCCAATGCTTTTCGGATCTAGTTTTACCAGTTCGGCGAGCGGATCCATCAAGCGGCGACCAATGGAAACGGCGCCGCGCACGGTTACGTCGTGGTCCGGGAATTCTTCGCGGGCAACATCCGAAGCGGAATAAATAGACGCACCGCTTTCATTTACCATTACCACGGCAATATTGCTTGGCAATTTCAGGCTGCGCACAAAGGTTTCGGTTTCGCGGCTGGCAGTTCCGTTACCAATAGCTATGGCTTCTACGTTGAATTTAGCGGCTAATTTTTCTACCGTATCGGCAGCCATTCTTGCTTGTCCGGCGCCGGTGTGCGGATACACGGTTTCATTGTGCAGCAGTTTACCTTGCTTGTCTAAAACTACCAGTTTACAACCGGTCCGGAAACCCGGGTCTAAAGCCAGAACGGTTTTCTGGCCCAGCGGGGCAGCTAATAAAAGCTGGCGCAGGTTGTCGGCAAATACTCTAATAGCTTCTTCGTCGGCGCGTTTTTTGGAGCTCATGCGCACTTCGGTTTCCATGGAGAAACGGAGCATGCGTTTGTAAGCGTCTTTCACGGCTATTTTCACCTGTTCGGCGGCGGCGTTATTGCCTTTTACGAACTGGTTTTCCAGAATTTCGATGGAGGCTTCTTCTTCCGGCTGCGCATCGAGCATCAGGATCATTTCTTTTTCGCCGCGGCGTAAGGCCAAAACTCTATGCGAAGGCGCTTTTTCGATCGGTTCTTCCCACTCGAAATAATCTTTGTACTTCTGGCCTTCTTCTTCTTTGCCGGCTACTACGCGGCTTTTGAACACGCCTTTTTTCTCGAATAGATTCCGGATTTTAGTACGGGCTTCGGCATCTTCATTTACCCATTCGGCAATAATGTCGCGGGCGCCGGCCAGGGCTTCTTCCTTGTCTTTTACTTCTTTTTCTTCGCTTACAAATTGTTCGGCTTCAGCCTCTACATCAAAACTTTGCTGCTCGAAAAGTTTGGTAGCCAGCGGCTCCAGGCCTTTTTCGCGGGCGATGGTAGCTTTGGTGCGGCGCTTCGGTTTGTAAGGCAGGTAAATATCTTCGAGCACAGCCATGGTTTCGGCGGCCATAATTTTGGCTTCCAGCTCCGGCGTCAGTTTTTCCTGGTCTTTAATGGATTTCAGAATGGCTTCGCGGCGTTTTTCCAGTTCGCGCAGCTGCTCCAGCCGGTCGCGGATGGCGGCAATTTGAACTTCATCCAGCTCGCCGGTGGCTTCTTTCCGGTAACGAGCAATGAAAGGAACGGTGGCGCCTTCGGCTAATAAATTAGCAGTGGCTTCCAGCGATTTTAAGCCGATGTTCAGCTCGGAAGCTATTTTGAGGTAATATTTTAAATCGTCCATGTGGTGGATTTGGGATTTTGGAGAGTTAGAAATGTTCTGAAATGCGTGAAACCTCCCCCTACCCCTCCAAAGGGGGAATGATTGGGAATGCGCACCTAGAATATTCAGTTCTTCAAATGTTTGTAATTCGTATTTTAAACCTTTTTTATGCTTTAATCAGATTTCAAAAATACGGTTAATTTAGAGGATGCGAAAGCGGTTTCAGGGCTTGAATTTGAAGAATGTTTTTGGTATGGGTTTTGGGCGGAAAATGATATCGTTTTTGCCTGAAAAAGTCAAATCATTTGTTCAGGATCGTTCGCTTTCAAACTTTTTCAGTTTTATTTCTACCGCCGGAATAAGCGCTATCAACGAAACGCACATAATTACCAGATTGCCTGTTGTAAGCACCGAAACTGAAAGCTGATCTCTTAAAAACGCCACTGACAACAGGAAAATAATCAACCCGGCCATACTTCCGAGCAGCATATAACGAGCCGAAATTTTATTGGCGAAATGCCAGTTTTCCAGGTTTTTCATGGAGCGCGCAGTGCGGTAACCGTACAGGCTGTTGATTCTTCGGGGCGGCTTCAGGTAGAAAAACAAACTGATAAAAATAAGCAGCAGATAAGAACCGCCTACCGCGATGAGTAATATATAAAGATCGGTTGCTGGCATACTTGGGAAATTAATTTTTAAGCTTTGGTGAACACGCGGCCGACTTTTCTACCAAATAAATATACCATTTTCTTCCGGAAAAGTCAGTAACTTTGGTATAGTTTTTATACTGAAAACGATACCATTTTTGATTTACCACTTTTATGAAAAAGATATTTTTGAGTTTTTTACTCGTTTTTGCTACCGTTTTTTGCTTTGCCCAAAGCACCAAAACCAAGACGAAAACCAAAACTACCACTCCGGCAAAAACTGTAACTAAAAAACCAGTCGCTAAGAAAATAACTGAGGAAAAATTACCTCAGGAAACGCCTGAACAAAAAGCCGCGCGCGAGAAAATGGCGATTGAAAAAGGCCGCGCCTTAACTCAGAATATGGATAAGAATCTGCGCTTTTCGCCGGAACAATTTGAAGCGGTGCTGAAAATTAACCAGCAAAGTATCAGTCAGGTAGAGTATGCCAAAGTACGTTACATCAAGCGGCTGCGAAAAATGAATGCAGAAATTCAGAATATTGGCTCCAGCCGTTTGAGTTTACTGAAAGATGTGCTTACGCCGCAGCAGTTCCAGAAATATAACCAGAAGCGCGAAGAGAAAATGGGAATACCGGGAACTTCGCCGCAACAGCAACGCGTACCGGCCATGGAACAATACAGCAACTAATCAGTAACTATTTCATTTCATTTAATTTTTATTTCGAACCGCTGCCTGAACAGGTAGCGGTTTTTTGCTTTAAAAGCATAGCGTCTTCCGTTGGCTGAAATTTATAATCGTAATAAACCACGCCAGCTTCCTACCTCCCTCCTATTTTTATCCAAATTCTGCGCAATCACTTACGCATATTAGTCTCAGCTTAATAGCCTGCTTTCACGAAGCATTGGTGGAACGTCCCGCGCTTTTCTATTTCCCCGATTCTTGTCTTTTAGTTCGTTGTGTCATTCACATGGCAATCTTGTACTTACACTCACATTTTCAACCAAATCCGAGTCTAAAGGCTGAATTTTTGAAATAAAATATAACTATTCAAACAAAACACTTGCACCCGATTTACTACCGCTTCAGATGCGCCAACTTCTGAAATACCTGGGCGTTAAAACCAACATAAGCAAAAACACTAAGAAAACTTCACTATATCGGTCCAAAACTATACAAATATTTGCTATGAAAACAACGCTACTTTCACTCGCATTCTTCCTTTTATCCATTTTCTCTTTCACAGCTTCGGCTCAAACTTCTAACCCATGCACCGGCTGCGATTATGAGCCACTTTGCGTGATAGAAGATGAAGGATTCCGTTTCGAGTATTTCGGCGCTATAAACCAGGGCAATGGTACCACCCAGCTCAAGTTCAAAGTTTTTAATGCCAGCCGCTACCCTTTCACCAGCATTATGTTCGATCTGCCGGGCACCAATATTCCGGCCATTTCGCCTAAAACCAGCTATGTAAGCCGTTTCTGGTACAGCGTAGACAATAATTACAACCAGGAATTCATTAAATTCATCGGCCTCAACACCACCACTTACCGTTACGATCAAAGCGACATTTTCCGTTATACAGTAGATAGCGCCACTTTTTACAACGGCCAGAACAGCACCATCGAAATTCAGGCTGAAGCCGGCGACATGATGGGAATTGCAATTTTTGATCTGAATGAATGCGACGACCTGCCAATTAATCCGCTTCCGGTAGAACTGACCAGCTTTAAAGGCAACGTAACCGCAGCTGGCGTGTCATTAACCTGGGAAACGGCTTCCGAAAAAAATAACGCGTACTTTTCCGTTCAGTACAGCACCGACGGCCGCAATTTCGAATCGGTTGGTTACGTACAGGGAAACGGCACAACTGCTATGGCACATAAATATGCTTTCACCCATAAAGATCCGGCTGGTGGCAAAGTGTATTACCGCCTGAAACAAGTTGACCACGATAATACTTCGGCTTACAGCAAAGTAATTGTGCTCGAAACTAAAACCAAAGCAAATTTACCGCTGCGTGTTTACCCGAACCCGGTTACCGGCCAGGAAGTGAATCTGCAATTTGAAAATGTTAGCGCAGAAAAAGTAAACCTGACTCTAACCGATCTGAACGGTCGCGTAATTCTGAAAAGAACTACTGAAGCTGCCCGCAACGTGAAATTCGATTTGAATGGAGCAGATTTAAAACCAGGCATTTACATTCTGAACGTTCAGGCCGATTTACAAACAGCACACCAGAAAATTGTAGTACAATAACCTGAACCTAATCTGAAATAAAGCTATGAAAACGCAGAAAAGGCGGCCTTGCAAAAGGTCGCCTTTTCTGCGTTTTAAAATATGCCATAACGGAAAAAACGGTATCTTTAACGCCCTGAAAACTCATTACCAACCGCATATGACCGACAAAAATATTTACCTCGTAACCACCCCCGATGGGCAAACGATTGATCTGACCAAAGCCCGTTCCTTAAAAGGTAATAATCTGTACCCGTTCGGGCCACATAACTTTGCTATTTACCAGACGCCGGAAAATGTTTTTGTGAAAGGCACCAACCGCGGCGAACGCGAAATTATGCTGAATTACTACGAGATCATTCCGGAAAACGAAGCCCGCAACTACAAACACCCTTACGTGCGCGAAGACGAAGTAGAACACATGGACTAAAAACGGTATCTAAAACAGCCCGAAAAGTTCGATATTAATTCTATTGATGATCTTGCCCAGATCTTCCGGCCGCGCCACAAAATCGAGGTTATTCACATCTATGGTTATTACTTTGCCATGTTTGTAATTAGCGATCCATTCGTCGTAGTGCTCATTCAATTTTTTCAGGTAATCGAGGCGAATGCCGCTTTCGTAATCGCGGTTGCGTTTCTCGATCTGGCTGATCAGTTTGGGCAAATCGGCTTTTAAATAAATGAGCAGGTCCGGTGGTTGCACCATCGTGATCATACTTTCGTAAAGTTTGAAATAATTTTCGTAGTCGCGTTCGCTCAGCATTTCGGAACTTCGGAGGTTTTTGGCAAAAATGTGCGCGTCTTCGTAAATGGTGCGGTCCTGGATCACTCCTCTGGTGCGCTTCTGAATCTGCTGGGTCTGGTTAAAACGGCTGTTCAGAAAATATACCTGCAAATGAAAAGCCCAGCGGGGCATATCGTTATAAAAATCTTTCAGATAAGGATTATCTTCCACACTTTCCAGGTGAACATCCCAGTTAAAATGCTGCGCCAGTTTTGCAGCTAAAGTAGTTTTTCCAGCGCCAATGTTGCCGGCAATTGCAATGTGCATAAGCAGTAAAAAACGGTAGGGTTTCGGGGTGTAAAAGTAAAGCAAAGCTTTCAGATTTCCGGAACAACTTCCATTTTCAGCTGCGTTTTTTGTTTTTTCGGTCTTAGCAAACCCAGAAATGCCCTTTTATTACCCGAATGAATATTTAAATCTGAAAACCAACAGGTTAAAGCAAATTTTCATAATTGGATACAATTTTTACTAAAAATATGTAACCTTTTTAGAAAGGGGCAACGTAAGCTGCATTCGCTGTTTATATAAATATTTTAAAAAAAATTGAACAAAATATTTTGAACTACGAAAACCAATTGCAATATTTCAGAGAATTTAAGATTAATTCCTGAAATTCATTAAAAAAACATTCTCACCTTAAACCATTAAAACCTTATGAAAAAATTTTACGCTTTCGCTGCGGCAGGATTGCTGTGCGCTTCCGGTGCAATGGCTCAATCAGATTTCCAGCGCTGTTCAGCCATGGAAGTTCTACATCATCAGATGCAGCAAGATCCGCAAATGGAATCGCGGATGACCGCTATTGAAGCCCACACCCAGAAATTTCTGCAGAACAGGCCGGCCAACCAACGTACAAACGCCGTGGTTACCATTCCGGTAGTAGTGCACGTTATTTACAATACAGCTTCGCAAAATATTTCGCTGGGCCAGATCCAAAGCCAGATAGATGTACTGAACGAAGATTTTCGTAAACTAAACGCCGATAACAGCAACACCCCTGCGCTTTATGCCGGTTTAGCTGCCGATGCCCAGATCCAGTTTGTATTAGCCAAACAAGATCCGAACGGAAACCCTACGAACGGCGTTACCCGCACCTCTACCAAAACCAAATCTTTCTCAGCCAATGACGCCATTAAATATACCAGCAAAGGCGGACACGATGCCTGGAACACCTCGCAGTATCTGAATTTCTGGATCGCGCCGAAACTTGCCAGCATGGGCCAGCAATTATTAGGTTATGCGCAGTTTCCGGGCGGCCCGGCTGCTACCGATGGTGTAGTAATGGCTTATGCCGCATTTGGTTCAAGAGCGAAATTTCCTGGAGGAGTTTACTATCAAGGTTATGACCTTGGCCGCACCACTACGCACGAAGTTGGCCACTATTTGAATCTGCGTCACATTTGGGGAGATGCTACCTGCGGAAACGACCTTGTTTCTGACACTCCTACCCAACAAACTTCAAACTACGGCTGCCCAACGTTCCCGAAAAAGACCTGCAGCAACAACGGCGACATGAGCATGAACTTCATGGATTACACCGATGACCCTTGCATGTATATGTTCACAACCGGCCAGGCAAACCGTATGGCTGCAGTTTTAGCGCCGGGTGGTTTCCACTATAGTTTAACCACTTCACCAGGGGCTCAAGCTCCGGGTACAGCAATTGCTTCCGGCACCAGCACCACAACACAGCAAAGCGGCCAGGCCCAAATTTCGGACAGAGAGCTGCACATGGCACCGGCTACCGTATTCCCGAACCCGGTAAAAACCGACATGAACGTGAGCTACTCAGTAGCCGCTGAAAACACGAACGTGGAAGTAGAAATTTATAACCTGATGGGTGCTTTGGTTGGCACTTATAAAGAAGGTTCGAAACCAGCCGGCAAACACATATTCAGCATAAATTCTGAAGACAACCGCAGCTTTGGCGCGTTGGCGAACGGCATGTATTTCTGCCGCATAAACGGTGCAGAAGAAGGCAAATTAGTACGCTTTGTAATAGAAAGATAATAACCGCCCCCTTTTCATTAAAAAAGTCCGGCAAGCTTTGCCGGACTTTTTTTGTTTTAATCGAATAGTTTGAATCTCGGTTTTTCTTCCGGCACTTCTTCCTCTTCTTTATCCGGAAATAACCGGAATTTCTTTTTCTCCGGCTTTTCTTCTTCCTTATCGCCAAAAAGTTTGAAACCGCTTTTTTCTTTTTCCTTTTTCTTGTTCCCGAATATTCCGCCGGAATTCTTATCATTATCGCCACCGAACAGGTTAAGCTTTTTCTTCTTTTCTTTAATTAAAATGTAGCGCAGCGAAAAGCCGCCCTGCAAACCAAAATAATCTTCGTGGTTAAAATGGATGGCCGGTTTTAAATCGGCGGAAAGCAACAAACGAGTGAAGATCAATTTGGCTTCCAACCCTAAAACGCCATCTACTCCATAAAAAGCACCGTTATCTTTCAGATCGCCAATGTGTCCGCCTGCGCCAATATAATAGTTTAAGCCATGGGTAATGATCGGGAAATGTTGCTGAAAAAGTGCGGTGGCGCTAACTTCGCGGGTGCCAGCCATTCCCAGAAACTCAATCGTACTTTTAGGCAGAACGCGTTGCTGCAAGGTTAAACCCATGCGGTTCTTTTCTACGCGCAAACCGGCCGCTGTAATGTATTTCTGGGCTTCGGCAGTAAAATTAAAAGCCAACATTCCGGCCACAACCAACAAAATTCTGTTCTTCATATAATCAGGAAAAAGCTTTTCCGGGCAACGAAATTACGCTTTTATTTGGTCAGAACTAAAAGCTTCTTATTGGCACAATGCCGTTTTACGCGAATTGCCTTATCTTTGAAAGAACTAAAAACCGTACCAGAACCATGGCAAAAACTAAACTTACTGTAAATAATAACGGCTCTCTAAGAATTGAAGGCGAATTTGAAATTGTAGACGCACAAGGCAACGTGTATGGCTTAGGCGGCCGCGAACTGGTAAGCATCTGTCGTTGTGGGCTTTCTAAAAACAAACCATTTTGCGATGGATCACACAAAGGCCATTTTGAGCATAATGCTGTAGCCTTCGATCTGCCTGAGAGAAAAGCGTAATTTAAGCTTGTGCAATTCAATTTATGACTGCAATTACGTTAACGCCGGCTTCGGAAAAAGATATTCCGGAGCTGCGCGCTCTGGCTTTAGCAACCTGGGAACCGACGTATAAAAACATTCTGAGCCGCGAGCAGCTGCTTTTTATGCAGGAAGAAATTTATAATGCTGATTCGCTGGCCAGACAAGTACAAAACGGTCAGCGGTTCTATTTTATCCAGTTCAACTCCGAAGCGGCTGGGTTTCTTTCTCTTAGTTTAATCGAAATAACGGAGCTACGCTACAAACTGAACAAACTTTATCTGTTGCCGGAAATGCAGGGCAAAGGTTTAGGCAAACAAGCTATTGAAGCGGCCGCAGAAACCGTATTGAAATTGGGCGGAAAAGTGCTGGAACTGAACGTAAACAAACATAATCCGGCAAAAGCCTTTTACGAACGCTGCGGTTACGCCGTGATCCGGGAAGAAGATATTCCGATAGGAAATTACTGGATGAACGATTTTGTGATGGAGAAAAAACTGGCCTAAGCTACGGCAGCCTGCGTGCGCACAAACCGCCGGAAAATCGGCAATGTGGCGTAGTAAACCACTAAACCCATTGGAATAGCCAATAAGGCCCACGCAGCAATACCCAGCAAATTGGCTACCCAGAGTTTGTTCAGGGTTGCCACCCAGTCTTCTTTTATCATGTGCATGATCTGGGCGAGCGAATAGCGTAACGGAGTGCCGCCAAAAATAAAAATGCCAAGTTTAACCAGCGGAATAGCAATAATGATCTGGATCGGGTTAACAAAATAACTGATCAGCAACAAGATAGGGCTATTCAGCCGGAACCGCGCCGCCACCAACGTACCAATTAAGGTAGTAACCCCAAAAGCCGGAATCAAACCAATAATAGCACCCAAGGTAACTGTCAGCGACAATTTTTCGGGCGTAATCCCAGCTTTGAGTAAAGCCAGCAGCGGTTTTACCAGTTTGCGTTTAAAAAAATTTTCTTTTGGTTGTAATTCTTTTTCCAATACTCCGGAAGGTTAAGCGGTGATCTGCTGCGATGACCGGGTTCGCAGTTCAGGGTTTATACGTAAAAAACGCCGCAGGTAACCTGAAAAATGGCATTTTTAATTAAAATATAATTTCAGGCGTTTTCGTTCCACAAAACTAAGGCCAAATCCGACTTTTTCCGGTAAAAATGATAGCGTTTTTTTATCAGGATTTTCAGGACAATTGTTTGAGTTGGGATTTATTATTTAATCCGTCAGCTAAAGCAGACAGTAATGATGGCCCCCCCAACCCCTCATTATCAAGGAGGGGAGATTTTACTTTCTACCTTATTTTCACTTTTCACGCATTGCGCCAGCGCAGCGTAGCTTGAAAACCACGCTATAAGAGAAAGCTAAACTAAAAAAAAGCTGACTACGAAGGTGAATGATACCAGTTTCTGCGTGCGCGGCCTCCGCACTTTCCGGTTTCGTCAGAAAAGCCGCCTGCGGCTAGGAAAGGGTGAGACGCGAACGCAGAAACGAAGCCCGCCCGGCTTGAGGGTGAAAATTGCCGATGGAAGTTTAAAGTTAAATGTGTAGTAGAAAAGGTGTTTCAAAAACGCTGGCACTTTTAGTTGAAAAACTACTTACCGCAGAAAAGTCCTTCAGAGCTACGCTCGCAATCTTCGCGCTCCCGCGCTCAATTGTGCTCAGGATGACATCAAAAAACGGTATCCTTTCAAGCAGAAAAACTCAAAAATAAGGCTTCATAAGTTCCTTCAACTTACGTTCAGAATGACAAGAAATATCACAATCTCCAAACCACAAACCAAGCAAATTAAAACGAAAATCTTTACCTTAGCTTTTTAAACAAAGGAAGTTGGCAGCATGGGTTTATTTACCAAAATTACGTATTCGGATGTATCGTACGCTACCCGCGCCAACCAGCCGCTTACGCTTTTCCAACTCCAGAATAAGATCCGCGAAGCGTTGGAAGAAGCGTTTCCGGCCAATTACTGGGTGGTTGCGGAAATTTCGGAAGTGCGTACGCATGCCAGTGGACATTGCTATTTAACGCTTACCGAAAAAGACAGCCGCAACCAAAGCAACCTCATTGCACAGGCCAAAGGCACGATCTGGCGCAACAATTACCGCGAAATTTCCTCGTACTTCGAAAGCCAGACCGGCCATAAACTGCGCAGCGGTTTAAAAATCCTGTTCAATGCCAGCGTGCGGTTTCACGAACTGTATGGCTTCAATCTCGATATCCTGGACATCGACCCGAACTATACCATCGGCGATCTGGCGCGGCAGAAACAGGAAACTTTAAGAAAACTTGAAGCCAACGGACTTTTAGAGAAAAACAAACAGCGATTTCTGCCCGAAGTTCCGCAACGTCTGGCCGTAATTTCTTCGGCTACCGCCGCCGGTTTCGAAGATTTTATGAAGCAGCTTTCGCATAATCCGTACGGCTATCATTTCAAAACAACTTTATTCGAAGCAAGCGTGCAGGGCAACGAAGCGGCGGCTTCCGTGCGGCAAGCTTTCCGGTTAATAGAAATGCAGAAAAGCCAGTTCGATGCGGTAATTCTGATCCGGGGCGGCGGTGCGCAAACCGATTTGTTGTGTTTCGACGATTATGAACTGGCGGCGGCTATTGGCAATTTTCCGTTGCCGGTGCTTACGGGCATTGGCCACGAGCGCGACGAAACGGTGGCCGATATTGTAGCGCACACCAAACTGAAAACGCCCACCGCGGTTGCTGCTTTTTTAATCGAGCAGTTTCTGACTTTTGAAGCCCATTTAGATACCGTTTTCGAAGACCTGAAAGATCTGGCCGAAAGCATTGTGAAACGCAAAACATCCGCTTTGGAAAACCAGGTTTTACAATTATCGCAGCAAACCAACCGTTATTTAAAACAGCAGGATTCCAGACTCGAAATGCTGGTGCGCAGCTTATCGGTGAAGCCCAAAAAATTCCTTACCGAACAGGACAAACTCATCAGTTGCCACGAACTGAACCTGGTAAATTTCACGCGCAAGAAACTCGAAAATTCGGAAGTAAAACTCTTGCAGCAAACGCATAAACTCGAAAACCTGAGCCGCCAAACGGTAGGGCAAAAGCAGCAAAAACTCGAGCATTTAATTTACTGCATCAGCACTTCCGCCAAAAACAATATTACAAGCAAACAACTTCGCTTTCAACCGTTTACCAATAAACTCAAAACCGAAACGCAGCAGTTTTTACGTGAAAAAACCTATCGTTTGCAACTTTCGGAAATGGAAGTGAAAAACCGCGATCCGGAGCAAATGTTGCTGCGCGGCTACACGCTTACCTACGTGAACGGCCAGCTGGTGCGCAGCGCCAAAGACCTGAAACCCGGCGACCTGATCCAGACGCATTTTGCCGACGGCGGCGCCGAAAGTACCATTACCAACCTGACTATTTTATGAACCAGAACTTAACTTACAAAGAAGCCACGCAGGAGCTCGAAGCCATCCTGAAAGCCATAGAAACCGACGCCGTAGATGTTGATGAACTGACGCAGAAAGTGCAGCGTTCTTCCGAACTCATCAAGATCTGCAAGCAGAAATTACGTTCCGCCGAAGCCGCCATCAACCAGGTTTTCGAGGATATTGAATGCAACAATGAAACCGAATCAAAATCAGATTCTGACAAACCTGCGCCGGGCAAATTGTTTTAAAAAACGCTATCTTTTTCAATGGAAAAACTCTTATTGCTGCACGGCGCGCTGGGTTGCCATACCAACTTCAACGAACTGAAAACGGCTTTATCGGAACATTACGACGTTTATTGCCTCGATTTTTACGGCCACGGTTCGGAAGCTTTTTCTACGGAACCGTTTAAAATTGAAGGTTTTTCGGAGCAGGTTTTTAACTGGCTCGAAGAAAATAACCTCGATGCCGTTTCCATTTTCGGGTACAGCATGGGCGGTTATGTGGCTTTGCATTTAGCAGCTAAACACCCGGAAAAAGTAAAGCGCATTTTCACGCTCGCTACTAAATTCGACTGGAATGAAGCTTCGGCGGAAAAAGAAACCAAGCTGCTCGATCCGGATAAAATTGAAGCGAAAGTACCGATGTTTGCGAACGAACTTTCCGAACGCCACGGCGAGCACCTCTGGAAAAACGTGCTCCGCAAAACCGCTGAAATGATGCTCGCTTTAGGTCAGCAAAAAGCGCTTTCCGAAGAAGACCTGTCGCAGATCGAAATTCCGGTTTTAGTTAGCGTCGGCGACCGAGACCCGATGGTAAGTTTGGAAGAAACGGCGTCGGTTAGAAAGCAACTGAAAAATGCTGCGCTGCTGGTTTTACCGAATACAGTTCATCCGCTGGAGAAAATTCCGGTAGCGAGGTTGGTGTTTGAATGTAGGCAGTTTTTTGGGTGATTGGGGTAGCGTTTTACTAGGTGATTGAGTAATCAAGATATTTATTGCAATATTAAAACATAAGTTTTCGTATTATTAAAATAAAAGTGCCGGAATTAAGTAGATTTTACGGAATAATTATTCGAATGTATTTCAGCGACCATAATCCTCCGCATTTTCATGCCGATTACGAAGGATATAAAGCAGAATACGATATAAGAACTTTAGACAGAATTGCCGGCAATTTGCCCAATAGAGCACATGCTTTGGTTTTAGAATGGGCTTCTTTACACAAAGAAGAACTGATGCAGAATTGGGAGAAAGCACAGATTCCGGCAAATCTGGACAAAATTGAACCTTTAAAATAAGAACAGCTATGAATGAAATAATTGAATTTGAAGTTTTAAGCACTTATCATATTTGGTTAAAGTTTCAGGATGGCTATGAGAAAGTGGTAAATATCAGACCATACATTGGCAAAGGATTTACACAAGAACTACTTGAAACTGAAAATTTCAGTAAAGTTAACATTGAGCCGGGCGGTGGTCTCGCGTGGTATAATGGTTACGACATCTGCCCGAATTTCCTGCGAGAAATGCCCGCTGAAAAGAAAGACGTAGCTTAGTAGCTTTGAATATGACTCCAGAAGATTTTATTAAAGGTTTTTATAATGAGAAGGAAGATTTGCTTCAATTATACTTCAATAACGAATATGAAATTTCCATAGGCAAGCTAATCAACTCCTTGAATTTAAAAGACGATAAGAAGGCTACACTTTATAAAATTCTAGAACAAACCTTGACTGATTCTATGTACACCATTCTATTAGGTTTAGACGGAGCTGCAAGCATTAGAAACAGACAAGAAATGTATAAATTACTTGATGAAGAGGGCAATGAATTGACTGGTGGTGAAATAGAAAGCTATGCGTGGGAATACTTTCATTCAAAAGTTAAGAAAGACCAATAATAACCTAACTGGCACAAGTGACGCCTTCGGCTGAACGCTTGCGCCAGCAACACAAACAAAAAAAAGAGGAACCAGCCTGGCTCCTCTTTTTTACTTTAAAACAATACCGTTTTCTGTTTACCAGATCCGGATGCGGTCTTCTGGTTTGCGCACCATTTTGTCACCTTCTTTACAGCCAAAGGCTTCGTAGAATTGTGGCATGTTGGCTAATGGGCCATTGCAACGGAATTTACCCGGCGAATGCGGATCGGTAAGAACCTGTTGACGAAGTGCCTGGTCGGTAGAATTGTTCCGCCAGTTTTGGGCCCAAGCCAGGAAGAAGCGCTGATTCTGGGTGAAACCGTCAAATTTCGGATCGGTTTTGCCGGCGTTGGCTTTTTGCAAAGCAGTATAAGCAATGTTCAAACCACCAATATCGGCAATATTTTCGCCCATGGTCAATTGCCCGTTAACATAAACGCTGTCTAAAGGCGCATAGCCACTATATTGCTTGTCAACCATGGCAGTGTGTTTGGCAAAACGCTCGGCATCTTCTTTGGTCCACCAGTCTTTCAGATTGCCTTCGTGGTCGTACTGTCGGCCCTGGTCATCGAAACCGTGGGTCAGCTCGTGGCCGATTACGGCACCCATACCGCCATAATTTACTGCATCATCGGCTTTCGGATCGAAGAAAGGCGGCTGTAAAATACCGGCCGGGAACACGATCTCGTTCATCGAAGGGTTGTAATATGCATTTACCGTTGGCGGGCTCATGTGCCATTCGTTGCGGTCTACCGGTTTGCCCAGTTTAGAAGCCATATCGTTATATTCGAAAATGCGCGAACGCAGCACGTTCATCACGTAAGGACCACGGTTCACTTCAAAAGCAGCATAATCTTTCCACTTATCCGGATAACCGATCTTGATCGCGAAAGCATCCAGTTTCTGCATGGCTTTCTGCTTGGTTTCTTCGCTCATCCAGTCCAGGTTTTTCACGTGTTCCTGGAAAGCAGCCTGCAGGTTTTTGATCATGGTAAGCGCTTTGGCTTTGGCTTCCGGCGAGAAGGTTTTCTCTACGTAAAGCTGGCCTAAAGCTTCGCCCAAAGCACCGTCGGTAGAGCGGGCCATGCGTTTCCAGCGCGGTTGCATTTGCTTGGCGCCACTTAATGTTTTGCTGAAGAAATTAAAATTCTCCTGTGCGTAAGCGGTTGGCAGCGCACTGGCTAAAGAGGAAACCATGCGCAAACGCATATACGTTTTCCAGTCGGCTACCGGCACGCTTTTCAGCATGGCGTTCAGCTCTTTGAAGAAAGCCGGCTGGCCCACAATTACTTCTTTGGCCGCGCCCAGTTTCATGTTGGTCAGCCAGGTTTTCACGTTCAGGTTCGGCATCAATTTCTGGAATTCCGCAACCGTCATTTTGTTGTAATTAGCATACGGGTCGCGCAGCTCAACTCTAGATTTAGAAGCTTTGGCTAACCGTGTTTCAATGGACATTACTTTATTCGCGTTGGCAACCGCCTGTTTTTCAGAATCGCCGAGCAAGGTGAACATGTTGCGCAGGTAATTCAGGTAAGCCGCGCGGATCTCCTGCGAACGTTTGTCATCTTTCAGGTAATAATCACGGTCGGGCAAACCGGTTCCGCCCTGGTAAACGAACAAGGCATATTGCGTGCTGATCTTATCGTCCTGACCAACATACGAACCGAACATCGGGCCGAAACCATGCATCTGGTGCGTAGCCAGTATATTCTGCAGGCCTTTCATGTCTTTCACGGCATTCAGACGGTCCAGCTCCGGTTTAATTGGCGCCAGGCCGGCGTTTTCAATTCCCGCAGAATCCATTCCGGAGAAGAAATAATCGCCTACTTTCTGCATGTTGCTGCCTTTTTCAGCATTGGTAGTGGCCGCGGCATTATTCAGTAACTGGCGCAAAATTGCATTGTTGCGTTCGGCTACTTCGTTAAAACTGCTCCAGCGGCTTTCGGTGGCGGGCACCGGATTGTTTTTTATCCAGTTGCCGTTGGCGTATTGGTAAAAATCATCGCAAGGCGAAACCGATTTATCAATGTTCGGCACATCGATGCCTACACCTTTGGTTAGTGCTGTCATTACTGGAGCCGGAGTAGCGACTACCGTAGCCGAGGTTTGCTGCGCTTGCGGCGCTTTGCACTGGGTTAGCAACATTGCCGCCAATGCCATCGAAACAGGTATAAAAGACTTTCTTTTCATAGTATATTATTTAATGCTGAAAATTTAGGCAATATTTTCGAAAGTTGTTGCATAAAAGCCTTGCACACACGCATTTTGTATGTTTTCGCACGTTGCTGCCCGTTTCCGGACATTACTTTTTAAGACTAAAACCATAGCGTTTTTCCCTGCCCCGAAGCTGCCTGAAAATAAAAAAACCAGCCCGGTCAGGAGCTGGTTTTTGGGGTAAAAACGGTAGCGTTTTTCAGTTTATAAAGCAACCGAAGCACCGATCACGAAGGTCCGGCCGCGGTTAAAGAATACTTCAATCTTATCCGGATCAAACTGGTCGATACCAGAACGGGTAGGAGCATCGGTAATGTAGAATTCATTCAACACGTTCAGCACGGAGCCATTCAGCGTCAGTTTCAGGTCTTTGTAGAATTTGAAAGAATAACCGGAGTGAATATCGATGTTGCGGCTGGTTGGCAGACGGAAAGCATCCTGCGGTGTTTTATCGGTTGGTAAAGCAGTCGGCGAAAAATCTGCATAATTCTTGGTAAACATCAGATAGGTAGGACGAATGTAGAAACCTTTAATTGGTTCGTAACGCACCCCAACCATAAACTGGTTTTGCGCCGAGCCCCCCACGTGCACGCCTTTAGCATTAAAGTTCACTTCGTCAATTAGCACACCGGTTTCAGAAATAATCCGGGCAAGACCGGTAGAGTTCCAACGCCAATCGCCTAACGAGATAGCAGCGTTTAACGAAACTTTACGGCTAATTTCCTGCGCTAATTCAAGTTCTACCCCTATGTGGCGCGCATCCATACCGGTAATATTGTAGTAAAGCATGCCGCCGGTGGCTTCATCCTGCACTGAACTGGAAAGTGAGCGATCGTACCAGGTAGTGTGGTAACCATTCAGGTTAGCCTTAAAGTTATTACGGCTTATTCCATAACCCACTTCAAAAGACATTACGCCTTCGTTCTGATTGTTGGCAAACTGCTCGCCGGTACGGGTATCGAAAACGAAATTGAAGAACTGCGGTTTATTAATATAGCCCAGGTTGAAGAAGATGTTGTTGAATTCGTTCAGGTTGTAGTTCAAACCACCTTTTATAGTATAACCGGTAAACTTCACCCAGTCGCTTTCTTTCAGTTTGCCTGTACCAGAAACCTGCTGAATATCTTTTTTATTGTTTCCAATCCCAACGGTTACCGGTGCATCTTGATTAAGCTGAATGGTATCTTTTCCGGAGATCACATAATCAGACTGCGTGTAGTAAATATTATTAACCTGGTTTAAAATGGTACCTGGTGTGGTATAAAAACCTACCGGCGTTTCAGTACCGTTAATATTGTAAAACTTTGGCAGGAAATAATCTTTACGTTTATAGGCCGTGTTCGAAAGCGTACCGCTTACAAAAGCCGAAAGCACCGGCGTTTTATATTCGGCCATCAGGAAACCACCAATGTAGCGCACGTAACCATCGTTGTTGAAGCTTATCTTGTCGCCTTTGGTAAGTTTGGTGTTCGGATCCTGGTTGGCGTGGCCGGAAATGTTGCTTGCATAATTAGCGCCGAGCAGATCATAGATCTCGCTGTAGTGTTCACCTTTGTAGGTACGGCCGTCGATACCAGCCGATAATGTAGTTCTTTCAGTAGCCTTATAATCCATACCGGAAATAAAGCCGTACCAGCGGTGGTTGTTTACGTTGGCGCGCAGAATGTTGGCAGCTTTTGCAGTTTCCCGGTTTTTATAGTTAGCATCGTAAATTCCCTGAAAATTCGGGCGGCCATCTTTGGTTGCAATGGTGCTCAGCGGGCTTACTCCACCACCATTACCAATAGAAGCATAAACCACGTTGCTCATGAATAATTTATCAGAGATTGTCCAGAAATGGTTCAGGTTGAACTGTGGTTTGTGGTAAAAGTTCTGGCGTTCGTTCAGTTTTTCGCGGTGATGAATGGTATCTCCTTCGGAAATTGTGTAACGGTCAAGATCGCCCCAATGCGCATTGTAATCAAAACCATAATCGCCAACAATTTTGCCGTCGTTATCTATATAGTTGGTTGCACCCAGTTCTTTGGCTTTTTCGGCGCTGTAAGTAGCAATGTTCTTGGCAAAAGCACGCTGGCCGTGTTTCTGAGGTGAGCCTAAACCGGTTAAAGAAAGCGTATGGTTACCGAATTTCTTGCTGATGTTGGCAAAATAAGACCAGGAATCATCCCAGGTTCCTTCCACCCAGCCATCGCCAGTACGGCGCGAACCATAAACCGTAAAAGCCCAGTCGCCGTTCAGCTGCCCGGAAGAATACATAAGCGAAGTTTTTGAGTAATTATTGCTACCAATTTCCTGGCGAACAACCATGCTGCGCTTGTTCTCAAAACCTTTGGTAAGAATATTCATGGTACCTCCTACCGAAGGCGTTGCCAGTTTGGAAGCACTTAAACCACGTTGCACCTGCGTAGATTTGGTTACGTCGCCAAGATCCCAGTTAGACCAGAACACCCGGCCGTTTTCCATATCGTTTACCGGCACCCCGTTTACCATAACCGCAATATTTTCCTGGCTGAAACCACGGATGCTGATGCGCGATTCGCCCGGGCCACCGCCTTGGTTGGTTGCGTAAACGCCCGGCGTTTCGTTGAGGAGCAATGGCAGATCGCGGCCGGCTAAACTTTCGCGGATGGTAGATTCTTTAATTGCTGAGAAAGCAACCGGCGTTTCGCGTTCCACGGCTACGTCGGCAACAATTTCCACTTCATTCAGGGTAGCATTGTCTTCGCCCAGCCGGAACGTTACAAAAGCATCTTTGCCGGAAATTACTACCGTTTCGGTAGCAGAAAGATACCCGATGTAGCTGGCCGTTACGGTGTAGGTGCCTGGTTTCAGATTCTCTACTTTAAACGTACCATTCACTTCGGTAAGTCCACCGGTGGTGGTTTCAGGGCTGGTAACCTGAACACTGGCGCCTGCCAGGCCTTCGCCGGAAGCTTTATCTACCAGTTTACCTTTCAGCGCAAATGTCTGCGCATAAGCCGCCTGCACCGTAAAGATCAGCACAAAAAGAGCGGATAAAATGTTTTTCATGAAATAGGAAAAAGTTTAACCCTGCAAAGGTACGGCTTAACAACCGGAACTAAAAATCAGGCCGTTATAACTCTTTAAGATTTTACTGCTTCCTATTGCGAGTTAGAGCAATTCTTTGGCCGGGTCCCAGAAATGCTTTTCAAAATCCTGGATCTGATCATCAATTATGGTCAGGCCTTCACTTTCGAGGGCATTTTGCATAGCGTTTGCGTTTTCGAAATGCTGTTTGCCCGTGAGCAGGCCGTTACGATTTACCACGCGCCAGGCCGGAATATCGGTAAGCGGATGCGAAGCGATCAATGCCCAGCCTACCATGCGGGCCGAACCTTTGGAACCTAAATAACTGGCAATTGCTCCGTAAGAAGTTACCCGGCCTTTTGGTATTAGCTTTACGACGGCGTACACATCTTCAAAAAAACTGGTCTTTTTATCTTTCATCGCTGATCTTAAATGGAATGTCCGGAAAGTATTTTAGTGGTTTACGAAAGCTGAACAGGTATTTTCAAAATTCTGAGATCTAAAATTAAACCTTTTATCTGTAGCTACATCTAATTGCGCCGGCCACCCGGAAAACACGAAATTTAACAAAAGCTTTTAAAAAATTGCCCTATCGAAAGCATTTTCGTATTAGCTTTGTTTGAATTTCAGCTTAAGGAAAACCTGCCCGAAAAATAGCACCGCAGTATATGGAAATGGCGGTTTTGCCGTTATGACAAAAATCCGTTTCCTTTTCAAGGCTCCTTTTCGGGTTGCCATATTTTTAAAAACGCTAAGGATTTAGCCCTCAAAAGTCGGGATCAGAAACCGGCTAAAAGCTCCGCTTAACTGCATTATGAAAACAAAATACATTGTTTACACCGTCTTACTCGTTGCCCTTGGTTCTCTTATTTTTTACCGGATCTCTGCCAATAAAAAGCTGGAAGGCAAAAATGGCCCCGGCGGAAAAAAAGGCGGCCCCGGCGGCGCTATGCCGGCCATGCGTGTAAGCGGAATCGTTCTGAAACCACAACAATTTGCCAATACACTTTCCGTAACCGGTTCTATAGAAGCCAACGAACAGGTGGAGATCCGTGGCGAAATTTCCGGCCGAGTGCGCCACATTTCTTTCCAGGAAGGCAGCCGCGTAAGCAAAGGCCAGGTTTTGCTGAAAGTCGATGATTCGGAGCTGCGTGCGCAGCTGGCCCAGGCCCAAACCAAACAACAGCTTGCCGCCGAAAACGAACGCCGTGCCGGTTTACTTTTACAAAAAGAAGCGATCAGCAAAGAAGAATACGATGTGGCCCGCGCCGATCTCCTAACCACCAAAGCTCAAACGCAACTCATTCAGGCCCAGCTGGCCAAAACTTCCATTAAAGCGCCTTTCTCCGGACAAATTGGTTTGCGCAATATTTCCGAAGGCGGTTTCTTATCGCCGGACATTGTGGTTGCCAACCTCGTAAATACAGACCCGGTAAAAATCACGTTCTCCGTTCCGGAAAAATATTCGAACCAGGTAAAAGTAAACACCGAGATCAACTTCACGATTGCGGGCAGCCCTAAAAAATATACCGCCACAGTTTACGCCATTGAGCCCGGAATTGAATCTGCTACCCGCACCTTGCAACTCCGCGCCCGCGCCGCCAATCCGGATAATATTTTGCGCCCGGGTTCATTTGCCAATATTGAGCTTCCACTTACTGAAACAGATAATGCGTTGCTGGTTCCTTCCGAAGCCATTATCCCGATCCAGAATGGTAAAAAAGTGTTTGTAGCGGAAAACGGCAAAGCCAAAGAAGTAAAAGTAGAAACCGGTACCCGTACTGAAAAAGACGTGCTCATTACTTCCGGTCTTTCTGCTGGCGATACCGTTTTAACTACCGGCATTATGGCTTTAAAAGCAAATGCGCCGGTAAAAGTGAAAATTGTAGCAGATGGCACTCCGCAGAAAAAATAGCTTACTGGTAAACTTCGACCCAAGGCTAACTGAATAATGCAGAGCTTCTGCCAGATTAAAATAAAACAAACCAGCACTTTTTGAACCCAAAACGCTACCGTTTTTAACCTAAAAAGTCAGGTATAAAAAATAATTAATATGAGTTTATCTACCACCAGTATCCGGCGGCCGGTTTTCACCATTGTGATCAACCTGATGCTGATACTTTTTGGCGTGATCGGGTATACCTTTCTGGGCATCCGCGAATTTCCTTCCATAGACCCGGCTGTGGTTTCGGTGCGTACCAGTTACACCGGGGCCAACGCCGATATTATTGAATCGCAGATAACTGAACCGCTGGAAAAAGCCATCAACTCGATCGACGGCATCCGGAATATTTCTTCATCGAGTAACCAGGGAACCAGCAACATTACCATAGAATTTAACCTGGAAAAAGACCTGGAAGAAGCCGCCAACGACGTGCGCGACAAAGTTTCGCAGGCCATCCGGAATTTACCCGAAGACATTGATTCCCCGCCGGTAGTTTCCAAAGCTGACGCCGACGCCGAATCTATTATTTCAATGACGGTGAGCAGCGACAACCGCAACCAGCTTGAGCTCAGCGATTATGCCGAAAATGTGATCGCACAGCGTTTGCAAACTATTCCGGGCGTAAGTACGGTCCAGATCTGGGGGCAGAAACGCTACGCCATGCGCCTTTGGCTCGACCCCGGCAAACTTGCCGCTTATGGCCTGACTGTTAGCGATGTACGCAATGCACTTAACCGCGAAAACGTAGAGCTTCCCTCCGGAAAAGTAACCGGCGCCAACACCGAACTGGTAGTAAAAACGCTTGGAAATCTTTCTAACGAAACGCAATTCAATAACCTGATCGTAAAATCGGAAGCTGGTAAAATTATTCGTTTCAGCGATATTGGCAACGCCGAACTCGGGCCGGAAAACCTGGAAACCAAAATGACAGAATCGGGCCAGCCCATGGTTGGTTTAGCCATTATTCCGCAACCGGGCACCAATTATTTAGAAATTTCTGAAGCCTTTTACGAGCAGTTCGAAAAACTAAAAAATGAATTACCCAAGGATCTGAAGCTGAATATTGCTATGGACAATACCGTTTTTGTAAAAAAATCGGTAGTGGAAGTTGGCGAAACCATTGCCATTGCACTGGTGCTGGTTATTATGATCATTTACCTTTTCTTCCGCGACTGGAGCATTGCTTTCCGCCCGCTGATCGATATCCCGGTTTCTTTGATCGCTACATTTTTCATTATGTACCTTTGCGGCTTTTCGGTGAATGTGCTGACGCTGCTGGCAATTGTACTAGCAACCGGCTTGGTAGTGGATGATGGTATTGTAGTAACCGAAAATATTTTCAAGAAAGTGGAAGAAGGCATGAGCCCGATCGAGGCCGCTATTAAAGGCTCGAACGAGATTTTCCTGGCGGTTATTTCCATTTCTATTACGCTGGCCGCGGTATTTTTGCCGGTTATTTTTCTGGAAGGTTTTGTAGGCCGGTTGTTCCGCGAATTTGGTGTGGTGATCGGGGCGGCGGTGCTTATTTCGGCATTCGTTTCACTTACATTAACGCCCATGCTGAATGCTTACCTAATGAAAAAAGGCGGCCATAAAAAGTCGAAATTCTACGATTTGACCGAGCCGTATTTTCAGAAAATGAATAAAAGCTACGCCGAAACGCTGGGAAGCTTCATGCAAAACCGCTGGCTTAGCTTCCCGATTATCGGCGTTTGCCTTGCCATGATCGTATTTTTCTACATAAGCCTGCAAAAAGAAACGGCCCCTTACGACGACCGAAGCATGCTCCGTTTGCAGGTTCTGGCGCCAGAAGGTGCTTCTTACGATTACATGGACCGCTTTATGACCGACCTGACCCAATTACTGAACGATTCAGTGCCGGAAAAACAGGTTGCCTTGGTTATTACTTCGCCGGGTTTTGGTGGTTCTGGTTCCGTAAACAGCGGTATGGTACGTCTGGCTTTAAAAGAACCTTCGGAACGCGAACGCTCCCAAAAAGAAATTGCTGAAGACCTGACCAAACTGACCAAACGCTATTCCGAAGCCCGAACCATGGTTACGCAACAGCCAACTATTTCGGTAAACCGGCGCGGCGGCCAGCCAATTCAGTATATTATTCAGGCTCCGAATTTTCAGGCGCTGGAAGAAAAGATCCCGGTTTTTCTGGAAGAAGCCGCCAAAGATCCTACTTTCAGCATGGTAGATGTGAACTTGAAATTCAACAAACCGGAGATAAACATTACCATAGACCGGGAAAAAGCGCAAACCCTGGGCGTATCTGTTTTAGACGTAGCACAAACCTTACAGCTTTCGCTCAGCGGCCAACGATTCGGATATTTTATCATGAACGGGCGCCAATACCAGGTAGTAGGCCAGTTTGAAGAATCCGACCGCGATGCGCCGATTGACTTGACTTCGCTATTCGTGCGCAGCAATACCGGCCAGCTGATTCAGCTCGATAATTTGGTGAAAGTAGATGAAAGAAGCGCCCCGCCGCAACTTTACCACAATAACCGTTACATGTCTGCTACAGTTACTGCTGGTCTTTCGCCGGGAAAAAGTATCGGTGATGGGATCGATGCCATGAACCGGGTCCGGGATAAAGTGCTGGACGACAGTTTCTCTACGGACTTAGGCGGTGAATCGCGGGACTTTGTGGAAAGTAGCTCGAACACGGCTTTTGCTTTTGCGCTGGCTTTGCTGCTTATTTATTTAATTCTGGCAGCCCAGTTCGAGAGCTTTGTTGATCCGCTCATTATTATTCTTACCGTGCCCATGGCGGTAGCCGGAGCCCTGCTTTCTTTGTGGCTTTTCGGGCAGACCTGGAACATTTTTAGCCAGATCGGTACCATTATGCTTATTGGTCTGGTTACGAAAAATGGTATCCTGATCGTAGAATTTGCGAATCAGCTCCGCGAACAGGGCAAGCCAAAAATGGAGGCTATTATGGAAGCTTCTGAAGCCCGCCTCCGCCCTATTTTAATGACCAGTCTGGCCATTGCGCTGGGTGCTTTACCAATTGCCTTAGCGTTAGGCGCGGCCGCGCAAAGTCGTATGGGCATGGGTATTGTAATTGTTGGCGGCACCATGTTCTCGTTAATTCTGACCTTGTTCGTTATTCCGGCTATTTATTCTATGTGGAGCAAAGAACGCAAGCATCACCCGGAATTCGAGCATATTGAGGAATTTGAGAAAGAAGTGGCGCTGAAAGCCGGGCACTAAGTTTGGAAATTTGAAGAGAAAAGTCCCCTTTTGAAGGGGGGGTGGGGGATGACCACGTTATTGCGTCAAAATTCAATAATGTACCTGTCCTCCCCTACCCCTCCAAAGTGGGACTGATCGAAATAATTAGTTTTAATATAAAGATGAAACATAAATTTCTTTTTCTTGGCGTTTTGCTGGCCGCGTTATTTACAGCCGGGCAAAGCAAAGCGCAGGAAATTTTAACGCTGGAAGAAGCCGTGCGGATCGCACTGGAGCGGAATTACGATATCAGGCTGGCCAGAAATAATGTTGAAATTGAGGACCTGAACGTAAGCTGGGCCAATGCCGGTTTTACACCGCGGGTAGATGCCGTGCTGAACGACAATAACGGTATTCAGACCACCCGCCAGACGCAATCTGATGGCACCATTCGGGAACGGAACAATGCCCGGAACTCGAACGTGAACTATGGGGTAGAAATGAACTGGACGATCTTCGATGGGTTCAGAATGTTTGCCCGCCACGACCAGCTTCAGGAATTCCGGAGGCTGAGCGAAACCGAATTGCAGCAAACTGTGCTAACCAAAGTGGGCGAAGTAATGCGCACCTATTACGACCTGATCCAGCAGCAGCAGCAACTTTTAGCTTACGATTCTGCCATTTCCATTTCCCGCACCCGCTTAAATGTAGCCCAGAATCGTTTTACCATAGGAAAAGCAGCAAAACTTGCCGTACTGAATGCACAGGTAGATCTGAACACCGATACCACCAATCTGCTGCGCCAACAGGAACTTTATTCCAATACCAAAACCCTATTGAATGAGATCATCGGTCGCGATATTGCAACCCCTTTCGAAGTAACAGACTCGATCCGGATCGATACTTCGCTTACTTTAGGCCAACTTTCTGACCTGGCACAACAACAAAACCCGAATTTAAAAGCTGCCGGAATTAACAAACGCATTGCCGAACTTGACAAGAAACAGGTGCGCGCGCTCCGGTATCCGGCGGTGGGCGTAAATTCGGGTTATAATTTCAGCCGGTCGGAATCTGCATTGGGTTTTGCTACTTCTTCATCTGGTCGGGGTTTAACGTACGGGCTTTCGGCTTCGGTAAATCTGTTTAATGGAGGCTTGCAGCGTCGTAACGAAAAAATTGCCGAACTGCAGATAAAAAACGCGCAGATAGACCAGGAAAAAACCAACCAAACCATCAATTCACAGCTTACCAGGGCGTATCAGGTTTACCTTACCAATTTAAATCTGGTAACGCTGGAAAAGAAAAACGTAGAAATTTCGCGCCGCAACCTGGAAATTACCTTAGACAAATACAAGTTAGGAACGCTTACTCCGGTAGAATTCCGTGATGCGCAGCTGAACCATTTAAATGCCGAAGTACGCTACAGCAATTCACAGTACCAGGCCAAAATTGCAGAGATCGCGCTGAAAGAAATAGCCGGGAATCTGCCATTACTATAAGATTTTCGCTCGAGAAAAACCTAAACAAAAAGCCCGGTCAGGAAATTGAGCCGGGCATTTTTTGTTTGTGAAACGGTAGGGTTTTGAGGCCAAAAAGTGACGGATTGGCAGGAAGAAAACGCTATGCTTTTCAGCCCAAAAAGTGCTTAAGAATTTATTGGAGATTAGAGCGGACTATCGGCTTTTTGTTCCAGAACCAGTTCCATGCCGGAGGTAAAATAAAAGGTTACTTTCCGGCTTATATAGTCTTCTTCATCGTCTTCGCGAAAACGGGTGATGATGGCATTTAAAACGCCTTCTTCTTCGCTGAAAGTAAAGTTGAGCTGCGGGTTGTAAATAATTTCGGTTTCTTTGAACAGTTCCCAACGGCCGGTCTTCATTGTACCATCGGTAACCACCACGGAGCCGTTATTCTGAAAAACCACTTTGCTGCACTTTGCAAAAACGGAAGTATCAGAAACCTGCCCGCCCGGGCGTTCCAATACATCCCAACTGCCCAGCAGGTGTTCCGATGCAACAATATTCAGATCGAGGTAACGCACAGCGTAAGATTAACCGTTAGGGTTTTTAAGCTTTAAAATTTCTTCCTGCAAGGCTTTAACCTGCTTTTCGAGCTGCAGATTCCGGAATTTCACTTTCACTTCCATATCCTCGTAAGCGTTTTTCAGGTTTTCGGCGTAGTTGCTCAGTTGCTTGTTTTTAGCTGCCAGTTCCTGCGTTCGTTCTGCCACTTTCCGGTCCAGGTTCTGGTTCAGTTCGCGGAGTTCCACGGTCATTTCATCGGCCAGTGCAAGGGCATTTTTACGGGTGTTAGCAAAAGCGCGCAGCAAAAAGAAAAGCAAAATATTCAGCAAAATTCCCCCGAAAAGAATAACGTATGCCAGCGTTTTACCTTTAGCCGTTTCGTACTCGCGCACCGGCAAAAGGCGCAACGTCCATTGGTTATTGTAAACCGGGAATGATGTTGAATAAGTAGAATCGGTCTGGTCTGGCCGCGTTACCCACGATTTGTAAAGCAACTTGCTGGTATCGGTTTTAGCACCATCGTAAAGCTCTACTTTATATGGCAGATTCGGTCGTTTTAATTCGCGGCGCAGCACGCCTTTCATAAAATTTTCTGCAATGAACGGCGCATAAGCCCAACCTAAAAACTGTTTGCCGGCCGTATCGGCAAGGGCTTCGGAGCGGAAAATAGGCACGTAAATCAAAAAGCTGGGCATTCTATTATTATCCTGCACCAACACTACCCGGTCCGAAATGGCTGCTTTACCCGTACTCCTGGCCTTTTCCATGGCGGCGCGGCGGATTGGTTCCGAGCCCATATCAAAACCCAGCGCTTTGTAATTACGCAACTGCGGTTCAAGATATTTTATCACAAAAAAGTCTTTTGCATCTGGTACCAAGCCTAAACCTCTGATCGTAAATTCAGCAGCCCGGTCTCGGCGGGTTTCCATAGTAAAGGCCAGCGAATCTGCTTTGTTTACAGGCACGGCAAAACCAAGTCCGTTTATTCCGGGGTAGTTTACATCTAACTGCAAGGCTGCCACAAAATCGCGCCACTCGTGCCGGCTTACGTGTTCAGAACTGGCAATGAAAGCGCCGGCTGCAATCTGTTCATCTACATACGTTTGCATCCGGTACGTAATATTCTGCTTTATTTTCTCCAGTTGGTCCTGGTAATAGGTTTGCTGATTGAGATCGTGCCAGCGCAGCTCGTTCCGGAAAAATAAAACCGTAACAATAAGCCCTGAAACCAGGAGCACCAATGGCAACGCGTTGTATATTTTATCTTTCATGCCTTAAAATTTTGCCAACCAACAAGTAGTGCCGGCACCGAAAATAATGAACAATTTCGCTAATGCTTCTGCCACAAAAGTACTTATTTCGGGCAGTAATTCAGTATTTAATTCTCTCAGACTTTTTCGCCTTAAAACCATACCGTTTTAAACGCATGCGCCATTTTTAAGTCGGCTGACACTGAGGACATAAATACGTAGCGCGACCGCCAACCACAGTTCTTATAATTTCTGTTTTGCAGCGCGGGCAGTTCTTATGAGCATCTTTTTCAGGATGCGGCGATTCGTCCCATTCGCGGGAATGAATGAGAAATGAAACCGGAAGTTCGCGGTAAATAGCTTCTTTTTCGATGGAGATCTGCAGCACATTTTGCATAGCTTGCAGCAGGTTTTGTAATTCCGGATCGGTAAGTTCAGCAGCAATTATTTCCGGATGCAGTTTTGCCTGAAAAAGGATCTCATCTACCAGCCAGTTGCCAATGCCGGCCAGAATTTTCTGATCGAGCAAGGCAGGTTTCAGCGGGCTTTTTCTTTTGCGCAGATTTTTCTTCAATTCCGCTTCGGAAATATCCAGCGCATCGGGCCCGAGTTTTTTGGCTGTTTTATATACCGTTTTGCTTTCCCACAAACCAATCCGGCCAAATTTCCGCGAATCTACAAATGCCAGTTTAAAGCCACTGTCGAAGAAAAAAGTAGCCCGTTCAAATCGCGGTGCATCTTCGGGAATGCGGTAATAATGGAGGTCGCCGGTCATACCGAAATGCAGACTCAGCACGTTTCCGTTGTCGAGGGTAACCAGTAAATGTTTCCCGATCCGCGTAGTTTTAACCATCTTCCGCCCCACTATTCCCTGCCGGAATTCGTCCAGCGGCATGGTGATCTGGCGTTTGGCATCTACGGCCGAAAAGCCGGTAATTTTCTGGTGTAAACTGGTTTCTTCCAGATATTTCCGGAGCGTTTCAACTTCTGGTAATTCGGGCATTAATTTGGTTGCTGGTTATTTGTTTTTTGGTTTTTCCGGGGAATTTTTAAAATTCTGACTAAGAGCAGTTTTTAAGATGAAAAGCATAGCGTTTTTCTTACGAAAATGAAGCTGCAATTGGTTAATAAACTAACATGATTTTCCGGCAAACAAAATAAACGCTGCAATTGCATTTGCATTTTTTAAGCTTTGCGGCTTTTAAAACAACCCTAATTGCTTGCCCGACATGGTGCAGAAATGCGTATAATTATACGGTTTCATGCTGCGGCCGCTGAAATATTTTTTCCTGCTTACCCGGAACAAATTAGCAATATTGCTGGCAAAGTTTCCTTCGCCAATAATACGCGTGCCATAGCGACTATCATTCAGTTTACCGCCGTGGCAATGCGCGGTCTGGTACAACACTTTTTCGGCCCGGTCAGGATAAGCTTTTCGCACCCAATCTTCAAAAATACCACCAATGGCACCGTTTAAACGAACAATAGTATACGCGGCATTGCTGGCTCCGGCTTCGGCGGCGGCGCGCATCAGTTCCGGAATTTCGTAATCGTTCAGGGCTGGAATAATGGGCGCAAGCATTACGTTTACCGGAATTCCTACATCAGTTAATTGTTTTACCACTTCCAGCCGCTTTTTACCCGAAACAGTTCGCGGTTCGAGTTTGCGGCGAAGTTCTTCGTTTAACGTGGTGATGGAAATATTTACGTGCACCAGATCCAGCGCATTTAGTTTTTGCAACAGATCGAGGTCGCGGAGAATGAGGGAATTTTTGGTAATGATGCTGACCGGATGTTTGTAGCGCAGCAACACTTCCAGGATTTTGCGGGTGATCTGTTTTTTAGCTTCTATGGGTTGGTAACAGTCGGTATTGCCGGCCAGCATGATCGGTTTAGGCTCCCATTTCTGGTTTTCGAGTTGCTTGGCCAAAACCTGCGGCGCATTTTCTTTTATAATGATCTTGCTTTCAAAATCGAGGCCGGCGCCATAGCCCCAGTATTCGTGGGTGTTACGCGCGTAGCAATAAACGCAGCCATGCTCACAACCCTGGTACGGATTAAGCGAATAACCCAAACCCAGATCCGGACTATCGATTTTATTTACAATTTTCTTCGGTAGTTCGGTAAAATATTCTGTTTTCGGGGCTTCAATCAGCCAAGGTTCGTCAAGGCCTTCTATGTGCTCGGTTACGTAAGCATGCTTCTGAAATTTGTTGGCCGGATCGAATTGCGCACCTCTGCCCTTCCATAGTTCGTCCTTTTTTTCCATGCTTAAAGTTACGAAATTACTAATATTTTCAGCAAAAATAAACCAATATTTTTAGCTTATTTTACTTAAGCTGATTTAAATCCTCAATAAAGCTAATTTAATTAGCAATATTTAAATATTCCGGAAAAAGTACGGCTGCATTCTGAAGCTTTTAAATTACTTTTGCCGGAAATATTAAATAATATGGCTTTATCTGCAAACGTCGAAATTGTAGCTTACCAACCTGTTCACCGCGAAGCTTTCCGCGACCTGAACCACGAATGGATCACGAAATTCTTTGTTTTGGAAGCAGCTGACAATAACATGCTCGACGATCCGGAAGGCTATATTCTGAAAAAAGGCGGTTACATTTTTATGGCTTTGTTGCATGGTGAACCCGTTGGCACGGCGGCGTTAATTAAAAACCCGGATGGTTCTTTTGAACTGGCAAAAATGGCCGTAACCGATAAAGCCAAAGGCCTGAAAATTGGCTATGCACTTGGCAAAGCTGCCCTTGAAAAAGCCCGCGAAATAAATGCGCCGAAAGTAGAATTGCTCTCGAACCGAATACTCACACCTGCCTTAAACCTGTATAAAAAATTAGGCTTTGTGGAAGTGCCCTTACCACCCAATGATTACCAGCGCGCTGATATTAAAATGGAGATTTGTTTCTAAGATTTCAAATTAAAAAAACGGTACTGTTTTATAAACAAAAAGTCACTGCTTGGGGCAGTGACTTTTTTACATTCAGGACATAGCGTTTTATAACGTTACGAGCCTAAAATCAGCGTTCCGAACTCGGATTCCAGGCGTTACCGGAAAGCGGATCGTAATAGCGGTTCTTTGGGTAAACTTCGCTTTCAAAAGGCGTGGCAGTGTTTCCGTAGCCAATATCAGAAGTTCCGGAATACATATCCTGGTCGTAGCCGCTGCCCTGGCGGTACCGGGCGCGCTGCCGCGAACCGTAATGGTCGTAAGGTGGAAATTCCTGATGGCTGCGCAGGTTCAGATCATCGGTAATGCTGCCTTGTGAGGAATTGCTGTAATTGCCGCGGTTATACTGGCTTTCCGAAGTATCGTAAATTTCGTAGCGCGAATCGTCCTGCGAAGGAGCAAAACGGTTGTAACGGCTTGGTTGTCTTTCTTCTGAGTTGCGCCAGCCGCGGGTATTATCTGCTCCCTGCGATCCGTAACGGGTACTGCCGTCGTAACTTTCGCGTTCGCCGGGGGCAAAACTGTTGCGGTCGCGGTAAGCACCATAGATCCGGCGTTCCGGACGATACGCATTTTCGTGGTGGCCGCTGGCCCAGCGTTCATTATTGTAGCCGTTGCGGGAAGAACCGAAGCCAAGCGCGCCGCCGTAACTACCCATAGAACCGGCATTACGCGAAGCGCCGTAAGTTCCGCCGGTACCGTAATCGCTTTGGTGGCGGCCGCGGTCTGCACCGTTGCGCGAATTACCCGCGTGGCCGTAGCTGTAATCGTTACCGTAATTTTCCTGGTTCAGATTCTGGTACGTTTCGCGGTTTTCAGGATTATTATCTAAACGGTAAGCCCCCCTAAATTTTTCGCGTTCGTCGTTTCGGTAATCGATGCGGTTAGGGTGCCACATATCTTCCGGCCGGCGTTGCGGGTCGTTATTTCGGTTCTGGCGGTATTGTTCCTGGTCATCCCACTCGCGGGACTGGTTATAATTTCTATTACGGTTCATAATTTTATTTTTGAGTTTGATCTGGTAAATAAATACGCTTACCTGTAAACGTTTCCGGCCGCTTGCGGTTGTGTAAAAAAAACACTTCAGTTGTAAGCCGCCGGCAATTGGTAAAACCAGATTAATAACCAATTGCTATTGTATTTCTGAAAAACAACATTAACTTTATACGAAGATTTATAGTACATCCATTTTTAAATCTTATACTTCAGAAACCTGGTTACATCTCACCCTTAATCGAGGTATTATGCAGTCTACCCAAGTAATTTGTTTCGAAAATGAATGTTGCAGCCTGGAGCATGACACCGATGCCAACTGCCTTATTCTTAACTGGAAAGGCCTGCTTCCCAGCAAAGCTTTCCGGGAAGTACACCAGCAGGTGCTACACCTGATCCGGAAACATAAAATAAGCAAGCTGATGGGCGATGCCCGCCGCATGAAAACCATTGGCAGCGAAGACGCCAGCTGGATCGAGAACTTCTGGATGCCAAGTGCCATTGTAGCCGGTTTCCGGTACAATGCCATTGTGGAATCGGATTATGTTTTCAACCAGCATTCCCTTAACAGCATCATCGAAAAAGTAGATCCGGAAAGCGTTACGTTCCGCTATTTTAAAGGCCGGGAAGAAGCGCTGCACTGGCTCCGGAACTGCTGAGTTTTTCAGCCCGAAACCCTACCGTTTTTGCTATTTGGTGCGCATATTATTGGCATTGCTGCCGTCTAGTTTGCGCGTATCTTCTTCGTTTTTGGCAGCTACATTTCCTTCTGCCACGGTACCTTCGGGCTTCAGGTCCAGTTCGTCGGTTTTTATATCTTCCAACGGTTCCGGGTTATCGTCGGGCAAACGTTTGCTTTCGTCGGCGTTGGTGATCTGGTCTTTATCGTCGGGGTTATTTAATTCAGCCATGGCTTTCAGAATTTTAGTTTTTTGGTTGAAAAGGATAGCGTTTTTTCTGCTACTACTTAATCATTTTCATTATTGGCGTCGCCGTCGTTGGTGTCGCGGTCTTCGAGGCTTCTTTCAGGATTAGCGGCGCGGGTTCCGTCAAAATTTTCATCGGAAGTTGGTGAACCGCGGCGGTGAGACATCGGGCTCAGATCAGGCGGCGTGGCTTCGCCGGTGGCTCCCTGGTTGGCTAAACGAATAGCTTCCTGGCGCTGAAATTCGGCATCCTGTTCTTCGGGGCTCAATGGTCTTTGGTTTTCTGCATTCATAGTTTCAGAGATTTATACAAGCGTTTTAAATTCACCTGTTTTTACTCCTGTTTCGGGTTTTATGTTTTCCTGCCCGCCTGAAACCACGCCGCCGTGCAACATTTTTTCAGGGCAATAGTTTAAACAATGTCAATTGCTTTAAAAACCAAAACTGAAAACTATGAAAAAGTTATTTTCGCTGTTGTTTGCCTTGCTGCTTACCGGCTCTTTTGTACAGGCGCAAACTTCAGAAACCACAACCAAAGTAAAAGCCAAGGGCGCAATGTCTGAGAACCAGCACATGCAAAACCCGGCCATGAAAGACGGTATTATGATGCAGGGCGGCAAACTGATGATGGTAAATAACGGCGTAGCCGCAGTAATAACCGAAGATCAGACGCTGAGCAACGGCATGATGGTAATGAAAGATGGCAACGTAAAAATGACCGACGGCTCTACCATGATGCTGCACGACGGCGACCACCTGACCATGGAAGGAAAAATTATGCATCACCACCCGAACATGCACGAAGCAGGCCCGGCCAACAAAAGTAAAGGTCACTCTGAACTGGGTAAAACCAAGATGAAACACGACGACGAAACCGGCAAAATGAAAAATGGCAAACCGGCCAAAAGCAAGCTGAAATCTTCGGACGAAAAAATGAAAATGAAAAACAATAAAGGCGAATCTAAAACCAAATACGACGAGTAATTTTGTTTGCCTTTCCTGAAAAAACTGCCCTGCAAACCACGGGGCAGTTTTTTGTTTTAAAGGGCTACCGTTTTTGCCCGTTTAAATTGCGTATCTTTGTTTCTGGAAGCGAAGAAAAATTACGGCATGAAAAACCTGAAAGAAAACGAACGGGAAGTAATAAAACTGATAAACTTTTTCCGGAAACGGGCCGAACGCCTGATAGAAGAAGGCGCTTTGAGCGATGAAGAACAACAGGTTACTACCTCCTGCCAGAAGCTGGAAGAAAGCCTTTACATACACGCTGCCAACCGCGAAGCCGTGCTGGAAAAACGCGACCAGCTGAACACGATCGTGAAAGACAATGCAGCCTGCCCGAAATGCGAAAACAATTCTCATTTGAAATTTGTAACGGTAGAAAAAAACGAACAAGGCTGGAAATCGAACCGCTATAAATGCCGCCGCTGCAACATTGCCTTTACCTGGAATCGCCCGAATAACCCCTGGGATCTGGTGCCGTTCTTAAAAGTGGTAGTAGCCGATATGGACGCTGCCGCGCAGGACGAAAATGAAACGGAACAAGCCCGCCAGGTAGCAGCCTACAACCGCGACATGATGCTGGAAAACCTGGCAAAACTGGAACCGGTACTGCAAAGCTCCGACGAAGAACTGGCCGAAATGGAAGCCCGCGAACGCGAAATGAGCAAACTGATCCACCAGTTCAAAAATTACCTTCTGATAGAAAAAATTAAGCTCGATACCTGGGTAGAACCTAAAAGCCTGCGGGACTAATTTAAATGGTTTAATTGTTAAATTGCTAAATGGTTGAATCGTATTTTAGCACATAGTTTTGCAAGGTGAAATCATACCATTTTTAAGCAATTTTCTCTTAGAGCTCGCATTCTTAAACTTCAAATTTTCGGGTTTGATCAATTTACAATTTAACCATTAAACAATTCAACAATTAATATGGTCGCGATCGGGAATTATAACGAACTGGAAGTAGCGAAATTTGTGGATTTTGGCGTTTACCTCGATTCGGAAGACGGCGAAATTCTGCTGCCACTCAAGTACGTGCCGGAAAATTTAGAGCTCGGCGATAAGCTGAACGTTTTTATTTACCGCGATTCCGAAGACCGCATGATCGCCACTACCCTCAAGCCGAAAGCTACCGTGGGGCAATTTGCTGCGCTGGAAGTAAAAGATTCGAGTAAGATCGGGGCGTTTATGGATTGGGGGCTGGAGAAAGATCTTTTTGTGCCTTTCCATAACCAACGCAATCCCATGCAGCCCGGCGAAAAACACGTGGTTTACATTTACCTCGACGAATCTTCGGACCGGATTGTGGGCTCTGCCAAACTGAACAAATACCTGCAACCGGTTGACGAAGAATTGCAGGAAGGCCAGCAGGTCAAATTGCTTATTGCCGGCACTTCCGAACTGGGTTACAATGTGATCATAAACGATAAATATTCCGGCGTTTTATATCACAACGAAGTTTTCCGGAACCTGGAAACTGGCGATGAAACCAAGGGCTTTATCCGGAAGATCCGCGAAGATGGCAAAATAGATGTGAGCCTGCAGCAAACCGGTTTCGCCGAAGTGAAAGATGCGTCGGAGCAGGTGCTGGATAAACTGAAAGCCGAAGGAGGCACCCTAAACCTTTCCGATAGCAGCGATCCGCAGGATATTTACGCAGTGCTGGGCATGAGCAAAAAAACCTTCAAAAAAGCCATTGGCACGCTTTACCGCGCCGGCAAAGTACGTATAGAACCAGACCGCATTACTTTAACCGGCGAAGAATAATTTCTGCCATAATTTCATTCAGAACCTCACTGCTTTAGAGCGGCGAGGTTTTTTGCTTTTAAAACGGTAGGGTTACGGGCTGAAAAAGTAAAAAATAACTTTAGCGGCACTTTTGAGGTAATGAAAGGCTGAACGGTTATTTTTATTAAACGAAAGAAGCTTATGGTGCCACAAAAAACCGCCCTGATCGCAGGTGCATCCGGCCTGGTAGGGAGTTATTTATTGCGCATGCTTTTGCAGAGCAGCCATTACGATAAAGTAATTTCCGTGGGCCGCCGCAAACTGGAACTCGAACACCCCAAACTGGAACAGCGGATCGTGGATTTTGATAAGCTCGCCGTTACCAACAACCTGATAGCCGACAATATTTTCTGCTGCCTGGGCACCACCATGAAACAAGCCGGTTCAAAGGAAAATTTCTATAAAGTAGATTACACGTACGTAGTAGAACTGGCCAAAGCCACTTCCAAACATTTTGCGCGGCAGTTTCTGGTAGTTTCAGCTATGGGCGCAGATCCGGACTCGAAATTCTACTACAACCGCGTGAAAGGCGACATGGAAAAAGCCGTGAAAGAGCTTCCTTTTACCGCCGTGCATATTTTCCGCCCTTCGCTGCTCACCGGTGACCGCCAGGAAAGCCGCCTTGGTGAAAAGATCGGCGAAGCAGTGCTTTCCGTTCTAAACCCGATCATGCTGGGGCCCCTTAAAAAATACCGCTCCGTTCCGGCCCGTTGCGTAGCCAAAGCCATGTTGCTAACTGCATTAGAAAGCGGCGGCGGCGTAAAAGTTCATGAATCAGATGAGATCGCCAGGATTGGGAAATAGCTAGAAGTTGTTTTTTTATAAGATATTTTTTAATGAATGAGAGAATGGATAATGACTTTTTAACTTTAAAACCATACCGTTTTTGAGAAATTCATTTCCGTCTGTTAAAGTAAACGACAATAATAACTTTCTGACCGGTTTTTCTTCTCAAATCCTTCGATTCAAAACTTCTAAATCCGATCATTCCGAAATTCTGCAATTCCACCGCCTTCACATTTAACCATTCTTTCATTCATTAATTCTCTAATTCAATCATTCAACCCAAACCAAAGCAGCTGCGTACTTCCGGAAGCAATCTAAAAACCGCTTATGGCTTCCAGAAATTTACGTGCTTTATTTCCGCGCGCTACCACTTACGATCCGCAATGGGTGCAACAGCATTCTATGGGCGAAAACGTTTTATTCAACCTCGAAAGTTTAACAGAAAAGCTGAAGCTGAAACCCGGCATGCGCGTGCTCGATCTGGGTTGCGGCAAAGCCATCAGTTCGGTTTTTCTGGCAACGGAATTCGGGGTACAGGTTTGGGCGGTAGATGAAGCTATTCCGGCCACCGAAAATCTGGAACGCATTGAAGAAGGGAAAGTAGCCGACAAGGTTTTTCCGATCCAGGCTGATGCGCGTGCGTTGCCATTTGCGGAAAATTATTTCGATGCCATTATTGTGGTAGATTCTTACACCTATTTCGGCACCGACGAAAAATACCTGCCTTACATTTGCCGCTTTCTGAAACCAGATGGCGTGATTGCTATTGTAGACGTTTGCTTTACCCGCGAAATAGAAACGCTGAAACAGGTGCCCGCATTCCTGCGCAAAGATTTTCAGCATTACTGGTATTTCATTCATTCTGTAGCCTGGTGGAAAAAACTCTGGGAGAAAACCGGCCTCGTAGAAATTACCTGCGCCGAAGAATTGCCGGGCAAAGAACTGGTGCGAAAAGAATACGTGCGCTACTTCGAAGACAAACCTAAAAAAGATGCTTTTGCACGGGCATTAATGCAGGATAAAGAACATCTCATTTCCTTTTTCAGGCTCATCGGGCGGCGCACTTCGCAGGAAGCCTATCTGCAATCTTACAAAAAATAAACTTCACCAATTGTTTTGGTTTTCAGGCCAAAAAAGATAGCGTTTCTGCCTACCCGAAAAAAGTTTTTTTGCGTACAAATGCCTAACTACTCAAGGTTTATGAAAAATTACGCGTCACTTTTAAAGATCATCTTCTGCATTGGCATGTTGGTTTTGCTTGGGTTTAAAGGGCAGGCGCAGCAGCAACAAAAAGGACAGGTCCGCAACCTGAACGGCGGCCCGATCGTGGAATATTACAACAGCGTGGGGCTACGTTTAGGCAACCAGTTTGGCATAACCGGCAAGCATTTTATGCGCGAAGGCAATGCCATAGAAATTATTCTGGGCAGTCACCTGGGCAGAAAAGGTATTACCGGCACGTTCCTGTACGAATTTCACCGCAATGCTTTTGAAGCCAAAAGGTTGCTTTGGTATTATGGCGGCGGCGGCCACGTAGGCTATTACAAATACAACGAATATTACGAACCCGACAATAACCGTTTTAACCGTTCCGGCAGTTTTGTAACCGTTGGCGCAGATGGTATTATTGGCTTGGAATATGGTTTAGGCGTAGTGCCGCTGGCAATAAGCGCCGACGTAAAACCTTACCTGAATTTAATTGGTGGCAATGCGGCCGGCGTTGATGGCTCGGTCTCGATACGGTACGTTTTTTAGCATTTAAAACCTGATAAAAACGCTATGGTTTGGCGTTAAAAAAGTAATGGCGGCCCGTAAGCCGCCATTTTTATTTCAGATTAATGCATTTCCCGTTTAATCTTAAAAAAAACCCGGATTTATCGCGGTAATTCAATATCGAAATAACTGCTGGTGAAGCCACCAAAATAACCGTAGCCTTTTTCAAGATTGCCCAGTACGCGGGTTTGTTCTGCAAAAGGGTTATCGCCGGTCTCGTTATACATTTTCAGGCTTTTCAGGAAACGGTACGAATCTTCAGTAATGCTGTGCACGTAAATGCGGAGGTAGCGCGGCGGCGTAGCGGCATTGCCGTAAAAAAGCATCACGTTGCGGGTAACGTTAATGGTTTTGCCGTTAAACGTTTTATCATCGAAGGGATTGGCGTCGCCGTACAGGATCGGGGAAAAATGGATATTCTGAAATTCTGTGCTTACTCCGATTGCATCATCTTCCATTTCTTCCTGAAATACATCCCGGCCGTTCGCAACGTACCGATCATCGAGCAGGGTGCCGTAAAGCGTATAAAAATTATTTTCGGCGCCGTTATCGGGCAGGCTTATGGTTACGCGGCCTCTTACCTGCGCATAGCTGCCTCCCCCATTCTCTCTACTGGTTTCCAGAAACGTTGCCTGAACCCCGGAAATGCCAGAAGGCATGGTGAGTTTCCCGGTTACGGTTTCATAATTCGGTGCAGAAACGGAGAGCGAATACGTTTGACCCGGCTGGGCCTTAAAGCGCGTAACCGGTTCGTAATAGCCATCATCTGATGCACCATAGCCGAAACCGTTGCCGCGTTTAAAAGTTTCTACCACGTTGCCGTTCTGGTCAGTTACCGTAAGCATGGCATCGTTCACGCCTTTCAGCTCCGAACCGGAATAAATGCTCTGGCTGTGGTTTACATAAGGCTGGTATTGCGGAAATAACTGGTAGAACAAGGTATCGGGTTCCGTATCCGGGAGCATGTAACGCACCGCTAGTTTGGGTGTATGCGCCGGAATTGGTACTTCCACTACGGTTTCGCAGGCGCTGAGTAAGGTTATGCCAAGAAATGCGGCAGCCAGTTGAGCAGTTTTTTGCAACATTTTCATAGCGTTTTAAAACTTAAAGCTTTTAGAGAAAGACGGCAGGATCGGGAATAAACTTACCTGTTTGAAAACCGCCGTTGGCCGGCCATTACCGATATCGTAACCTTCTTCTAAACGCAGGAAATACGGATTTTTACGGTTGTAAGCATTATAAATACTGAAGCTGTTCACGGTTTCGCCCCATTTCTTCTTCTTGGTCTGGTTCAGGCTCAGGTCTAAACGGTGGTAAGGCGCCATCCGGAATTTATTGCGGCTGCCAATGTCTTCTATAGTATTGTAGCTGCCAATGCCGTAACGCGCTTCGGCCAGCGTAACGGCGTTTCCGGTGCCGTAAACCCAGGTGCCTGAAACCGTTATATTTTCCTTCAGCTGGTGCGAAACTACGATGGAAATATCGTGGCGGCGGTCGTATTTATAAGGGTACATTTCGCCGCCATTCAGCTCCGGGAATTTGCGGTTGGCCCAAGCCAGCGTGTAGCCAACCCAACCGGTAGTTTTGCCCAGTTTCTTCTGCACAAAAAATTCCGTACCATAGCTCCAGCCTTCGCCGGAAGTAACTTTATCCTGCCAGTCATTATCGGTGGTGCCTAAAAAATCGGCCCCTTCGCTGTACTCGATCAAGTGGTTCATGGCTTTGTAATAGCTTTCAATGCTTACTTCTACGGCTTCGTCGAATAACGTGCGGGTTACGCCAACGGCAACCTGGTCGGCGAGCTGCGGACGAATTTTGCCGGTAGCCGGAACCCAAAGGTCGGTTGGCAGATTGATTCCGCTATTGGTGAGTAAATGGATGAACTGCGAGGTGCGGGCGTAAGATGCTTTCGCGCTCCAGTCTTCGTTCAGAATAAACCGGGCCGAAAGGCGGGGTTCCAGCGAGTTATAGAGCTTTTTATCTACGTAAAAACCGGCTAAGCGCAAACCTGCATTCACTTTCAGCAGATCGGTAATTCTGATATCATCTTCCACGTAAATGCCGCTTTCATGGCCCAGCGTCTGGGAAAAGAAATTGGTGTTGGCTGCTTCCGGATCCGGATTCGATTCTTCTATCTGCAATGCGCCGGGCTTAAAGCTGTGCTTGATATACTGCGCGCCGAAACGGATGTAATGGTTGGTGCTGGGCGTATAATCGAAATCGGTTTTCAGGCTGAAATCGCGGATGTTGGAGAAATATTTCAGCGCGAATTTTTCGGTTTCCAGCTCGCCCCGGTCGTTGCGGAACTGCGTGGTTTGCTCGTTACCGATATCGAACTGGTATTTGGTGTAGGTAAAATGCGTGTTGGCGAAAAGTTTATTGTTGATAATGCGGTTCCAGCGCAGCGCCGACGTTAAATTTCCCCAACCCACGTGCAATTTATCTTCCAGCTCCGAATCGTCGAAAGAGCCGTAGAATTTATCGTAACCGGTGTAAGCGCTTAAATAAAGGCGGTCGCGCTGGCTGATCTTGTAATTTACCTTGCCGTTCAGGTCGTAAAAATAATACCCGAAAACGCCGTTCTCTTTTTTCATGAAAGGCCGGGCCAGCACATCGATATAGGTGCGACGGGCGGAAATAATGAAAGAGGATTTATCTTCTTTTAACGGACCTTCCATGGTAACTTTAGAAGCAATAATGCCCACCGAAGCTTCGCCCTGAAACTCCTTCATGTTGCCTTCTTTCATGTTAATATCGAGCACCGAAGAAAGCCGCCCGCCGTAACGCGCCGGGAAACCGCCTTTTATCAGTTCCACGTTGTTCAAAGCATCGGCGTTAAAAACCGAGAAAAAACCGAACAAATGCGATGCGTTATACACCGGCGTTCCGTCCAGCAAAATCAGGTTCTGATCGGGGCTGCCGCCGCGTACGTATAAACCGGTGCTGCCTTCGCCGCCGCTTTGCACGCCGGGCAAAAGTTGCAGCGTTTTCAAAACATCTACTTCGCCAAACAAAGCCGGCAAGGTTTTTATCTGCGCAATGGGCACCGAAATGGTACTCATGCGGGTGCTTTCGCGGATCTTTTCTTCTTTAGTGCCCACGATCTCTACCGTTTTCAGTTCGTTGTTGGCCGTCAGGTTGAAGTTTTGCTCCAGGTCTTGGTTCAGGAAAATATTAAAGGAAAGTCGCTCATACCCAAGGTACGAAACGATTAGGTTTACCGAATCCTGGGGCAGCGTGATGCTGTAGAAACCGTAATTATTGGTGGTGGTTCCCTGCCCGGTTTTCGGATTGAAAATTCCTACGCCGATCAGGTTTTCGCCGGTTTGTTTGTCGCGCACGAAGCCGTTGATGGTAAATTTTGCCTGCTGGGCCAGACTGAAACCGGGAGAAAGCATCACGAATAAAAATGCGAAAGCCAGCAGATTTCCCGGTTTGCGAAACAGGTTACGGCGCGTAAAAAACGGTATCATTTATAACGGAAAAAGTAGTTGAGTAAGGCAATCGTTTCCTGATAATGAGGCAAAAACCGACCGAAACGTTGCATGCTTCAGCCGGATTTTTGCAATTCATCACAAGTTAACAATTTCTACTAAATCTTCAGACAAGTTTTCCGTGAACCACCCTTAGTTGCTTTGGAAAAAAACGGTAGGGTTTGGACCGTAAAAAGTGTCGGCATTGCAGCCTGGGACAGTTATCTGAAAATCTGAGGTTTAAATTCTGAAATAATATATTTAAAGCTTGTTCTGAAGCTAAAAATTTAACAATTAGCATGTGCAGTTTCGGAGTTCGTTAACAGGTTCTTGATTCTTATAGGTTATGAAAAAACTAATACTCTTCTTTTTAAGCTTCGGTGTTTGGCTACAGGCGCAAGCCCAGCAACCGCAACTAATCCAGGAACGGAGTTACAAAACAAGCGCTGATGCAAAATTCATTGTAACAAGTGCAGAAGCCAATAACGGTAATATTCTTTATTCCGGCGCGACATTGGTTGGAGCATATGATTATGTAAATTATTTTTTACAGGTTCAGCTAAACACTGATACCCTGTGGATTAGGAAAGGACCAGCCAACCTTGGGCTTTATTACCAAGCCTTGCAGGCAACCCCGGATGGCGGCTATATATTCTTTGGTACAGCCGATCATCCCACGAGGAATTTAACTGGGATTAATTTCTATAAATTAAATGCTGCCGGCTTTGCCCAATGGACCCAGAGTATTTTCTCTACTAATACTGACAATGTACCTTTTACAGCCTTGGTTATGCCTGATAGAGGATATTTAGTCGGAGGTTATTTGCAAAATAGTGGATTTTCTTTGCTTCGGACTGATAGTTTAGGTGTTACTAAATGGATGAAGAATTACACTAAGACTTATCCGCGTGATGCATTGTTAGATTTGAAGTTCACCAGAAGCGGGAAGATCATCGCAGCCGGGATAACGGGTGGTAATTCAAGTAATACCTGGCATCCCCGCATATTATTACTTAATCAAAATGGGGATACCTTAAAAGATAAGCAATTTCAGATCAGAAGCTATAATAATAAGGAGGGCATGATCGCTAACTTTAACAGCATCACCCCGCTTTCTGACGGAGGTTTTTTATATACCGGGTATACCGATACAGCAACAACCAATTACCCAAATGGAACGGATATGGGCATGTTGGTAAAATTAGACAGCAGCCTGAACGTAAAGTGGAGCTATGTACATCGTACCATTAATGTAGATGATTACGCTTTCTCTAAAACTAAAGAACTGGAAGACAGCACGACAGTTGTTTTGGCATTTAACCTGCGGCCGGCCTCCGGCGTTGCTACCAATGAATTTCAGTTATTCCGTTTCCGGGCAAATGGCACCCTTAAAGATGTTTATCCATTCACCAGTAGTATCTGTTCCGATATCCAGGCAATTACTTTAGATGCTCTGCCTGATAGCAGCTTTATGGTTGGCGGAAGATGCAGAAATGGCAATTCCTATGGTTTTTACGTAGCTAAAGTGAAAGTACCAGGCTTGCCACCGGTCGTTCCACCATTTACCATTACTTCAACCAAAAAAGAAACGCTTTTAGCTGGAACAACTCTAGGCCAAAGCTACCCGAACCCAACAGCTGCAGAAGCTATTATTCCCTATTCCCTGCCCAAAAACTACGGCAAAGCCAGCATCATGATCCGGGAAATTGCTACGGGAAGAGAAATCAGGAAGTATGATCTGAAAAGGAACAGCAGCAGCTTAACGGTAGATGTGAGCAATCTGAGTAGTGGTTTGTATCTGTATAGCCTGGAAGTAGATGATAAACCGGTAGCTACGAAGAAACTGGCAGTAATGCAGTAAGCACTTTTTCCGCCCGAAAGCATAGCGTTTTTTAAAGCAAAAATCCCGCTCCTTTTAACAGGCAGCGGGATTTTTGTTTCAGATGCACCGAATTAATGCGGACTGGTCTTTTTGGCGGTTTTCTTCTTTTTCTTTACCACCAGCTCTTCGGTAAACTGAATGATCTTGCCGGCAATGTCGAGTTTGGTGGCTTTTTCGATTCCTTCTAAACCCGGCGAGGAATTTACTTCCAGAATAAGCGGACCGCGTTTGGATTGCAGCATGTCTACGCCGGCAATATCCAGGCCCAGGGTTTTGGCGGCGAGTAAAGCGGCGGCTTTTTCGGCGCGGCTTAGTTTCACCAGGCTGCCGGTGCCGCCACGGTGCAGGTTGCTCCGGAATTCGCCTTCTTTGCCCTGCCGTTTCATGGCGCCAACCACTTCGCCGTTCACAATAAATGCCCGGATATCAGCGCCGTTCGCTTCCCTGATAAATTCCTGCACAATAATGCGGGCTTTTAAATTATGGAACGCTTCAATTACCGATTCAGCCGCTTTCTCGGTTTCGGCTAAAACCACGCCCAAGCCTTGCGTGCCTTCTAATAGTTTAATTACCAAAGGTGCGCCGCCAACCTGGTTTATCAGTTCTTTCACTTTTACGCCGTAATTGGTAAAGGCCGTTTTAGGCATTCCCAGTCCGGCTTTAGATAGGATCTGCAAACAGCGCAGCTTATCGCGGGAACGCACAATGGCCTGCGATTCCACGGGACTTTTTACCTTCATCATTTCAAACTGGCGCACTACAGCCGTGCCGTAAAACGTAACCGAAGCGCCGATGCGCGGAATAATAGCATCGATGCCGGTCAGTTTTTCGCCTTTGTACATAATATATGGGTCGCCGGCTTCTATTATCAGGTCGCACTTTAAATGGTCGAGCACCAGCACATCGTGGCCGCGCTGCTGGGCCGCTTCCACCAGGCGGCGGGTGGAATATAATTTAGCATTCCGTGAAAGGATCGCAATTTTCATAGGTAGTTTTTTTCTCAGTTATCGGAAATTTCGGCGGCCGGTTTCCTGTCCGTAAAAGATCATTTTAAAAATTTAAAACCTAATTTTGAAAAATGATCTGACGGGCAAATATACGGTATCCGGATTGCTCCGGAGGCGGTAATGCCAACTTATTCTTAATTCTTTTTTTCGGATGAACGCTTCTTCAAAATACTTCGCCAGCCTGCAACTAACACCCGGATTCTGGCAAAAGCTGGCGTGGCTGGTGCTGGCCGCCGGTATTTTACTCCGGCTGGCGATCTGGTGGCAGCAACGGCCCGTTCTCCTGGACGAAGCAAACCTTATACGCAATTTTGTAGAAAGGTCTTATTCCGGGCTTTTTCAGAACCTGGATTATGAGCAATACGCGCCGCCGCTTTTTTCGGTAATGGTAAAAGCCAGCCTCGATCTGTTTGGCAATAACGAATTATCGGCCCGGCTTTTTCCTTTATTGTGCAGCATTGCTACGTTGGTTTTATTTTACCGCCTCAGCCGCCGCTTTCTGAACTGGCCGGCTGCAACCGCCGCTTTAGCCTTCGTTGCCTTCGGAAAGATCTTTATAGATTATGCCACGCAGTGCAAACAATACGCTGCTGACGGCCTGGCAACAATACTTTTGCTGGAGCTTTTTTTCCGCATAAGTCCGCCAAAAGGGTTTAACCGGAATACGTTTATCTGGAGCCTGATGGGTGCGGTAATTATCTGGTTTTCTATGCCTTCGGTTTTTACGCTGGCGGGTATTGGCATTTACTGGCTCATCAAAAGCTGGCAACTGAAAAGCAAAAAGGCCTTTTTGGGAAGCGTATTTGCGGGTTGCTGTTGGATATTAAGTTTTGCGATTTACTTTCGTTTACTGCTGCTACAAAACGCCCAATCCGATTACCTGCAGAATTTTCACCGAGATTATTTCCTGGCTTTTCCGCCGCTAAACCTGGCCGATCTGCAGTTACTGGGCAACCAGTTAAACCGCATTGTTTCCAAAGCCATTGGTAAAACCGCGATTGCTGTAATACTTACCGCAATTGCTTTTACCGCCGTGCTGCGGGAAATTGTGCTCCACCGGAAAGAAGCCCGTTACCAGGTAATTTTATGCCTGCTTTTATTGCCAATCTTTTTCTGTTTTGCGGCTTCGGCGCTGAAGTATTATTCTTTGCTGGCGCGGCTTACGTTATTTTTTCTACCCTTGCTTATTCTGCTGGTATTTCTGGGTTTGCAAGGCCTTGCTAAAACCCGCCTGCTTTCCGGAATAATTGCGGTACTGGTAATTATTGTGCTAGGCAATTCGCAGCAACTTACCGCCATTAACCAGCCTTTTCACAGCGATTTTGCCGAAGTGCGTGATGGTTTGCAATTTATTGCCCGCCAGCAGCAACCCGACGAAGTGATTATTGCTTCCGACGATGTGCTGCCGGTTGTGCGCTATTATACACAACATCACCAAACGCCGATCCAGCTTCAAAACGTTGATCTAGCAGCGCTCGGCTATGGAAATTCCTTAGCAACAAAACTCGATTCGCTGCGCCATTTGGGGCACCAAAAAGTATGGGTTGTAGCCAGCATTCATGATCCTGCCTTTGCTGAAATACTGGCCCAACCAGACCGGATCTTAAAACGGGAAGATCATTATTTCAGCTATGCTTTGCTTTATAAACTGCAGTAAGGTGCATCCAAATTTTAAGACTGGCCGGCTTCGCGTTTTTTCTGCTCCAGTTTTAACCGGCGCTTGTAAGCCACATTTTTCCGGGAAACATCTACTATAAAATGGCGGTTTAGAAATACGCGGCCTAAAAGCACGGGGTAACGCATATCGCTGCGGTCGGAAAGGGAAAATTCGGCCTCCATGACTTTATCGAATACCTGAACGGCGGTTTTAATTACGTAACGCTGCTGCACATCTCCGAAGGAATTTTTGATGTCGCGCAGGGCAAATTCCCGGAATTCGAAAACCTTGTTGTTGTAATTCGGGTGACTTTCGTCCATGAATTTACACCGGATCACAATGCTGCCGTCTGCTAGTTTTTCTTCCCGGATATCGGTGCAGTGCAGCGCCGAAGTGTAAGCGCCGGTATCTACTTTGGCTTCAATTTCAAAAAGCTCCAGCTCCGGAAAATCGACCAGTTCGCGGCGGCCGATGGTGCGTTTTTTAGGGCGTTTGTGCATACGGACAAAATATTGTTTCAGGTTTGAAGATACGCTTTCCGGCAGGTTTCGCTGTTAAAATTGGATGCTTTTTTAGTTTTTCGGCCTGAAATGATAGCGTTTTTGAACCTGCCTCCTTATTTAATTCAGTGCGTTGCTCCTACGTTCAAGCTTTGTGCCATTTCTACTGAATAGATCTTAGTTCAAAAGAAATCTATTGCCTGAAACTTCAATCCGCATTTCCAGCCGTTAAAAAACTTCTTTGAGACTGCATTAATCAGTTTAAGCATGAAATCGTATAGCAAATGCCAACTCTTTACTTTTTACCATGAAAAAGCTACCGTTTCTGCTCGCAGCATTCCTGTTTATTTTGTTTCAAGCGCAGGCTCAAAATCTGCGGAAAGGCAGGGGCGCGGGCAAGGTGCAGGAATTAGGACAAGCCGTATTTGAGGGGTTGCAGCACAACCAGTTCAATAACCTGCAAAATTATCTGCCCAACGATACCGAACTGAAGATCCTGAAACGGCGAAGCTCCGAAGATATGCGCCTGGTGCTGGAAAAAACTACGCCCGACAGCATAAAGCAAAACCTACTCCGCGATTTCAACCTCATTCAGGAACAGGCTACCCAAAACATGGTAAACTGGAATGAATGGCAACCAACCGACACAAAAGTCAGCCGCCGCGACCGGAAAAATCCGTTGCTTTACCGCGCTGAAATGGCTTTGGCCCATGCTTCGGGAGCAGAAAATTCCGTGCTTTTTGAAGTGGTGCGGATTCGCGGGCGATACTTTCTATTCAAACAAATGGTTTTTCACCCTAAAAAATAGGCTGTTGGCTTCCTACCAAACGTTGATATAAGCAAAACACCATTCCATTCTTATCATAAGCCAAAAACAAGCACTTTGCACTTCGTATAGTTTAAAATATTCCGTTCTAAAAAACTATAACGAAAACAGACTATGAAAAGAATTTTGACTTTGGTTTTGAGCTTCACTTTAACGCTGGCAGCTTTTGAAAATGCAAGCGCTCAAATGAGTCCGGGCTTATTTGCGAAGAAAAAACCATTACCCAGCACCCGGGGAAAAGGCAGTATAAAAGAGCTTGGCAAGGAAATTCACACAGCCATGCAAACCGGCGATACCGAACGCTTGATGATCTTTATGCCCAGCGAACCGGAACTGAAAGATCTAAAAAAGAATAAACTTACCCCCGATAAAACCAAAGAACTGATAGAAACCGTGAACGCCAGCCAACTGGAAAATAACTTTAAACAGGATCTGGCCACGGTACAAAATCAGTTAGCTGCCGATTCGGTAATACCTGAACAGGCTACTTTTAGTGCTGCTACCGGCCACCGGCCTAAAATTCCGAATGTGATACCGGTAACTGTTACTTTGCTCGATAAACAACAACGCCCCGTTGCTTTAACTTTCGAAGCCCTGAAAATTGATAAACGGGTTTTCCTATTCAGGAATTTGCAAGTTAAACGCGAGATGCAGGCGGTAAATATGGAACCGGCCAAGCCGTAAGTTCTTACTGTGAAAACGCTACCGTTTGCGCATAAAAAAGTCAGGCTGCTCTGAAACGGCCTGGCTTTTTTCGTTTATTGCATAACGTTTTTTGTAGGGCAGCTTGTTATTTTCGCAGATCCGGATGCTGTTTCAGGTAATTACCAACTTCGGCAAGCAAATGGCTGTGGCCGGTTTTCAGGGTTATTACCTGGCAATTGTGCAGGGCTTTGGTAAAAAACTGCAAGCCTGCGGCGGTAATGATCTTATCGAATGTACCCAGGAAAAATACCATCGGAATTTCAGTTCGGTTCAGCAGCTTGATTATAGCAGGCAGGTCGAATTGGAGCAGCCGGAAACTGGTCCAGCTTTTATAGATCTTCAGGCGTTTGGCGGGGCTATTCATCTGGTGCGCTGCGAAACGCAGTATGGCAGGGTGCATTAATTTAAAGCGGTTCAGCACGTTTACAAACTTAAAAAATGGTTGCGGTTTCACCACGGTGCGTTTGAAAAAACCAGCCAACCAACCCGGATAAGTGGCTACGTTATACCAGAAACTGGTCTTAATACCGTCGGGCGCCACCAAAAAAACGCTATAGATTTTCTCCGGAAAACTCTCCAGTATAGTAAGTGCAAACTTCCCTCCCATGCTGAAACCAGCCAATGAAAATTTCTCCAGCTTTTCTTCCTGAAGAAAACGTTGCACTAATTCTATCAGGAAATCTTTGGTAAGCGGCGTGTGGGCTTTATCGAGCCAGCTTTGGCCATGAAAAAACAGGTCGAAGGCGTAAATGGTGTACATTTCTTTAAGCGCTTCAGCCACCGGTACATAATACGAAAGATTTTGCCCAAAACCGTGAAAAGCCAGCAGCACCCGCGGACCGTGCCCGAGTTTCTGATAATGCAGCCTGGTTTTTCCTTCGGTTATAAAAGGCATGGGTTTAATGTGCTAATTGTTTGATGTGGTAATGTACCGAGCAAAATGTTTTGAGACGTAAAGTATTACGTCTCTACAGTTTCAAAACGCTATCATTTTTACCCCAAAAACTCAACAAACTATAACTTTGCTACGCCGCCTGAAACTACGAATTTCATCACTTCGGAACTTGGTAGGTCGAGGTAGCGCACGTTGTCGCGTTTTATGAACCAGAGCTTGCCGGAAATATTGTAGGAATCGGGAAAATAAACGGCTACCAGATCGTCGCGGTGCACGCTGGCCATCGAATCCTGGGTTATGAAACCCATTCGGAAGGCTTCCGGAGATTCCTGCATTTTTACCATTACCGGACAATTGAATTTCTGATTATCGCCTACGAAGGCATCGAAAAGGTCTTTAAGAGACGAATAAATAATGCTTACAATGGGCACTTTGCCGAAAATGCGTTCCGTAATTACCAGAAACGGCCGCACCATAAACGTGGAACCTAAAAAGCCGACCACGGTAAGCAACACTACCACCATAAAAATACCCAGACCAGGAATTCGGCCCAGAAAAGGCATTTCCCCGATATCGAACATGGCATCGAGCCAGGCCACGGAAGCGATAATAATGTAAACGGTTAGCGTGATCGGGGCCATGATCAGGAACCCGTTCAGAAAATATTTAAAGAAACGTTTCATCAGTAAAATGAGAAAATTTGGAAATTTGAAGATTTAAAATGCCGTCCGAGCAACCCAAACGGCTATTTTATTCTCCTTAGCAAGTGTTAGACTTAAAAAACGGGCCAAACAAAAAGCCCTGCAAAAGCAAGGCTTAAAGTTACGAGTTTATATACGTTTGTTGTAATATTAGTTTTTCAGAAAAACCGGAAGCTAAAGCAGACGGGAATGAAGATTAATAATGACTTTTTCGAGCGAAAAGGATAGCGTTTTTTCAGACTTCACAAGTTTAAAACACCTGTGAGGTCTTTTTTCGGCAATGACTTTTTTAACTCAAAACTCTACAGTTTTTTTAAGCTTCCTGCAAACTGATCTCTTTAATACGGTCAGAAACCTGTTGCATGAGCCACATGGGCGTAGAAGTTGCGCCGCATATCCCAACAGAATTGGCGTTTTTAAACCAGCTGGCTTCCAGCTCCAATTCGTTTTCTACAAAGTAGCTTTGCGGATTTTCGCGCTGACAAACGGAATAAAGGGCTTTGCCATTGGAGCTTTTTTTGCCGCTTACAAACACAATTACGTCGTATTCTTTCGCAAATTTCAACAAGTGCGGTTCGCGGTTACTTACCTGGCGGCAAATACTGTCGTTCGCATCGAATTCTTCTATGGAGCCTTGGGCAGCCTGAATCCGTTCTTCGATCAGGCTTTTGATGTGGTAAAAACCTTTGGTGCTCTTGGTGGTCTGGCTGAAAAGCGTAACCGGCCGGCTGAAATCTATTTTTTCAAGATCTTCTTCAGTGGTAATAATAATGGCTTCGTCTCGGGTCTGGCCGGCAATACCAATTACTTCGGCGTGGCCCTGCTGCCCGTAAATCACGATCTGGCCGTTTTGCTGCACCGTAGAATCGTAGGCGTGTTTTACGCGGTTCTGCAGTTTCAACACCACCGGGCACGAAGCATCTATCAGTTCAATGTTGTTTTGTAGCGCGATCTGGTAGGTTTCGGGTGGTTCACCGTGCGCCCGGATCAGCACTTTGCAATCGTGCAGGTCTTTAAGTTGCTCATGGTCTATAATGCGCAAACCTTTATCGTATAAGCGCTTCACTTCCATACTGTTGTGCACAATATCGCCGAGGCAGTAAAGTTCTTCTACTTCCTGCATTTCGTCTTCGGCCATTTGTATGGCGAACTCTACGCCAAAACAATAGCCGGAATTTTTATCGATTACAATTTCCATTCTGAAGCTTACAACACTATTCCTGTTCGGAAAATTCTTTCGTTAATACTTTTGTAGCCACTTTTTCCAACACGAAATCTACCTGTTCATCTATCGCCATAAACGAAGTATCGAGCATTTCAGCATCGGGCGCCTGGCGTAACGGACTTTCAGCCCGGTTAGAATCTATGTGATCGCGCTTTTTCAGGTTTTCGATAATATCGTCCAGATCCACCATTTCGTTTTTAGCGAACAACTCCTGCTGGCGGCGTTTGGCGCGGGTATACGTATCGGCGGTCATGAAAACCTTCACTTCCGCATCAGGAAAAACGGTGGTGCCAATGTCGCGGCCATCCATCACTACGCCGCGTTTGCGGCCCATACGTTGCTGTTCCTTTACCATAGCGTGACGCACCGCCGGAATTACGCTTACTTCACTAACCTTTTCGGTAACGTACATTTTCCGGATCTCATCTTCCACGTTCAGCCCGTTCAGGAACGTTTCGTTGCGGCCGGTCTTCGGATTATGCTTGAAAGAGATTTCGATGTTTTCGAGCGCCAACTTAATACCATGGTCGTCGTTCACATCTATAAAATGATTCAGAAAATAGAGCGTTACGGCCCGGTACATGGCACCCGTATCTATATAACCATAGCCGAGTTCCTTTGCTACAAGTTTGGCCGTAGTGCTTTTGCCGCAGGATGAATGTCCGTCGATGGCAATAACTATTTTCTTCATAAGTTCATTTATTTGGGTGAGAGCAATTAACAGTCTTTCATCGGGCACGGAATTGGTTTTCCGGCTTTGGGCGGTTTACGGTTCTTGTAGGGCGAACGGCTGCAGGCCGTACCAACGAGTAAGGTTACGGTAAGCAGCAACACTAAAAATGAAAATAACTTCCTCATAAGCGCGGAATTTTCCCCAAAGATACGCTAATTTACCTTTTTATTCACGTAAAACAACCCGTAAAATACGGGCAACCCGTTTATGTACAGAAGAGCATTCAGCCTGAGCGGCCAGATCGTAGATATTGAAAATCAGGAAGTTTACAGTGGAACCGTAAACGTAGAAAATGGCAGAATTGCCAGCATTATTAGAGACGAAAATACTGAAAGCCAGTATATTATGCCCGGTTTTATAGATGCGCACGTGCACGTAGAAAGTTCTATGCTTGTGCCCCGCGAATTTGCCCGTTTAGCCGTAGTGCACGGCACCGTAGCAACGGTTTCCGATCCGCACGAAATTGGCAACGTACTGGGTTTGAAAGGCGTGGAATACATGCTGGAAAATGGCGCGCAGGTTCCGTTCAAATTTTACTTTGGCGCGCCAAGCTGCGTTCCAGCCACGCCTTTCGAAACGGCCGGCGCCGAAATCACTTCCGAAGACATTGAAGAACTTTTCCAGCGGGAAGAAATAAAATACTTGGCCGAAATGATGAACTGGCCCGGCGTGCTGAACCATGCCCCGGTAGTCACGCAGAAAATTACGCTGGCGCAAAAATTCGGCAAGCAGATAGATGGCCATGCGCCCGGTTTGCGCGGCGAACAGGCTAAAGCTTACATTGAAGCCGGCATGACCACCGACCACGAATGTTTCACGAAAGAAGAAGCGCTCGACAAGCTGAAATACGGCATGAAGATCCTGATCCGGGAAGGCAGCGCGGCGAAGAATTTTGAAGCCTTAATTGAGCTGCTAAACGATTACCCGGACATGATAATGTTCTGCTCCGACGATAAACACCCGGATAATCTGGTAGAAAGCCACATAAACGAACTGGTGAAACGCGCTTTGGCCAAAGGAATTGATATATTCAAAGTTCTGAAAGCAGCGTGCATTAACCCGGTTAAACATTACAAACTGGAAGTTGGCTTGCTGCGCGAAGGTGATCCGGCGGATTTTATTGTAGTAAATAACCTGCAGGATTTCGAAGTAAGACAAACCTACATAAATGGTAACCTGGTTGCAGAAAACGGTAAAACTAACATCGAATTTGCGCCGAGCACTTTGGTGAACAATTTCGATACCGATCTGAAAAAGCCGGAACAGTTTAAAATGGTAGCTTCTGAAGGCGAAAAAGTGCGCGTAATAGAAGCGTTTGACGGGCAATTAATTACGCACCAGCTTTTTGAAACCGCCAAAATTGAGAACGGCAATGCGGTTAGTGATGTCGAAAATGATGTACTGAAAATTACCGTGGTGAACCGCTACCAGAATGCCGAACCTGCGGTTGCTTTCATCAAAAATATAGGTTTAAAAAGTGGCGCCGTTGCGTCTTCCGTAGGCCACGATTCGCATAATATTGTAGCCGTTGGTTGCGACGATGACAGTATTTGCCGGGCGGTGAATTTAATAATAAAAGCCAAAGGCGGGATTTGTGCGGTAGATGGTCCGGCGGAAAAACTGCTGGCTTTACCGGTAGCCGGCATAATGAGCGCGGAAGACGGTTACGAAGTAGCCCAGCAATATTCGCAGATCGATGCGATGGCCAAAGCGATGGGCAGCACGCTAGCCTCGCCGTTCATGACCCTGAGTTTTATGGCGTTGCTGGTAATTCCGGCGTTGAAACTGAGCGATAAAGGTTTGTTCGATGGCGAAAGTTTCCGGTTTGTAGATGCTATTGAGAAAGGATGAGATTTAAGATCTTAGCCTTTCTCTTGCTTGTTTTAGCCTACAAATCTTTAGCACAAAGAAATTATACCGGGAAATACAATGACCATTTTGGCCATGAATTGAGGTTAAATTCTGATTCAACATTCAAGCATACAACAAGAATTGATTTAATATATAGCTGGACTTCTGGTATTTGGGAATTCAATAACGATACCATTTATCTAAAACCAGTATTTATTTATGACACGCTCACTTTTGTCAATAAAGAAAAAGTAATAATTGATTCTTTGGTTTTGTCTTTTGATGAAAAGGGCGAAAAAATAAATTCTGATCAGTATGCTACATTAACAAGAGAATACGGCGGAATTAAACAAAATCAGTTTATAATTCCTGAAAAGGTCTATTATAAAGAAGATAGACTTTATTTGATTGGAAAAAATGGTAGGCTAATTAAGAAGAAAAGTAAGCCTTTTAAGACCAGAAATAAACATATATCATGGTATATCAAAAAAAACTGACTTGAATTTTGATGTCGTTCTATAGTAATTAAAACGCTATAGTTAAAGGCCAGAAAAGTGACCTGCTTTAAAAGGTGCTCTTTTCTGGCCTTTAACTTACTGCTGACTGCTGATTAAAATTGTTGTTGATGCGCATTAGTTCCAGATTCTTTTCTTTCAGGATCTGTTCGGTTCTTTTGCGCTGCTCAATTTCCCGTTCCAGGTCGCGGTTGGTCTTAATGAGCTGGGCTGTACGTTGCTGTACCCGGGTTTCGAGGGCTTCGTTGGCTTCGCGCAAGGCAATTTGTGCCCGTTCGCGTTCCGCCACTTCGCTACGCAGTTTAATGTTTACTTCTTCTAAACGTTTGTTGCTGGGCAAGCGTCTTAAAACCGGCATAGAACGGTAAAGCATAACAGCTGCCATTATAGAAACCAGCCCGGTAAGCACTTTTAAAAGTCCCTGCACCCGGTAAATTGGCGTCCAGATGGTAACAAGATCAATAAAATGGGTAATGCCGCACAGCAAAATGAAGAGTGCAAATAACACAAAAGTACTTTTACGATTCAAGTCTTTGCGTTTTTTTGTCAGGAAAAATAAAACCGGGGAAATAGATAAATAAGCCAGAGCTGTAAGGCCATCGCCTAGCACATTGGTTGCCAAGATAGCAGGTTGCCAGAAGAAGCAATGCCCGTGAGGAATAAATCCAACTGACTCAAAAAGGTTCTGTATATATTCAAGCATCTTACAACGAAGTTTCTTAGAGGTTTTTCCTTCCGATAAGTTAATTAGTTAGTCTACCTCAATATTTTAATATTCCACTAATTAATTTAATATTAATTATACGAACATCCTATAAAAGAGAACATTAACAAAGCAGGTATTTTTATCGATTTTCAGAAAAACAAGAAATAAAAAAAACCGGAACTCTTAATGTCCGGCTTTTTTTATTAAAAAACAATAACCCTTTTAAAAAATACCTAAAAGTGGGTATGCCTAATCCAGGTAACCTTGCTTCTTCATCCACTCGTCGTTATAAACTTTGCCTAAATAACGGGTACCATGGTCTGGCAGAATAATTACCATTATATCGTCTTCTTTCATGTGCTCGCGGGCATGTTCTAAAGCACCAAATACTGCAGAGCCAGATGACCAACCCACAAACAGACCTTCTTCCTTTGCCAAACGACGAGTCATGAGTGCCGCATCTTTATCGGTTACTTTAATGAATTTATCGATCAGGTCGAAATCTACGTTTTTCGGCAAAATATCTTCGCCAATGCCTTCTGTAGCGTAAGAATAGATCTCGTTTTCGTCGAAAATACCGGTTTCCTTGTATTTTTTGAAAACGGAGCCGTAGGTATCCAAACCAATTACTTCCACTTTCGGGTTCTGCTCTTTCAGGTACTTAGAAATACCACAGATGGTACCACCGGTTCCAACACCTGCCGCAAACATGGTAATTTTACCTTCAGTCTGCTGCCAGATTTCCGGACCGGTGCCTTCGTAATGCGCGGCGGTATTAGAAAGGTTATCGTATTGGTTCGGGTAAAAAGAATTCGGAATGTCTTTGTTCAGTTGTTTGGCAACCGAATAATACGAACGCGGATCGTCGGGCGTAACGTTGGTTGGGGTAACTACAACCTCCGCTCCTACGGCGCGCAGAATATCCATTTTCTCTTTGCTTTGCTTATCGGGCAAGGTGAAAATGCATTTGTAGCCTTTTGCCTGGGCCGCCAGTGCCAAACCCATACCGGTGTTGCCGGAAGTACCTTCAATAATGGTTCCGCCCGGTTTCAGCAAACCTGCTTTCTCGGCATCTTCGATCATGCGGAGCGCCATGCGATCTTTTACGGAGTTGCCCGGGTTAAAATATTCTACTTTGGCCAGGATGGTGCCTTTAATGCCTTCGGTTACTTTATTGAGCTTTACCAGCGGCGTGTTGCCAATGGCTTCGGTTATGTGGTTTAGATACATTTCTGTTTAATTAGAAATTATGAATTAGAAATTAGAAATGGCTTTATAAGCGCAATTCTGCTTGTGGCAAAGTTACGGAGTTTTTTCGGGAATGGCAGAATGTGGGTTTTGTAGCTGAAAACGGTAGGGTTTAGAGGGGAAAAAGTGCGCAAAGCTTAACGACAGCTTTTCAGCTTCAGAAAAAAATAAATTTCTAACACGAAGCAGCGTTTCGGCTTTTTTTTACGACTACTTAATGAACACTACATTTAATAACTAAAAAATAGTGGCTATGAAAAAAATTCTTCTCCTCTGCCTGCTGGTCGGGCTAACTTCTTTAAATGCTTCAGCACAATATTTTCAATGGGCAAAGAAACAGGAAAACACCTTACATGGACCTTCTGTTGCCAGTGGTAACAGCCTGGTTGCAACAACAGGAATTTTTTCCCAGACAATTACCCTGGGAAACCAAACTTTTTCTACGGTTGACTCAATGGATAATTATTTAGCCGTGCATGATCATGCAGGTAATGTACTTTGGGCTAAGCATATTATTAACGGAACAAGTTTCGGGCAGCAACCAGCTGTTACCTTAGATCCAAATCAAAACGTGATAATTGCCGGATATTTTGTGGATTCCCTGTATATAGATGGTTTGATATTTAAAGGCACTACTGCCAATACATCTGGTTCTTTTGTAGCGAAATTCAGCCCAACCGGCACATTACTCTGGGCACAGAGCTCCGATATTTCTATTAGAAACTGGCAAACATTTGCTATTGGAAATTCCGTTACAACTGATGATAACGGCAATGTATTTGTGGCCGGAGATTTTTCAAATACTTTATCTTTTAACAATACAAATCTAACAGCCAATGGATCGAGAGATGCATTTATTGTAAAGTACGATGCTTCCGGAGCACTTCAATGGGCTGTAAATACCCCCGTCAACACCCAGGAACATGTAACAAAAGCAAAAGCAACTTCTAACGGGAATGTTTATTTATTGACCATGAATCAAAGCGCAGCAGCCCCGAATCATGGTTTTATGGTATTAAAGATCGGGGCAACCGGTAACATACTTTGGAATTCAATAATCAATACTAATGACACCCACTACCCAAACTTAACAGTTGACAACTCAGATAATGCCTACGTAATTGGAAATCATGACACAAATATTATTGTTGGCGGCACCTCATTAACTCCCAATCCAAATAAGACCAATTTATTTGCAGCGAAAATAGATGCTGCCGGCAACTGGAAATGGCTACGTTCCATTGCTTCAAATATAAATTTTGGCAATATGAGCGTACCTTACCACGCGCCAGGATTGGCTTATACCAATAATAATGAGTTAGTAATTTCCGGAACATTCAGCGGAAGCCCTCAATTTGGCAATATTTCCATAACTTCATCAGCTAACTTACAAAATACGTATGTAGCAAAACTTGATACCGCCGGAACGCCGATCTGGGTAAACAGTACCACCGCTGCCTACGGGAATGTCAATACTGACCTGAGCGGAGATAATAATAACAACCTCTTTATTACCGGGTATTTTTACAACGGGAATACGCAGTTCAGTGCCACTACGCTTACTACTACCGGATATGCGAGCTATTTAGCTAAAATAACTCACGAAGCTAATATCGCTTCCGGCACCGTTTTCTTAGACGCTAACAGCAACGGTATAAAAGATTCTTCCGAAGAACCATTTGGCCAGTTAGTTTTACAAAGCACTCCCGGACCAATTTACGGCATTTCTAACCTGGATGGCACTTACAACATGTATTTACCAACCGGAACCAATACCGTTAGTATTCCGAATCCGCCCCGCTATTACACGGCAGTTCCGGCCAGTCACAGCGTTACGTTCAGCGGAGCAAACCAGGCCCAGACCGGAAAAGATTTTGCGTTGCAGCCTATTCCGAACAGTAACGATGTGAAAGTTACTGTTACGGCATTTATACCGGCACGCCCGGGCTTCCATTCCAAATACCGCCTCACTTTTTATAACGCAGGCACTACCGTTTTATCCGATACGCTGAAATTCTCGCACGATACCGCCACGTTAAGTTTTGTGTCGGCTTCAGAGCCAACAGTGAGCAACAGCAACGGTAAAATGGCCTGGTATTACCAGAACCTGCAACCGCACGAAACCCGCAACATCGACGTGACTTTTTCGGTGCCAACCACTACCGTTTTAGGTACTGCTTTACAAGCTACTGCCAGCATAAAACCGTTTGCGATAGATCTTCTTCAGGCCGATAATATTGATACATTAAACCACGTAGTTATTGGTTCTTACGACCCGAATGACAAGCAGGTAGATAAAACCACGCTTTCCCCTACGGTTGCTGCCAATGGCGAATTTCTGGATTATACCATCCGTTTCCAGAATACCGGAACTGATACCGCTTTCACGGTGGTAGTTACTGACCGGATCATGTCACAGCTGAACCTGGCAGAATTTGAAATGCTTTCGGCCAGCCATAATTACAAACTCAATATTACTGACGGCAACATGCTGGAATGGCGTTTCGAGAATATCCTTTTGCCAGACAGTAACCGCAACGAACCGGCCAGTCACGGCTTTATCCGTTTCCGGATCAAAAGTAAAGCCGGCTTAGTTCCAGGCGATTCTATTACCAACCAGGCCGCCATTTACTTCGACTACAACGCGCCGGTTATTACCAACCACGCCGTAACCAAAGTAAATAACCCGATGAGCGTGAAAGAACGCAAAACCAACATTCAGGCTTTCAAACTTTACCCGAACCCGGCTAAGAATTATGTGATGGTGGCTGCTGCATTCAAGAAAAACACTTCCGCTACAGTTTCTTTGGTGAATTTACTTGGACAGACACTTTCCAAAGTAAACCTGCCGGTTAATAATCAGATCCATTACCAGATGCCACTAAACGAACTTCCTAAAGGTGTTTATCTCATCAGGCTGGAAACGGAAACTGGCATGCAAACGCAGCGATTAGTTATCCAGTAGTTTTTCGGGCTAAAACCATAGCGTTTTTGAAACCGGCTGTTCTTCATTGAGCAGCCGGTTTTTTGATTTCAGCAGTTGATGGAGAAATTAATTTACAACATGAAGCAACGGTTTGATGTTATTTTCCGACTTCTTTTTAACAGACACTCCTAATTAAAACTGTATCGTTATGAAGAAACTACTTCTATTATGCTTCTTTATCGGACTTACTTCGCTCACTGCTTTTGCACAATATTTCCAATGGGCGAAGATGCAAGATAATAGTGCTCCTTTTAGTACTCCTGGTAATTATAATTATAGTTACCCACAAGGTGGAAATTATCTGGCAAACACTAATAACTTACTGGCTACTACCGGCTTATTTTATGATGATATTACACTGGGCAACCAAACGTTTATCTTATCCGATTCTATAGATGCATACTTAGCCTTATACGATCTGAATGGCAACGTACTTTGGGCCAAACAAATTATTAGCCAAACCCCAATTCGACCTTCGGTGGCAATTGATAATAACCACAATATAGTTATCAGCGGTGTATTCCGTGATTCCTTGTATATAGATGGGCAGATATTTAAAGCCAGTGCTGCTAATAAAATGGGCGTATATGCTGTTAAATTCAGCCCGACTGGCTCATTTCTGTGGGCCCAAAGCTCCGATGTAAATACCGGAAATTATCAGACCGAGTTTTTTGAGCCTTCCGTAAAAACAGATACCTCCGGAAATGTGTACATAGCCGGAAACTTTATCAACACATTTACTTTCAACAACACTTCGCTGCATACAACCTATAACTCAAAGATTTATCTGGTTAAAATAAACGAATCCGGGGTATCTCAGTGGGTAACCAGCGTTGGCGATTCTACACGTTCTAATCATACTATCAATATTAATGTAACGGATGCCGGCAATATTTACCTGGCTTATACCCTAATGACTCCTCCAGCACCTTTCTGGGGCAATAAGATCACCAAACTGAATACCGCCGGTAATGTTTTATGGACCAGCACCGTTATTGGTCCTGGCGCCACAGGCGTAGATCTGGTTACTGATAAAGCGGAGAACGTATACCTGACCGGATATTTTTTCCAGAATATCATGGTTGGCAATACCACCTTAAATACGAATACCGGGAGTTGCTTATTGGCAAAAGTGAACGCTTCCGGGAACCTGGTTTGGGCTAAATCTATAGCTACCTGGTTAACTCCAGGGTCAGGTTTTATATTTGGTACGCCAAAAATCACGATCAGTGCAGATCAAAACATTGCAGTAACCGGCCAGTTCTCTGGAATTCCACAGTTTTCGGGTTCCACTTTAACGATACCTTCTTCTTCTGAAGGCACTTTTATTTCCCAACTAGATACTGCCGGCTATACTGTTTGGGTGAATACCGTTATGGATGCAACTCAACCTAGTTTTGTTTACCCTACAGCCTTAACCGGAGATCAAGCAGGCAATTTTTATTTACAAGGCACCTTTGGCGGGAGCTTTCAATTTGGTAGTACTACGCTCAATGCAAGCCCTTTGGCGGGCAATTTCCTGACGAAGATAAATTTCGGCGGCAGCAATGCTGTTCAGGGAAAGATATTTGTGGACTCGAATGCAAACGGTATTTACGATGTCGCAGAAACTCCTTTCCGGCAATTGGTTTTAAATACTTCGCTTGGAAACGTAAATAGTTATGTCGGCTCAGGATGGTAGTTATAAAATTTACTTGCCTGGCAACAATTCTACTGTAAGCCTGGCCAATCTACCACTTTATTATACTGCAGTACCTGTAAGCCATACTGTTTCTTTCATGGGTATGAATCAAACTGTTTCGGGTAAAGATTTTGCTTTGCAACCCATACCGAATATGAACGATGTAAAGGTAACTGCAACAGCCTTAACGCCGGCCCGCCCAGGTTTTAAGCTCAAATATCGCCTTACTTTTCAGAACTTAGGCACTACTGTTTTATCTGACTCCCTTCGGTTCACCTATAATGCCAGTAGCTTAAACTTCGATTCTGCTACTATAATGCCCTTGTTGAATAATGCCGGGAAGCTAACGTGGTCTTATTTAAATCTGCAACCTAATGAAATCCGTAATTTAGATCTTAATTTTTCAGTTCCTGCCACGGCCGTTTTAGGTAGCAATCTTCAGAGTATTGCAAGTATTAAACCGATAGCAATAGACATGAATCCGTCGGACAATACAAGCATAGTTAATACAACCATAACAGGTTCTTATGACCCGAATGACAAACAGGTAGATAAAACTACACTTTCTCTAAACCAAGGCGCCAATGGAGAATTTCTGGATTATATCATCCGCTTCCAGAATACCGGAACTGATACCGCTTTCACGGTGGTAGTTACTGACCGGATCATGTCACAGCTGAGCCTGTCAGAATTTGAAATGCTTTCGGCCAGCCATAATTACAAACTCAATATTACTGACGGCAACATGCTGGAATGGCGCTTCGAAAACATCCTTTTACCAGACAGTAACCGCAACGAACCGGCCAGTCACGGCTTTATCCGTTTCCGGATCAAAAGTAAAGCCGGCTTAGTTCCAGGCGATTCTATTACCAACCAGGCCGCCATTTACTTCGACTACAACGCGCCGGTTATTACCAACCACGCCGTAACCAAAGTAAATAACCCGATGAACGTGAAAGAACGCAAAACCAACATTCAGGCTTTCAAACTTTACCCGAACCCGGCTAAGAATTATGTGATGGTGGCTGCTGCATTCAAGAAAAACACTTCCGCTACAGTTTCTTTGGTGAATTTACTTGGACAGACACTTTCCAAAGTAAACCTGCCGGTTAATAATCAGATCCATTACCAGATGCCACTGAACGAACTTCCTAAAGGTGTTTATCTCATCAGGCTGGAAACGGAAACTGGCATGCAAACGCAGCGATTAGTTATCCAGTAGTTTTTCGGGCTAAAACCATAGCGTTTTTGAAACCGGCTGTTCTTCATTGAGCAGTCGGTTTTTTTTATTCCTGAAAGGCCGGCAGGAATTGTAAGTAAACTTTATAAACTTAGCTCATTTCTGATTGAAAGCCGAACGGTGCGTTTAATTTATTGCCATTATTTTCACTACATCCAAAACCATTCCATCGAATTTTAGTTTGTGTTATTGCGCGTAGTTTAGTTTCTTTGGGCTTTCATTTTGAGCTTTAAAGGATGGCTTTTCTTTGAAACTTCAGCCTTAAAGCACCCGCGGAATTTCAGTACCTGATCTGCTTTATAAAAATAAAACTACCTTATCCCGAAAATATGGCAAACAACTACTTTACTTCGCTCCGGAAATGGCTCCTGGCGGGCATGTTTCTTTCGGCGTACTTTGGCCTACCTTCAGACTTAAAAGCCCAGACTACCCCGGCTATTTCCTGGGACAAAGCGCTGGGTGGCGGCGACGGCGATAATTTAACGTGTTTCGGGCAAACTTCCGATGGCGGTTTTATTCTCGGAGGTAATTCTGCTTCGGGAATTGGTGGCGATAAAAGCCAGGTGCATTTCGGAAATGGCGATTTCTGGATCGTTAAAACCGACGCCAACGGGAATAAGATATGGGATAAAACGTTTGGCGGCAGCGCTTACGACATGCTCGTGGCCGTTCATCAGACTTCCGATGGCGGGTATATTTTAGGCGGCTACTCCAACTCACCAGTTTCTGGAAATAAAACTTCGCCGTACCGGGGCGGTGGCTACGATTATTGGGTAGTAAAAACCGATGCCAACGGCAGTAAAGTTTGGGACAAGTCTTTCGGCGATAGCGGTTGGGACCAATTGGCGGCCTTGGCCCCAACTTCCGATGGCGGTTATTTATTGGCCGGCGAATCAGATTCGCCCATGTCGGCTAACAAAACCCAGGCTTCTAAAGGTAGTGCAGATTATTGGTTGGTGAAAATAGATGCCAACGGAAACAAATCCTGGGACAAAACTATTGGCGGCAGCAGCGGCGATTACTTAACTACCTTGAAAGCAGCGCCGGGCGGCTTTATTCTGGGCGGTTATTCCGGTTCAAATGTTTCCGGCGATAAAACGCAGGGCAGCCAAGGCAGCTACGATTTCTGGCTTGTAAAAATTAACACGGCCGGCAGCAAGGTCTGGGATAAAACCTACGGCGGTCCACAGGAAGAACGCTTGAGACGCATTTTACCAACTTCAGACGGCGGTTATCTAATTGGCGGAAGTTCATATTCAAACACCGGCGGCGACAAAACTTCTCCGACCAAAGGATATATAGATATGTGGGTGTTGAAACTAAATGGGCAGGGAAACAAAACCTGGGATAAAGCTTATGGCGGCGGCGACGAAGACGTGCTCACAGACATTGCCGAACTTCCTTCCGGTGAGCTCATTTTTTCGGGTTACTCCCGCTCCGGCATTACCGGCGATAAAACCGAAGCCGTAAGGGGCGGAAACGATTATTGGCTCGTTAAAACCGACAATTCCGGCAACAAGCTCTGGGATAAAACCATTGGCGGCAACCTGTATGAATTCGGCGGCCACTTAATTCAGACTTCAGATGGCAGTTTGTTGATTGGAGGGTATTCGGAAAGCTACCCGAGCGGCGAAAAAACTTCCCCTGGCAACGGCGAAAACGATATGTGGCTCGTAAAATTAGCGGGAACCGTATCCGGAACTTCAGCTCCCAATACCCCGGAAGCCGTTTCGATCAGGCCAAACCCGAGTTCCGGCAAATTTCTCTTAACTGCCAATGTGTTACCATCGGCCAAAACCCAATTGATAATTACCGATCTGGCAGGCCGGTTAATCCTGCAAAAAGAACTCAATCAGGCGAACGGCTTTATGCAAGAAGAACTGAAAGTGAACGCCCGGCCCGGAATTTACCTGCTAACTCTAAAAGCTGGCAACCGAAACCTGGTTCGGAAACTCATCATCGAGTAATTCCGGAAATATTCAGGCAAAGTTTTGATGCGTTTTCAGAAAGTTATCGCTTCCCTTTTGCCAGAGTTTTTCGGCGTATACCTCTAGCGTTTTTGGCTTGAATAGCAGCTTCTAACCTTATGAAATTCCTTTGGTGTCTGTTCAGAAAATAACGGGTAATTCATTTTTAGAGAATCGACTGTTCACCAATTGAGCAGCCGGTCTATTTTTTGCTGAAAAACGCTATGCTTTCGGGCAGAAAAACTAAAAAACACTGCAATTTTGCACCGGCCGGAAAAAAGCCTATTTTTGCAGGAGCTTTTAATTTTGCATCAAAACCACTTAACGAAATACCAATGAGCGTATTAGTAAATAAGAATTCCAAAGTAATTGTGCAGGGCTTCACCGGCTCGGAAGGTTCTTTCCACGCGCAGCAAATGATCGAATATGGTACCAACGTTGTTGGTGGCGTTACGCCGGGTAAAGGCGGTTCTATGCACCTGGATCGTCCGGTATTTAACACGGTAGCTGAGGCTGTTGAGAAAGCCGGCGCCGATACTTCTATTATTTTCGTGCCACCAGCTTTTGCGGCCGATGCTATTCTGGAAGCTGCTGATGCAGGCATTAAAGTGATCATTACCATTACCGAAGGTATTCCGGTGAAAGATATGATCGCGGTAAAAGCGTATCTGAAAGGCAAAGACCTGACTCTGATCGGACCAAACTGCCCAGGTGTAATTACGCCAGGTGAAGCGAAAGTTGGTATCATGCCAGGCTTCGTTTTCAAACCAGGCCGCATCGGTATCGTTTCTAAATCAGGAACTTTAACGTACGAAGCTGCTGACCAGATCGTGAAAGCCGGTTTAGGTATTTCTACTGCTATCGGTATCGGTGGTGACCCTATTATTGGTACGCCAACTAAAAACGCGGTTGAAATGCTGATGAACGACCCTGAAACTGACGCGATCGTAATGATCGGTGAGATCGGTGGTAATTACGAAGCGATGGCTGCAGAATACATCCGTGCTACCGGCAACAAAAAACCGGTTGTAGGTTTCATTGCTGGCCAGACTGCTCCAAAAGGCCGCAGAATGGGTCACGCTGGTGCAATTATTGGTGGCGCTGATGATACTGCAGAAGCTAAAATGCGCATCATGCGTGAAAATGGCATTTTTGTAGTAGATTCTCCTGCTGAAATTGGCGAAACAATGGTAAAAGCCCTGAAGGGCGAAGCCGTTAACGCTTAATTCAAAATCGTTTTGAAATAGAAAAAGCCCTGCTGTATAAACAGCAGGGCTTTTTGTTTAATAGTGCAGATTAAAAAACCGTAGCGCAGGGTTTAAACCTTGCGCTACGGTTTTTTGCCGGATTACTGGCGTAAGCTTTCAGCGCCAGCGAGAGAAGTAAAACAAAAAAGCCTCTAGTTTTTTTCAAAGGCTAATCAATTACTTTTCAGACCCAAACCCCTACCCTTTTCAAATCGAAAATTCAAGCTACGAATATTCGAAAATATAAAAACTTCAACTGGCTAAACGCATATCAAACTCTGGTTCAAAAGGTATGGCTTCGGAATAATCCTGCTCATCGAACCAATCAGAAACGTTATCTACTTTCACTTTCGGGCCTTCCACCAGTATGTGATCTTTGCGGATGTAAATGGTAACTTTTGGCGTAAAAAAACTGCTTTGTACGAGCATTTTGTTAAAATACAACCGATTGGAACGGCCGCCTTTCAATACATATCCATTCTGATAAAATTTCCGCCGCAGCTTATCCAGGCACGCTTCTTTGTCTTCGAAACGAATACGGATACGATGGGCTCGGTTCAGATAAACGCTGATACTTACCAAAACAAGCACCGAAAAACTGTACCCGAACCAGGTAAAATTATTGGTGGCATTAGAAAAAAGCTCACGGTTAGAAAGGAAAAGCACGTAAACGCCCAGGAAAATGATGTTCGGCATTATTAATTTCAGGTAGTAAACAAATCTGTTCATAGCTGCAAGGCTTTAAATTCCAACGAAAACCGGCCACTTTAAATTGCACTGCGATGCTTCAACCGGACAAGCCTTGCTAACGGAAAAAACCGTACCGAAAGTTGCCTAAAAAGTAATGTTAACGCTAAACTTTTTTAGACACTTGTTTAAATGCAATTCCATTCTAAAAACAATATTATTGGTTGGGCAATAACCAAACATGCAATTTTAAGTAAACCACATTTTGGAGCATAAACCTGAATTAAAACATACGGTTTACTGCAAAAGCTTTTATGGAAAATTTAACCAGCAAAATACTATGAACGAGATCGTAGAACCATACTTAACTCTTTCGAGCGCTGCATTTTTAGACGGCCAGCATATTCCTGAAAAATATACCTGCGATGGCAAAAATATCAGTCCGCAGCTGGAAATCGGCAATATTCCTGATGGCACCCAAAGTCTGGCTTTAATTGTGGAAGATCCGGATGCGCCAAACGGCACTTTTACGCACTGGCTCATCTGGGATATGCCGGTTTTACATACCATTATGGAAGGCGAAGCTCCAGGCATACAAGGACGCAATGATTTCGGCGATAACAAATATGGAGGGCCATGTCCACCGAATGGCACGCACCGTTATTACTTCCGTTTATATGCTTTAAGCCAGAAACTAAATTTACCGGAAAGCACATCGAAAGAAGAATTATTAAAAGCCATAGAACCGGTTAAGCTGGCGAAGGCAGAACTGATGGGAAAATATAACCGGTAGTTTTGGAAGCTAAAACGGTACCGTTTTTACACGAAAGAACCGCAGATCCTCGTCTGCGGTTCTTTCGTGTAAATAGCTGTTACTTTCTTAACGCATAAGCCAGCCCGAAATTCAGATATAATGCTTTGGCTTGAGAGGATGCGACTGCTTCTGATGAAAAATAAGTTTTCCCGGTTTCCGTATCGTAATAGTATGGATAAATAACCGCGCCGTATTTGTTTTGCAAACCTCCCTGATACACGATTCCAACATTACCGCTTAATTTTTCGGTTAATTTGTAGCTCATTTCCAAACCCGATTCTATCAGCCAATTGCTATCTACTGCGCCTATGCCTTGGCTGTTCAGGTTACCATAAACCAAAAATGAAGTATTGTTTTCGGCGCTGGTTGGGGTCTGGAAAGAAGTTTCGCCTCTATATTCTGACACATTAATAATGTCGCCTTTAAACGTATAATCATCCGGCGTTAAAGAAAGTACGATTCCGGTTATTGCCCGAAAGGTAATTTTATCAGTTGGTTGCCAGAATTTCAATTTGAAGCGTAACGGAATTTGCCAGGAATCGCGTACAAGGTAAACCTGGTTGTTTCCATAACTATGTTGATGATCATTCAAACCGAAAATCGAATATATATTCGTGCGGTAAACGCCGGTTTCCGCTTTCAGCAACTGGTTGGGAAATTCATATCCAAAGCCAATACCGTAATTAGCAGTTAGCTTCTTATTAGAATAATTAAAATAACTATTGGAGTTAGAATAAGCGAAACTTGGACCGGCCTGGGCAGAAAGATAGAAAGAACTTTGGGCGTAACCAGAAACCGCGAACAGGCAAAGCACTACCAGCGACAAACTTTTTTTCATAGTTGAATTTTTAGTGATTGGGACGTTATCAAAACAACGCCTGAAACTCTAACATATTTTTAAAACGCTATCCTTTTTAAGCAAAAAACCCGCAGGTTTGAACTGCGGGTTTTCCTTTTAATTCTTTTTAGCTTTTTCGCATTTTAATAAAGTAATTTTATCAAAATTGTACCTTAGAAACAACGCCAGATTTAAGGTTGTAGCCGGATTGTTAAAAGCCGCATGATAATCGTCCATTCTTTCATTGCCGATGAAATCAATATTCAATCTTTCAAAAGGGCCAGGTGAATATTGATAGGCAATAGCAGCACCAGCTTCCAGATGTTTCGTTAATTTATAGGAAGCTTCCGTACCAATTTCGGCCGTGAGATGTAAGTTGGTATTATTTTTCCCGGTACCCGTATTTCGGTCAATAATAAAAATCTCTTCCGCATAGTATGGTTTTTTCGTTCTAACAGTTAAGAGTCTTCCTTCTCTGGCTATTTCTTCATAACCACCCGTTAATTCAAAATCTTTCTCATCTATCCAGGTAAAATTAAGACCGGTAATAATTCTTAGTTGCACTTTTCCGGAAGCTTTATTTAAAACCCTCGTTTTAAGGTATAGCGGCACCTGTTTCATTTCTGAAGAAAAAATAAGGTCAAGATCGCTGTAAACGTAGTGGAAACGCGTCGCAGTTTGCAATTCCCGGACCATATAACCTGTTTCTACAAGAAACCTTTCATTCAGCGTTTTATAACCAATTCCTATTACATAATTTCTTCCCCAGGTTGTTACTTTACCTTGCCCTCCAATGCCGGAATAAATTTTATGATAGCTGACACGCGTACCTAAAGCTCCGGACACATACATATTTCCCAACCTTATTGTATCGGTGCAAACTACTTTTTCTACAGTATCTGCAGGAAGTAATAGTAAGCTATCCGGCGCTAACGGAGCACCAGCAATTGAAGTAGAATCTGATTGCGCAGTTACATTTAAACTACCAGCCAGAATTGCAAGAAGCAGAAGGATCCTCATAAAGTAAAATTTTATTAAATATAAAACGCTATCCTTTCAGAACAAAAAACCCGTAAGCCAAAGCCTACGGGTTTTCCAATAAGTCGAACAATCGAATATCGAATTAATCGAACTATCTATTTTGCGTAGCTCACCGAACGCATTTCGCGGATAACCGTGATCTTGATCTGTCCCGGGTACTGCATCTCCTTCTCGATCTTCTGGCTGATATCAAAAGAAAGCTGTTGCGCGCGTTCGTCGGTTACGTTGTCGGCGTCTACCATTACGCGAAGTTCGCGGCCGGCCTGGATGGCGTAGCACTGGTTCACACCTTCAAAGCTCAGCGCCGTTTCTTCCAGTTCTTTCAGACGCTTGATGTACGACTCCATAATCTCGCGGCGGGCGCCCGGACGGGAACCGGAGATCGCATCGCAAGCCTGTACTAACGGCGACACCATTGCGGTCATTTCAATTTCGTCGTGGTGGGCACCGATGGCGTTCACTACATCCGGGTGTTCTTTGTATTTCTTGGCCAGCTCCATACCAATGATGGCGTGCGGCAATTCCGGTTCTTCGGTGGTAACTTTACCAATATCGTGGAGTAAGCCGGCGCGTTTGGCGTGTTTCACGTTCAGGCCAAGCTCGGCGGCCATTGTGGCGCAAAGGTTGGCAACTTCGCGGGAGTGCTGCAACAAGTTTTGGCCATAAGAAGAACGGAAACGCATACGACCAACCATTTTGATCAGTTCCGGATGCAGGCCGTGAATGCCCAGATCGATAACGGTACGTTCCCCAATCTCAACGATTTCTTCTTCAATAGATTTCTTCGTTTTGGCAACTACTTCCTCGATGCGGGCCGGGTGAATACGACCATCGGCTACCAGGCGGTGCAAAGCTAAACGGGCAATTTCGCGACGAACCGGATCGAAACCGGAAATGATAATAGCTTCCGGGGTATCGTCAACAATAATTTCTACGCCGGTGGCAGCTTCCAGGGCGCGGATATTACGGCCTTCGCGGCCAATAATTTTACCTTTAACGTCGTCGGATTCGATGTTGAAAATGGAAACGCAGTTCTCGATGGCGTGCTCGGCGGCGGTGCGCTGAATGGTTTCTAAAACTACTTTTTTCGCGTCTTTGGCTGCCGTTAATTTGGCGTTCGCAACGGTATCTTTAATGTAAGAGGAAGCCTGGATCTGGGCTTCGTTTTTTAGGGCTTCCACCATTTGCTCGCGGGCTTCGGAAGCAGTTAAACCGGCTATTTTCTCGAGCTGGCTAACGATGGACTGGTGTTCTTTTTCTACCTGTTCCTGGCGTTTTTTCAGGCCTTCTAATTGGGTAGTTAAGGTTTCCTTAAGGGTATCGGTTTCTTTTTCTTTCTTCTTGAAATCCTCGAGCTGTTTGGCAACGGCTTGTTCGCGCTGCTTTACTTTTTGCTCGTTCTGAATGATGAGGTTTTTCTTCTTGTTGGAATCTTCTTCGAATTCGGCTTTCAGGCGCAAAAATTTCTCCTTGCTTTCGAGCATCCGCTCTTTCTTGATGTTCTCGGCGTTGATTTCGGCTTCGCGCAGGATCAGTTTCGCCTTTTCGCGGGCGTCCTGTTCTTCTTTGGCAAAAACTTTTTTGAGCATTGAGCGGCCCACAAACAAGCCGATTGCTAAACCGACGACGAGGCCAATGATAATATAGACAACTTCCATAACTATAATTTTAGGGTGTTAAAATTATAGCAACCGGGCAAAAACCGTTCAGAATGGGCTGGGCAATGCTTTATTAATGGTCCGCTTTTTCGTCTAAATTAAGAGCATTCAGCGTGTCGTTTAACCGGGTAAGCTTGTCGGAAAAAGTAGAATCGGTTTGCGTTACGGCCTGCACCGTTTTGAGGCGGTCGGCGGCAGTTTCCAGGGCTACCATAGCCAGCAGGTCCTGCTTATCGGTTATGCCGAATTGTTCGCGGAACAGCTTGAGCCGTTCGTTAAGGAATTTGCCGGCAACGCGCAATCTTTCTTCTTCTTCCGGCGATACGCGCATCGGATAATCGCGGTCAGCTATTTTTATTTTAATAGATAACTCATTCATTTCCTTTGCCTTCGTTCTTTATTCCGGTTAATGTTGTTGGTACGGGTGTTAAATATGTATAAACCTTTCTCTTTGTTTTTACAGCTTTCCGGCACTTTTTGGGGCTAAAACGATAGCGTTTTTAAGCCGTTTTTTACAGGCAAAGCCCGCCGGGAAACACAAGTAACTCACAACCGCTTAGTCTCTTAAATAAGCAATGCACTTATCTATTTCGCGGATATATTCGTTTATTTTCAGCTTTAATTCTGTGGTATTCGCAGCATCGGCTGCTATTGTATTTACAATTTTACCAATATTTTCCTGATTTTGAAAATTTTTTATTTCCTGTTCCTTCTCTCCTAACGCGGTTTCGAGCCGTTTTATTTCGGCCTGCGCATTGCCCAGCTCGCGCTGCAAACCCTGGTAACGGGCTATCAGCTTCGAAACTTTCGCTTCGACGCTCCGCAGTTGGTCTAATTGAGAGGCTTTGGTTTCCATATTGGTGTGCGAAGATAGGAAATTCTGGTTTTCTTTCGTCATCCAGAGCGAAGCCGGGGAAACTTATGGGGCAGGTTAAATAATTACCTAATTCAAGCTGAATGATCTATTCAAATAATAACGCCATTTTCTTCCTGAAAAGTGCGTTATTTTAGCTTCCCCTTTAACTAGAAATTCGCCCCTTTTCTTAGAAACTGTTTTAAAAGCCATTAGCAACGTTTAAGCATTACTGAGATCATTGCTATATATACCATCGATTGGCTGTTCATTCTGTTCTTCTCATAATCTTTATTCAGACGCCTTGCATGCAGC
>NZ_JBHSKT010000008.1:0-197767 GCF_042657365.1 Adhaeribacter terreus | reverse complement strand
TCTCTTCCGTTTTTCTTTCTTTTGATGGGTACTCACCGAGGTTTTGAATAGTTGGTCGAATAACTTTCTTAACCAAAGTGGGTACTTTTTTTATCCCGCTAATTCACTTTTAAAACAGTTTCTAAGAGGAATCTCATAATCTAATATCCTTTGGAAAGTATCAATCCATAATTCACCTGTATTGTAATACGACTGAATTGAATAATAATGGTAAGGTATTCCATCAATAATTTCATCCTTCAATGTCCATTCCTCTTTCAGAAAATATTGATTCTGACCAGATAGCCTTTCATACATTTTAGAGGAAATAACATGACCAAGACTATCATACACTATTATGCCTTTATGATGACCTCTATTTGAATTAGAAAAATCAAAATCATATTCTTTTTTCCAATCACCTATTTCAACAAAATTATATTCACCGAGAATTTTAGTCGGAATTACTCTAACATCTCCATTGATTGCTAAACCTGGCCTTTCATCAATAAATTTAAAAAAAACTTCTTTACCTTGTCGAAGGCGAAATAAATCTTCTACTGTTAGCATAGATTTATACGTATCATATAAACCTCCATTTTTAACTTGTGCATTTAAATTTAATGAGCAGCTTAAAAATAAACTGAAAACTAAAACAGTAGACCTTCTCATGACACAATAGTTTAAATTAGTTAAATCACCCCATTAACCTGATTCCGCTTCAGAAACTTGCCATACCCTTTCTCCGCGAGCAATTCATTTTCCGCTATTACTTTTTTACCTCTAAGGAATACCGTTTTGGTTTTGCCGGTAACTTCCCAGCCTTCGTAGGCGGAGTAGTCGCAGTTCATGTGGTGGGTTTGGGCGGAGATGGTGTGTTTTTCGTTCGGATCGAAGAGCAGGATGTCGGCGTCGGAACCGATGGCGAGGCAGCCTTTTTGCGGGAACATGCCGAAGATCTTGGCGGCGTTGGTGCTCATCACTTCCACGAATTTGTTCAGGGAGATCCGGCCTTTGGTAACGCCTTCCGAGAACAGCAATTCTACGCGGTGTTCAATGCCTGGCGCGCCGTTCGGGATCTTCGAGAAATCGTGTTCGCCCATTTTCTTCTGCTCCCAGAAAAACGGACAATGGTCGGTGGCTACCACTTGCAGCAAACCGGCATTTATCCCGGCCCAAAGCGCAGCCTGGTCTTTTTTCTCGCGCAACGGCGGACTCATTACCCATTTGGCGCCTTCAAAATTCTTTTCGTACAAACTCGCGTCTAAAGTCAGGTATTGGATGCAGGTTTCGGCCATTACTTTCTGGTTGCGTTTGCCGGCGTCGCGCACGTGGTTCAGGGCGCCTTCGCAGGTTAAATGCACGATGTAAGCGGGAACGCCGGTGTAATTGGCCATGTCCGCGAAACGGTTGCTGGCTTCGGCTTCGGTAACTTCCGGCTGCGATAAATAATGATACAACGGTGCGGTATTGCCGGCTTTCAGGTTTTTGGCTACCAGGTAATCGATCATGTCGCCATTGGTAGCGTGGGTGGTAACCATGCCGCCCTGTTTTTTCACTTCTTCCATCAAGGCCACCATCATGCGGTCGTCTACCATTAACGCGCCTTTGTAAGCCATAAAGGTTTTGAAAGACGTAATTCCCTCCTCTATCATTTCCTTTATTTCCGGCTTCGTGGTTTCGTTGAAATCGGTAACGGCCATGTGGAAGGAATAATCACCGACTGCGTTGCCATTGGCGCGGCCGCTCCATTCTTCAAAGGCGTGGCGCAGTGATTTTCCCTGGGTTTGCAGGATAAAATCGATAACGGTGGTGGTGCCGCCGAACAAAGCGGCGCGGGTGCCGGTGGTATAATCATCCGAAGAAAAAGTACCCATGAACGGCATGCTTAAATGCACGTGCGGATCGATGCCGCCGGGGAAAACCATTAAGCCAGTTGCGTCAATCACTTCGTCGGCGGTTACATTCAGGTTTTTACCAATTTGAGAGATCGTTTCGCCTTCAATGAAAAGATCGGCGGTAAAATCGGAATCTGCGGTTACAATGCGGCCGTTTTTTATCAGGGTACTCATAGCGTTTTCAGAAGTTAAGGTATAAGGAATAAAGGTGCTGATTTTTTCAAGAATGGGCAAATAAAAAAAGCAACCCGTAAAACCGGGCTGCTTTGAGTTTTTAGGGTAAAAAAGAAGCGTTTTTTGGGAAAGTAATTTCAAACGCTCTTCCGGATTTATCGATCCGGAAGCCGCCTGTTTCTTGTCTACTCACCCGCGTTTATTGGTTTGCATGCTTTCAAACGCGGATTCATAAATCCGCTATAGGAAGTTTTTCGGATAAAAATATCCGAAAAAGCAGTAGGTACAGGAAGTTTTCGGATTTATAAATCAGAATAAGCAATGATTAAAATTACAAAATCTGCAACGCGTGAAATCCTCCCCCTACCCCTTCCGAAGGAGGACTTTTCTCGGAAACTTAATCCTGAAGTTTCAGAATTTCCTTCGTTGCTTCGTAGTTCTGCCAGTTGGCATCCGGATTGGCTTTGCGGAAAGAATCCGGGATTACTACGATGCGCACCACCATGCCGGTTGGTGCAATGGGCAAGGTATTATCTACATTGAAGCTGTAAACGGTAACGCCACCGCGGTAAAAATCGAAATTCGTAGTTACGTTGCCGTAGGTATCGGGTAGCGGGATCCAGACTGGGTTGGGGCCATTGGCTATGCGCTGGTAAACCATTACCAAACCGAAATCGGCAATATCGGCGGATATTTCTGGCACGTTTATATCGGCGGAATACCAGTTAAATTGATTGCTGTAGCGCCAGGTATTCAGGGTGATGTGTTCGGTGCTGATCACGTTGGCATTGCCGGGTGGGCCCGGAGGACCCATCGGGCCGGGCATATCATGTTCGTTTATGGTGCAGCTGGAAACGACGAATAGTAGCAAGCAGGCGTAGATTAGTTTTTTCATGGCTAAGTACATTATTTTTTTTAACAGATGATCTTTTAAGGGTAATAGTTGCCTGGGCAAAAAAAACTCCCCGGACCGGACAAAGTTAACGTTAATATGCTTGTGGCAAGATGCGTACCAATAAAAAAGCAGCCCTGAAAACTTCAGGGCTGCTTTACTTTTTAAGGCAAAAAAGCTACCGTTTTTTAAAACATAAACGTGAGGTGCGTTAATAAACGGTTGCCGGTTTCTACGTAGCCGTCAGATACTTTTTGGGAAACCGGTTTCTGACCGGTTACGCCCATAGAAAAATTCTTGAAATAGAATTCGGAACCTACGCTTACCATGTTTACATAGCCGCCGCTTTCAGTTAAAACATCACCGTAAGAAATATCTTTCGCGGTTAATTCTGTACTGAAACCAGCGTTCGGCATAATGGCCATTTCCTTTACTTTCAGTACCGAAAACAATACCGTTCCGGCGCCGAATTTATTGCCAAAGCGAAAATCGTTTTTATTCACTGTGTTGTACTTATAGGTAACGTTCGTGTTCAGACCAATTTTATCGTAACGTACGGTGTACATGGCGTTGGCTACAAAATCGAGACTGCCGGAACCGAGCTGCAAATTCGGATTCAGGGCAGCACCTTCTGCTTTCCGCTCGAAGTGGCCGGTTGGCAATTTCACTCCGCCGCCAATAAACAGATTGTGTTTTACTTTCTCGTAGAGGCTATCGGCATTGTTGAGCAGGTTGTAATTTACCAGCACCAGAGCATCGCCTAAACCATGTACCTGTGTATTCTTTTCGTCGCTTTTCTGGAAGTTGTAATTATAAGGCAACAGCGCTAAAACCTGCACGCGTTTTAGCGGGTAAAAACGGCCCCAGACCTCGGTACTCCGGAATGATTCCTCCGATTGTGAACCGTGTATAGGTGTGGTTTTATCAGATTTCTGCAGGTAACGGATGCCCACAAAATTTTTGGTTTGCTGCGGTAGAATTCCGAACTGGTAACTTCCCACCCCGCAACCACAGGCATCGCAGGCTTGTGCCTTTTGCGCGCCCATAAACAGCAGGCCACTTAAGCCCGCCAATATTATTTTCTTCAACATAGCTAATGCATTTTAAATTTTCAGACCGCTTTAAAAACGGTATCTTTTTCAGGTTAAAAAGTCCGAGACACTCGCCCCGACCTGTTTACCAGAAAATTATGGCATTGCGTGGAAGTCAACTTTTTTACTGATCGTGCCGCCATCATGATCGAGGGCAGCTACAATTTCAAGTTCCAGATTGGTGTGAGCCGTTACAACCGGCGCCGTCCAGGTTTCAGAAATGGTAATTAATTTGGCGTGATCGTGCACTTCTTTTTTTAACAATTCTGCGCCGGTATCTTTATTCCGGATGTATAAAGTATAGCCGTGAATATTCGCCAAACCGGTAATAGTAGCGTTAATTTTAAGGGTTTGGTTTGAACTTACCATCTGCATATTGGTTGGCGAAGTAATGGTGATGGTACCCACGTTGTGAACGCCGGCTGGCAAAGCATGAAGCGTAATTTTCTTGCTTAACGTTTTTCCGTCGTGGTCTAAGGTTGCTAAGATCTCCAGCTCCAGTTCTTTGTGTCTGGCAACGGTATCGAGCGTCCAGATCTGATTAATATCGAGCTTCGCGGCATGGTCGTGCACGCTTTTGGTAAACAATTCCGTATTATCTGATTTCTGACGCACAGAAATTTTGTAGCCGTGTATCTCTTTTTCGCCTACAATCGATCCGGTAATGGCAACCGACTGGCCGGCATTCACAATTCCGCCATCCTGCGGTGCGGTAATTGTAATTTCATTTTTTGCCGGAACAACCTCAACATCGTCGTCGTTATGACCGCAGGAAGAAACTGTAGCGGCAGAAAAAAGGAATAATAGCGAATATATAGCAGGTTTTAACTTGAAATTTTTCATCGTGGTAATTTTATAATGTTGTTTTAAAGGTAAATCTTAAGGAAGCTGCAAACACTTTTCCGGAATTAGAAAAGGCAGCATAAAGCAGGCCTGCATGCTGCATAAATCAGGAATGGTAAAGGCGCAAAAAGGCTAAGAAATTAAACCGTAAAACAGGGCGGATGAAAAATCCCGAAAACCGGAGGCGATACTTCCGAAGTAGAAAAGGTTGGAAAATCTGCGTTAAAAATGGTAGGGAAATGAAATAAAAAAGTGGGGGTTGCCTGGCAGAAATAGAGCACTTCCTGCAAATTCTTTACCGGCGTCGGATGGTTTTTATCGTGAGCATCGGCTTCTTTCAGCTCTTTGCTGAGCTGGCACTTTCCTTCGCACTTCAGCTTGGGTTTACTTTTATTTACGCAAAAGAATTCCGCAATGTAATTTTTGTTCACCTGATATTCGGCAACCAACACCAGCTTACTCAGCGGCTGCAGCAAAATAACAAGACTCAACAATATTACGGACAAAGCTCTCACGGCGCATTTATTTCTATGCAAAGATACTACGGAATCCGGATAAAAAAGACTCAAAGCCCTTTATTTTCAGGAAACTGATAACAATCAGGCCGGTTCATGCGCGCAGTCAGTTTTAGGGGCTAAAAGGATAGCGTTTTGGGAGGAAGAGAGAAATTATAAAGTAAAGTCAATAAAACCTGTCACCCTGAGCACAATTGAGCGCGGGAGCGCGAAGATTGCGAGCGTAGCTCTGAAGGACCTTGTTGGCTTTGAGTGGTATCGTTATTTTTTGGCTTTGACTTTTAGGGCTTTAAAGCATAGCGTTTTAACCCCACCTAAATCCTCCCCTAATTCAGGGGAGAACTTTTTCTTGCTTCGTTCTACTGGCAGCCAACAAGGTCCTTCAGAGCTACGCTCGCAATCTTCGCGCTCCCGCGCTCAATTGTGCTCAGGATGACAGGTTTGTAAAAGCGTTAACTTCTAAAATTAATTCAAGCCTTTACTTACAAGCAGTATCCGCAATTTTCAGGGCTTCGGAAATAATTGCCAGTCCTTCGTCAATTTGCGCTTCAGTAACGGTGAGCGGTGGTGCAATGAACACGAAATTCCAGCGCACCATGGTGTACATACCGAGTTCGTAAAGTTTGGCTTGTACCTGGTTCATAACGCTCATTTCCGAAGCGTTGGCATTCCAGGGCGCCATGGGTTCTTTCGTTTCGCGGTTCTTTACCAGTTCCAGGCAGCCTAATAAACCGGTATTCCGGAAATCGCCGATGCTTTGGTGTTTCTGCATGAGTTCGGCAACCTTGACTTCGATGTAGTTTCCCAATTCTGCGGCGCGTGCTACAAGGTTTTCTTTTTCGTAAACTTCCATAACGGCTACGCCGGCTGCGCAGGTAACCGGGTGCGCGGAATAGGTTAAACCGAGTGGCAAAGGCTTGTCGTCGAAGGCTTTGGCAATTTCATCGGAAACCATTAACCCGCCCAAGGGCAGGTAACCGGCAGTAGCACCTTTGGCGAAACAGAGCAGATCGGGTTCTACGTCGTGGTTTTGTACGCCGAACCATTTCCCGGTTCTTCCAAAGCCACTCATCACTTCGTCGGCGATGAATAAAATGCCGTGTTTTTCGCAGAGCTGTTTTACCTTTTTGAGGTAGCCTTTCGGGTATTTGATGCAGCCGGATGTTCCGCTTTCGCCTTCCATAATTACCGCCGCAATGTTGCCCGGACCTTCGTAGCCCACTACCCTTTCCAAGTGCTCAAGAGCGTGGTCGCGACACTTTTCTTCGGTTTCGGAATGCCACGGACAGCGGTAGAAATACGGGTTTTCCACGTGCACTACGTTCGGCATTTGCTGGGAATCTACCTGCAGTTTTCTGGGGTCTCCGCCGGCGGCTAGAGCACCGTTGGTGGAGCCGTGGTAACTTTGGTAAAGCGCTACAATTTTATGACGGCCGGTATGCAACCGTGCAAGTTTTATGGCATTTTCAATGGCATCGGCGCCGCCTAGCGTGAAGAAGGTTTTGGTCAGGTTTCCGGGCGCCACTTCGGCCAGTTTTTTCGCAAGTTCGCCGCGCACTTTGGTAACCATGCCGGGGTACACGTAACTCACTTCCTGCATCTGCTTGTAAACCGCTTCGGCAATTTCCGGCCGGCCGTGCCCAATGTTCATGTTCACCAGCTGCGACGAAAAATCGAGGTAGCGTTTGCCGTTCATGTCCCAGATGTACACGCCTTCGGCTTTGTCTATCACGAGCGGTTTTAAACCGGCTTGTTTCTGCCAGGAAAAGAGCGTGTGCTTCAGGTTATTGGCTACAATTTCTTCGCGTTCGAAAGTGAGGACTGGTTCCATCTATTAAAATTGTTAAATGGTTTAACTGTTAAATGGTTTGACTTTTTTTGGGGAAAACCATAGCGTTTTTTCGTAGAAAACTGCATTTTCAAACTGTTGGAAATTTTTGACCAAAGCTAAATCTACAGCTTTGCTAACCGGATAAATTCCAGGCCTTTTCTGGTGCGAACGGCTTTGCCGTCTTTTTCGATTTTCCATTTGGTTCCGTACGGAAAAGCTTCTGATTTTTCCTGCAGCAGGAGTTTATCATTCTTTAATTCCCAGATTCCGCGGGCTTCGATCTTGTTATTCGGGTTCGTAAAATCCTGGTAAGTAAAAGTATGGTCCGCGTTTATTTTCAGCTCATATTTCACCGGGTAGTTTTTTGAGATGCCGTAGGTTCCGATAAAATCTGGTTGGTCTTTTTCGCTGAAAGCAAATGCTGAGAACAGGAATGCGGAAAGGATGATGGCTTTTAGGAATTGCATAGTTTCTAAGGTTAATTGTTAGAATGCCTTGAGTTTTTCAGGTAAATACCCTAGTTTTTTCGTCATCTCGATCGCAGGGAGAGATCCCATGAGGAAGGTAGGAAGCCAGCTTAAAAGTTACTACCAATTTGAGGAGATCACTCCTCTTGTCGGGATGACGAAAAGAATCAACTCATCCAATTTATTCCCGCTTCCGGATTCCATTTCGTCGTCGTTTTCTTCAGTTGCGTCCAGAATTCGATGGAGCTTTTGCCGGTGATGTCGCAGGTGCCGAACTTGGATTCGTTCCAGCCGCCGAAGGAGAAGGGTTCGCGGGGAACGGGTACACCTACGTTTACCCCGATCATACCGGCGCTGGCATTTTCTATGACGTAACGCGCCAGTCCGCCGCTTTGCGTGAAGACCGAAGCCGCATTTCCGTAGTTCGATTGGTTTTCGATTTGCAGAGCTTCATCCAACGTTTTGGCGCGGATAATGGCTAGCACCGGACCAAACACTTCTTCCTGCGCAATGGCCATATCGGGCGTTACAAAATCGATGATGGTCGGGCCGACGTAGTAGCCGTTTTCTTTGCCTTTTACGGTTGCATTCCGGCCGTCCACGAGCACTTTTGCGCCCGACTTTTCGGCTTCGGAAATATAGCGTTCTATGCGCTCTTTGGCTTCTTTGGAAATAACCGAACCGAGGTTTTCGCCGGGAATTATTTTCTTTGCTTCGGCTACGATCTGCTCGATAATCGCATCTACCGGGCCCACGCCTACCATTGCCGAACCGGCCATGCAACGCTGCCCCGCACACCCCGACATGCTCGCGGCTACGCCGGCGGCGGTTAAGGCTACGTTCGCATCTGGGAGTACAATTAAGTGGTTTTTGGCGCCGCCCAAAGCTACGCATCGTTTTAAATTGGAGGTGGCGCGGCGGTACACAATTTTGGCAACTTTGGTAGAACCCACAAACGAAACCGCCTGAATATCCGGATGGTCGCAGATGGCTTCTACGAGTTCCTGGGCGCCGTTTACCACGTTAAAAACCCCGGCCGGCAAACCGGCTTCGGTCAGTAATTCAGCAATGCGGTTGGCAGAGATCGGCACTTTTTCGGAAGGTTTCAGGATCAGGCAATTGCCTAAAGCCAGGGCGTTCGGGATGGTCCAGTGCGGCACCATGTTCGGGAAGTTGAACGGGGTGATGCTGGCTACAACGCCCAACGGTTTTTTCTCTAAACGGCATTCCACCCCGGCGCTCACTTCCAGAATTTCGCCGGCTACGAGCTGCGGCAGCGAACAGGCAAACTCGGTCAGTTCAATTGCTTTTTCTACTTCGGCCCTGGCCTCGCCCATGGTTTTGCCGTTTTCGCGGTGCACCAGTTCGGTGAGTTCTTCCAGGTTTTGCTCCAGCAGGGTTTTGTAACGGTAAAAGATCTGCACCCGTTCTTTTATGGGCATCGCCGACCATTTCGGGAAAGCCGCCTGGGCCGCTTTTACCGCTTCATCGAGTTCTTTTTGCCCCGAAAGCGGTACCGTAGAAAGCATGCTGCCATCCAGCGGACTGATCACTTCTAACGTCTGTGCCTCAGAACTGGTGAAGTTTCCGGCAATGTAATTTCGCACTTCCGGGTAAAGCAATTGAGCGGTTTCCATGGGGTAGTTTTTTAGGTATGGAAGATAGCGTTTTTTAGTGGAATTTAATTATTTGGCTCAGAAGAATGAAGGGTTGTTTTAGTTAATGAACTTAATTATTACGTCATCCCGAGCTCTAGCCGAGGGAACTTATAAGGCCGCTTTTGTGAGTTTTTCGACTTAAAACCCTATCGTTTTTTTCGGTCATCCCGAGCTAGTCGAGGGAACTATCGCGTACCGCACCCAAAGGATAGGAATTTATCGCTCAGTCGTTCAAAATTCATTAGGAGTATGTATAAGTTTCCTCGACGTTGCTCGGAATGACCAGATAAATTGAATTTCGTAAACTTGATGATCAGTTTGATTTCAGTTGAAAGTTCTGTGAGTTTCCATATTCAACTTATCATAAAACCTCAACCCTACTCACCAATATCTTCATACCAGAGTTCCGGTTTCTCTTCGATAAAATTTTCCATCAGCTGCATGCATTCTTCGTTTTGCAGGTTCACAATTTCCACACCGTGCTGTTTCATAAATTCTTCGGCACCGGGGAAGGTTTTGTTTTCGCCTACGATTACTTTTTTAATGCCGAACTGTACCACCGCGCCGGCGCATAAATAGCAGGGCATTAAAGTGGAATACAGCGTGGTGCCTTTGTAATTGCCGATGCGGCCGGCGTTTTGCAAACAGTCGATCTCGGCGTGGGCCATGGGGTCATTGTGCTGCACGCGGCGGTTGTGGCCGCGGCCTACGATCTGGCCGTCGCGCACAATTACGGAGCCGATCGGGATGCCGCCTTCGTTACGTCCTTGCTTTGCTTCCGCGATGGCTGCTTGCATAAATTCGTCTGGTTGTTGGGTATTATTGTTGTCCATTTTTAGCTTTTGTTGAATTCTCAAGGTACGATTTTTCTGCACTTCCGGTGACTTTTTCGCCTCATTTTCCTATCGTTTTTCTCAACGTATTGAAAAGGCAAAATTTACCCGCATATTTCGTACCTTCGCCGGCAAATTGTTTTGATAGAATGAGCATAGAAAAACCATCGTTACCGAAGGGAATGCGCGATTTCGGGCCGAAAGTGCTGCAGAAACGCAATTACATTTTCTCGGTAATTAAAAATACCTTCGAGCGTTTCGGGTTTCAGCCATTGGAAACGCCCACCATGGAAAACCTGAGCGTGCTGACCGGAAAATACGGCGACGAAGGCGATCAGCTGATCTTTAAAGTACTGAATTCCGGCGACTTCCTGAACAAAGTCACCCTCAACGACCTTGAAGACGGCTATAAAAAAGTAACCCGCAAAGTGTCGGAAAAGGCGCTGCGTTATGACCTGACTGTGCCATTTGCGCGCTACGTAGTGATGAACCGCAACGAAATTACGTTTCCGTTCAAGCGTTACCAGATTCAGCCGGTTTGGCGCGCCGATCGTCCGCAGAAAGGCCGTTACCGCGAATTTTACCAGTGCGACGCCGATGTGGTGGGCACCGATTCGCTGCTGTGTGAAGCCGAAATTGTGCTGATGATCGATGAGGTTTTGACGACCTTAGGTTTGACCGATTTCACGATTAAAATAAACCACCGTGGCATTCTGGCCGGCATTGCCGAAGCCATCGGCGAAAAAGGCCGCGAAGGCGAAATTTGCGTGGCCATCGATAAGCTCGACAAAATTGGCCAGGAAGGCGTGGAAAAAGAACTGATCGAGCGCGGCATTGCCATGAAATCCATTGAAAGGCTGCGGCCGCTCATGAGTTTTTCGGGCGAAAACGATAGCGTTTTGGAGCAACTTGATCCGGAATTGGTAGACAGCGAAGAAGGCTTACGCGGCCTGACCGAATTACGCGAAGTATTCAGCTATCTGAAGCATTTCCAGATCAAAACCGCCAAAGTAGAGCTCGATACCACGCTGGCCCGCGGCCTCTCCTACTACACCGGCTGCATTTTTGAAGTAAAGGTGAATAACGTGCAGATGGGTAGCATTTCCGGCGGCGGCCGTTACGACAACCTGACGGGCATGTTTGGCTTACCGAACGTTTCTGGCGTTGGTTTTTCCTTCGGCGTAGACCGCATTTACGACGTGATGGAAGAACTGCAACTTTTCGACAAAACTGTAGCAAGCGGCACCAAAGTGTTGATCTCGAATTTCGATAAGGAATCTGAATTGTACTCATTGCCAATTCTCCAGAAATTCCGCGAAAACGGCATTGCCACTGAACTATACCCGGAAGCTGCCAAGCTCAAAAAACAAATGACCTACGCGGATAACAACAATATTCCTTATGTGCTTCTGATTGGCTCGCAAGAAATGGAAACCGGTTTGTTGAATCTGAAGAATATGCAGACCGGCACTCAGGAAAATTTCACTCTGGATCAGGTAATGAAAATTATTGCTGCGGATAATATTTAGGAGTTTGATGGAGAAAAGATTTAGGTTTTTAGCTTGAACTTAGTTGGCTACTTGATTCATTCTTCTCTGCCTTGAAATCAACCACCCCCAACCCCTCCTGTCCAGGCGGGGAGCTTTCGGGAAACGTGGAAAATTTAAATTAAAATAAATTACACCTGCGAAAAAGCTCCCCTCCTTTTCAAGGAGGGGTTTGGGGTGGTTATTTTACTACCTTCGATCAATAGCACATTAGCACATTAAAAAATTAGCACATTAACTAATGGTTCACCATATCTCTACTGCCGAACTCTCTTTAGAAGACATAAACGCTATCCTATCTGAGGGAAAAACTCTAGCGCTTAGCGAAGAAGCGAAGAAAAAAATTGTGGATTGCCACGAGTACCTTTATAAGAAGATCGAAAATTCGGATGCGCCGATTTACGGCATTAATACCGGGTTCGGATCGCTGTATAAAGTAAGTATTTCGCCGGAAAATCTGGGGCAATTACAGGTGAATCTGGTGATGAGCCATGCGTGCGGCGCCGGCGAAGAAGTACCGCAGGAAGTGGTGAAGATCATGTTGCTGCTGAAAATTCAAAGTTTAGCATATGGCCACAGCGCAGTGCAACTGGAAACGGTGGAGCGGCTGGTGCAGTTCTATAACCGTGGCATTTATCCGGTGGTGTATCAGCAGGGTTCGTTGGGTGCTTCCGGCGACTTAGCACCGCTGGCGCATTTGTGTTTGCCGCTGCTGGGTTTGGGCGAGGTGAACTACGAAGGTTACCGTTTGAAAGGTGAAGACATTCTGGATATGTTCAGCTGGAAACCGATCTCACTTAAAGCAAAAGAGGGTCTGGCATTGCTGAACGGTACCCAGTTTATGAGCGCGTACGGCGTTTGGTGCTGTTTGCAGGCGAATCATCTTTCGAACATGGCCGATGTGATCGGGGCGATCTCTTTGGAAGCTTTTTCCGGCCGGTTAGATCCGTTCAATCATTTAATTCACAAAGTGCGTCCTCATGCCGGGCAGTTGCAAACGGCGGAACGTTTCCGGGAATTACTGGAAGGCAGCGAGCTGATTGCAAGTCCGAAAAAGCATGTGCAGGACCCGTATTCCTTCCGTTGCATTCCGCAGGTGCATGGGGCCAGCAAAGATGCCATTCGTTATACGAACGACGTAATTACTACCGAGATCAATTCTGTAACCGATAACCCGAACGTTTTTCCGGAAGAAGACCTGATCGTTTCCGGAGGCAATTTCCATGGTCAACCTTTGGCGATTGCGTTGGATCTGCTTTGCATTGCGCTAGCGGAACTGGGAAATATTTCTGAAAGAAGAACTTATCAGTTAATTTCCGGTTTGCGCGATCTGCCGGAGTTCCTGGTTTCGGAAAGCGGTTTGAATTCCGGTTTTATGATCCCACAATATACCGCTGCCAGCATTGTAAGCCAGAACAAACAGCTTTGCACGCCGGCTTCGGTAGATTCTATTGTTTCCAGCAACGGCCAGGAAGATCACGTAAGCATGGGTTCTAATGGAGCTACCAAAGCTTATAGAGTGGTGAAAAACCTGGAAAGCATTTTAGCCATCGAGTTGTTCAACGCATCGCAGGCCATCGAATTCCGGAAACCTCTGAAAACGTCGGAGAAATTAAATTCTGTGCTGGAAGCATACCGCCAGAAAGTTTCGTTCGTTACCAAAGACCGGGTGCTGCATTATGACATCAAAAACTCGGTAAACTTCATTCATAACTTTAAGCTTTCGTTTTAATTTATGCTGAACCGGTTACTTTTTGCGCTGATTTTAATACCGTTTTTAAATCTAAATTCTAATGCACAAGGGTGCCCGGAAAAATTTAAAGCGTATTACAATGGCCAGGAAGTAACCGTTTTCTGCGTAAATGAGCCAATCCAATTCATTAACTGCGGAGGGCAAACCGGAGCAGAATTTTATGATCTGGATGATAAAACAATGCCTCCTCAATTCATAGGAAACCCTCCCCAAGTTCCATTTTCCTTTTCAACTCCGGGCACTTATACCGTTACCCAGCTAATAAACGATCCGAGTAACCCTGGGGGAACTCAAAATCCACGAACTTTTGTAGTAAAAGCCACACCACCGCCAACTTTCACGGCTACGCAATGCGGCAACGATTCGGTAAAAATTACGGTAACCGATGCAACTTACGATAATTACACACTGACCATTGGCAGCAATGCTCCCATCCCGGTTACTTCTGGGCAAACGATCAACGTGCCGGGTCAGAGCAGCGCTTATACCGTAACCCTGAACGGAACGTATAACGGCGGATTTTGCGGCGGTTCTGCCTCACAGAATCTGACACCGGCGACTACTCCCACCGCAGCCATTATTTCGAAAGCAGATATAATTGGGAACGGTGCTTCCGGCGAAATTTCGTTTACCGTAAATGGCTTGCAGAACGGCTATACGTATAGTTTGGAGCAGCAAAACGGTAGCGTTTTCACACAAAAAAGTCAGTTAAAACCGGCTAACGGTGCAACGCAAACTTTTACTTTAAGCGGCTTCAACAATACCGTTTCCAATTGCTTTCGGATCAGAGTTTTCGATAATTGCGGGCGTAGCCAGAATGTAGCTTCGCCGGTAATTTGCACGGAAGTTTTACAGGCTACGGCTCAGAATAAAAAGAACGTAATTTCCTGGCCGGCTTATGCAGGAAATACGCCAAATGGAGGCAGTTTTAGTTACACGCTTTTCCGTAGTGAAGGCGGCAATCCGCGCATCAACCTTACGCCTGCCGGCACACAGCAAAACACTTTTGAAGATACGGATATTACCTGCGGTTTGAATTACTGCTACGAACTGGAAGTATCGGAAAATGGCACGGCATTTTCGAGTTCGAATGAAGTTTGCGTAACGGCTATTTCCACGGACATTCCGGCTGCGGCTAAACTATTAACTAGCTTCACGCCTGATAACATTTTAACCGGAAACATCAGCATTCCAGCTACTACGAATTTGAAAAATCAGCAGGTTTTCCGGAGCAGCAACGGCGGCGGTTTTTCATTCATTTTGAATAGCGTTTCTCCTGACTTTCAGGACCCGAACAAAAATTTCCGGGAACAAAAACCCTGCTACAAGATCATTTATACTGATAATTGCGACAATGCTTCGACGGAAAGCAATGTAAGTTGTCCGGTGGTTTTAACCAGCCTGCAGGATAAACTTTCCCGCAGTCTGAAGCTCGATTGGAACGCGTACGAAGGCTTTGAAGGAACTTCCGTAGAATATACTCTGGAGACGCTGGATGCAAATTTCAACGTTACAGCCAGCCAGCCGGTAAGTGGTATTTTTAACTTCGCAGTTCCTAAACTTTCCGATACCGAACAGGTGCTCCGCTACCGCATAAAAGCGCAAAGCAACCTCGGCGAAGTGAGTTATTCGAACACCGAAACGATTGTGCAGGAAGTGAAAATTTTCGTTCCTACTGCTTTCTCACCAAACGGCGATGGCCTGAACGATGTGTTTGAAGTGAAAGGGCGTTTTCAGAATAATTTTAGTTTGGTAATTTTGAACCGCTGGGGCCAGATCATTTTCGAAAGCAACGATCCAAAAAAAGGCTGGGATGGTAAAATGAACGGCAAAGAAGCACCCATTGGCGTTTATGCCTATCGCCTGACCGCCATTGACGAAACCGGCAAGAAATACGAAAAAACAGGCACTTTAACCTTAGTGAAATAAGATCTCTCGATTGTTCGAAGTTCGATTATTCGACAATTGAATTATCTGAAAACAAAGAAAAAAATCGAAAAAACGAAAAATCGAATATCGAAAAATCTAAAAATCTAAAAATCTAAAATATGTTTGATATGATGGGCATGATGGGGAAGATGAAAGAGCTCCAGGCCAAAATGAAAGAAGCGCAGGATAACCTGAAAAACATTACCGTAGAAGCCGAAGCGGGTGCAGGTATGGTAAAGGCGAAAGCGAACGGACAGCGCAAACTGCTAAGCATTGAAATTGACCCGACTTTACTGAAAGCTGATAACGCGGAAATGATCTCTGATCTGGTGGTTGCTGCTGTAAATAAAGCCATGGATGAAGCCGGCGAAAAAGGTCAGGAAGAGCTGAAAAAACAAACCAGCGGCATGATGCCTAATATTCCGGGTTTAGATCTGAGTAACTTTGGTCTATAAAGCCGAACACCCGGTTGCCATTGTAATTCTGAACTGGAACGGCCGGAAATACCTGGAACAATTTTTACCCTCGGTGCTGCAAAACAGTCCGAATTGCGACGTAATTGTGGCCGATAATGCTTCTACGGATGATTCAGTGGCTTTTGTGCGCACCAATTTCCAGGCGGTAAAAATCATTCAGAATTCCGGAAATCTGGGTTTCTGCGAAGGCTACAATCAGGCGCTGAAACAGATCGAAGCCAAATATTATGTACTGCTGAATTCCGATGTGCAGGTTACTCCGGGTTGGGTTGCTCCTATTGTAAAACTTCTGGAAAATGACCCGCAGATCTCCGCCGTGCAGCCGAAGATCAAAGCGTTTCACGAGCCGTATTCGCTGGAGTATGCGGGTGCCGGCGGCGGCTTTATCGATCATTTTGGATACCCTTTTTGTCGCGGGCGGTTGTTCGATACTTTAGAAACCGACAAAGGCCAGTACAACGATATTGCTGAAATTTTCTGGGCTACGGGTGCGTGTATGTTCGTGCGGGCAGAATTGTTCCATAAACTCGGTGGGCTGGAGCCGGCTTTCTTTGCACACATGGAAGAAATTGACCTGTGCTGGCGTTTGCAAAATGCGGGCTATAAAATTATGTACTGTGGCCAGAGCGAAGTTTTTCACGTGGGCGGCGGCACCTTACATAAATCAAATCCGCGTAAAACTTTTCTGAATTTCCGGAACGGTCTGGCTTTGCTTTATAAAAACCTGCCGGCAAACGTCTTCTTTTCTACACTGTTTATCCGGGTGCTGCTCGATTGGGTTTCGGCGGTAAAATTCCTGCTTTCAGGACAAACCGGTGATGCTGAAGCTATTATTAAAGCGCACGTGGAAGTTTTCAATAAACGGAAATACTGGAAACAACGCAGGAGATTGCAACCAATAAAAAAAGAGTTTCACGCTTTAAAAGGTGTTTACAACGGCAGCATTGTATGGGAATATTTTGTACGTGGCCGGAAGACTTTTACTAAATTGTTTAATGGCTAAATGGTTGATCGTTTTTTTAATCAGATCATAAAAAAAGTTCCGTTAAATTAAACGGAGCTTTTTTTATTTAAATATCTTGATGAATTTAATAATGATAATGACTTTTTCAGCTTAAATCATACCGTTTTTGGTACAATAATTTAACAATTAAGCCATTAAAAAATTTAATTAAAAATCCCAGACCGTGCTGCGTTCGCGGCGCATGCTTTTGCGCAGGTTCAGCCAGAAAGCCAGAATAAGGTAAACAATTACCGGCGAACCGAAAGTGAGGAAAGACAAATAAATGAAAGATAAACGCACGCTTCCGGTGGCAAAACCTAATTTTTCGCCCAATGCCGTACAAACGCCAAAAGCCTGAGATTCAATAAAAAACTGGAGCCGTTTCATGCTTTAACTAAAATAAACACTAAGTTAACGAAAAAAAACACGTTTGTCAACCAACCAAATATAAAAAAAAAGGTATGTAGGCTGAAAGAAATTTGTTCGTCTTAGTACGATATTTGCTTCTCCCTAACTATGCAAACCTCCGTTATGCGCAATGCGCACTCTTTATCACTCGCAATTGCCTCTATTATACTCACAACCAGCCTTGGCGGTTGCAGCGTTTCCAGCGTGTTAAAAAAAGGTCAGGCCGAACAAAAAATTACGGTAGTACCCCAAGTGCTGGAAGTAAACGGCGAAAATGTGCTCTTCGAGGTGAAAGCCCAGGTACCGAGAGAACTCATTCAGAAAAAACCGGTTTACAGCATCGATCTGGTTTACAATTACGGCCCTAAGCTGGTAGAACCGATCGGAAAAATGCGTTTCTCTACCGGCGAATTTGTTTACGAAAACGACAAACCAACCATTACCCGCCAGTATTCCTTTAAATATACGCCCGAAAAATCGCGCGGCCGTTTACTTGCTACGCCCGTTGCAGCCAAAGAAAACAAGGCCGGAAAACGCGGCAAAACCACTGAAATTGCCAGCGGCGTAATTACCACTTCCAAACTTGTAGTTAGGAACAACACCGTTTCGCTGGCGCCCGATGATTATCGCAAAGGAGTTTCGGAGCCCCAAACCCTAACGTTTTACTTCGATGAAGGTGAAGCGAAACTGCGCGATTACCTGGGCACGAACATGGAGGTTCTGAAAGAACTGATCGAAAGCAATTATAAAACCACGCTGGTAGAAATTACCGCCGGTCATTCGCCCGAAGATGCTGACAGCAAAGAATTCCGGTTGCCGCTAAGGCGGGCGCAAACGCTGGAAAAATATTACAAGCATGAACTCGATGTAAAATCGTACACCAATTCCAGCAAAACGGTAAAATTCCGGGTTATGCCGGTTGTCCGCAACTGGGATCGTTTCCTGAAACAGGTACAGCTTTCGGCTCTTTCTCCTGACCAGATCAATGAGATCCTGACCATTGTGAACAGCAGCGTTTCTTTTAAAGAAAAAGAACGGCAGCTTGCCAAACTCGATTCTTATGAATACCTGCAACTTTACGTGTACCCCACTTTGCGTTATGCCGATGTAAGGGTTACTTATGAAATTCCGCAGAAGAAAGATTCAGAAATTTACCTGCTTTCTAAAAAGATCGTGGAAAACCGAATCGATACAGATAAACTGACCGAAGAAGAACTGCGTTATTCGGCTACTTTAACCCCTCTCCTTTCCGAAAAACTCAAAATTTACCAGGCAGCCGCCGAAAACACCATGAAATGGCAGGCTTTCAATAATCTGGGTGTTACCTACATTCAGTTGGCGCAACAAGCTTTAAAACCAGAAATTCGCGAAAAACTACTGAAAGAAGCTATTGTAAATTTAACCTATGCCAGCCACCGCAACCCCACAGCTCAACTCTTTTATAACCTTGGTTCGGCGCATCATATCCAGGGAAATAATTTAGAGGCCTTGCGGAGTTATGATTATGCCATAAAACTTGGCGGTCGCGTAGAAATGCTGCAACAGATCTTCGCCGATAAAGCAGCTTTGGAAATTGAGATCGGGCAGTTAGACGATGCCACTACCAGCCTGGCTTATTCCGCGCCGGGTTACCAAACCCTGATGAACAAGGCGCTGCTTTATACCCTGAAAGGCAATTATGAAGATTCGAAAACCTTTTACGAAGAAGCCTTAGAATTGAAACCGAACGACGCACTGGCGCATTATTGCCTGGCCGTGATCGCGGCGCGTACCAACCAGGAAAACGACCTAGCCACGCATTTACGAAAGGCCACCCAGCTGGAAAAAAACCTCACGGCCAAAGCTATCGACGATCCGGAATTCAGAGCTTATGTGAAAACTCCGGTCTTCCGCGAAGCTGTAAAATAAGGTTGCAGACTTTTTAAGGCTATTTCCCTACCGTTTTTGTGTTTTCAGCAACGGAAACCTGCGGATAATTCGTTTCTAAAATTGGTTTTTGCGAGAGTTATCGTAATTTTACCTTTCGATAGAAAACAAGATTTAGAAATGCGTACGATACAATTTCGTGAAGCCCTTCGGGAAGCTATGAGTGAAGAAATGCGCCGCGACCCGCGTGTGTTTTTAATGGGCGAAGAAGTGGCTGAATATAATGGCGCTTATAAAGTTAGCCAGGGCATGCTGGACGAATTCGGTGCCAAACGTGTGATCGATACTCCAATTGCCGAACTTGGTTTTGCCGGTATTGGCGTGGGTGCCGCTGCAAACGGCCTGAAACCGATCATCGAATTCATGACCTTCAACTTCTCGCTGGTAGCAATTGACCAGGTGATCAACTCGGCTGCCAAAATGATGTCGATGTCGGGCGGTCAGTATTCCTGCCCTATCGTTTTCCGTGGTCCGACCGGTAACGCTGGTATGTTATCTTCGCAGCACTCGCAGAACTTTGAGAACTGGTACGCAAACTGCCCGGGTCTTAAAGTAGTAGTGCCTTCTAACCCTTACGATGCCAAAGGCTTGTTAAAAGCTTCTATCCGCGACGAAGATCCAGTTATTTTCATGGAATCGGAGCTGATGTACGGTGATAAAGGCGAAGTTCCGGAAGAAGAATATATCATTCCGATCGGCGTGGCTGATGTAAAACGCGAAGGTGAAGATGTTACGATCGTTTCTTTCGGCAAAATGATGAAAGTTGCTTTAGCTGCTGCCGAAGAACTGCAAAAAGAAAATATTTCGGTAGAAGTAATTGACCTGCGTACTGTTCGCCCGATCGATTTTGAAACCATTTTGAAATCGGTGAAGAAAACCAACCGCCTGGTAGTGGTAGAAGAAGCGTGGCCGCTGGCCTCCATTTCTTCCGAAATTGCATACAATGTTCAAAGAAATGCTTTTGATTATCTGGATGCTCCGGTAGTGCGCGTAACCTGCATGGATGTGCCTTTACCGTATGCTCCAACCCTTATTGAGGCTTCTTTGCCGAACGTGGCGCGTACTGTTAAGGCTATTAAAGAAGTAATGTACCAGAAAGCGTAAATAATTTATTTACAATATTTTAAAAACGACAGCCTGAAAACGGGTTGTCGTTTTTTTATGTTTAATTTTTGACGGAGCAGTTTTAGACAAAAGGTTAGTGCTTCTCACTTTTTAAAAATTACAACCTACCCTCCTTTTTTGCCAATTCACCACTTTTACAACCCAGGAGTCAAAATATTTTTTAAAATTCGCTTTTCCCTTAGACTTTTTTCAGGGTATACGTATAACCACACATCACCCGGCAAACTTGGAAAATTTATACTCAGGTTTTGTACAATAATATTTCTATCTGATCAGTTATTTAGTAAGTATGTTTTCATTACCGCTCTCCAAAATGCAGATCCTCACCCAAATCCAACAAAATAGTTACATAGTTGCTTTAAACGGCAGTCTGAATGCAGAAACCACTGCCACCGTACAGGAAGTTTTGCTCGATGCCCTGGAATTTAATCCGAAAGAAGTAATGGTAGATTGTGAAGCGCTGGAAGAAGTTTCTCCGAAAAGTCTGAAATCGTTTATTTCTACCGTGCGCAAACTTCAACGAAATAAAATTGATTTTGTACTCATTAGCGTAAATGAACAACTTCACCATCTGTTTTCCTGCGCCGGCGTGAGTACTTTTACTAATAACATATCATCTACCAGCCTGATCGCCGATAACGGCCAGTGCGACATCTATTTCCGAAAACTGTAAGGCAACATTCTTTCTTATCAGGCAGTTTTTCTGCTTAAAACCCTACCATTTTTATACAAGGGTGAGCTTTGCCAGGTATTCGCCGTTTTCGCCTTCAAATAAACCTTCAGTTTTAAAACCGGCTTCAGCTGCATAATCGGTAAGTAGCTGAAAATCTACGAACAGCCAGGGAAAAGTTTCTCCTTTGGAATTCTGAAAAGCCATCTGGTATTCTACTTCGCCGTAGTAACCGCCGTTCAGGTCCAGCACTACGGAGCCATCTTCCTCTTCGAACATATATAGTATATCCGACGATTCGAGCAAAATTTGCCCGTTCGGGTTCAGTATGGATTTTAAGTGCGCAAAAAATACCGACAGGTTTACCAGTTTGCCAGCCAGCCCTACTCCATTCATTAAAAGGAGGATCGTATCGTATTTTTCCGCGGGTTGAAATTTCCAGAAATCGGCTTGTATTACGTTTTTAAGTCCGCGCTTCTGCATAACTTCAGCCGCCTTTGGCGAAATATCGAGGGCGGTAACATCAAAACTATTTTGCTGCAGCCAAAGCGCATGACTGCCGGCTCCCGCACCCAGGTCTAAAACTTTGCCGGTGCATTCCTGTAACGCTATTTGCTCCAGTTCGGGCATTTCCTCAAATTCCCGGAAAAGGTAGGCAACCGGAATTACGTCGTCTTCAGCAATATTGGAAATTACGGTAATTGTAGCCTCCGTTTTTCCGTTCAGGAAAGCTTCGAGGGCTTCGCCCACCGGGTCAGAAAATGGTATCATTTGGCGCGATAAAAGTCAAAATTACAACTATTATTCCTTAAAACTCAAAATTGCTTTTCCGGCAATATAAAAGGCTTCACACCTTTGCGAAGCCTTTTATAAGATCTACAATTGAAATTTATTCCTTCACCAACCTGTTTATGGTTCTTATTTTATCAGAAGTGAATTCGAGCTGATAAATTCCTTTCGTTAAAAACCCAAGTTCCAAAGCAATTTCATTTTTACCAGCCGGCACTTTTAAAGCATTTTCATATACCGTTTTGCCTAAAATATCGGTGATCCGGATCGAACCTTCCTGAGGCTTTTCTACTTCAAGTTTCAATTTGAAAAGTTGAGAAGAAGGATTTGGATAAACAGTTGCTGCCGTTAAAGCCAGCAGATCGGCCCGCACGCCTAAGATTTTAGATAAATTCCTTGCTCCCCGAAAAACCTGGCCCCTGATCTCGCCGCTTGGGTTCGCCGCTGTATGTATGTTCACATAAATACTATCGCTACGGAACTGCACGGAATTGCGGGTGGTAAAAGGCGGCGTGCTTCCGGCATTCCAGTAACCGGCGGCGGCCGTTGGATTGCTAGTGTTATTGAAGGATGGCGTCAGGTGAAAAATTATCGGGCCGGCAACGCCGAATTTACCCAAATGAAAATGCGCCACCGTAGCCGGACCGCTTAACCCGCTCCAGGCCATCATGTAATGCGCATTGGTCTGATCGCGGTCTATTGAGACGACACCGCTGCCGCTGCCTGCAGTATTAACCGAAGGAACTTCCTGTTTACCATTCATTACAAAAGTATAACCTTCGCGTGCCAGCCGGTAAACCTGCCCTCTGATTTCGCCGGAAGGGTTAGCGGCTGTGTGTACATTTATATACATATCTCCGGTGAGGAACATATTTATAGTATTTGCCGGTAAACCTGCCAGCGGTATTTTTCCTAAAATGCGGTTTCCGGAAACCATAGTCGTTAAATTTATGGCAATTGGTCCGGCAATTCCCACTGCCCCAGTATGAAAATGCGCAGCAGTTATTGGTCCGCTCAACCCCGTCATCATGGCAGCAATTTCCAGGCTATCGCGGGTAGCGTTAATTCTTACCCCAGCCACGCCTTTAGCGTTCGTAGGAACGGGCGGTACTTCCTGCGCGCCATCCAGATGGGCATCCATTAAAATTCCTTTTGGCATAAAAAGTTGCCCCCTGATCTCCCCATTCGGATTTGCTGCCGTATGAATATTAATGTAAATATTTCCGGCAAGCAGGTCTGCTAAAAAAGGCGTCGGGTCTCCTTCCCCAATTATTTCGTTGCCAGAAACCATGGTAGTAAGCGTCAGCACTATTGGACCGGCAACGCCAATTGCACCCATATGCAAATGTGCTGCAGATACAGCTCCGCTCAGACCTTCAAAAATTACGTGAAATCTGATCTTACTTTGGTCCTGAGAAAGCATGAAAGTTCCTATTCCGTTTGCTGTAGTAACTACCGGCGGAACTTCCTGTAAACCATTTAAAAGCGCTATAAAACCATGATCTGTTTCAAGCAATATCTGTCCGCGTATTTCCCCTGAAGGGTTGGCAGCAGTATGCACATTTACATAATAAACTCCCTGCAAATGTTTGGTAATAACGGCCGGCGTTAAGGCTGCGCCGGTAATGTAGCCGCTTATTAGGTTGCCTTTAATAAATGGACTAAGGTCTATCACTATCGGGCCAGCTACGCCTGGCAATCCTTCATGAATATGCGCAACTGTAATTGGCCCGCTTAAACCTGCAGCCGATACATTTATAAAAAGCGTATCGCGCGTTCCGTTCAGCATAAAACTTCCTACCCCGGTAGCAGTAGTTGTAACGGCTGGTACTTCCTGGGCACCATCAAGCTTAGCCGAGAACAAAAGATTCGGACTAAGATGCGCTGCAGATACGGATACCGATAAAAAGCAGCAGATCAGTATTAAAATACCTGAGTAAATTTTTTTCATAGTTTAATCAATAAGAAAAATGGAAATAAAAAACGATTCAGCAATACACCTTTCAGGAACGGAGGTCAAATAAAAAACCAAATCGGAAGTGGTATGAGCAGTTTTCAGGCTTAAAAGCCTAGCGTTTTGAAGTTTGTAAAATTTTAAACTGGTCTTTACTTCTTTGGAACGCTATTATTTAATTCACAAATTCAGCGGCAATAAACTTTGAATGCTGCTTGAATTCCAAAATAAAACTACTTTGCGTACTATTTGTTGCTGTTATCTATTTATTTGAAAGGTTTTTAAACAGATTATTGAAAAGTAGCGTGTTGGTTTTGTATTTTTGCCGGCTATTTAATTCTAAACTTACATATGAAACCAAACGAAGAACACATGCGCGAAGCCATTCGGCTCTCGGTAGAGAAAATGGAAGCCGGTTTTGGCGGCCCGTTCGGGTGCGTAATTGTGAAAAACGGAAAAATAATTGCCCGCGGCTTCAATAACGTAACTTCTTCCAACGACCCAACTGCCCACGCCGAAGTAGATGCCATCCGGAAAGCCTGCAAAGAATTGGGAACTTTTCAGCTGGATGACTGTGAATTATATACCAGTTGCGAACCTTGCCCTATGTGCCTGGGCGCCATTTACTGGGCGCGCCCGAAAGTTGTCTATTATGGCAATACCAAAGCAGATGCCGCTAAAATTGGTTTCGACGATCAGTTTATTTACGACGAAATTGAAAAACCTTTGAGCGAACGCAGCATACCCATGATACCTTTTTTGCGCGAAGAAGCGTTAGAAGGATTTCAGAAATGGGAAGCGAAAAACGATAAAACCGAATATTGATATGAGCAACCGGTGCCTGGTATTTCTGCTGAGTTTTGTTTGCCTGGGTTGCCATAAAGCTACCACCGGAGGCTCCACTTCTTACCAGTATCATAAACCAGAACCGGCTCATAACGCAACGGTACAGGGAATAAAACCACCGGCAAACACGCGCATCTACCACGATCCTGATGCCGATTTTAAACAGCGCCGCGGGCAGATCCACAACCGAACATATTTAAATAAAAAGCTGGCGCCATTAAAGTTGAATATTGATTCGATACAAAATGTGGTAGACATCCTGAACCGGGAAACCCGCGACAAAGAATGGGAATATCAGATATCCACCATAAAAGGTACTTCCGGCCAGATATTGCGGTTCTATAAATCGCACAACAATCCCGATGGCTCATCTGGCCGCACTATTTACGGCGAAGAAAGAAGGCGCAGACCAGAAAGGTAATTGCATTTTTCAGGCTCAAAACGGTATCCTTTTTAACCCAAAAAGTCGGAAAGATCGATTCGGAAAAACACTTACATCTGCTTAAAAGCTTTAAACAGTTTTTGCTGAAAAACCATAGCATTTTTTAGCCTGAAAACAGGAAATCCAAAAATCCTGAAATCCGGTAAATTCGGCTGCAGACATAAAAAAAGCTGCAGTTTATAAGAACTGCAGCTTTTCTATTTTAACAGGAAACTTAAATTATCTTCAAATTTTCCAAACTTCAAATTAAAAATTACCGTCCGCCGGTCATAGCTTTCAGTTTACTCATCATGCCTGGTTTGCCGGAAAGCTTGTTCATGCTGCGCATCATTTTACGCATATCGTTGAACTGTTTCATCAGGTTGTTTACCTGCTGAATAGTAGTTCCGGAACCTTTGGCAATACGATTACGGCGGCTACCCGAGATCATATCCGGATTCGCACGTTCTTCCTTGGTCATCGATTTGATGATCGCCTCGATCGGTTTGAAAGCGTTTTCGTCAATCTCCACGTCTTTCATGGCTTTACCAACGCCAGGAATCATGCTCACCAGGTCTTTGATATCGCCCATTTTCTTGATCTGCTCCAGCTGCGAAAGGAAGTCATCGAAATTGAACTGGTTTTTGCGGATCTTCTGGTTAATGCGGCGGGCTTCATCTTCATCAAACGTCTGCTGCGCGCGCTCAACCAAGGAAATTACGTCGCCCATACCCAGAATACGCTGTGCCATCCGGTCAGGATAGAACAGATCCAGGGCTTCCATTTTTTCACCGGTCGAAATAAATTTGATCGGTTTCTCAACTACTGCCCGGATAGAAAGTGCCGCACCACCACGGGAGTCACCGTCTAATTTGGTAAGCACCACGCCATCGAAATTGATGCGTTCATTGAAGGTTTTCGCCGTATTCACCGCATCCTGACCGGTCATGGAGTCAACCACGAACAAGGTCTCAGTTGGGTTAATAGCACGTTTGATCTCGGCAATTTCGTTCATCATCGCTTCATCCACCGCAAGACGGCCGGCGGTATCGATGATCACTACTTTTTTATGGTTTTGTTTTGCGTAAGCAATGGCTTCCTGCGCAATTTTTACCGGGTTCTTTTCTTCGAGATTTGAATAAACATCTACACCAACCTGGCCAGCCAAAACTTTCAGCTGATCGATCGCCGCCGGACGATACACGTCGCAGGCTGCCACCATTACCTGGCGGTTTTGTTTTTTCAGGAAGTTGGCCAGTTTACCGGTGAAAGTAGTTTTACCCGAACCCTGCAGACCAGCTATCAGAATAATCGCCGGATCGCCTTTAATATTAATATCCTGCTTTTCGCCGCCCATCAGTTCGGTCAGCTCTTCGTGCACGATCTTCACCATCAGCTGCCCCGGGCTTACCGCGATCAGTACGTCGCGTCCCATGGCTTCGTCTTTGATCTTATCGGTAACGGTTTTGGCAACTTTATAGTTAACGTCGGCATCTACGAGCGCGCGGCGCACCTCTTTAATAGTTTGCGCAACGTTAATTTCCGTAATGCTGCCCTGCCCTTTCAGGGTTTTAAAGGCGCGGTCTAACTTGGTACTTAAATTATCGAACATCGTGTATAAATCAGTTTAAAGAACAAAAATAAGCATAAAACCGGAAATTTCCTGCAATTTTTAATTAAGCTGCGTATATTCGTTCCTGAATATATGCTACAGAAATTTCCACAGAAAGAAGACCTCGCGCCGGAACCTGAAAAGTCCGCCCAGCCCTTGCTTAAAGTGCTGTTCATCACCTATTACTGGCCTCCATCAGGCGGCGCCGGGGTACAACGCTGTCTGAAATTTGTAAAGCATCTTCCCGAATTCGGCATTGAACCAACCGTGATCACGGTAGACGAAAACGAAGGGTCTTACCCGCTTTTCGACCAGAGCCTGGTTTCTGAGATCCCGGCCGGCGTGCGCGTTTTTCGCACTTCCACTTCTGAGCCTTTCGAATATTATAAAAAGCTTACCGGTAAAAAAGAAATTCCTTACGGCGGCTTTGCCAACGAAAAGAAAACCGGCTTTGTGCAGAAATTGTTCAAGTTTCTGCGCGGCAATCTGTTTATTCCGGATGCGCGCGTGGGCTGGAATAAACACGCGCTGAAAAAGTGCGCTGAACTCCTGAAAACCGAAAAATTCGACGCCGTAATTACCACCAGTCCGCCGCATTCTACGCAGCTTATTGGTTTAGAGCTGCAAAAAAAATATAGCCTGCACTGGATTGCCGACTTGCGCGATCCCTGGACGGATATTTACTATTACAAAGACCTGGCCCACACGTTGCTGGCTAAAAAACTAGACGAAAAATACGAACGGGAGGTGATCGAAAAATCTGATGCGATGCTGGTTACCAGCGCCGACACCAAACGCCTTTTTCTGAACAAATCGCCTAAAGCCGACCCGCATAAAGTACACGTATTACCCAACGGTTACGATGAGGCTGATTTTCATTTCGATTCGGAACCACCGCAGGATATGTTTTGTCTGACGTACACCGGCACCATCACGGACACTTACAACATCAGCACTTTTTTACAAGCTTTTGCCGAAAATGCGCGCCGCCATTCTGATATAAATTTCCGGCTTCGGTTTGTGGGCAAAGTTTCGGCAGAAGTGCATAAACAGATCGAAGAAGCCAACTTACTTTTCTGCACCGAATTCATAGCGTTTGTACCGCACCGCGAATCCATTCAGTATTTAATGCGCGCAACAGCATTGCTGATGGCTATTCCGGACGTGGAAAATAATTTCTGCATTCTGCCAGGCAAACTTTTCGAATACCTGGCTTCCAACAAACAGATCATTTGCATCGGCCCTGTTGCTTCTGATGCCGACGCCATTATTGATGAATGCGGCGCCGGAAGAACATTTACCTACGATGCCTACGACCTCATGCTCGACCACCTCGACACCATGAGCCGCAACTGGAAAGTAAACCCAAATCTGGACCTGCCTTATATTAACTACAGCCGATATTCGCGCCGGGCTTTAACCGGCAAACTAGCTGAACTTATTCGGAAAAATTAGGAAAAATGGTAGGGTTTCGGGGAGAAAAAGTCAATAATATTTAAACCTCACAGGTTTCAGAAAACTGTGAGGTTTTCTTTTAAACTAATTCTTGCAATTTCCGCTCAAACGCTGCCACCGGAATCCCAAAATCCAGCTTTTCATCTGCCTCGCTGCCAATTAAATAGTGGTAATTAAAATCAAGCCCTTTGCTCAATAAAAAGTAATGCGGCTTCACAGCGGTTGCAGGATGCAATTCTAAAACGGTAGCGTTTTGGGCAAAAAAAGTGTTGGTAAAACCGGCACCGTGTGGTCCGGCAATTACGCGGCTTTCATTAAATAACTGTACCTGCTCACGATAACTCAGTAGTTCCGGGTAAACAACTTCAAAACCGAATTTCTCTAAAACCAGCAGTAATTCCTTTTCATTTTTTATGCGGCGTTTGGTAGCCCGGCTCCGGCTGATGTAAATTTTCCGGGTCGGGTTTTTCGGTTCGATCCGATAGCCTTTCAATATTTTATTCCGCAAAAAGCTGCTGATATCCTTGGGCAAATAACCACTTACGTTATTGGCTACAAAAGAAGGCATCAGGAAATTTTCACATTCCCATTTTTCATTTTTTCTTATGTATGCCACGTCAATGTGGGGAAATTTTTTAAGCACGAAATTCAGAGTGTCGTACTGAAATTGCGGCATATTGGCGTTGGCAATAAACGTAAGCGGTTCTTTCACGGTTTTCCCCAGCACATATAAACGCGGCAGGCAATCGAAGAACCAGTGATAATTACTGGTTTCGGCCCATGGAAAATGAAAAATGGCAGCATACAACCCATTCTTTCGCTTTTTCAGCATAAATGCAGGCATACGCCAGGCGGAAGAAAGAGAAAGCCGACGTTGATCCAGCACGGATTCCACCACTACCCTTTCGTGCAGCACTAAAGCTCCGGAATTGCCTAAAAGTGTAGCATTTTTTAAAGTGGTTATGGAAATTTCTTTCTGCCACATTCCCCGCGAATAGTCGGGTTCATGATTAAAAGAAGCTGCGCATTGCTCTAAAAAAATCTGCTCGCTTTCCGGGAAAATTATCATTTCAGGCTCACGAAAAACTTTTTTACCCGGATGATGGAAAACCGAAACGGTACGGTAATAATAATTTACCGCCGAAAGTATTTTCAAGACCGATTTTCGCAGTAAAGCCATAGCAACCTGTTCTGATAGATGAAATTGAAAATGTAAAATTAGGGAATTTATGCGGGCCTGTTATTCAATTTTCAGGTTTTTGAGTAACTTGCTCTCTTAATCCGGCACGGGCAGTTTCTGAGGTCAGAACCATAGCGTTTTGGCAATAGAAAATCCCGGATTCCGGCCACCAACCAATAGAAATGAGCTTAAATCTTAACCAGAAATCCATATTAGTAACGGGCGGCACCGGCTCGTTCGGTAAAAAGTTTGTCGAAACAATCCTTACTAAATTCCCGGAGGTAAAACGATTGGTAATTTATTCGCGCGACGAACTGAAACAGTACGAAATGGCGCAGCAATTCCCGCACAGCAAATATAAGGCTATCCGCTATTTTATTGGCGATGTACGCGATGCGGAACGCCTGAAACGCGCCTGCGAAGGCATCGATATTATTGTGCACGCTGCTGCTATGAAACAAGTACCGGCGGCGGAGTACAACCCGATGGAATGCATTAAAACCAATATTTTCGGAGCAGAAAACGTAATTAATGCGGCTATGGACAACGGTATAACCGATGTGGTAGCCCTTTCTACTGACAAAGCCGCGGCACCGATTAACCTTTATGGTGCTACCAAACTTTGCTCCGATAAATTATTTGTAGCTGCCAATAACATGATCGGTCATCGCAACCTGAAATTCTCGGTAGTGCGTTACGGCAACGTAATTGGTTCGCGCGGATCTGTGGTTCCTTTTTTCATAGACAAGCGCAAAGATGGCGTTTTGCCGATCACGCATCCGGATATGACCCGCTTCAATATTTCGCTGGAAGAAGGCGTTGACCTGGTTTTACATGCTTTGGAACATGCCTGGGGCGGTGAAATATTTGTACCGAAAATTCCTTCTTACAAAATCACGGACGTTGCTACTGCTATCGGCCCGAACTGCGATCAGGAAATTGTAGGTATTCGTCCGGGTGAAAAACTGCACGAAGAAATGATCACCGAAACCGATTCTTTGAGCACCATTGAACTGGATAAATATTACGTGATCGTGCCAACTACCCCGCGCTGGTCGCCGAAAGAATACATGGAAGATTTTAAAGGCAGAATGGTGGAACCCGGCTTCAAATACAACTCCGGCACCAACGACGACTGGCTTACCCCGGAACAGATCCGCGAAGAAATTCGCCTGCACGTAGATCCGAACTTTACTATCTAGTGATTAGTGAATAGTGATTAGTTAATTTGTCTTAGAAAAACTGCTAAACCCCAAGAAATAATTAATCAATCCAAAAATCACTAATCATTATCTTCCTAACTAATCACTAATCATTCTTCACTAATCACTATCAAAATGAAACCCATTCCCTACGGCCGGCAGCACATCACCCAGGAAGACATTGATGCAGTAGTGGAAACTTTGCAATCGGATTTCCTTACGCAAGGCCCTAAGGTTCTGGAATTTGAGCAGAAATTTGCAGCATATGTAGGGGCGAAATATGCGGTGGCAGTAGCGAACGGAACGGCTGCTTTGCATTTGTGCGCGCTTGCTTTAGGTGTTGATGAAAATTCCCGCGTAATTACCACACCTATTACGTTTGCTGCTTCTGCAAATTGCGTGCGTTATTGCGACGGAACTGTAGATTTTGCTGACATAGATCCGGAAACCGGTTTGCTGGATATTGCAAAAGTGCGTCAGAAACTGGAAAGCCAGCCCAAAAGGTATTACAGCGGACTGATTCCTGTAGATTTTGCCGGCATGCCAGTTAATTTAGAGGAATTCCGGAAACTGGCTGATGAATTTGATTTGTGGATCATCGAAGATGCTTGTCACGCGCCGGGCGGTTATTTCATAGATTCTAACGGTGAAAAACAAATGTGCGGCAACGGAAATTATGCCGATCTCGCCATCTTTTCCTTCCATCCGGTAAAGCACATTGCTACCGGCGAAGGCGGCATGATTACCACCAACAACCCCGAACTGTACGAAAAACTGCTGACACTTCGCACGCACGGTATAACCCGCGACCCGGCCAAAATGCACGAAAACCATGGTGGCTGGTACATGGAAATGCAGGAACTCGGCTATAATTACCGGATGCCCGATATGCTTACGGCGCTGGGAATTTCGCAGTTAAAACGAGCCGATGCAGGTTTACAGCGCCGCCAGGAAATTGCCAAACGCTATGATGCTGCCTTCAAAAACGCTTCAAATCTTAAGATCCTGAATCCGGCAGCTTATAAAGAGGCAATTTCAGATAACGTTTTTCACGCCTACCACCTTTATGTAATTCAGGTTGAAAAACGGAAAGAGCTTTACGATTTTCTGCGCACCAAAAACATCTTCGCCCAGGTGCATTACATACCGGTGCATTTAATGCCGTATTACCAGGATCTGGGTTTCAAAAAAGACGATTTTCCACTGGCCGAAGCTTATTACGAAATGTGCTTAAGCCTGCCAATGTACCCAAGCCTGACAAACGAAGAACAGGATTATGTAATTGCGAGCGTGCAGGAGTTTTTGCAACATGCCTGAGATAAATTACCTGAAAAAGATCGCCCTCGGTACCGCGCAATTCGGCCTGAATTATGGCATTAGCAACCAGACCGGACAAAGCAGTTTCGATACCGTTTGCGAAGTGCTGAATAAAGCCCAAACGCTCGGAATTGAAACGCTCGATACCGCCGCTGCTTACGGAAATTCGGAAACCGTTTTAGGTGAAGCATTAACCAAAACCGGAACTAGTTTCAACATCATAACCAAGCTTTCCGGTAAAGAAGGTTCGGTTGAAAAAACGGTAGGAAATTCGCTCAAAAAACTCCAAAGCAAGTCGGTTTATGGCTGTTTATTTCACGATTACAATTCCTGGAAACAGGAACCGCAACTTTTAAATGAGCTGCAAAAACTGAAAGCTGAAGGCAAAATTCAGAAGCTCGGGTTTTCGCTTTATTATCCGCAACAGGCCGAAGAATTACTTGAAAAAAATATTGCTTTCGATCTGGTGCAGGTGCCTTACAGTTTGTTCGATCAGCGGTTCGAAACGGTATTCAAAAAGCTCAAAAAAGTCGGGGTAGAAATACATTCTCGCTCAGTTTTTTTTCAGGGACTTTTCTTTTTAGAACCAGGAAAAACCAGTCCGTATTTTCAGGAAATTCTTCCGCAAATTGCCGCTGTAAAAGCCTTTGCCGAGAAGCAAAATATCTCATTAAATTTACTTTTACTCGGTTTTGCAGTTCTTAATTCGGCTATCGACAAAATTGTAATCGGCGTAGAAAATGCCATGCAATTGGAACAGAATGCTGCGTTTATAAACTACCTGCCGCAAATCGAAAAACTGTATCCGGAATTGCAAAAGTTTGCGCTGGAAAAAGAAGAGTTTCTGTTACCTTTCAACTGGAAATTATAGAAACGCGAAGTTTTTAGTCCCCTTTGGAGGGGTTGGGGGAGGATTTTCACAGTATCAGATTTTTTAATTGATCATGAAACGATTTCCTCCCCCTACCCCCTCCACAGGGGGACTAAGATCAAGCTTACTGAAAACAATTTCCGATTTTCACGTCCGCAAAAATCTTTCTACTTTTATCCTTCATCTTTCCTCTTATAAAAATGGCTGAATCAATTTTTTCCTTAACCGATAAAGTGGTAGCCATCACCGGCGGTTACGGCTACCTGGGCAAAGCCATTTGCGAAGGCCTGGTAGAATTTGGCGCCAGAGTTTACGTGCTCGGACGTTCGCAGGAAAAGTTTGAAGCCGCTTTCGATAAACCCGGAAATCTGCGTTTTCAGCCCTGCGACGTGGCCGATTCTGAAAGTATCCGTGCAGCGTTCGGCGAGATAATAAACCTGGAAGGCCACCTTGATGTGCTCATCAACAACGCTTTTTACAGCAAAGGACAGCACCCCGAAAAAATTACCGACGAAGAATGGGCTTTCGGAATTGACGGAAGTTTGAATTCGGTTTACCGCTGCATCCGCGAAATTATTCCGCATTTTAAAGCGCAAAATCATGGCAAGATCATCAACGTTTCTTCCATGTATGGTTTAGTTTCGCCCGATTTTAAGATCTACGAAGAAGCTCCGCAATCGCTGAATCCGCCGCATTACGGGGCCGCCAAAGCTGCTGTGGTACAACTTACCAAATATTACGCCTGCTATTTAGGGCCGCACAACATTCAGGTAAATGCCGTAACTCCAGGCCCGTTCCCGAGCAAAACCGTGCAGCAAAACGAAGCATTTGTTAACCAATTGAAAGCCAAGAATCCGTTGGGCAGAATTGGCAAACCCGAAGATCTGAAAGGTGCTTTTGTATTACTAAGTTCAAGTGCTTCCGATTATATTACCGGACATAATTTAGTGGTAGACGGCGGCTGGACAGCCTGGTAAATCAAGCTGCGCATTACCGATTTATTCAAAAAGAAAGACTTACATGAGTGTATATAATATTTTAGAAGTAGCCAATACGCACGGCGGCAGCAAAGAATATCTGCTTGCGCTGATCGAACAATTCAAAGAATTTGCCACCGATCACGGCATGAAATTCCAGCCTTTAAAAGCCGACGAAATTGCTACCAAAAGTTTCTCTGCCTACCCGATCTACGAAAAGTTGCATTTCACCGAAAATGAATGGCGCGAGATCCTGGCAAAAGCTGCAGAAACAAAAGAAATCTGGATCGACGTTTTCGACCTGTACGGCATTCGCATCATTGAGCAAAACCTTGAACTGGTTACTGGTATTAAACTCCAGGCATCTGTGTTGCAAAACCAGATCGTGCTGGAAGCTTTGGCAAAACTGAACCTGACCAATAAGCTTCTGATCATCAATATTTCAGCTTATTCTCTCGAAGAAATTCAGGCATTTATTCAAACATTTACCTCGCGCTTAAACCCGAAAGAATTGCTGCTGGAGGTTGGGTTTCAGGCCTACCCTACCGAGCTGCAGGATTCCGGGATCAGCAAGCTTCAAACCTTAAAAGAGTATTTCAGCAACCGCATCGTTTTTGCCGATCATATTGCCGGCACGCACGAAGATGCGCGCTGGCTGCCGGTTATGGCTACCATGCTTGGCGCAGATTTCATCGAAAAGCACATTATGCACGATAGCTTACCGACCGAATACGACCATTTTTCGAGCATGACGGTAGACAATTACCGGTTGTATCTGGAAGCACAAAAACGCTATGCAAATCTCACGAAAAAGTCATTCATCAACCAGCGCGAAATCGAATACCTGGAAAAAACGATCCAGATCCCGCTGACCAGCAAGCAATTAGCAGCTGGAAGTTTGGTAAGCGAAAACCAGGATCTGGTTTTTAAACGCAGCGGCGAAACGGGAATGAATGCGAACCAGATCAAAAAGCTGCAGCAAAATCTGCATGTATTGGCCGTAGCAAAAGCACCCGAAACAACTTTCCAGCCCGAAGATTTTAAGAAAGCTACCATCGGAACCGTTATTGCCTGCCGCCTGAAATCAACCCGCTTAACTTCCAAAGCGTTGCTGAAAATCGGCGAGCTGACTTCGGTGGAATATTGCATTAAAAACTGCCTGAAACTGGAACAGGTAAACCACACCATTCTGGCTACCTCTACGGTAGAGCAGGATGCGCCGCTGGAAAATTATACCTATCGTTCGGACGTTAAATTTTTCCGCGGCCATCCTGACGATGTGATCCAGCGGTACCTGGGCGTTGCCGAAAAATACAACCTCGACGTGATCATCCGGGTAACGGCCGATATGCCTTTCGTTTCAAATGAAATTCTGCAGATCCTGTTAAAGTCGCATTTCGAAACAGGGGCAGATTATACTGTTGGAAAAGATGCGGCGGTGGGCACAAACCTCGAAATTATTAACGTGGCCGCGCTTAAATATGTAAAACAATTCTTCCCGAACGCCGATTATTCAGAATACATGACCTGGTATTTCCAGAATAACGCGGAGCATTTCAAACTGAATTTCGTGGAATTGCCATCGGAACTCGTGCGCGATTACCGCTTAACCCTGGATTTTCAGGAAGACCTCGAAATGTTCAATCTGGTAGAAAAGCATTTTCAGGAAACCAAACAACCATTTGCCTTAAAAACACTATTTAATTTCCTCGATCAAAACCCGGAAGTAGCTAAACTAAACCATAACATTCAGCAGAAATACAAATCGGACCCAGAACTGATCGCAACCCTGAACAAAGTAACGAAAATCACAGAACTTGCATCGTAATAAGATCATTTTTCGTGCCGATGGCAATAGCCGGATCGGTTTGGGTCACGTGGTGCGTTCGCTGGCTTTGGCAGAATTGTTACGCGAAGATTTTTCCTGTTCATTTGCTATTCAGGAACCTTCTGAAGCTTTACAAACCCAGATCAGAACGGTGTGCCAGGAAATTCTATGCCTGCCCGAAAATCAAAATGAAGAACTTTCTACTGAAGCACAAAACCTGGTAGAAACGTTATCCGGTCAGGAAATAATAGTGCTGGACGGGTACCAGTTTCCTGCCGAATATCAACAGATTCTAAAGCAAAAAAACAATATTCTGGTTTGTCTCGACGATTTGCACGACCGTCCTTTTGTTGCCGATGCTATTATTAATATTGCCGGCGGCGTGAAACCTGAAGATTACGAGGCAGCGGCATACACCAAATTTTGCCTGGGCCCGGAATACGCATTGCTCAGAAAACCATTCCGCGAAGCCCAAAAAACGGTAGCTAAAACGCCGGAAAAAGTCACTAGAATACTGATCTGTTTTGGTGGCGCCGATCCGGAAAACTATACGCTAAACTTCGCACAGAAACTCCATAAATTAATCCCGGAACTACAGCTCGAAATTGTAACCGGCAGTGCTTATCTGCATGCAGAAACCTTGCAGCATTTTATGAGCGGAAAACGCTATGCAAAATGGCACCAAAACCTGAACGCCGAAGAAATGTGCGCTTTGATGCAATATTGCAAAGCAGCAGTTTGCTCGGCTAGTTCGGTTGCCTATGAGTATTGCGCGGTAAACGGTATGCTTTACATCGAGAAAACTGCCGAAAACCAATCAGACCTTTACAGTTATTTAATTTCAGCACAATTAGCTTTACCAGCCGAAAAACTTCCTGTTTTTTTAAGCGAAAAAACGGTAGCCTTTCAACCGCAAAAACTCATAGAACAACAACGCGCCATTTTCAACGGACAAGCGGAAGAAAACCTGCGTAAATTATTCCGGCAACTTGCTTTACAGGCACAGCTTTCTTTCCGGAAAGTTGCGGAAGCAGATGCTAGGTTGCTTTTCGATTGGGCTAACGATCCGGTTGTCCGTCAGTTTTCTTTTAATGCAGCACCCATTCCATTCGAAACCCACATTAATTGGCTGAACAATAAACTGAATAGTCCGAATTCCCTGCTGCTCCTGGCAGAAATTCAGGATGAAGCTGTTGCTTTGCTCCGCTTCGATGTAGAAAACCGATCTGCTTTGATCAGTTACCAGATCGGGGCAACTTTCCGGGGAAAAGGCTTGGGGCATCGCGTGCTACAACTTGGTTTACAGGAACTTAAAAAGTATTTTCCGGAAGTTACGCAAGCCATTGGCTATGTGCAGCCGGTTAATATTCCATCGGTAAAGGCTTTTGAAAAAGCGGAATTCGAAAACCTGGGAATTGAAGAAAAACACCAGGCTTATAAATTTACAAAAGTGGTTTAAAACGGCTTAAGAGCTGCCTGTTTAATCTTTCCCAAAATATTTCCTAACTTTGAATAAGCCAGCTTCAAAAATCTGGTTTACTGCTTTATGAATTCCTTCCAAATCGGAAACCATATCATCGGTCACGGCCAGAAACCCTTCATCATTGCCGAAATGTCGGGCAACCACAACCAGAGCCTGGATCGCGCTTTGGAAATTGTGGAAGCTGCCGCAAAAGCTGGGGCCCACGCCATAAAACTGCAAACCTATACCGCCGATACTATGACGCTGAAAGGTGCGCATACCATTCAGGATGAAAATTCGCTCTGGAAAGGCCGGGAACTTTACGATCTGTACCAGGAAGCTTACACACCTTGGGACTGGCACGAACCGATCTTCAAACGCGCCGCAGAACTGGGTTTAATTGCCTTCAGTTCGCCCTTCGATGAAACGGCGGTCGATTTTCTGGAAACGCTAAACGCTCCGCTTTACAAAATTGCCTCCTTCGAAAACACCGACTGGCCGTTATTGAAAAAAGTAGCGCAAACCGGTAAACCTGTGATCATGAGTACCGGCGTTGCCAATCTTTCGGAAATTGACGAAGCAGTTAGGATTTTGCGCGAAAACGGTTGCCAGGATCTGGTATTGTTAAAATGCACAAGCACTTATCCGGCAACGCCCGAAAACACAAATCTGCTCACCATCCCGCATCTCCAGCAAATGTTCAACTGTGCCGTGGGCCTTTCAGATCATACCATGGGCATCGGGGCCAGTGTAGCGGCGGTAGCTTTAGGCGCCTGTGTTATCGAAAAACATTTTACGTTAAGTCGCGCGGATGGAGGCGTAGATTCCGCTTTCAGCATGGAACCACAGGAAATGGCGGCTTTGGTAACGGAATCGGAACGGGCATTTTTAGCGTTGGGCCATATTCAATACGGCATACAGCAGGCCGAAACCAAAAGCCGCTTATTCAAACGCTCCATTTATGTGGCTCAGGATGTAGCCTCCGGCGAAGCATTTACCAAAGAAAACCTGAAAGTGATCCGTCCGGGCGATGGCCTGGCGCCGCGCTATTGGGAACAAGTGTTGGGCAAAACTGCCAAGCAAAACCTGAAAGCCGGCACGCCGCTTACCTGGGAAAATCTGTAAGGGATGTTTGAGAAAACTATTCAGCGTTATGCCAATATATTGCATTTGCGGTTCCAGCCGACGTTTGCAGCTATGCCGGCAGCCACGCTGAATAAAATTTCACCCGGCAGTTTTCCGAAGCGGCTGCTTAAAATTAACCTGTACACGCTCGGCCGGTTAATACCGAATATTTTCAGCCTTTCACAAAAAAATGAAGACCTGCACAGCAAAACCTGGTTGTACGTTGTAAGTCAGAACAATTACGATGCCCTGCATTTCCTGAAAGATCAACTAACCGGCACAGCTTTCGTAGCGGGTCAGAACAAACAGATCGGGCGTTACAACAAACAGGTTAACCGGCTTTCGCTGCGCTGGAAATTCCTGCACACGGCCCGTTATTTTCTCCCGGTTTTCTTCGGACTATATAAAAAGCACGGCAACAAGGCCATTCGTTTTTTCGACCTGATTTTCATTTCCATTGGCTACTACGAAGCGTATCTGAAACACCTTAAAAAGTACCAGCCAAAAGCCATCGTTTTTGCCAACGATCACAACGACGATTCGCGGGCTATGCTTCTGGCAGCTAATAAGTTGAACATTCCCACTGTTTACATTCAGCACGCCACGGTAAGCACCGCTTTTCCGCCGCTGGAATTCCGTTTAAGTTTGCTCGAAGGCCAGGATGCGCTGGATAAATACCGGCAATGCGGCCCGGTTCAGGGCAAAGTAAAACTGATCGGAATGCCGAAAGCCGATAAATTTATGCAGTTCCGGAATTTTAAAACTATGGTAAAAAAAGTTGGCATAGCCGGTAACCTAATGGACAATTACGAAGCTTTAAAAGCTACCATTCTGCAACTGGTTAAGCAATTTCCGGAGCTTCAATTCACTTTCCGTCCGCACCCCGGCGATGCCCGCGATTTTAGTTTTGTGCAACAGACCGGCCAAAACGCTATGTTTTCCAGCCCAAAAAGTGAAGGTGCTTTCGAATTTCTTAAAAACCAGGACCTAATTGTTGCCGCCGAATCTTCCATTCACCTCGAAGCAGCTTTGCTGAATATTCCGGGCATTTATTTCCGCTTTGGCGCCAGCAATTTTTATGATTATTATGGCTTCGTGAAAACCGGTTTAATTACCGAAGCTGCTACTTTGGAAGCACTTTTTGCGCTGGTGCAGCAATACCAGCAAACCAAGCCAAACGTTTACCAAAAAGCAGCTTATTACAATGCCACCATCGGTACCGAAAATGAAGGCAAAAGCGATGCATTAGCTGTACAATACTTACAGGAATTCCTGCAGAAAATGCTATCCTTTCCGGCTTAAAAACTGCCCACATGCTCAACGCTGAAATCATTTTCAAATACGTCTGGTCACACTTCTGTTCCCTTTATCCGAAGGCAAAAAACCTGCGCGTGGCTTACGGTGAAAATGAAAATGCGGCGGTAAAAATCTCGGCTTGCGGCCTTTCTTTTTTCAGTAAAAATCTACCATTTCCCAAAGATATTTGCTGGCAAAACTGGCATGAACAACGTATTCCATTTCTCTTTCAGACCAAACGAACCGAAGTAATTTCCGAAGCGGAGAACACGGTAATCATTAACGCCGATATAATTGCTGCTGCATTTTATTTTCTGAGCGGGTGGCAGGAAATTCATTCCTTAGAACGCGATCGTTTCGGCCGTTTCCCTTATAAAGCGAGTTTGCAGTTCCAGCACCAATTCGTTACGATTCCGGTAGTAAATTATTACTTCGATATTCTGAAAACGGCACTGGAAAAAGGCTATGGAATTTCACTCCAAAACCCGCAAAGCCAGTTCACGACTTTTCTTTCGCACGATGTGGACAGGTTGGAAAGCGCCTGGAAAATTGAAGGGGTAAAGCAACTAAAAAAAGGCAATCTGCTGCAAATCCCGAAGCTTGGCTGGCAAAAATTGATGCGACAAGATCATTGGAACAATCTGAAAACGGTAGCGAAAACAGTAAAAAAAATCGGTGGTGTTTCTACGTTTTTCTGGCTTGCTCAAAAAGGGAAATACCAAAACCAACCCAACGCCGACTACGATCTTACGGCTCCCAAATACCAGCAACAGATAAAATTCCTGGAAGCCGAAGGTTTTGAAAATGCGGTACACGGTAGTTTCGGAAGTTCAGAAAATACCCTGCAACTTAAAAATGAAGCGGCCAAAATTGGCAGTAATGTTTCCGGAAACCGCTTTCATTATTTGTGTTTCGATCCGGTGAAAACGCCGCAGGTTTTGGTTGAAGCCGGTATAAATTACGACAGCACACTGGGCTTTGCCGAACATTTTGGTTTCCGTAATGCGTATTGCTTTCCGTTCCAGCTTTTCGACTTTTCGAGCCTGAAACCCTACCCTTTTCTGGAAATTCCGCTTAACCTGATGGATGCTACCTTGTGGCACCCCAATTACCTGCAGATTACGCCGGAAAAAGTAGCCGAAATCATAAAACCTATGCTGCTGGAAATAAAGAAATTCGGCGGCGTATTTGGTTTGCTTTGGCACAACGAAAACTTTTCTGAACTCAACACGCAAAACGGTTTAACCGCATTCGGGAATATTTTGAATGAATTACAAAAACAAGGGTCGCATTTCAAAACCGGCTCGCAGTTATACCAGCAATTTTCCGAAAAACTGCAATAAAGCATTTTAGTGCTACAGGAATTATCGCAGTACATTACTAATCTCTTCGACAAGTTCCACAAAACCGATCCGGAAATTTGGTGTACTTTTGTGCCTCAAAAAATAAAGAATATACGTGGGTGTAATTAAAAAACAAGGCATTCAGAATACCATTGTTTCGTACCTTGGCATGGTGCTGGGTTTTGTGAACGTGATCTACCTGATGCCCAACTTTCTTTCCCCCGATCAGGTTGGTCTTACCAAGTTACTCATTTCGGTGTCGGCCATGTTTGCGCAATTTTCCGCGCTGGGCTTCGCCAACATGACCTTTAAATTCTTTCCTTATTACCGGAATAAAGAGCAGGAGCACCAGGGTTTCTTCTTCATGCTGCTGCTCATTCCCATGGCCGGTTTTCTGCTCCTCACGCTGCTGGTTATTATTTTTAAGCCTTGGGTGTTGCAATACTACAAAGCCGAAGATGCCGCGCTACTGCTCAAATATTACAACCATATTATTTTGCTGGCTTTTTTCACACTGCTTTACATTCTGCAGGATGCCTACCTGAAATCGCTTTACAAAACCGTGGTTTCTTCGTTTGTGCAGGATCTTTTGCTACGGGTTTTAACCTCGGTGCTGGTGGCACTTTACGCCTTCAATTGGGTCAATTTCGAAACGTTTGTGTACCTGTACATCGGTATAAACTGCGCTATCGCTCTGGTACTTTCTGCTTACATTATTTTCCTGAAACAATTCTTTATCCGCCCGAATTTTCAGGCTTTTAAGGTGCGGCCGTTTAAAGAAGTGCTGGGTTACGGCATGTTCTCTTTTATCGGCAACATTTCTTCAGTGATCATCAACAACATCGATTCGCTCATGATCCTGAATTACCTCACGCTCGATGCGGTAGGTATTTTCATGACGGCGAATTTCGTTACCAGCACCATTCGCATTCCGGCGCAATCTATTCTGAAGATCGTGGTGCCGCAGGTTTCCGATTATTGGCGCGATCATAATTTGCCGGCTTTAAAATCGCTTTACCAGCGGGTTACTTCTATAAACCTGGTTTTAGGCAGCTTGCTTTTCATAGGAATCTGGGCGAATATTGATAATATTTTTGCCATCATGCCGAAGGTTTATAACGAAGGTAAATACGTTTTCTTTTTCCTCGGTCTGGCCCGCCTTTTCGATATTGCCACCGGCCTGAACGGCGTGATTCTGCTTACTTCCGACAAATTCCGCTACGATCTGTTTTTCAATGCTTTACTGGCTATTATTACCATTGGCACCAATTATATTTTCATTCCGCTTTATGGTATAAACGGGGCGGCTTTTGCTTCTATGCTGGCCATCGTTTCCATTAACCTGGCGCGGCTGCTTTTTGTGTGGTATCATTTTAACATGCAGCCTTTTGTATGGCGCTCTTTAACCATTGTAGCCATTGCAGCGTTGGTATTTGGCGTTTCCGAATTGATTCCGGTACTCCCGAATAATTTCCTTGACATTGCGGTTCGCTCTGCTTTCATTTCCATGCTTTACGGCATATTAATTCTGGTATCGAATGCCTCTCCGGATGCAGCCAATTTCTGGAAAAACCTGCTGAAACGCATCCGTTAATAATAGTAGTTTTCGAGCCGAAAACGCTACCATTTTCGGCCTGAAAACTCTAGTTTTAATAGGTTCGGAAGCTGCATAATTGTACTCTTTTTATTTCCATTCTGAAACAAAGCCTTTCAACTTTCGTTACAAACCCCAATTCTGAAATATCAGGATTTTACAATTTAACTTAACGAAAGAACTATGAAACGTAATTTTCAGGGCCAGGCTTTTGCACTGCTCGTAACCGCCGGACTGATCTTCGGAAGTACTGCTTGTTCTAAATCTGAACGCGTAGAAACCGAAACAACTGTAGAAAATACCGGTACCGAAATTAAAAATGAAAGCGAAGAAGCTTACAATAATTTCAAAAACTGGATAGACGAAAAAGAACGCGATACGGCTTACGTGTACGACAGCGACCGCGACTGGACTGAAGAAATTTCTGACCGCGAAGAAGCCTACAACGAACGCGTAGCCGCCCTCGATAAAAATGCCAAATATTATGACGATGCCCGCCGCGCGGAGATCGAGGAAATGAAAACCCGTTACAATACCAGCTGGCAAACCCGCCGCGCTACGTACGCTTCTTACGGAAAAGCCGATTCTCTCCGTCCGGTGTACTTAACCACTCCGGAAAAAGCCGAGGATCTGAATGCCTTAACGCCGGCAAATATCCGGGCAGCTTACGAGAATTTTGTAGCCAAAGTACAGGAGAATAAAGAAACTTACACCAATGCCGACTGGCAGGTTGTAGACGCCATGTGGAGCGATCTGGACGACCGAAAAAACGCCATTCAGGAACAGCTTTCGGCTAAAGATAAATACGAGATCGGCAAGGCCAAAACCAAGTACCAGGCCATGAAAGCAGCCAGCAAAACCGGAAACACCGCTGAGAAAGTTGGTTCTAACGTAAAAGAAGGCGTAAAAACCGGAGCCGAAAAAACCGGCGATGCAGCCAAAGAAGGTGGTTCTAAAGTAGGCAACGCTGCCAGCAAAACCGGTTCCGCTATTAAAGACACTTACAAAAAGGCCGAAGATAAAGTAGACGGCACCAAAGATCGTAAATAAAAACGGTATGTTTTTAAAGCAAAAAACTCCGGCTCAGAAATGGGCCGGAGTTTTTTTTATGATTTCAAATACAGAAAATTAACTTTTCCCAAGCGCCTGACTCGTAAACAAATACAATTTATACAGATCGAAATATTTTAAATTCGGATTAGGTGAACGCAGGTTTTGCAGCATCATGCCGCGCATCGGCCGGAAAGCCAGTAAAAAGGCTTTTGCCATGCCCGTTTTTCGCAGCAATTCATAGCTTTTTATCAGTTTGCTATCCGAAATATTTGGTTGGGTTTGGTAAAGCTGGTACAGGTTTTTTATGGCTTGCCGCGTTTTTCTGAGAAAATCTACGGCCGGCTCCAGCCCCATGTGAATTACCGGGTTATTGATGTGTTTTACAGAAACGGCAGCCTTTTCAAGTTCCCAGCCAAATTTCGTATCCTCGTGGCCGTAACCTAAAAGATCGGTATTAAGCTGGTGCTTTAGATAAACTTCTTTCCTGATCAGCATATTATTCAGCGTCAGGCTCCGGTACGGATTTTTGTTACGAAGCGCGGCTTTCTTTTCTTCCCTCAATTTTCCGTAGTGCCAGCGCAGCATATACATATCCGAAGGCGCTTCCGGTTCGTAAACCGTGCCGCCAATAATCACATCGGCTTCTTCCGGACATTCCCAGTAACGTTTCACAAAATCTTCATCGGGCAAAGCGCTGTCGTTATCCAGGAAAAGCAGGTAACGGTAATTAGCATCCTGCGCCAGGCAATTCCGGATCGCGGCGCGGCCTACATTTTTGCGCATTTCCACGTAACGGATCTCGGGTTCTTCGTTCAGAAAACGGTGCTTATACCGGAATTTTTCTTCCGAAGCATCATCATAAAGCAGAATTTCGAAACGACTGGTAAGGTTGCGGCATTGCTCCAGCAGGCTTTGCACCAGTCTGGTTACATCCTGGTTATAGATCGGTATAAGAACGGATAACTCAGAAACCATTCCCGATCGTAAAATTTTCCTTCGCAGAATCGTGGATACGGCCGTTTTCGCATTTCAGAATGCGCTGCGGATTTTCGTTGATCAGTTCGTAATTATGCGTTGCCATTAAAACGGCGGTGCCCGAACTGTTTATTTCCTGGAATAATTTCAGAATGCCGCGCGTAACTTCCGGGTCGAGGTTACCGGTTGGTTCATCGGCAAACAGAATTATGGGCTCATTTAGCAAAGCGCGGGCAATTACAATGCGCTGCTGCTCGCCGCCCGAAAGCTGGTGTGGCATTTTATTGGCCGCAGCATCCAAGCCAACGCGCATCAAAACATCCGAAATGCGCTGCTTAATCTTCTTTTTATCTTTCCAACCGGTAGCTTTTAATACAAAAGAAAGATTCTCGGAAACGCTTCTATCGAAAAGCAACTGGAAATCCTGAAAAACGATGCCTACTTTTCTTCTTAAATAAGGCACTTTGTTGCGGGCAAGTTTCTGAAGATTATAACCCGCCACGCTCATTTGTCCGGCCGCCAACGGAAGATCGGCATAGAGCGTTTTCAGCAACGAGCTTTTACCGCTGCCGGTACGACCTACCAGGTAAACAAACTCACCCTTTTCAATTTCAAACGATACTTTTTCCAGCACTGTCTGTACGTCCTGCATTACCATTACGTCGCGCAGACTTACTACCGGGATCGCTGAAAATTCGTTGCTCATCAAAAAATATTAAAAACTTTGGAAATGTGAAGATATAAAATTTGTATTTCAGGTAAGGAATTCGGTTCAACTTTATTGCAAAAATACAAAAACAAAAAGTAAAAGTGCACCAGCTCCATGCTAACAACAAAATGCATTCTTTAAACGGAACGAAAAATGAATTTAAAGCCCGAAAAATGCTATGCTTTCAGCTTTAAAAAGTGCTGCTAATTTTTGCCGGAACTAACAAGGCTCTCCTACCGATCCAGCTTCAAAAAAAATGCGAAAACCGGAAAACCGATCTTCGCATTTAATAGGTAAGCATTATAATAAATTACAATTCCAGCTTCTGTAATTTACCAAAACTCAAACTCTCGATCAAAGCGGCTAAAGCTTCTTCCTTTCCATCCAGCCCGTAGCGGTCCAGGTTTTTAAGTGGCCTGTCGGCCCGGAAATACGCGATCAGCACAAAATGGTCGTCGCGCAACTGAATATAATCCGGAATTTTAGCCTTTCCTTTTACTTTGATGATATACATAACTTCAATTATGAATTAAAAATTAGAAATTCTCAGAAACGCCGGAAAATTTCAGGAAAGTAAAAAATCATTTCTAATTTTTAATTTCTAATTAAGGCTGCACCTTAAGCGTTTACTTTTTTGTGGTCGGCCAGGAATTTGGCTAAACCAGAATCCGTTAGCGGGTGGTTCAGCAATGAGGTAATTACGTTCAGCGGGCAGGTTACTACGTCAGCGCCGATTTCTGCGCACTGAATTAAGTGCATTACGTGGCGAACTGATGCGGCTAAAACCTGGGTCTGGTAACCGTAGTTGGCATAGATCGCTACAATCTGCTCGATCAGTTGCATACCGTCGGTAGCAATATCGTCTAAACGGCCCACAAACGGAGAAACGTAAGTAGCACCAGCTTTAGCAGCTAATAACGCCTGACCAGCCGAGAATACTAACGTGCAGTTCGTTTTGATACCTTTCTGGCTGAAATAACGGATCGCTTTTACGCCATCTTTCGTCATAGGTACTTTTACCACGATGTTCGGGTGAAGTTGCGCCAGGTTTTCGCCTTCATTGATCATGCCTTCGTAATCAGTAGCAATTACTTCCGCACTGATGTCGCCGTCCACAATTTCGCAGATCGCTTTGTAGTGAGCCATTACAGCATCGTAACCAGCAATGCCTTCTTTAGCCATCAGGCTTGGGTTGGTGGTTACGCCATCGAGTACGCCCAGATCATGAGCTTCGCGGATCTCGTTCAGGTTTGCGGTATCAACAAAAAATTTCATAAGATTGAAAATGAATGGTTTTTCCGGCCGCAAAGCTACGGTTTAATTTCAGGAAAACGGCAGAAAAAGGAAAGAATTTGCGCGAGGAAAACGCTATGGAAGGGGCAAAAAAAAGTGGCAAACCGAGAATCGCACCGCTACAACCGCCTACCCTTGCTACCTTCCGGTCCTGGGGGAGTTCAGCAGGAGCTGGTCGTTCCGATTTGCCGTTGCAAAGATACGCTAACTTTTAATTGAAATGCAAGAAAAACGGTAGGATTTTGTAAGAAAAAAGCACGATTTCATGCAAGGCGTTAAGAATGAATGGGTTTAGAAATTATTATTACAATACAAGCAAAACGTGTAGGATCTTATAAATTTTAAACCAAACCGTAGAGACGTTGCAATGCAACGTCTCTACACATTAATAATAATAAAACATTAGACTACTTTTGGCAAAAACCGCACACATCTATTACCTTTGCGCATGCCAGAAAAAATTCTAATCCTCGATTTCGGCTCGCAATACACCCAGCTCATTGCCCGCCGCGTCCGCGAACTCAACGTTTACTGCGAGATCCATCCGTACAACAAAATGCCGCCTATCACGGCCAATGTAAAAGGCGTCATTCTTTCCGGCAGCCCCTGCTCGGTGCGCGATGCCGATCACCCGAACCCGTATTTAGGCAATGTAATTGGTAAAATGCCGGTTTTAGGCGTTTGCTACGGGGCGCAGCTTTTGGCTCACGAAAACGGCGGCGAAGTACTGCCTTCCACCATCCGTGAATACGGTCGTGCCAAACTTTCCGAAGTGCACGGCTCCGATAAACTGATGAAGGAAATTACCATCGGTTCTACGGTCTGGATGAGCCACGGCGATACGATCAAGGAAATTCCCGATAATTTTGAAGTGCTGGCCTCTACCGAAAACGTGCGCGTAGCGGCTTATAAAGTACAAAACGAAGATACCTACGGCATCCAGTTCCACCCGGAAGTAACCCATTCTACAGAAGGCAAAACCCTTTTAAGAAACTTCGTAGTTCATATCTGCGGTTGCTCACAAGACTGGACTCCGGACCAGTTCGTGCAAACCACCGTAGATGACCTGAAAAAACAGATCGGCGACGATAAAGTAATTTTAGGATTGAGCGGCGGCGTAGATTCCAGCGTGGCAGCCATGCTTATTCACCAGGCAATAGGTCAAAATCTGTACTGCATTTTTGTAGACAACGGCTTACTGCGGAAAGACGAATTTGAAAGCGTGCTGGAAAGCTACAAACACATGGGCCTGAACGTGAAAGGTGTAGATGCCAAACAACGTTTTTACGACGCTCTGAACGGCCTTACTGATCCGGAAGCCAAACGCAAAGCTATCGGCAAAGTGTTCGTTGATGTGTTCGATGCGGAATCGCATTTGGTAGAAAACGCCAAGTGGCTTGCGCAAGGCACTATTTACCCGGACGTGATCGAATCGGTTTCGGTAAAAGGTCCTTCGGCGACTATTAAATCGCACCACAACGTGGGCGGCCTGCCGGATTTCATGAAACTAAAAGTAGTGGAGCCGCTCAAAACCTTGTTTAAAGACGAAGTTCGTTTAGTAGGTAAAACGCTGCATTTAGACGAAAATATCCTGAACCGTCACCCATTCCCGGGTCCGGGTTTAGCCATTCGTATTCTGGGTGATATTACGCCGGAAAAAGTAGCGATCTTGCAGGAAGTGGATCACATCTTTATTTCAAACCTGAAAAAATCAGGCTTGTATAATGAAGTATGGCAGGCGGGCGCCATGTTGCTGCCGGTACAAAGCGTAGGCGTTATGGGCGACGAAAGAACGTATGAACGCGTAGTTGCTTTGCGCGCAGTTACTTCTGTAGATGGTATGACCGCCGACTGGGCGCATTTGCCTTACGAATTCCTGGCCGATGTTTCGAACGAGATCATTAATAAAGTGAAAGGTGTGAACCGCGTGGTTTACGACATCAGCTCCAAACCACCGGCTACTATTGAGTGGGAATAATTTAAACCACCATTTAGATTTTTTTGTCCCCCTTTGGTGGTAGGGCCGTTTCATTCTAAAATAATGGGGCTCTTTCGGATATATTGATCCGGAAGCGAACTGTGGCGGGTCTATTGACCCGAGTTTGCCGCTCAAATCCCCAATCACGCGGATTAATAAATCCGCTACAGGTGGTTTTCGGATAAAAAATATCCGAAAAAGCATTTTTACTCTTAGAATGAAATGACCCTTCCTTTGGAGGGGGTTGAGAGAGGATTTTTAAATTATTTGATCAAATAAAAATCCGATAATTCTCCTGTCCTCCCCCAACCCCCTCCGAAGGGGGACTTTTTTCTTGGTTGCAAGATCTCAGGTTAAAGCTTTGAGTTTTTAGCATAGAAAGCATAGCGTTTTCAGGTGATCCGGGTTAAATTAATTTGTTAATTTTGCCCGGATTAGCGCGTTTAAAATGGTACAGTTTTTAATAGTCCATTTTAAAAGAAGCACAACATTTTTAGTTTTTGGGATGAAGAAGATACGGTTTTCAACAGTTGTTTTAGGTCTGACGGCAATGAGTTTTCAGGCGCTGGCGCAAACGCCGGAGCAGGATACCCGCTATCAGAACGGCCGCGCTTTGCTGGACCAGAAAAAATATTCGCTGGCTATGGCCGAGTTTCTGCCGCTTAGCAACGTAGCTTCGGGTAACCCGCGGGCCGCTGAAGCCAGTTATTTATATGCCGTGGCTGCTGTAAAAGCCAATAAAATTCTGGAAGCCTACAACATGTTGCAGCAGCTCACTCGCACCGCACCCGACTGGGGCAACATTGAGGAAGCGTATTATCTGCTTGCCAAATTAGATTTCGACCAGCAGGATTATGAAAGCGCCATCCGGAATTTGCAGGTGGTAGAATCTGATTTCATTAAAACCGATGCGCAAAACCTGGAACGATCTTATCTCCTTTCGCTGGGCGATAAAAACCGTTTCAAAAACCTGCTGCAGCAATTCCCCGACGATAAAGTTCTGGCAAAAGCCTACGCCGATAAATTGGTTTCGGGCTGGTACGCGCCCGAAGATCAGGGTACGCTGGAAAATATCGTAAGGAAATTCAAATTAGATACTTCGGTTTATAACCCGGAGAAAATGAAGGCTGGTGGCAAAAAAACGGAATATAATGTGGCGGTACTGCTACCCTTTTCGTTGAATGCCGATGCCGCTTCGAAACGTAAAAACCAGTTCGCGGCCGATCTTTATGCCGGCATGAAACTGGCGCAGGATTCGTTGCTGAAAAATAATGTGAAGCTCAACGTATTTTCTTACGAAGCCGGTACCGATACTACCGAAGTTGGTAAAATTTTCCGGTTGCCGGAATTAAAAACCATGGATCTGGTAATTGGCCCGGTCTATAAAGCTTCCGCCAAACAAACGGCTGCTTTTGCGAATACTAACCATTTAAACGTGATAAACCCGCTATCGGAAGATCTGGAAGTAATAAATGGCAGCCCGAATCTTTTTATGTTCGAATCTTCGGTTATAACCCGAGCGCAGCGAGCCGCCGATTTTGCCTACGATAATTTCCCCGATAAAACCGCGGCCATTATTTTTGAAAATGTTAAAGACGATACCATTTTTGCCCGCGCTTACAGCAAGCAATTTGAACTGCGCGGCGGTAAAGTGAAACTTTTCAAGAAAATAAACACGAAGAAAAGCCCGAATGTGATGGCGATCTACAAGAATGTGGATCTGAAAACTTTCGGGCATTTGCTGGTGGTTTCAGATAATCTGCCGGCCGCCGTTGCCACGGTGAGCCAGGTTCAAAGCCAGAACCCGAAACTGCCGGTAATTACCAAAGAAACCTGGCTCGAAATGCCGCAGCTTTCTATTGCCCAGCTCGACGAGACAGAACTTTACTTTATTTACCCGAAATACGCCGATCTGAAGAATGCATCGGTACGCCAGTTCCGCCGGAAATTTACGTCCACGTATAATGTTCCGCCTTCGCATTACGCCTATGCCGGTTTCGAAATGTTGTTCCGTTATGGTTCATTGCTGAATGCTTACGGCCCTGATTTCGAGACTTTTTTACCGCAAACCAATACCGTTTCCGGCACCTTATTCCCGGCATTTAATCACGCCACGGGCCGCGATAACCAATTTGTTCCGATCTTAAAACTGGAAAACAAACAGCTGATGCTGATGAATCCGGTAATTAAATAAATTATTTATAACGACTTTTCCCATGCAAAACCATAGCATTTCTACTTCCGATTCTTTGTTTCAACGCGCACAAAACCTGATCCCCGGCGGTGTAAATTCCCCGGTGCGGGCTTTTAAAGCGGTTGGCGGCCACCCGATCTTCATGAAATCGGCCAAAGGCGCTTACCTGACCGACGAAGACAATAACCAGTACATCGACATGATCAATTCCTGGGGCCCGATGATCTTAGGTCATGCGCCGGAATTTATTCAGAAAGCCATTGCCGATGCTTTGCAGCATTCTTTTTCTTTTGGTGCGCCAACCCGTCGCGAAGTAGAAATGGCGGAACTGATCATCGAAATGATGCCTTCGGTTGAAAAGGTGCGCATGGTTAACTCCGGTACAGAAGCTACCATGTCGGCAATTCGTGTGGCACGTGGTTTTACCGGCCGCGATAAGATCATCAAGTTTGAAGGTTGCTATCATGGCCACGGCGATTCGTTTTTAATTTCAGCTGGAAGCGGCGCGATCACTTTAGGCGTTCCGGATAGCCCCGGCGTAACCAAAGGCGTAGCGCAAGATACGATTACGGTAGCTTTCAACGATCTGGAAGCGTTAAAAACGGCGGTAGATGCAGCGAAAAACCAGGTTGCAGCTATAATTATTGAGCCGGTAGTAGGCAATATGGGCCTGGTTCCTCCGGCCGAAGGTTTTCTTCAAGGTTTGCGCGACCTGTGTACCAAAGAAGGTATTGTGCTGATCTTCGACGAAGTGATGACCGGTTTCCGGTTAAGCAAAGGCGGTGCGCAGGAATTATACAACGTGATGCCGGATATGACCACCATGGGTAAAATTATTGGTGGCGGCATGCCGGTTGGTGCTTATGGCGGACGCAAGGAAATTATGGATTTCGTAGCGCCGGCCGGTCCGGTTTACCAGGCTGGAACCTTGAGCGGCAATCCGCTGGCCATGGCGGCTGGTCTGGCAATGCTGCGCCACCTGAACGATAATGCAGCCACGCTTTACCCTGAACTGAACCGCATTTCCGATAAAATGGTGAACGGCATGAAAGCAAACATGCAGGAACTTGGTTTGAACTACACCATTAACCAGGTTGGCTCTATGTTCGGGATCTTCTTTACGGAACAACCTGTTACCGATTTCACTTCGGCTAAAACTTCTGATCTGCAACTTTTCGGCAAATATTTTAACAGCATGTTGCAGAAAGGCGTTTACCTCGCGCCGTCGCAATATGAAACGTTGTTCGTTTCTACTGCCATAACCGACGAAGTTGCTGACAAATATCTGGCGGCAAATAAAGCTGCTTTGGCCGAAGTGTGTGGAAAGAATTAATTTTCACTAAGTTTTTGTATAAAAAAAGCTACCGTTTTTCAGAAAACTGTAATTTTGAAGTTAAATCTGCACCGGGCTATTCCGCCCGGTGTTTTTATTGCCGTTTTCTTTTATGAATAAGCTCAGTACCCTTTTATTATTTGTACTCACTTTTGCTGCAGGCTTGGTTTCTGCACAGGATCTTGACCAGAAAAACAAAGATCTTTTCGATAAAACTGTAGATAAACTGAATTTCCGGACCATCGAGTATGTGTATGACCGGAAATATCCGCGAAAAAAATTCCCGGTTACGCAGGCTGATTTTAAAACCCGCAAAACTTTCGATGATTTTGAAGGGAATGCCGCTTTCAAAAAACTGTTCCTGAATTATAACGACGTTTCGGAGAAATTCAAGAAAAAATTCGGTAATGGCCGTTACGATCTGGCGTCTTTCGAAAAAGGCCTGGCCGATATTCTGATCAACAAAGATTTCGAATTTTTTATCAGCAGCCTGACCAAAGACGATAAAATTCAGCTTATTAAATCGCTGCAGCAGATCAATAAAAAAGGCGTGGCGCTTTATGTAGACGCCTCGGGAAAACAACACGGTCTTGATGCTACTGATTCGATTGTTGAAGAAGCCGCTCCTGTGGCGCAGAACAACAAAATAGAAGTGGCAGAAGATGAAACCGCTTTATCCGCCGATTCTACCCAACCAGTTATCAATACAGCAGCTACTCCGGAAGAAGTTTTCCAGGAAAAAGCACCGCGCCGCGATTGGTTAACCTGGCTGGCTTTGGTTTTAAGTGGCACTGCCCTGGCTTTTGCTGTTTCGGCTAAACTGAAAGAGGTTCCGGCGTTACGTAACTACGTGAACAACAATTTTCAGAAAAAGACCGACGGCCCCGTAATTTCCAAAGTTGCGGTTGCCACCTCCACGGAAACGACCAATGACCTGGCCCTGAGAAAGCAACTGGAAAACCTGACCCGCGAAGTGGAAGGCTTGTATGCGCAAATGGATGAATTGCTGCACAAAAATTCAGTATTGGAGCAGAAACTGACAGGTTCTCACCCTAAGCCTTTCGAAGTGCCCAAAACAGCTTATTTTGAACCTGAAACGGAACCGGTTGTAGCAAAAGCTGCGCCAGTGGCTGCTCCTAAACCGGAGCCGGCAAAAGTTATGGTAGCCGATCTGGATGAAATGGAAGAGGAAAATGAAACCGGTTTCACGCCTTTTACCCTGCCGGCAGCCGCTTACAGCACAGATGAAATTACAAACGGAGCCGAAGAATTGCAGGAAGTAACATTTTTCCTTTCGAAACCAGACCGCAACGGCTTTTTCTGGAACGACGAAGTGACCCGCAATTTCACCCCAAACCGCTCGCTTTTTGAACTTACGCTTTCGGATAACGATGTAAAGAAAGGCCGTTTTGAAATGGTGATGGATAAAGCGCAACAGAAACTGGCCTTGGAAAATCCTGATCTGTACCTAAAACCGGTTTGCGACATTTCCGGCGACCCGGCCTCTGGCCAACGCCTGATAACTGAAACGCCCGGCAACATTGTTCTGAACGGCGACCAATGGGTGCTGGTGAAGAAAGCCAAAATAAAAGTAGTTTAAATTAACCCGGAAGCCAGCTAAAATTTAGCTGGCTTTTGCATCTGTACCATACTTTTTTGCCTTAAAGGCATAGCATTTTTATTACCGTAATATGATCCTGACCGATAAACAAATTCTGGAAGAAATGGAAAAAGGCACTATTGTAGTGGAGCCTTTTAACCGCAATTGCCTGGGTACCAACTCATACGATGTGCACTTGGGAAAATATCTGGCTACCTATAAAGATGGTGTGCTGGATGCCCGCAAACACAACCAGATAGAAGTTTTTGAGATTCCGGAGGAAGGTTTTGTATTGCAGCCGAATACGCTTTATTTAGGTGTTACCCACGAATATACCGAAAGTCACGCGCACGTACCATTTCTGGAAGGAAAATCAAGTGTTGGCCGCTTGGGTATAGATATTCATGCTACGGCTGGTAAAGGCGATGTGGGTTTCTGCAATACCTGGACTTTGGAAATTTCAGTAACCATGCCGGTACGTATTTACTTTGGTATGCCGATCGGGCAGCTGATCTATTTTGAAGTGAAAGGCGGCATTGAGAATATGTATAATGCCAAAGCCAACGCCAAATACAACGAACGCACCGCAGTACCGGTGGAAAGCATGATGTGGAAGAATAAATTCTAATGAGTAATGAGTAATGATGAATGATTAATTGTTGATAGCAATTTAGTTTTCCATACTTTTCAGTTTGCAACGGTATAGTTTTTTATCTGAAAACTATACCGTTTTTAGTTTCAACTTATTATAAATTTGAGTCATTAATTAATCATTCAAAAATGAATCTGATCATAAAAAATATTAAAGAGCTGGTGCAGACTGAAACGGAGCCACGCCGCTGGGTTGCCGGTGTAGCAATGGCGCAGCTGCCAACCATCAAAAACGCTTTTCTTATTATTAAAAACGGCCTGATCGAGAACTTCGGAACGATGGAAGAATACCGCGCGCTGGACGATCGTTTTTATAATGGCTTTAGCGAAATGGATGCTACCGGTCGTTTGGTTTTTCCGTGTTTTGTAGATTCGCACACGCATATTGTGTATGCCGGCAGTCGCGAACAGGAATTTGTGGACCGTATTAAAGGCAAAACTTACGAAGAAATTGCTGCCGCCGGTGGTGGTATTCTTAACTCCGCCAAACGTTTGCAGGATACTTCGGAAGAAGAACTTTTTAAGAGCGCGCAAAAACGCCTGCACGAAGTTATTAATATGGGTACCGGGGCCATGGAAATTAAAAGTGGTTACGGGCTTACGCTGCACGATGAATTAAAAATGCTACGCGTGATCAGGAGACTGAAAGACCTGAACCTGATCGAGATAAAAGCTAATTTTCTGGGGGCACATGCAATTCCGAAGGATAAAACCCGGGAAGAATATATAGACCTGATCGTAAATGAAATGATACCGGCGGTGGCAGCAGAAGGACTTGCCGATTATGTAGATTCGTTCTGCGATAAAGGATTTTTCACTCCCGAGGAAACCGATCGCATTTTAAAACAAGGTATTAAATATGGTTTACGTCCAAAAATTCATGCTAACCAATTGGCTACTTCGGGAGGAGTGCAGGTTGGTGTAGCCAATAATGCCATAAGTGTAGATCATCTGGAACACGTGGGTGAAGCTGAAATTGAGGCCTTACTGCATTCGGAAACTATGCCTACCTTATTGCCTGGAGCTGCTTTCTTTCTGGGTTTGCATTACCAGCCGGCCCGCAAAATGATCGAAGCTGGTTTACCAATTGCACTGGCGTCTGATTACAACCCGGGCAGTTCTCCTTCGGGCAGTATGCCTTTTACCATGTCTCTGGCTTGCATAAAACTGAAAATGCTGCCGGAAGAAGTTATTAACGCTTGTACCATAAATTCTGCGTATGCTATAGGGCTGGAGAAAACGCATGGCAGCATTGCTAAAGGAAAAGTTGGCAACGTTTTCATTACGCAGGAAATTCCGGGTTACAGCTTTATGCCTTATGCGTTCGGAACCGATACCATTGATAAAGTGATCCTGAAAGGGAAAGTGTTCCGGGAAGCAAGGCCGCTACTGAACGACTGCTTCTAAATATGAGCATAAAATGGTAGCGTTTTAGAGGTAAAAAGTGGCTTTTCTTAAGAAAGATCCCGGTTTGGCTTAATTTCCATGACCGGGATCTTTATTTTTTTTTAAATTTCTTATTCCGGAAATAATCTAACAAATACCCGAAAATTACCGCTATTTTATAGCTTTAGTACCAATACCAAGCTGGCACTATTTTCGTTAAAGATAAAGGAAGTCAACTTTTTTGAAAAAAGCGCTGTTTACCTATTTAAGAATCTAATTATCACTGAAAAGAAAGGGAAAAACTTATGAAAAAGATGCTGGTAATGTCGAGCCTGGTTTTTGCTACTGCCTTGCATTCTATTGCAGTAGAAGCCGGTATCGCGGAGACAAAAAAAGGTAAAACCTCGGAAAAAGTTTCAGGTGAAACCAAAACTGCGGCCAAATCTGGCGCTACAGCTACTACTGCCCGCAAATCCCTTTCTGCGGTTCAGCGTGCCAACCACCTGACCGATAAAATGATCAGGGATCTTAAATTGAATAACTATCAGGCCCGTACGTTGCGCCAGATAAACCTGGATAAAGTAAACCAGATGATGGCCATTGAGGCTGCTGGCGGCGATGTAACCCAGATCGATAATGATTGTAAAGGCGTTTGTAAAGACCGCGATAAGGAGCTGGAAAACTTGCTGAGTACCGAACAATATTCGACCTATTTTGGCAACCGCCCTTCTTATTACAAATTCGATAAGGACTATGCCAACGGCGGATATCTGGAAGGCGCTACCTCTAAAGTAGAAAAAGATAACTTAGCCGATAACGACGATGACGAAACCGCTGGAACTGAAAATGCAGTTGCGAGCCGTTAATTTGAGCTGAATACCATAAAAAAAGTCCTTCTGCAAAAGCGGAAGGACTTTTTTGCGTTAAAAGGATACCATTTTATTCGGCGGTATCCTGTACGTGCTTCGATAATTCTTCACAAAGCGCGCGCATTTTATTTACCATTACATCGTCGTTCGTAGCCGTTTTCAGGCTTTCGGCCATTGAACCGATGGTATCGATGCAGAAATATTTCATTTCGTTTACCGGCATATCTTTCGTCCAAAGGTCAATTTTCATGGTTCCAGCCTGTTCCCGGTCCCAAAGAGCGATGTTTATGGCTTTAGCAAAATGGATTTTCTCGCCGGCATCGGTAGCTCTCCAGCTAATAGCTTCAGGTACGTTATTCTCGTCCAGGGCAATGCTGAAATATATTTCGGATTTTTTCATAATCGTATCGTTTATTTAATTCCGCCGTAAATTTCGCATATTCGCATCCCGAAAACAAATAACCCATGAAATACCCTGTAAAATTTGCGGCCGGCTGTCTGCTGGCTTCTGCTTTATTTAGCTGTCAGAAAACTCCGAGCACTACTCCTGCCGCTGCACCAAAAGAAATTTCGGTAGCTTTTTATAACCTCGAAAACCTCTTTGATACTGAAAACGACCCGAATAAAGACGACGAAGAATTTTTGCCAGCCAGCAATAGTAATTGGACGCCGGAGCGCTATCAGCAAAAACTGACCAACCTAGCTTCGGTTATTGAAAAGCTGGGCGATGCCGATGGTCCGGAAATTTTAGGCGTTTGCGAAATAGAGAACCGAAGAGTGCTGGAAGACCTGGCCAAACAACCAGCTTTAGCGTCCCGGAATTATAAAGTTATTCATTTTGAAGGCCCGGATGAACGCAGCATTGATGTGGCATTATTTTACAAAGAAGGTATTTTCCGCCCGATCGAGGAAACCGCCGTGCCGGTAACCTTGCCCGATGCCAGCGAAAAAACCCGCGACTTATTGAAAGTAAGAGGAATTGTGAACAACGATACGATAACCATTCTGGTAAATCACTGGCCGAGTAAACGAGGCGGTGCTGAAATCAGCGATCCCAAACGCGAGGCAGTTGCTAAAATTGTGCGCGATATTGTAGACCAGGAACAAATTAAGAACCAACACGCAAAATTATTGCTCATGGGCGACTTCAACGATACTCCTGACAGTAAAGCCATTACCGACATTCTAAACGCTAATAAAAACGCTGAAGCAGAGCCAAACCGTCAGTTATTTAACGCTTTTGCGCAAATGGCCGAAGATAAAAAAGGGAGCTACTACTACAAAGGCGAATGGGACATGATCGACCAGATGATGCTGAGTAAAAGCCTGTTAACCAATAAGAAGTTAAGCTACATTCCTAATTCGGCAACAATTTACCAGGAAGAGCGCATTAAGGAAAAGGAAGGAAAATTTGCCGGGGCGCCATTGCGTACCTACGCCGGCAAAAAGTATTTGGGCGGATATTCCGATCATTTCCCGATCTATATTAAACTGCAGGCACGCTAAAACGCTATGCATTTGCAGTTAAAAAGTAAAACTCCGGCATTATTGCCGGAGTTTTTTTGTTAAATGACTTTTTGAGGCTAAAACCCTACCGTCTTAAGTTTAAGGTTTATCTGGTTTGTAGTTTTACCAATTTTGCTTCAATTCCATTATCTTTTACTAAAGCGGTGGCAAATTTAAAGCAACCGTTCGGTACAAATAACTGCAGAAAACCGCCTTTAATTTTGGCGATTGCTTCCAACGCTTTCCATTTACTGATCAGTTTACGGTTATCGGACTCATCGGTATTTTTAACAACCAATTCAAAATAGAACTTCTTGCCGTCGCGTTGGGCAGTAAAATCTGGCGTGAAGGTAATTTCTTTATTCACCATTGTAAGCGATGCCGGACTTTCATAGCCAACGAAATCGGCTTTAATTTCCTGGTAACCAGATTTTTCAGCGTATTGAATTACCTGTTCGGCCATGGCATTAAATTCCTGATGTTGTTTTTGAGTTTTAAGCATAATCTTATATTTAAGTGAAAAAAAATCCGGCACTACAGGTTGCTCTAATGCATTGCAGTAAATCGGAGTGAGAAATAACAAGACATTAACCTTTAAAAGTTATCCTTCATCAGGTTAATTTAGAGCAGATAAAATGAAATGCCGCCGTAATTGCCAGCGGTATTAAAAGAAAATTCCGGAAAAAGGATTTAGATTGTTTACGGAAAAGAAATAAAAAAGTGCAGATCGCGGTTTTAATCGGAAAGAGGCAATTTACCCTTTTTATTTTTCTTATTTTCTTATCTGCCTCTTTAATAACAAAATTTAAGCTAAAATCGTTTCTCCGGGCCGGAAAACGCACGCTTACTCTTCGAAAGGTTAAAAATAAATATCCAGGTTTGTTAAGTAGATTTCAGCTGTCATTTTGTAACTTAAGTTCTTAAAACTTTTCTTTAAGAAATATGCAATCTACCGCCCCTAACCCACTGGAATACCTGATAGAAGTACCAACAGAACGCAGAACCGCCTTTGAAAGACTTCGCAACACACTTTTGGAGAATTTGCCCGATGGCTTTGAAGAAAGGATGGCTGGTGGCATGATAAATTACGTAGTCCCGCATGCTATCTTTCCGGCGGGCTATCATTGCAATCCCAAAGACCCATTGCCTTTTATTGGGCTGGCATCGCAAAAGAATTTCATTGCGGTGTACCATATGGGCATTTATGCTAACCCGGAACTGCTTGAGTGGTTTACTTCAGAATACCCGAAACACGTAAAAACGAAACTGGATATGGGTAAAAGCTGCATCCGGTTCAAAAAACCTGAAAATATTCCCTTTGAATTGCTGGCTGAATTAGCCCGGAAAATGACACCGCAGGATTGGATCGAAGTTTATGAGGAGCAATTGAATAAGAGCCGGAAGTAAAAAACCTACGGATATAAGGCAGATAACTGTAGTTATGTTGTTTATCCAATAGTTGGCACAAATTTGAATCATAAATGAATAACAAATTTATTTCCCTTATTCTCTTTGCGTTAATCAGCTGCAACGCGAATAATCAATCAAAAAGTAAAAGGGAAGATGTAAAGGCTAACACCTCAAAAATAGAAATCGAATCTGCTCAATGGATTCTTGGGAATTGGGGGATTTACGAAAGAAGTAAGGGAGGCCGTTTAGCAATTCATTGTGATGTATGCCCAATTATCAGTTTTAAAAATGATGGAAAAGGAGAAATAATATATCCAGAAAATAATAAACTTGGAAAAATAATATATCCAGATGTAAAAAAAGAGCAAATTAAATGGATGGTCGATAAGAATATAATAACCTTAATTCATACTAATAAGGGTGCTAACAACACATTTTCTAACGGCGATTATGAAATAAGTTTAACTCCAAAAGCAAGTTTCACTGAATTAAGGTTAACAAACCGAAATGGTGCTGTGTACATTTTAAGAAAATAAAAAAACTTATTGCCAACCACACCTAAACGTCAGCTTCGCCGTCGTTTAGCCCAACCGTTAGCATTAAATAAAAAAAAGGCCTCCGATTTTCATCAGAGGCCTTTTAACTTTTTAGGGCTGAAACCCTAGCGTTTTTATACGTAGTTGTTCAACATTACCGGCATTACCAGCATCAGGATATTTTCATTTTCATCCATTCCGGCTGGCATTAATAAACCGGCGCGGTTTGGTGTGGAAAGTTCTAAGTTCACTTCATCGGCATCGATGTTGTTCAGCATTTCGATCAGGAATTTGGCGTTGAAACCGATCTCCATGTCCTCGCCTTCGTACTGGCAGCTTAAACGCTCACTTGCTTCGTTGCTGAAATCCAGATCTTCGGCAGAAATAACTAATTCAGAACCCGTAATTTTCAGGCGAACCTGGTGGGTGGTTTTGTTCGAATAAATAGAAATACGTTTTACAGAGCTCAACAGATCGTAACGATCTATGAGTAATTTATTCGGATTGTGCTGTGGAATAACGTTTTCATAATCCGGGAAACGCTCATCGATGAGGCGGCAGATCATCCGGATGTTATCGAAGCTGAAAAATGCGTTGGCATTGTTGAACTCTACTTTTACCGAAGTTGGCTCGGCTGGCAAAGTAGCTTTCAGTAAGTTAAAGGCTTTGCGCGGTACGATGATCGAAGTCGTTTCGCCGGTAGAAACATCGTTGCGGCGGTAACGCAGCAAACGGTGACCATCGGTGGCTACAAATGTAATGTTGCCTTCGTTCAGCTGCACAAAAATACCGGTCATAGCCGGACGAAGTTCGTCGGTAGAAACGGCAAAGATAGTTTTGTTAATAGCACGGGCCAACGCGTTGGAAGGAATTTCGATGGCATTACCGCCGCGCACTTGTGGTACTTTCGGGAAATCGGTCGCGTTTTCGCCGGAAAGTTTGTAACGGCCGTTCGAAGAACTGATCTCGATGGTGTACGTTTCTTCGTCGATGGTGAAGGTTACCGGCTGGTCTGGCAGGTTTTTAAGCGTATCGAGCAGAATACGAGCCGGCGCAGCAATGCGGCCATTCTCTTTCGCTTCTACCGGAATTTCGGTTATCATAGAAGTTTCCAGGTCCGAAGCGGTAATGGTAAGCAAACCATCGGTCACATCGAAGAGGAAGTTTTCCAGAATTGGAACTACCGGATTATTGGCTACAACGCCGTTTATGCTTTGCAGTTGCTTTAGTAAAGCAGAAGAAGATACAATAAATTTCATGCCCAGGGTCTTATCTTAATGAAAGCAAAGTTATAAAGAAATGCTTTTTTTCCTACGAATTTTATGGTAACTGGCTAATTTTTTCCGAGACCTTCTTTCCGAATGAGCAAACGGTTAAAAACATAGGTCTGAACCGACATAACTTCCTTCTTTTTCTCGTTCAGCGCGATCAAATAGTCTTCGGTTTTCGGGTACAGTTTGATCGTCCGGGACTTTTCAGGGTTAGAATCGGTAAGGGTAATAATGGCTGCGGGTTTACTTATTGCCAACGAATCAGAAACACGGTTCTGTGGGTTCGGCAGGAAATATTGGCCGTTTATAAATGCGTAATTATCGAGGTAAGCTTTTACGTTTTCCTGGTCGGTTTCTTTCAGGCCGGCTATAGCATATTGATCGTTGTTCTGTTTGATGTTCAGAGTAGCCTTCGGATCGCCAACGTATTCGATGTTTAGTTCCTGAATACTCTGCGCATTGCTGCGGAAAACCGGTACGCTGCGCCAGTTAGCTTCCGCAATGTCGAAGCGGGTATTGATGAAACCGTTGAACCCGGGAATATGTAGCACATACGGATTTTCGGAACCTTCCATGATGAAGTAAGTGCCTAAGTTATCGTCAGTGGTTTGGCCTACGTAAAAAACCTTGCTCAATTCGCCATGCTGGTACACTTCTACTTTCTTACCCAACGTTGCAAAATCGCGGATAGCCAGGTTGCGGGAAGCTTTATCGGCAGGGCGTTTTACTTCCATGCGGTGCATGGTTGCGAGCAAGGAGTTTATTTTATCCTGTCGGGCTTCATATTTATCGTTTAAAAGCCAGCGGCCGTTCTTCTGCCGGGTTAAGGTGTTGCTTGCGCCAGTTTTAGCAGCAATAAAAATTTTATCTACAGAAGCGGTGTCGGTTACGGTAAAAGCAGTTTCTTTGGAATTTAAGGTAGATTTTTCGCTGCCTTTATTGGTGAAAAAATAAGCAGCTGCACCAACCAGTACCAAAAGCACAACTAAAAGCAGGGTATTCTTCGATTTCATATTTTCAGTATTTCTTAAAATACTATGCCGGCACATTAGTTTTCAGGCCGAAAAGTATAGCGTTTTTTTTCTCTAAAGGTCGTAAAGTTTCAACACTTGTCCTCCCCCTACCCCCTCCAAAGGGGGACTAAAAACTAAACTAAATAAACCTCACAGGTCTAAGAGACCTGTGAGGTTTTAAAAATTCTTATCTGGCGTATTTGCGTTTGCGCAGGTAGAATCTTACGATGCCATAAAGACCTAACAACATAAGTGGAAGCACAATATTAATGAGCTGCCAGCGGGTGCGTTCTTCTTTCAGCTTTACTTTATCCAGCGGACGCAATACAATTTCTTTGGTACGCACCACGATCAGGCCGCTTTCATCGAGCATATAATCAAGCGCGTTCATGGCAAATTCCTTATTACCGAATTGAACGCCGGCAAAACGGTCGTAACCCAGTTCTAAAGGCGTATTAGTCTTTTTATTAATGTCGTTTCTGATCAGGTCGCCGTCGGAAACAATAACCAGCTTACCCGGCTTGCCAACTTCCACGAAACCGACCTGCTGCTGTTTTTCAGGCGCCAAACGGTTTTTGTATAGTGAGCGGAAAGAACCTTCCAGGATATAAGCTACAGGCAGCGGACCTTTGGTAAACACCCTCGGATTTACATCTAAGCGGGCTTCGTTGAAATTAACCCGTACAGGAGCCGGCAAAATGCGGGAATAACGCGAGGTAAACATCAGAGGCGTTTTCCGGATGCCATCCGCTTTAACGGTGTCGATGGTGCTTACGAATTTGGTGTAAACGGCATCAAGATTTTTGGTGACCGGATGCTTGCTGAAATTATTAATGAGTGGGAAATAGCGCCACGGTGTCATTTGCGTTTGCGGCTGATTGCCTACAAAACCAACCACCATCGGAATAAAGCCTGAGCTCAGATCCTGGATCATGTCGCCGTTCATCCGGAAACCGAAACGGAAAAACAGATCGTCTAAATTGGTATTGTACGGAAAGGAAAAAGTGCCTTTCTCGCCAATGCTGTCGAGGCTGATATTCATCGGGTCATACAACAAAAACACGTTGCCGCCTTTCACCAGGAACTGGTCGATCTTGAATTTATCGGGTTCGCCAAAACGTTCAGTTGGTTTGGCCAAAACAATAGCATCGAAATCTTCCAGCGTATTTCTGGTGGTCAGGTCTACGCGGTCTACGTCGTAATATTCGCTCAGCGCGTTCATCAGGCTCGAAACTTCCAGCACGTTCAGTTCGCCGTGGCCTTCCAGAAAAGCAATTTTTTTACGTTTTTTAACGGTAAGCTTGCGGATGGCCGAAGCAAGTTCGTACTCCACCCCTTCCACGCTTTGGTTGAGGCGTTGCTCAGGCGTTGCAGCCTGGTTTCCTTTCAGCAATAAAACCGGAATTTCCTTGCCTTTGTAAGAAACGATCGCGCCCGGAAAAATGATCTTCTCCACGCGTTTATCGCCTTCCATGGCATTCAGGTTGGTTGGCTGCAGGCCTTTTTTAGCCAGCTGCATATAGAATTCGTTGCGAGCTTTAGCGTCGGGGCTGGCACTTGGGTCTACGAATTTGTACTGAATATTCTGGCCGGAATAAATGCGGAACTCGTCGAGCTTTTCTTTAATAGAACTCTGTAAACGCTTGAAACCCGCCGGGAATTCGCCTTCCAGGTAAACTTCTACATAAACCACATCGTCGAGGTTTTTCAGCAGTTTTTTAGAAGCCGGGGAAATGCTGTACCGCTGATCTTCGGTAAGATCTAAACGGTAGAAAACCTGCGTGGCCAGTACGTTCAGTAATACAATGATACCAGCCAGAATAAAGAACCGGATAATTTCGTGGGTTTTCCGGTTACGGACTTTTTTGGTGTTTTCTGCTACCATTTTCTGCTCTCCAAAACCAGTTTAGTGGCTACAATCATCAAGGCACTCACGCTTACAAAATACAATACATCGCGCGAATCGATCAGGCCTTTGCTGATAGTTTCGTAATGATACTGAATGCCCAGGTAAGAAATAAAATAAGAAAGCGGGCCCCAAACATCTATGGAAGCCAGCATATCGAAACCGGTGTAAACGATGAAACAAAGCAACACCGCCACGATAAACGAAATGATCTGGTCTTTACTGATGCTGGATGCGAAAATGCCAATTGCTGTAAAAACCGCCGCTAATAAAACCAAACCGATGTAAGAGCCGAACACGCCGGCTGAATCGATGTTTCCTTTAGGCTCGCCTAAGTAATAAACCGAAACATAGTAAATAAGTGTAGGCAACAGGGCGAAAAGTACCAGCAGCAAACAGGCAAAATATTTACCCAGAATGATCTGCAGATCGGTTACGGGGCGGGTTAAAAGCAACTCAATGGTGCCGGCTTTCTTTTCTTCGGCAAACGAACGCATGGTAATAGCCGGAATAAGAAAAAGGAAAACCCAAGGCGCAATGGCGAAAAGCGGCTGCAGATCGGCGTAGCCAAAATCTAGTATATTGCTTTGAGGCAAAAACCAAGTATAAAGCCCGGTAACCACCAGAAAAACCCCGATCACGATATACGCGATCAGGGAATTAAGGAAGCTGTTTATTTCTTTGCGAAGAATTGCAAACATGTATTTTTAGTGAATAATGATTAGTGATTAGTGATTAGTAAATTGCGCAAGGCATTTTCTTAAAACTTATCATCTTATTACTTTTTATATTCAAATCCATAGCGTTTCGTGATTATATAGTTAGCGATAACTAGTCACTAATCATTATTCACTAATCACTATTTCGTTAACTGCTGGAATACTTTTTCTAAGGAATTTTCTTCCTGGCGCAGGCCTAATAAGATCCAGTTTTGTTCGGCGGCCAATTTGGATATAGCAGCGCGCGGATCTTCGGTTTTGGCGGAAACGATGCGGTAGCTGTTGCCTTCCAGCTTCTTCACTTCTTTTACCTGCGGCAAAGCCTGCAGTAAACGTTCATCGGCTGCACTTTCAAATTCTGCAATGGTTACGCGCTGGCCTTTGGTGTTGCTTTCCAGGTCGGCAACGCTGCTATCGGCTACCAGTTTTCCGCGGTTTATGATCACGACTCTATCGCAAATGGCGGCCACTTCCTGCATGATGTGCGTGGAGAAAATAACCGTTTTTTCGCGGCCGATATTTTTGATAACCGTGCGGATCTCCTGGATCTGGTTCGGATCGAGACCGGTGGTTGGCTCATCGAGAATTAATACATCGGGGTTATGCACCAGCGCCTGCGCCAGACCAACCCTTTGACGGTAACCTTTACTTAAAGCGCCGATCTTTTTGCCTTGTTCCAGTTGTAAACCTACCAGATCTACCATTTCCTTAACCCGTTTCTGTAAGGCTGAACCCGACAAATTATGCAGCGAACCGATAAATTCGAGGTATTCTTTCACATACATATCGAGGTAAAGCGGGTTGTGCTCCGGCAGGTAACCAACGTGTTTGCGTACTTCCACCGGGTTTTCCTCTACATCGAAACCACACACTTTTACCGTACCCGAAGTTGGCGGCACATAACAGGTCGCAATTTTCATGGTAGTAGATTTGCCGGCGCCATTTGGCCCCAGGAAACCTACGATCTCGCCGCTTTTCACCGTAAAGGAAATATCATCTACGGCGCGTTGCGAACCATATATTTTGATCAGGTTTTTTACTTCAACAGACACTGAACTAATTAAAAATTAGAAATTAAGAATTAGAAATTTTCTAAATCTGTTATTGAAACGCTTAATTCCGTCTGCAAGTATTTTTTACCTGAAAACGGCATGCATTCAAAAAGCGAAATTACGAGTTTTTTCGTGCTTTTCCCTACCGTTTTTGTTTGCCTTTGGGCATTAACGGGCGCACTTCAATATCTACGTGATGATAATTCGGCGAAGATTGGAGCACGTGCAGCATGGTGGAAGCAATGTCTTCGGGCTGCATCATATTTTCGTTGGCCGTAACGGAATCAATGTTATCGAAGAAATTGGTTTGCACCGAGCCCGGATAAATGCAGGTAACTTTAATGCCGAAATTGCGCACTTCTTTATAAAGCGACTGCGAAATACCGCGAACTGCATGTTTGGTGGCACAATATCCGCTCATTTCCTCGATACCGGTGGTACCTGCAATAGACGATATATTGATAATATGGCCGCTTTCCAGCCGTTTCATTTCCGGCAAAACCAGGCGCGTGCAATAGAAAATTCCATCGACATTTGTCCGGAACATGGTATGCCAATCTTCCACCGAAAGTTCTTCGAATTTGGCAGTAATTCCCAATCCGGCGTTATTTATTAAGCCAAAAAAATCGGAACCCAGCTTTTGGGTTGTTTCTTTAAAAGCATCTTCCACCGAGTTCTGATCCTGCACATCGGTTGGGAAAAAGTGAAAATTTGCGTGGCTGAGTTGCGGCTTGCTTCTGCCCCACCCCGCTACAATGGCGCCATTTTCCAGCAAGGCTTTGGCGGTGGCCAGGCCAATGCCTTTGCTCACGCCGGTAATAATGATTAACTTTCCTTCCAGATTTGTATGCATAGCTTTAATTTTTGGGTGAAGTTAGAAACTCGCTTACGATAAAAAAAATGCGCTTACCCTTCACCTCCGGCAGCTATAAACACTGAAATACCCTGAAACGCTGCTTGCTCCGGAAACAAATATTGACTTTTTGCATCCAAACCCTACCGTTTTTGCCGGTAAAAATCAGCCTGGCTGACTTAACAAAACCGTAATATTTCAAAAGAATTTCCTTTCCCGATCATGCATTTTCAGCGGCTCCTGACTTTCTCCCTGCTTTTCCATACCGTTTTACTGAATAGCTGCCAACAGGAAAATGCTTTCGATTGCGTGAAAAGTACCGGCAAGATCGTTACTGAAACCCGTAGCCTTCCGGAATTCCGGAGACTGAAAGTTTCCGACAACCTGAACGTAAAGATCGTGGCCGACACCGCGCATTTTGTGGAAGTAAGGGCCGGCGAAAACCTGCAGGAAAATATTCAGGCGGAAGTAAAAAACGGCGAACTCTGGCTACAGAATATCAACAAATGCAACTGGGTGAGAAGCTATAAAAAGCCGCTCGAAGTTACTGTTCACGCATTAAAACTCACCGATATTTTCCAGGATGGTTTTGGTACTATTTCAAGCGAAGGTACATTACCATCCGACTCCTTATTTCTGCACCTGACCTCGGCCGGCGACTACGACTTAACCCTGAAAACCAGAACCCTCTGGCTCGATATGTATGAAACCGGCGACATGAAACTGCAGGGCACCAATGGTAAACTGAACGCCTTTAATTACAGCATGGGCCGCCTTCAGGCTTCCGGTCTGCAAAACAAAAAAGCCAATATTCTTGTTACCCATTTAGGCGATGCTTACATAGAAGCCACAGATCTTTTAAGTGCCACGATCGAAAATAAAGCCAATGTTTACTATAAAAACCAGCCTGACAAAGTGTCAAGGCAAGGTAACGGTGAAGGCCAGCTTATTCAGGTAAAATAACGGTATCGTTTTGGCTGCTAAAACTATTTGCTAAAGATTTTAGCCTTGCCATTTTAAAGACAATTTCAATAGTTTATAAAATTTAAAATCAGATATTTATAAACAATTACTTCACCCTATAGTTTAAGCACTTTTTTAAACAATATCGCCTAATTGAGGCCGGATCAGGATCTCTTCCACCACCGAATTCTTTGACAATATATAGGTTGCATAAACCACTTCAGCTACGTCTTCGGACTTCATAAAACGTTCCACGGGCAGATCTACCCCTTCCCAGCTGGCCGTGTAAGTAGCGCCTGGCAGGATGGCTGTAACTTTCACCCCAAACTCTTTCACTTCTTCGCGCAAACACTTGGTCATGCCGTACATAGCAAATTTGGTAATGCTGTAAGAGCCTCCGTTCGGGTAAGCGCGAATGCTGGCGGTGGAACAAATATTGAAGATGTGGCCGTGTTTGCGCTTGATCATATCGGGCAAAACGCCTTTGGTAAGATAGTATGCAGAATACAAGTTTGTAGCCATCATGGTTGGCAAAACATCATCGGCTTCGTCTATAATTTTTCCGGGAATAAAAACACCGGTGTTGTTTACCAGCACTTCAATTTTTACGTGCAGGTTACTCACAAATTCCAGGAAAGCCTTGCGTTCATTTTCCATCCCGAGGTCAGCGGCAAAGTAATGCACTTTGGAGAAAGTGTACTTCCTTTCGATTTCCAGTTTCAGGTTTTCGAGATCTTTTTCGCCCCGCGCGCAGGTAATGATATGGAAGCCTTCGGTGGCAAATTTTTCGATAATGGCACGACCAATTCCCTTGGTTCCGCCGGTAACTAAAATATATTTTTGCATCTTTGAGCGTTTGATCAAATTTCAACGTAATATAAGCAATTCTAAATTATTGAACTCTTAACAAAGCACTTTTAAACTTCTGCATGAAGACCCTCGGTAACTACCTTTTATTTTTATCTTCCCAATTTATTCGCGGCGAATCGCTTAAAATTCTTTCCCGCCGTTTTATCGACGAAGCGGTTTTGATCGGGATCAGCTCAGTTTCCATTGTAGCCATTGTATCTACTTTTATTGGCGCCGTAACCTGCGTACAGATCGCTTATAACCTTACCAATGCCTTAATTCCGCGTTCCACTATCGGATTTATGGTACGCGAAATGACGATCCTGGAACTAGCTCCTACCATTACTTCTATTGTACTAGCCGGTAAAGTTGGTTCTAATATTGCAGGCGGTTTAGGAACCATGCGTATAACAGAACAAATAGATGCGCTGGAAGTTATGGGCATTAATTCTACATCGTACCTGGTGCTGCCTAAAATTCTGGCGGCAATTGCCATGTTCCCGCTGCTGGTAATTCTAGCCATGACGCTTTCTATTCTGGGGGGTTACGTAGCCGGAACGTTAACCGGTTCTTTAACCCCGCAGGAGTACGTAGAAGGTCTGCGCGATGCTTTTATTCCTTACAACATTACTTTCGCGCTCATAAAATCGGTGGTTTTTGCCTTCCTGATCGCTTCTATTTCTGCCTACCAGGGCTTTTTTACGAAAGGCGGCGCGCTGGAAGTTGGTGAAGCGAGTACCAAAGCGGTAACGAACAGCATTATCGGCGTACTGCTGGCCGATTACGTTTGCGCACAAGTTTTACTTTAGTGATTAGTGATTAGTGAATAATGATTAGTTTTTCAGAAATTAATTTTTCAAAAACACTTTATTTACTAATCACTAATCATTATTCACTAATCATTAGTAATGATCGAAATTCATAATATTCATAAATCTTTTAATGGCGTGGAAGTGCTGAAAGGCATTGACGGCGTTTTTGAAACTGGCAAAACCACGCTTTTACTGGGTGCTTCCGGCACGGGAAAAAGCGTTTTATTGCAATGTATTGTCGGGCTGTTAAAACCAGACCTGGGAAGCATTACTTACGATGGCAAAGTTTTTACCAATAACCGCCTCGACCTGAAACAGGAAATCCGCCGCAAGATCGGTATGCTTTTCCAAGGCAGTGCACTTTTTGACTCCATGACAGTGCAGGAAAACGTAGAATTTCCGCTGAAAATGCTAACGCCAGATATGACCCGCGAAGAACGCCTGGAACGGGTAGATTTCTGCCTGAAACGGGTTGGCCTGGAAGCAGCGCATAAAAAGATGCCTTCTGAACTTTCCGGTGGGATGAAAAAACGCGTGGGCATTGCCCGTGCCATTGCTCCTAACTGTACCTACCTTTTCTGCGACGAACCAAACTCCGGCCTCGATCCGCTAACGTCCATTAAAATTGACGAACTGATCTATGAGATCACCAAGGAATACAACATCACCACCATAATTGTAACCCACGATATGAACTCGGTGATCGAGATCGGCGACCATATTATGTTCCTACACGACGGTTTAAAGCTTTGGGAAGGTACCAAAGACAATATCATGGATACGAACGTAAAGGAGCTGAACAATTTTATTTTCGCCAACAGCCTGATGCGCGCCGCTAAAAAAGTGGAAGACGAAGGCGGCGACCTGGAAGAATTATAAACGTTAAAAACGAAACCCGAAAAAGTCAGACTGCACGCGCGGCCTGACTTTTTTGCTTTATTTGCCTACCGTTTTCAGCCCTTCGATAAACAAGCAAGCAATTAAATATTACTCCAATTATTTTCAGACCTTATTTTAAATCATTAATTTTCAGCATTTCACTCTCTTAAAAGCTAAAACTATGACCAAAGAAATCTGGATCAACCTGCCGGTAAAAGACCTTACCAGATCGCGGGAATTCTTCACGAAAATAGGCTTCAACGTGCATCCGCACAATGAAAATAACCCGAGTATGGCTGGCATGTCTATCGGGGAAAAGAAGGTGATGATCATGTTGGTGCTGGAAGAAACGTTTAAAACTTTTATCCGCGCCGAGATTGCCGATGCATCCCAAGGTTCCGAAGTCATTCTCTCCTTCGATGCTGAAAGTCGCGAAGAAGTAGATGAAATTGCCCGCAAAGCCGAAGCCGCCGGCGGCACCCTTTTTGGCAAACCCGAAGAAATTCAGGGCTGGATGTACGGCTGCGGCTTTATAGATCCGGACGGCCACCGTTGGAATGCGCTTTATATGGATTTCAGCAAATTGCCGAAGTAGAAAAATGCTATGGTTTTGAAGTGAAAAAGTCAGGCAGCGGAAGTGGCCTGACTTTTTTGTGTGGTTTGAGTAGCGTTTTGCTAAACTTAAATTAGGACGGCAACGTTATTGTAATAACTTTGTAATTACAATTCTTAGATCATGGAAGCGAACATCATTCAAATAGGCAACTCTAAAGGTCTACGGCTCAGCAAGGCTATTCTGGAGAAATATAATATTCAGGATAAGGTAGAACTGATCCTGGAAGAAAACCAGATCATTCTGAAGCCGGTGGAAGAACCGCGCAAAGGCTGGGACAAAGCTTTTAAGAAAATGCACGCCGCCGGCGACGACCAGTTATTAATGAATGATGTGTTTGAAGACGAAAGCTTCGAAGAATGGAAATAAACCAGTACGACATTTTGCTGGTCAACCTGGACCCAACTTTAGGCAGCGAAATTCAGAAAACCCGGCCTTGTGTAGTTGTTTCGCCAAACGAAATGAACCATAACCTGCGCACGCTGGTAATTGCACCCATGACCAGCGCCAGCAAGCTCTACCCTACCCGCTTAAAAGTAAAGCACAATAACCAAACCGGCTGGGTGGTAATAGACCAGATCCGGACGATTGATAAAGTGCGCGTGGTAAAGAAATTGGGGCAGCTGAATAGTTCGGAAGTTGCTGCTTGTAAGAAGATATTGAAGGAAACGTTTGTAGATTAAAACGATAGGGTTTTGAGGTGGAAAAGTCAGGTTGCGGAAGTGGCCTGACTTTTTTGTGCGTTTTGAGAGGTGCTTTCTCTAATTAAAGCATTTTTAACAACGCTCTCTTTTATGAATAGAAATTTTGCTATATTGCTAAGGATGTTTTAATTACCACTTAGCTATCGAATGTTATTCAATTAAATGATTCATGATTCCAGTAAGCCATAACGATGTCAAGATTTACCAAATAAATACTGAATTCTTTGAATTAGCAGATAAAGGTTCTGGTGATAAAAAAATTGAACATATCATAAACTATCATAAAGATAAATTCAAAAACCATTATACAATAAGTAGTAAACTGACTAAATTAATAATTGATAAGGTAACATATTCCTTATATGTTTTTAATGCTATTGAGCAAGAGTCCACTTGGAAAAACTTCTTGCCAAAACCTATTACGGAAGGATATGATTTTATAGTCCAAAGCACTTCCTTCGTACTTTTTGCCCAAATTGAAAATCACATTTTTGCTATAATTGGAGGCAAAGGGATTTCAGCAATTAAGAGGTTTATAAACCATTCTTTTGGATTAGACCTCTATGAAAAATTAGCTGAACCAGAAAATGATGTATTATATTCCGTAATGTCCCGAGGAGTAACAGGAAACCTAACTTCCGAAACGATTACTTATAGAAACGAGCAGAAACTTTTAGACTCCTTACAAATTGGAAGAGTACCTAATAAATTAAATCTTCAGTTACGGCAGGAATTAAAAGATTCAGTTTTTGACTTTATCAATTTTGACACAAATGAGAATGTTTATTTGGAGGTTGGAACATCGTTTTCTTTAAAATGGAAAATTTCGTTTGAACAAACTCATGCATTGCTTTTGAGAATAGTAGAGGTATTAAAAAGTAAACAAGGAAACCCGCTTAGTAGATTTGAAAGAATTCAAGACCAATACTTTTGTGAACAAAATTTAAAGCAAGCGTAATATACACACTTAAGAGATGACATGGTTAGATTTAATACACCTGGCTCAAATAAGTCAATGCAGTTGGATTATGATTTTGTGCATCCGCAAAAGCTGACAGCATTTTATGAATGTGACATCTATAGAGTATATGCAAAAGGTGCTAAAAATCCATTTTATGAGACAAGGGATAGAAGTACCATCTACTATGAAACCTTAAAAGCACTTTATGAAAATGTAGATCCAAATGACCCTTGGGACTTTATAAAAAATATATCTGGTATCAGAGTTCGTGGCTATGTAGGGGAATTAAAAAAAACTGAAGCGCCCTTTATTAATCATATTACATGTGAAATATCGATACTAAATTCTCCATACTTTTTAATTGATGATAATTGGTATAAAGTTCGTGGGGATTTTATCAAAGCTATAAATGATCAATGCTCAACCATGATAAAAATTAATGAATGGTCCTCACATCCATTGACTACGCCATGGCCACTTGATGAAATGGATGAAGGTGAATATAATTTACAATACATAAATACTGAAGGATTCATTGTAATGGATAAAATCTTAGGCCAACATATTGAACTTTGTGATTTACTTTATGAATCTGATGATAAGATATATTTAATTCATGTAAAGGAAGGATTTGATGCAAAAATTAGAGACTTAACCAATCAAGTTTCAATATCTTCAAATCGACTTTGGAACGATTTAAAATCGGATTCGAAATTTTTAACTGAAGTCTTTGAAAGATTATTAAAAAGCGGAAATTTAAAACAATCGATTAGTAAGGATGAATTCTTAAAAAAATTCGAAAAAGAAATAATTTACGTAATTGCTTTTTGCCATAAAAAGAACAATAAAAAGGTTTCAGAAAATATCGAAGACTTCAAATCAAACATTGCTAAATTTTCAATTATCCAAAGCATGAGGGAAATGCAAAGTAATAGTTACCCTTTAAAAACAATTGAAATAAAAGCTTCAATTAAATAGAAGAAATTGTATAATTAATACCTTAACAACTTTACCCCAATAAACAAAAAAAGTCAGGCCTTACAGCCTGACTTTTTTATATCAAAACGATAGCGTTTTATTTACCGCGTTTTTGTATTTCATCCCGGATCTTGGCGGCGCGTTCGTAGTCCTCTTTTTCCAGGGCTTCGGCCAGTAGTTTGTTCAGGTCTTCTACCGAAGTTTCGGCAATTTTCTCCTTCTTTTCTACCGGTTTGCTTTCTGAACTTACCGAGGTTTCGTCGCTTTCCTCTTCTTCGTCTTCCAGGTCGCTCAAAATTATGCCGGCTTCTGAAAGTACGCTTTCTACGGTGTAGATCGGTACGTTAAAGCGCAGGCCGATGGCAATGGCATCCGAAGGGCGCGCATCGAGGTCGAATTGCTTGTCGCCGTCGTTGCACACGATCTTGGAATAGAACACGCCTTCTTTCAGGTCTGAGATCATTACTTCCTGCACCGTTACCCCTACCTGCTCGGCAAAAGATTTGAACAGGTCGTGCGTGAGCGGACGGTTCGGGTTTATTTTTTCTATCTGAATGGCAATGCTTTGCGCTTCAAACATCCCGATAATAATCGGTAAACGGCGGTTGCCGTCTTTCTCCCCCAGCACCAACGCGAACGAACCTGATTGGCTCTGGCTCGACGAAAGGCCTAAAATTTCCAGCTGAATTTTTTTCACAGTTTTTCTATCTTCTCTACTAACGCAAGTTTTTTGCCGCTTCTATTAACTTCGGAACTACCTCGAAGGCATCGCCCACGATGCCGTAATCGGCTGCCTTAAAGAACGGCGCTTCCGGATCTTTGTTAATAACGACAATTACTTTAGAAGAGTTAACCCCGGCCAAATGCTGGATTGCACCCGAAATACCGATGGCAATGTATAAATTAGGAGAAACCGTGATCCCGGTCTGGCCTACGTGCTCATGATGCGGTCTCCAGTCTACGTCGGCAACCGGCTTAGAGCAAGCGGTAGCAGCGCCCAACGCTTTCGCCAGGTCTTCTACCAAATGCCAGTTTTCCGGCCCTTTCAAACCACGACCACCCGAAACTACGATGTCCGCTTCCGGTAATAAAATATCGCCGGTCTGCTGGATCACTTCTTTCGGGGCAACGGCTACGTCAGCATCGGTGAGCGAGGCAGAGAAATTCTCTACCGTAGCTTCGCCGGCTTCGTGGCCAACTTCAATGGTATTTTTCTTAACCGCAATAATTTTTACGTCCGCAGTCAGGTTTACATCAGCAAACGCTTTGCCTGAATAAACACCGCGCTTCACTTTAAACGTATTGCCTGAAATCTCCGGTAACGAAACCACATTGGTAGCCAACGAAGCGCTTAAACGCACCGCTAAACGCGAACCAATGGCCGAACCGATATTGGTATTAGATAAGATAATTACTTTGGAAGACTCTTTCTGCGCCGCGGCCGCAATCACTTTTACGTACGCCAGGTTCACGAAATTCTTCAGGCGGGCATCGTTATCGAAAAGCACTTTTTTAATGCCCTGCGCGCCTAAATGCTTCAGGTTTTCTTCCGAAATATCGCCGATGGCAACAGCCGTTGCCGTGGTTCCCATTTGTTGTGCAACTTTGCTGCCGTAGGTAGCCGCTTCTAAGCTAGATTTTTTAACCTCGCCGTTCGCACATTCAATTACAACTAAAACTGACATATATTATATAACTTTAGCTTCGTTTCTTAATAAGGTAATCAATTCGCCGGCATTTTCCGGAGCGATCATCTTCACACCGGTTTTCTGCGGCGGCAAGGCAAAGGTTTCGATCTCGGTTTTGGTTTCAGAGCCGGTTGGTTCTACCACTTTCAAAGGCTTGGTACGGGCCGTCATGATGCCGCGCATGTTCGGGATTCTTGGCTCAGACATAGGCTGCTGGGCAGAAACCACAATTGGCAATTGCGCATCGATGATCTCATGTCCGCCTTCAATTTCGCGCTGAACCGTAGCCGTAGTGCCGTTTACATCAAGCTTTACGCCCGGCGTAATAGATGGAATACCCAGCATTTCAGCTACCATGCCGTGCACCTGGAAACCGTTGTAATCAACCGACTCTTTACCCATCAGGATCAGGTCGAAGTTTTCGGCTTTGGCGTAGTTGGCAATTTGCGTAGCTACAAAGTAAGCGTCGGTTGGCTTGGCGTTGATGCGAACCGCATCGTCGGCGCCAATGGCTAATGCTTTCCGGATGTTGGCTTCGGTATCGGCTTCGCCTACGTTGAGTACGGTTACGCTGCCGCCTTGCGCTTCTTTTAGCTCAATGGCGCGGGTTAACGCGTATTCGTCGTAAGGGTTTATTACAAACTGCACGCCGGCGGTGTTGAACTGCTTGTTATCGGGCGTGAAGGTTATTTTGGTAGTGGTATCGGGAACGTTGCTGATGCAAACTAAAATCTTCATTTTTCGCTCTGTATGCTTAGAAGGTTTAACTTTGGGGCGAAGTTAGCAATTATTTAAAATAATGGAAACCAACAACCCGCGATTAACCCAACTTTTAGCGTTTTATCAGGAAGACCCTGCCGATGCTTTCACCATTTACGCCCTGGCCACCGAATACCGCAAGTTGGACGTAACGGAATCGCGGAAATATTACGAAATTTTACTGTCCGAACACCCGAATTACGTGGGCACGTATTACCACGCCGCCAGCCTTTATAACGAGCTCGGCCTGCCAGAAAAAGCCGAAGAAACTTACCAGAAAGGAATGAAAATTGCGCGCCAGGAAGGAAATATGCACGCTTTTTCGGAGTTGCAGGGGGCGTTTAATAAGTTTAAGGGGTTGGATTATGAGGATGAAGATTGATTTTAACTGTTTAATTGCTTAATGGTTAAATTGTTGAATAGTTTTTAGGCACAAAACCATACCGTTTTTCGTCATCTCGACGTCAGGAGAGATCTCTTCCAGCTAGTAGTTTGGTTTGCTAATGAGTTTTTAGGCTGAAAAGTATAGCATTTTGCTGTCATCCTGAGCACAATTGAGCGCGGGAGCGCGAAGATTGCGAGCGTAGCTCTGAAGGTCCTCATCGGCGGGCAGCAGTTTTTCAACTAAAAGTGCTAGCATTTTTGAAACACCTTTTCTGCTAAACAGCTGACTTTTAACTTTCATCAGCAATTTTCTCCCTCAAGCCGGTCGGGCTTCGTTTCTGCGTTCGCGGCTGCACCCTTTCCTTTGCTTGCGCAATTTTGCTAAAGCAAAAGTCGGAAAGTGCGGAGGCCGCTCTCACAGAAACTGGTATGGCTTTCCTCAGTATTCAGCTTCTTTTTAGTTTAGCTTTCTTAATAACGTGATTTTCGCGCGACGCTGCGCTGGCGATATGCGTGAAATTGTTATATAGTGTATTAATTGTCAATGGATTTAACCATCTTAGTTAGCTGTTCTGCTATCTTTTCATCTGAAAATTTGAGAATCCTGTCAGAACTTTGCTAATTTCAGGAAGGATCCGGGATTTTTGAGTTTTCAGGAAACTGGCGATGTTTGATTTTGCGATAAGTTTTCTGCTACTTGATCGAATCTTCGGGTTACTTTGGTTCGTTAAATCTGGAATCAGAAACGGTATGGTTTTCAGCTAAAAAACTGCTTTATGGTACACACGGTTGCTTCTCATTATTCAGATAATTTAAAGTTCCGGTCGGAGAAAAGCCGGCAGGCTGCATTTTTTATCTTCTTCCCTACTACGCTGGTTTTTATTATGCTCGGCTACTTATTATTGAGCAGCGAACAAAGCTGGGGTAGTTATTTTATCAGTTTCCTGTATGCCATTATTTACGGTTACCTCATCTGGATGTGGTTCGATACGGGTTATGCCATCAGCGAAAACGCGGTTGCTTACCATTCCGGGGCTATGAAAGGGAAAATTGCTATTAGCTCCATTCGGAAAATTGAACGCAAAAAAGAACTTTTCGGCGGGTTGAAACCGGCTTTGGGTACGCACGGCATTATTGTGCATTACAATAAATTCGACGATATTTATTTTTCGCCGGAAAACCAGGAACAATTCATCCAGGAATTAAAGGTCAGGAATCCGGATATTGTACTGGATCTGTAAAATTAAAAAGCCGGAAAGTTTCAGTTGAAAATTTCCGGCTTTTTTGCTCCTAAAGCATAGCGTTTTTAGTTCAGGTCTGAGGCAATGCCCAACCCGGTAAGTACGCGGGTTTTAACAGATAAGGCCCCGATGATCCGGGTTTCCGGCAAGGGCCATTTCCGCACCAAAGTAGGAATAGCCAGAATGCCGGCTTCTTCGGCTTTATCCGGTTCCACCTGAATATCAATAATTTCGAGCTCGCAATTCCCTTTCAGGTTTTCTTTACAAATAGTCTGCAGCATTTCAACAGCCTCCATAGAAGTAGGACTATTGCCATTCACGTAAAGCTGTAAAACGTATTTGTTCATGTTTCCTTTAAAGGCCGAAAATCTGCTCAATTCTTTAAATTCTTTCAACTACTCTTCCCTGCTTTCCTAAAACTAATCTTTCTTAATAACGACCGGGTTACCCGTTAAAATGCCGCTGATCCCCTCGAAGGGCTCACCAATATTCATGCCCTGACTATCGATGGTAAACCGGCGGATGGCGGCATCGTGGCGGGAACCGCGCATTTTCAGTACGGTTATACTGCGCTGCATTTCGCCGGAAACCTCCACGTAACGGAGCAGAATAATGGTATCGGTAATGGTAGAAATATTACCTTCGGTAACCGAAGAACCGCCGGTTAAAAGCGGCGTGGTAGCAGTAAACATGCCTGTAATTTCCTTGTGTTTCAGAAAAGAAGTAAGCGCAATTATAAACTCGCGGAAACCTTTTTCGGAGGAAGTGCGGGTTAAGGCCGAAAGGCTGTCGATGGCGATGCGGTTCGGTTTAAAATCTTTTACAATTTGCTGGATGTTAATAAAATGATCTTCGAGCGAAGAAACTTCCGGGTAAATGCAAACCACTTTCAGCAAACCGTCTTTTTCGAGTTGTTCAAAATCTTCGCCCCAACCTTTGGCGTTACGGAATAACTGTTCGCGGCTTTCTTCAAAAGCCATGAGCAGGCAACGTTCTTTTTTCTCGCGGATGCCGTTAATAAAATTGGCCACCAACAGCGTTTTACCAGCGCCAGTAGCGCCAGAAACCAGGATTATAGAATCCCGGTAGAAACCGCCACCGCACATTTCGTCGAGTTTTGCAATGCCAGAACTTACCCGAACGTTAGAAGACCGTTGCTTCAGTTCCATGGCCGAAAGCGGAATAATAACAATGGCCTCGTTGGGTATGATCGTAAACGGGTTTTCGCCTTTTACGTGGTTGCTGCCCCGGAATTTGAGGATCTCGATGGTGCGCCGGCGTTTTTCGTTGGCCAGCACGTTGCGCAGAATAATTACGTTGTCGGTCAAAAACTCTTCTACACCAAAACGGGAAATATCGCCGTATTCTTCGGTGCGTTCGGCGGTAATTATGGAAGTGGTGTGCAAGCGGCGCAGCGTCATGGCTACTTTAAAAAGCTCCCGGCGGATGGTGTGCAGCTCCGGAAATTGCGAAAACACGCTACCGATAGAATCGATTACTACCCGCTTGGCATTGCATTTAATAATGGCCCGTTCCAGCCGTACCCGGAAAGCACTCAGATCGTATTCCCCGATCGTTACGGAATCTTCATCTTTCGGCGAACCATCCAGAAACACCCATTTGCCTTCTTTTTCCCACTTATCAATTTCCCAGTTAAAGCTGCGCAGGTTCTGACGAATATCGTCCACCTGTTCTTCGAAGGTAACAAACACACCTGCCTGGTCGAAAAGCCGGATGCCCATGGCCAGGAACTGCGCCCCGAACAACGTTTTTGCACTACCCGATGTACCGGCTACCAGCGTAGTTCTGCCTTCAGGTAAACCGCCATCTGAAATATGATCGAATGCGGCAATGCCGGTTACTAATTTTTTAATATTCATGAATAAAAAGGGAGCACTGTAAAAACAAAATAAATCACAATACTAACCTTGCCTGGGAAGTTTTGCTTAAAGGTAAGCGGGCCGGAAAACACTTTTTTTTTGAAATTGGAAGAAAAACGTTAATACCAATTCCCGAAAACGAAGTCTTTTGACGTAGGAATGTATTAAAGTTAACAGAAAAACTGAGTAAATTGTTTTTTAAGAAATTACTTCAGAAAAAAAATAATGGATGACAACAATTTTCCAGGCGAAAACCTTTAGCACCAATTTATGGTGAACCTGCTTACTTGTAATAAAAGGCCTGAGCAAAGAGTTTTCAGGCCTAAAACCATAGCGTTTTAAAGCGAAATCTCGTTTTGAAATTCGGGATTAGATAGAAAATTATTGAATTTAGAAATTACAGTTAAGCGAAACAGCTGCACGGAAAGCAGTTTTTACTGCCAAAAACCTAGCCTTTTTTCAGTTGCTGCTGCAAACGTTCGAGCTCCATGTTTTTCCTTACCAGTTCGCGTTTGGTATTAATCAGCTCGTTATTTAAGCGGCTCATTTCTTCCAGCAGATCCCAAACAGTTACTTCTGTTTGTTTTTCAGGTTCCGTAATTTCAGTGGTTTCGGCAATGGAATTTTCAACTTCTTCGGCTACCATTTCAGTGATCGGTAAATCATCAGACTGCTTATCGGGAACTGTATGCTGCGCTACAATAATAATATGATCGCGGAGCATTACGCCGGAAAAGGTGAAAAGGTATTTTTTGTTATTAAGCAGAATTTCGAGATCGAAGTTTTCGGCTTTGCCAGACCAGCGGATAGCTTCTATAAAACGTCGGCCGGCTTCCAGATATTCGGGTGTGAGACAAAACAGTAGCGGCTGGTTCAGTAAGGCTTCAGCATTTAGCTTTTCCCTTACGTACATCACCTGCTCAATAAAACTATTTCGGTTGCATTGCAGAATAAATTCGGTTTCCGCTTTCATCGGTTTATTTTATAGGCAGTACGCGTAGCAGATCGTTCGCTTTTTGTATGGCTCCGGAAGCATTATTTGCAAAGGCATCGGCACCAATAGCCTGCCACAGTTCCGGTGCCACATTAAACGGGTAACCGCCAACCATTATTTTTACGCTGTTCAGGGTTGTGTCGCGGCGCACGGCAGCAATAAGATCGGCTACGGCGCGCACGTGGTAAGCCATGGTTGCAGACACGATCAGTAAATTAGCTTCCTGCTCGCGCAAGGTACGAATAATACTTTCAATTGGCGTATTGGCTCCCAGGTAAAAAGTATCCCAGCCTTCCATTTCAAAGAAATCGGCTACCATCCTAATGCCCACTTCGTGCAGATCGCCGGAAATACAGGTGGCTACCAGCCGGTAACCGTTGCGTTCCGAATTAAAAATGTGCTCATACAACTGCGACATGATCATTTGGGTAGCGGCGGTACAATAATGTTCCTGGGCCACCGAAATTTTATTGAGCTGCCAAAGCCTGCCTATTTCGTGCTGCACCGGCTGAAAAACTTCCAGGTACAGATCTTTTACCGCCGCACCTTTTTCAACTTCCTGCAAAATAAGCTGGCTGGCGAGGTTGCGTTTGCCTTGCAAAAGCAGCTGCAAATATTTTTCGGAGGTAGCTTTTAAAGTGTGTTCGCTTTTCAGAAAACTTTCAAGCGGCTCAAAAGCTGCTTCCAGCTGATTCATGGCGCTGTTCACGTATTTGGCAGCAACCACAAAACTTTCTATGGGCAGGCGTTGCGCCAGCGCTTCTTTAATGCAGTTCAGATTTACAGCCAGATCTTTGGCCGGAATGTTACGCGCGCCCAGCATTTGCTGTGCCCAGCCAATATAATCGCTGAATAATAAAGGGCTTTCCGATAAAATGGCTTCGGCCAAGTACGATAAATGATAACCGGCATCCTGCAGACATTTTTGGCGGCCAATTTTACCGTAGCGGGCTTCAAGTTCAGGCATGCGTTTATATTGCAGCTCGGTTGCAACCTGGGCAATTTCCGCGGCAAGATTATAAACCAGCTCGGCTGTTCTTTTATTTGGCATTTCTTCCCTTCTGAACTATTTACTTATATGCGAGAAAAAGCGGACTTTGGCGCTGCGCGGAACAAGTTTCAACCCTTTCGGAATTTGAGAATGCGATTCTTTTAAATGGTTTTTATGCCATACCTGGTAACTTTCCTGGTCAGTCCAGTAAGTGATAAGCCAGATCTCGTTTGGTTCGTCGTGCGGACAGATAACTTCCATCCGTTCGAAACCGGGAGCATTGTCAACAAGGTGCGGCCGGTCGCGGAAAGCCTGTTTCACTTCCGGCGCCATATCGTTGGCAATGGTAAATGTACTTAGAGCAATAAACATAAAAAACATACTTAAACCGGAAAGCACTGAAATTCAGCCTGAAAAACCATACCTAACAGGGCCACCGGTATTAAAAAAATCCTGATTGCAGAAATGGTGCATACCTGCACGCAAATGGTTACCGCATTCTTAATAATCCTTACAACGATTGAGCCAGGTAACCACGCATAAAGTTAAAATAAAGCAATTTCAACTTAAAAAACTAAAATTCCGGGTTTAATCTTTTCTTCCGTTATTTAAACGAACGCAACTTTAATATTAGTATAATTTTCATTTTCAGCCATTTACAATCTAATAACAATTCCTGATTTTTAAAGATGAATAAAAATGAAAAACTAGCCAAAAGCTGCTTTTATTAAAAAAATTAAGGGTTCAAAATTCAGCTCCTAACTACCAGTTTTTAACCGAACACGTAAATAACCAAAACGCATCAAGCTGAAATAACCTTAACCGGAATATGAAAAAAATTTTAACGCTGGTCTTCGCCTGTATTACTTTAAACGCCGCTTTTGCTCAGACTGAAAATGCTACTGAAACTGAAGAAATGGAAACAGACCGGCCCGGCGTTGGCGACGGATCGCGGATAGTACCTCAAGGTTATTATCAACTTGAAACCGGATTGCAGTATATTAAAGATGAAACCAACTTTGTTAACGTACGGGAGCTGCATTTGCCGGAAATAATATTGCGCGCGGGTGTATTGTCTTTTGCCGAATTGCGCGTACGGGCCCAATACACACGCGTAAGAACCAAGATCATTCGCACGCCGCTGCCGGAAAACAAATTCATAGAAAAAGGCTTGGATGATATTATGCTCGGCACGAAGATTCAGTTACTACAGAACGCTGGCGCCCGGCCGGAAGCGGCATTGCAGGCAGATTTTAGATTACCGGTTGGCGGTGAGGATTTTGAAGGGGAAAAAGTTGAACCAAAACTGCGGCTTGCCCTCATGAATAAACTCTCGGAAAGATTTTCGCTGCATTACAATTTGGGGCTTGATTGGGAAGAAAACCAGAATCCGGAAAGCGCCCAGCCTTACAACCACATCGGCCTTTATACCCTGGCGCTTCAGTATGAAATATCCGAAGGCTTTATGGCTTTTCTGGAAGCCGTAGGTGAAAAACATAAGAAAGACATGCAGCAAAGTTTCGATGCCGGCCTTGCCTATAAAATAAAACCGAACCTGCAGCTGGATGCTTATGCAGGTTACGGAATAAGCGAAGAAGCACCGGACTTTTTTGCTTCCGCCGGCATAAGTTTCAGGCTGCCGAAATAAAACCAACTTGCTTAAACGCTATGCCTGACACCATAAAAACTCATAACAGCTGGCAAGCGCAATCGGCAACATCGTTTTCGGAAAACACTGAAAGGAATCTGAGCAGGTACTTTTCTTTGAAAGTTTATTTTTATTTTAAAATATTTCTATTTTTTATTTGCAGGTAATTTTTTTAACCATACCTTTCCAGAATTAAGATCTCACTTTTTCAACCCCTTTTATTCCCACCTTAATTAAACCTTATGAAAAGAAAATTTTACCATTTTCTGCTAGGCTGTGCTATGCTCACCGCCGGAGGAAACAGCTATGCGCAAGCCCCACAAACGCGGAATTGCAGCACCATGGATTTGTATCAGAACCAGGTACAGGCAGACCCCGATTTCCTGATCCGGCGCAATGCCATTGAAGCATTTACACAGAAACGTATAAACAGCGGCAAAGTAAATCAGCGAACCGGGGTAATTACCATTCCGGTGGTAGTGCACGTAGTTTACAACACCAGCGCCCAGAATATTTCCGACGCCCAGATCCAGTCCCAGATCAACATTCTGAACCAGGATTTCCGGAAACTGAATACTGACGTAAGCAAAATTCCGGCTGCATTTGCCGGTTTAGCCGCCGATGCTCAGGTGGAGTTCTGCCTGGCCAAACGCGACCCGAATGGGAATGCTACAACCGGTATAACCCGCACGCAAACAACCAGGACCTCTTTCAGCGATGCCGGAGACTATATTAAATACAACAGCACCGGCGGCAAAGATGCCTGGGACCGAAACCAATATCTGAACCTCTGGGTTGGTAATTTAAGTGGTGGTTTGTTGGGTTATGCGCAATTTCCCGGTGGACCGGCTGCTACCGATGGCGTGGTTTGTACCTATACCGGCTTCGGAAATACCGGCACAGCCTCTGCCCCTTTCAATAAAGGTCGCACAGCTACCCATGAAGTTGGCCACTGGCTGAACTTGTACCATATATGGGGCGACGATAATGGTGCCTGCACCGGTTCTGATCAGGTTTCGGATACTCCGAATCAGGGAAATTCCAACGGCGGCTGCCCTACATTCCCGAAAATTTCCTGCAGCAACACACCAAACGGCGATATGTTCATGAATTACATGGATTATACCGATGATGCCTGTATGTATATGTTCACAGCTGGTCAGAAAGCCCGCATGGATGCTATTCTCGATGCAGGTGGAGCACGGGCCAGCCTGGCTACTTCGCAGGGTTGCGTAGCACCGGGCGGAGGAACAGCTTGTAATGTACCGACCGGACTTACCGTTTCTAACTTAACTTCTACTGCCGTAACTCTTAACTGGGCTTCGTCTGGTGCAACCAGCTATAATGTCCGGATCAAGGCAATTTCTTCTTCTACCTGGAGCAATTTCACGGCTTCTACCAACAGCCTGGGTTTAACCGGTCTAACTGCTTCTACTACCTACGAATACCAAGTAGCAAGCGTATGTTCGGGTACTACCAGCGCTTTCTCTGCTTCCTATAATTTCACGGCTCCTACAGGTGGTTCAGGTGGCGGTTCTACCATTACGGTGGGTACAGGTTCAACAGGTATAACTCAGGCTCCTTACGGTACTTATTACATGGATCAACGCGTGCAATATATTATTACCAAGGCAGAATTAACGGCAGCGGGTTACACTTCGGGCTCAAGCTTATCTTCATTAGCATTTTATGTAAGCACTGCGCAAAGCCAGGTAATGAATGGTTATACCATAAAACTCGCCCACACTACTTCCAGTGCATTTGGCAGCACCAGCTACCTGACCGGTACCAATACCACCACCGTTTACAGCGCTAATTACACCACGTCTGCCAATTCCTGGAATACGCACGCGTTCTCAACGCCTTTCGTTTATAATGGCACCGGAAATATTCTGGTAGATATCTGCTTTAACAATAGTTCTTATACGCAAAACTCTACCGTTTTAGGAACCAATCTTGGCAGCTACCGCGCATTGTATAAGCAACAAGATGTAAGCTCCGGCGGAATCTGCACCACTACTACCGGAACGCGCTCATATAACCGGCCGAACATGAAACTTACCTTCGGAAGCGGCAGCCGTACCCAGGAAATTACTCTAGGTGATGCGGTTGCTTCGTTATCGATTTTCCCGAACCCGGTACAGTCAGAAATGTCGTTGCAATATACTTTAACCGATGCGAAAGAGAACGTGCAGGTTGAAATTTATAATGTGGTTGGCAAACTGGTTTACACCCATAAAATTGGCAACAAGACCAAAGGCGAACATGTTTTTGCTATGCCGCTGCAAACCGGCGAAATGGCAAACCTGGTAAACGGCATGTACATTTGCCGCCTGGTAAATGCAGGAGATATGCCGCAGATTCGGTTTGTAATCGCAAAGTAATGCTTGATTAAATTTATTAAAAAGGTCTTTCCGGTTAATTGGGAAGACCTTTTTAATTCCAGTTAGTTAAATTTCTTAAGTGTTTTTCAACCTCAAAACATAGCGTTTCCCATAAAAAAAAATCCTCACAAGCTTTAAAGCCGTGAGGATTTTTTTTTATGAGTTTTCGGGCTTAAAATGCTACCGTTTATCAGGCTTCTGCTTCGGCCGTTTCGGTAGCAGTTTCAATGGCATTTACCATAGCGTTTTCCGAAGGTTTATCCGTTGAAAGCACCAGGTCATCGGCGCTAACCAGCGATGTTTCCGGCAAGTAAATTCCGGTTACCAGCAAGTCCTCGGCAGCGGTAATGGTGGTTTCCATTTTCATGGCTTCTATAATGAAAAGCGGCGCGTTTTTCTTTACAACCTGCCCTTCTTTCACCAGCACTTTGGAAAGCATGCCTTGCAGCGGCGCGGCAATTTGTTTCGAATCGGCTTTGTCGGCTTTGCGGTTTTCTTTTTTAGTAATTTTCACCGATTTATCGAGCACATCAATATTCCGGGTCTGGCCGTTCATTTTAAAGAAAACCGTGCGTGTTCCGTCGTCGTTAGCCGGGCCCATGCTCTGATATTTTACAATAATCGATTTCCCTTTGGCAATATCAATAATGGCTTCTTCGCCCTGCTTCATGCCGTAGAAAAAGATACGCGTCGGGATCATGGAAACGTCGCCGTAGGTTTGTACGTGCTTGTAATATTGTTCGAAAACTTTCGGGTAAAGCAAATACGAAAGCAGATCGGTGAACTTTACGTTTTGCCCGAATTTCGCTTTCAGCTCATCCCATTCCTTTTCGAAATCGATTGGTTCCAGATGTTCATTCGGCCGGTCGGTGTAAGGTTCTACGTCTTTTAAAACGATCTTCTGCAGCTTTTTCGGAAACCCTCCTACCGGCTGACCGATGTCGCCTTTAAAGAACTGCTGCACCGATTCCGGGAAGGAAATTGTTTCGCCTTTTTCCAGCACATCTACTGTGGTCAGGTTATTGGAAACGAGGTACAAAGCCATATCGCCAACTACTTTGGAGCTGGGTGTAACTTTAACCACATCGCCGAAAAGCGCATTTACTTCCGTGAAAGTAGTTTTGATCTGTTCCCATTTATCGCCCAAACCCAAAGCCTGCGCCTGCGGACGTAAATTGGAATATTGGCCGCCCGGAATTTCGTGCTGGAATACTTCGGAAGTTCCGGCTTTTAAACCTGATTCGAACGGATAATAATATTCGCGTACGGTTTCCCAATAACTCGAATATTCGTTCAGGCTTTTCTGATCGAATTCCCGGTGACGATCCTGGAAGCGCATCATTTCTACCATCGAATTAAAATTCGGTTGCGAAGTTAATCCGGAAAGTGAACCTAATGCCACATCTACTACGTCTACGCCGGCTTCAATAGCTTTTAAATAAGTAGCGCTCTGAATGGAAGAAGTATCGTGGGTGTGTAAATGGATCGGCAATTTTACAGTTTCACGAAGGGCCGTAATTAACTCTGTGGCGGCATATGGTTTTAACAATCCGGACATGTCTTTAATGCAAAGAATATGCGCACCGGCGTCTTCCAGGTTTTTAGCCAGATCGAGGTAATACTGCAGGTTATATTTGGTCCGGTTCGGGTCCAGAATATCGCCGGTATAGCAGATGGAAGCTTCGGCCAGACCGCCGGTACGTTTGCGCACAAACTCGATGCAACTTTCCATGCCTTTCATCCAGTTCAGCGAATCGAAAATGCGGAAAATATCCACGCCGGTTTCCCAGCTTTTTTCTACAAACGCTTCAATTAAATTATCCGGATACGCTTTATAACCCACGCCATTTGCCCCGCGAATGAGCATTTGCAGCAAAATATTCGGCACCGCTTTTCTTATTTTGGCAAGTCTGTCCCAAGGGTCTTCGTGCAGAAAACGCATGCTTACATCGAAGGTCGCGCCGCCCCACACTTCCATACTGAAGGTTTGCGGATGGTTTTTGGCATAGCTTTCGGCCACTTTCAACATATCGAAGCTACGCATGCGGGTTGCTAAAAGCGATTGATGCGCGTCACGGAATGTAGTATCGGTGTAGTGAATTTGTTTATCGTTGCGCAGCCATTCAGCAAACTTTTCCGGGCCGAGTTCGGTGAGCAGATCTTTGGTGCCTTTCTCGTAAGTTTTCTTCGGATCAAGCTTCGGCAGATGCGGTTTTTCGAGCAACTTGTTCGGGTCAACTGCTTTAATATCCGGGTTGCCATTTACAATGGTATCAGCAATGTAGCTCAGGAATTTGGTGCCCCGGTCCTGCCGTTTTTCAAATTTAAAAAGTTCCGGATGTTCTTTTACAAAATCTACGGTGGCGTTGCCGGAAATAAATGCCTCGTGACCGATAATATTCTGTAGAAACTGAATATTGTTCTTCACACCCCGGATCCGGAATTCCTCCAAGGTCCGTTGCATTTTCTTGGCTGCATCTTTTAAGGTGGTAGAATGCGCCGAAACTTTTACCAGCAGCGAATCGAAGAACGGGCTGATCTTAGCTCCCTGGTATACACTGCCCTGGTCTAACCGAATACCAAAACCACCGGCGCTGCGGTAAGCAATAATGGTCCCGTAATCGGGTTTAAATTCATTTTCCGGATCTTCGGTGGTAATGCGGCACTGAATAGCAAAACCGGTGTTAAAACGCGCATGATTTTCGCCTAAGGATATTTCTTCGTCCGAAAGTTTGTAGCCGTCCGCAATGTAGATCTGCGTTTTGATCAGGTCGATGCCGGTGATCATTTCCGTAACCGTATGCTCAACCTGGATCCGCGGATTTACTTCAATGAAATAAATGGAATCTGTTTCCGGCGTTACTAAAAATTCAACAGTACCAACGTTATTGTAATTAACCGCCGAACAAATCTTCAGCGCATAATCGTAAAGTTTCTGCCGAAGTTCTTCTTTCAGGTTAAGCGCCGGCGCTACTTCCACCACTTTCTGGAAACGGCGTTGTACCGAACAATCGCGCTCAAATAAATGCGTAATATTCCCGTGGTTATCGGCTACGATCTGTACTTCGATGTGCTTGGGCCGCTCCACAAATTTTTCCAGGAAAACGGTAGCATCGCCAAAGGCTTTCAGGGCTTCATTTCGGGCTTCAAAAAAACCTTTCGCCAGTTCCTCATCCGTCCGGATCACGCGCATGCCACGTCCGCCGCCACCGGCCGCTGCTTTCAGCATTACCGGGTAGCCAATTCTGTTCGCTTCAGCTTTGGCCGTTTCAAAATCGACCAGATCTTTTTCGTTACTTTCAATGAGCGGTATGTTGCACGCTTTCGCTACCTTTTTTGCGGCAATTTTATCGCCAAGGGCTTCCATTACTTCCGGCCGCGGCCCGATGAAAACGATGCCGTTATCTTTACACTTTTGCGAGAACTCTTTGTTTTCAGAAAGGAAACCGTAACCAGGATGAATAGCGTCTACGTTATTTTCTTTGGCAATTGCAATAATTGCTTCCATATCAAGGTACGGCTGCAACGGCTGATGATCTTTTCCGATCTGATAAGCTTCGTCGGCTTTGTACCGGTGGTGGGAATAACGGTCTTCGTAAGTGTAAATAGCCACGGTCTGGATGTCCAGCTCGGTACAGGCGCGCAGAACCCGGATCGCGATCTCGCCGCGGTTCGCTACCAATACTTTCTTGATGTTCATAAAGAATTCTGATGTACGGTTAGGGAAGATGATTTAAGCTAACAAAATTCACAAAATATACGATTTTCTATATATAGAAAGGCCGGAAAATTAATGTGAGTTGCTAGATGGAGTTATGCGAATTTACTCGTTTCAGGTTTTCAGGTTACAGTGCGTAACGTTTTTTTGAGTCATTAGCCACAATTTGCGGGTTTACAGGGGCATATTTACTGCGGCCGCAAACAAAAAGTTAATGGTTTCGTTGAAAAAACGCTGCAATTTTAGCCGGATCCGCCTGAAAATGCATTCTAAAAAGGCTTAAATGCTGGCCGTAAACTTCTTCCGCTTCAGTTTTTTCTCATTAATAAATTATACATGAATTCTGAACCGATCAGTATTTTCTGGTTCCGCCGGGACCTGCGGCTGGAAGATAACGCCGGCTTGCATCACGCTTTAAAAAGCAAATACCCGGTGCTGCCACTCTTTATTTTCGATACCGAAATTCTGGATAAGCTGGAAAACCGGCAGGATGCGCGGGTAGAATTTATACAAAAAACGGTATCGGAAATAGCCCAGAAACTCAAAAAAAACGGTAGCGCTTTGCTGGTAAAAACCGGCAACCCTGAAGTAGTTTTCGGAGAAGTTTTGCAGGAATATAATGTGCAGGAGGTTTACGTCAACCACGATTACGAACCATACGCCTGTCAGCGCGACGAACATATAGAATCACTTTTAAGCGCCAAAAACATACCGTTTTTCACCTTCAAAGACCAGGTAATTTTTGAAAAGGCGGAAGTGGTGAAAGAAGATAGCAAACCGTATTCCGTTTACACGCCTTACCGCAAAAAATGGGAAGCCACCTTAAAGCCTTTTCACCTGAAAGCTTATCCGGTTTTAAAATACACGCAGCATTTCCTGAAGACGGAGCCATTGCCATTTCCGGATCTGAAAAGTTTAGGTTTTGAACCGGCAGGCATTAAATTCCCTAGCGCCAAACCCGATGTTGAAATAATAAGGCAATATGAAAAGCACCGCGATTTTCCGGCTTTGGAAGGCACAACGCGGTTGGGTTTGCATTTGCGGTTCGGTACCATCAGCATCCGGAAACTGGTCGCGTTCGCGTTAAAAGAAAATGCAGTTTTTCTTTCGGAACTGATCTGGCGCGAGTTTTTTATGCAGATCCTATACCATTTTCCGGAAGTAGAAACCCAGGCTTTTAAACCGGCTTACGACAATATAAAATGGCGCAACAACGAAGCAGAATTTCAGCGCTGGTGCAAAGGCAAAACCGGGTTTCCGTTGGTAGATGCCGGTATGCGCCAAATGAATGAAACCGGTTTTATGCACAACCGCGTGCGCATGGTTACGGCCAGTTTTCTGGTGAAACATTTACTAATAGACTGGCGTTGGGGCGAAGCTTATTTTGCAGAAAAGCTTTTAGATTATGACTTGGCGGCCAACAACGGAAACTGGCAGTGGGTAACCGGTTGCGGTTGCGATGCGGCCCCGTATTTCCGGATCTTCAACCCCGAAAGTCAGCTCAAAAAATTTGACTCCAAACTGGAATACGTAAAAAAATGGCTGCCGGAATTGGGTTCTACCGCTTACCCGAAACCGATGGTTGAGCATGCTTTTGCGCGGGAACGCTGTTTAGCAGCTTATAAAAAAGGGTTGGCAGAAAAAAATCAGGCTGTTTCTTATATATAGAAAAAACCGTATCTTTTTAGCCACAAAAACTCTTTAACCAAATCCATTCACACCCATGAAAAAACTTTTATTCTCGGCACTCTGCTGGCTGGCTTTTATGCCTTTTGCTCAAGCGCAAACCAAAACTTCCTGTTGCACCAAAACGGCTCCGGAACAATTTGCGGTATTTGCTTCTAACCAGGAATTTCAGGCCATGCACGCCAGCCCGCTACCATTTACCCTGGAAGAACCGGCCGGGGAGATCGTTTCGTTTCCGGTTGCCGGTGGCGAAGAAGGCCGCGCTTACCTGGTAAAAGCCACCAAACCATCTGACAATTACCTGATTGTGGTGCATGAGTGGTGGGGCCTGAACGATTACATTAAACAGGAAGCCGACAAATTTGCCAAAGCCATGCCGCACGTAAACGTAATTGCCGTAGACTTGTATGATGGCCGGGTAGCCGATAGCGCTAAAACAGCCGCGGAATATGTGAAAGATGTAACCGACGAACGCGCCACCGGAATCCTAAAAGGAGCGATGGCTTTTGCCGGTAAGAAAGCAAAATTTGCTACCATTGGCTGGTGCTTTGGCGGAAGCTGGTCGTTGCAGGCGGCTATGCTGGCGGGTAAAAATGCGCTGGGCTGCGTAATGTATTACGGCATGCCTGAAACGGACGTAAAAAAATTAAAAACCCTGAAATGCGATGTGCTGGGTATTTTCGCTAAAAAAGATCAGAACATTACGCCAAAAGTGGTAAGCGAATTCCAGAAAAAAATGAAAGAGGCAGGCAAAGTATTATCAGTTAAAACTTTTGATGCTGACCACGCTTTTGCCAACCCAAGCAGCTCGACCTACAACAACACTTTCTCGAAACAGGCCGATAAAATGGCGCTCGATTATCTGAAACGCAAATTTGCAGTGAAGAAATAAACCCGTTCTATTTCCGGAAACGGTAGCCTTTTTCATCTTAAAACTCAAGTTACAAAAAAGCCTTTCCGCATTGGAGAGGCTTTTTTATTGCCCGTCCTTTCCCGTATCTTTCGCTTTTAAAGCTTTGATTTGAAATTTCTTCCGAAAATATTCCTCCTTATTTTCTGCCTGCTGTTTGGCTTACAAGCGTCAGCAAGCACTTTTTTTTCTCCAGCCGATACCGTTTCCGGGAAGGTTCCGAACAAAAAAATTGCTTTGATCGGCGGTGGGATCGGTGTGGTTTACGTGGCTGGGATGGTAGGTTTGAGCCAGGCCTGGTACGATAAAAATACCCAAACCCACTTCCATTTTTTCAACGACAATGCTGAATGGAAGCAAATGGACAAAGCCGGGCATTTCTGGGGTGCCTTTCAAGAAAGCAAAGGCGGCGTAGATGCTTTAAAGCAAACCGGACTTTCGGAAAAACAAGCCATCTGGCTGGGCAGCTTAACCGGAATTTTACTGCAAACGCCCATCGAACTTTTAGACGGTTACCAGGAAAGTTACGGTGCTTCTGCCGGGGATCTGATCGCGAACACAACCGGTTCGGCAGCGGTTTTAGCGCAGCAACTGGCCTGGCGCGAGATCAGAATTCAACCGAAGTTTTCGTTCCATAAAACCCGTTATGCAGCTTTGCGGCCCAATGTTTTAGGGCAAAGTTTAGCCGAACGCGCTTTGAAAGATTACAACGGCCAAACGTACTGGCTCAGCGTAGATGTGGCAAAATTTCTGCCCCATGAAAGCAAATACCCGAAATGGCTGAACCTGGCGGCTGGCTACGGCGCCGAAGAAATGGTTTATAACGATCCGGAGATGAACCGGCAGGCCGGGCTGGAAAATTTAGGACAACCGCTTAAGCCCTACCGGCAATATTACCTGACCGTAGACCTGAATTTACGCGCCATTAAAACTCGCAGTAAAATATTAAGAACCGCATTTTATATACTGGATATTTTCCATTTGCCGGCTCCGGCTTTGGAGTATAATAATCGGAATAAACTCCGTTTTCACGGGCTTTATTATTAAGTAAAAACGGTATACTTTTCCGTATAAAAACTGCCGGAAACTTCGGATAATATCACCTGCCAATCTTCATTTAACGGCCTTACATTTTCATAAAACTTTCCTGTTACCGGGTTTTTCTGATATAAATAACAGATTACCAATACTTTTTTACGGCACTTAAATTTCAGAAACCAGGCAGCCCTGCGTATCTTCGTTGCAAAGCTCGGGAAGATTAAGCCCGGAATATGGTTGATTTATGGACATTTTAGAGCATTGGATAGAGCAGTTTTTAAGCAATAGCGGCATGGCTCCGACCTGGATTCCGGCAGTTACGGCTTTTATTTTATTTACCTCCCTGGTGCTGCTGGCCGTGGTTTCGTGGCAGTTAACCCGCGTATTGCTGGTAAGAACGCTGCACACTTTTTTTGCCCGCACCACTGCCAAATGGGATGATCTTTTTGTGGAGCATAAACTCTTCGAAAACCTGGCGCACATTGTGCCGGTATTGCTTTTCCGGTTACTTACGCCGGTAGTTTTTGCTGATTATCCCGAAATTCTGGCTGTTACTCTGAAAGCAGTTGATGTGTACATCATCTTCGTGATCATGCGCATTATTACCTCTTTTCTTACGGGCATGGAGGCTTTCCTGATCGCTTCGCCGGTCTTTAAAAACAAACCTATTGCCAGTTATTTTCAGCTCACGCGCATTCTCATTTATATTGCAGCTGCCATTCTGGTGCTTTCTATTTTATTGGGCCGTTCGCCGGTTTATTTCCTGAGTGCTTTCGGCGCCATGACGGCCATTATACTGCTCATTTTTAAAGACACCATTCTGGGTCTGGTAGCCAGCGTACAAATTTCCGCCAACGACATGGTGCGCGTGGGCGACTGGGTAGAAATGCCGAAATTCAATGCCGACGGCGACGTTATTGCCTTGAACCTGAACACGGTAAAGATCAGGAACTGGGACAAAACCATTACTGCCGTGCCTACTTATTATTTCATTACCGATAGTTTTAAGAACTGGCGCGGCATGCAGGAAAGTGGTGGCCGGCGCATAAAAAGGGCTATTTTCCTGAACCAGCGCTCCGTGAAATTCGTGGATCCGGAAATGCGCGAGCGGTTCAAAAAATATTACCTCATTACCGAATACGTGAACCGCCGGCAGGAAGAAATAGAAAATTTTAACCGCGAAAATGCCATTGATACCAGCACGTTAATTAACGGCCGCCGCATGACCAACATCGGGGTTTTCCGGCACTATACCGAAGCATTTTTGCGCGCCCATAAACGCATTAATTCAGAGATGACCTTAATCGTAAGGCAGCTTGCTCCTACCGATCACGGCTTGCCCATCGAGATCTATTGCTTTACCAACACGGTGGCTTTTGCTGAATACGAAGGCATCCAAAGCGATATTTTCGACCATCTGCTGGCCGCAGCTTCCCACTTCGACCTCGAAATTTTCCAGAGCCCAAGCGGCAATGACATTGTTCTGGCTGGCGAAAAATTAAGCCAGGTGCTGTCAGAAAAAAATGTGCCGCGGCAGGTGTAAGTTGCAATATGCTTTCAGTACAAATTCCAATAAAATAAAACGCTATGCTTTTCCGCCGGAAAACTCTGAAATGAACCTGAAAAACAGTAGGAAATTTAACTGAAAAACTCTGACCGAATAATCCGTAACTTTGAAAGGAAAAGCTGGCGTAAAACATATTTCAGAAAAGAAAGAAAATAGTACCTCAGCACATTAATAAATTAGCTCATTAAAGAAATGAATATAGGAGACCGCGTGCGTTTAATGCACGGCCGCGAAGAAGGCATTATTACCCGATTTATTGGCACCGACCAAGTTGAAATTGCAATAGACGGCGATTTTACGATTCCGGTGATGCGCCGCGAAGTGGTAGTAATTGCAGCCGAAGAAGCCAAATTTTTAGGCAATGAACCTGCAGAACAAACCCAGGCGCAGAAAAGCCAGCAGCTTTTTACCAATCCGGTTTCACCGGTACTTTCGGGCTCTGGTATTTACGTGGCCCTGGTACACCAAAGCCCGGAATTACTGGCCGTAAACGTGGTAAATAATACCGATTACGACCTGCTTTTTACTTACGGTGAAGAACGCGATGCAAAATACAAGGGCATTCTGAACGATAAGTTAAATGCGCGGAGCAGCAAAGCCGTTTCGCACATGCACCTGAAAGATTTTGATAAATGGCCGGATGTGATCATGCAGTTTTTACTGCACCGCGCCGGTACAACTTCGCTTTTACAACCCGAACTCAAACGGTTAAAATTTAAAGCTTCGTCGTTTTACAAGAGTAAAAATGTGGTGCCGGTACTAAAAAAAGAAGGTTATCTGTTTCAGGTAGACAATAAACCGGCCGAAGTTAATACCGGCAAAATTCTGCAACATCTGAGCGAAAATCCGGAACCAGTGGCTGACAATTACAAACTAAAAACGCCGGCTTCCGAAATAGATCTGCATATTGAAAAGCTTACTGACGAGGATGTTACTTTGATGAGTAATTCTGAAATTCTGCGTCGGCAACTGGCAGTTTTTCAGGATAATTTAGACCGTGCATTGGCCGCAAACTTACCGGAAATAACGTTTATTCACGGTACTGGCAACGGTGTTTTAAAGAAAGAAATTCAGAAAATATTGAGCCGGAATAAAGAAATAAAGTATTTTGAAGACGCTAAAAAAGAGAAATTCGGATACGGCGCTACCAAGGTAAAATTGAAATAGACTTTTCAGGGCTGAAAGGATAGCGTTTGCAAGCCCTTAACCAATCATCAGCGTCTGGATCTCTTTTAGAAGGTCGTCTTCGCGGAATGGTTTTTTAAGGTAGCTGTTGGCGCCGGTAAGCAAACTTTTGGTAGCGTGCTGCGGATGCTCATGACTGGTGATCATAATTATGGGAATATCCTGAAATTCAGGCATTTGGTTCCGGATAAAATCGGTAGCTTCGTAACCATCCATTTCGGGCATTTCCACATCCATCAGTATAAGGTTGAAGTTCTGTTGTTGCAGTTTTTCGATCGCGATCTTACCGTTTTCGGCAACTTGCAGGCCAAAACCATGGCTCTCCGCAAAGTCTGAAATAAGTTGCTGGAAGAAACGATTATCTTCTACTAATAAAATTTGTAGTGGAACATCCATCTGAATTGCTCGGATTATATAATTTTGTACCGGCGAAGGTTTAAGATCTGGCCAGTCGAACTTGGAACGAGTAATAATCAATGCTTGTTGTAAATAACAATAAAGTTCTTGTTCTTTGAAAATAAATTCTTTATAAAATAAAATAACGGCAAGCCGGCTTATCGCTGCGTCTTCCAGACGGAGAGGAAAGTCCGGGCAGCACAGAGCATCTTGCTTCCTAACGGGAAGGGGCTTTCCGGGCGACTGGAAAGTTACAGACAGGGCCACAGAAAATAACCGCCCTTTTTTAATTAGAAATTAAAAAAGGGTAAGGGTGAAAAGGTGCGGTAAGAGCGCACCAGTGCTTTGGGTGACCAGGGCAGCTGGGTAAACCTCAGGAGCTGAAAGACCAAATAGGTCCCGAATGTGGAGTTGCTCGCTCCCTGATTGCTTCGGTAATCTGTCGGGATGGGTAGGTTGATGGAGCCATGCCGCGAGGCCTGGCCTAGATAAATGATAAGCCGTTGCGGATTTTCCGTGGCGACAGAACCCGGCTTACAGGCTTGCTGTTTTTTTTATTTTTTACTTTTTCAAAAAAGCTGCCATTAATTCAGAATAAATTAATGGCAGCTTTTTGCATTTATCCCCCTCTTCTACCCTTTCAGGCAACATTTATTGCTCATACCATTTTTTCCGGAGTTTCAGGAATCCAAGCTATTGGCACTTAAAGTCAATATTATTAGTTAAATTTCTGAATTCGTAAGAAAAGCATCTTATTACCCGCAGCAGTTTAACCAAGCCTTTATGCAGCCGAATAATAAAATAAAATTTGTTAGCGCCAACCGGAATGAGTTTTTCGCCACCACCCGGAAACGCGTGGATCTTTATTTCGCGGAAAACAAGATCTCGAAGCATGCCAACGGCGCCATGATCCTGAAAAGCGTGATCCTGATCAGCCTCTACGTTTTGCCTTTTTTCTTTCTACTGGCTTTTCAACCTTCATTTCCGGCCAGCCTTTTACTTTGGTTTTTAATGGGAACCGGAATTGCCGGTATTGGCATGAGCGTGATGCACGATGCTAACCACGGCGCTTATTCCAAAAACAGCAAGGTCAATTACCTGATGGGCCACACCTTGAACCTGGTGGGTGGCTCGGCTTTTAACTGGAAACTGCAACACAACATTCTGCACCACACTTATACTAATATTGCCACCATAGACGAAGACATAAAAGACCGTTTGGTTTTGCGGTTTTCACCACACACTAACGTGAAATTCTATCACCAGCTGCAATACGTTTATGCATTCTTTTTTTACGGCTTATTAACGCTGTATTGGGTTTTGGCGAAAGATCTTGTTCAATTTCCGATGTTCATTAAAAACGGCACCAATGCCAATTCCCGCAAAGAAAACGTGGTTGCGTTAACCAAATTAATTGCAGCCAAAGCGATCTACTTTTTCATGATCCTGGTAGTGCCGGTCGTGTTTTTCAACATTCCTTTCACCGAAGTTGTACCGGGTTTTCTGCTCATGCATTTTGTAGCCGGCATTATTCTTACCGTGGTTTTCCAATTAGCACACACTGTAGAAGGTACAAGCCATCCGCTGCCGAACGATAAGAACATTATTGAAAACGACTGGGCCATTCACCAGATGGAAACTACGGTTAATTTCGCCCGGAAAAACAAGCTGATTTCGTGGTACGTGGGTGGCCTGAATTTCCAGGTAGAGCACCATCTTTTCCCGCGCATCTGTCACGTACATTATCCGCAGATCGCCGAAATTGTAAAAGCTACCGCCGAAGAATTTAACGTACCTTATTTAGAGAACGAAACCTTTGGCCAGGCGCTGCAATCGCACATCAATACACTTCATCGTTTCGGACGTTTACCGCACTGGAACGAAGCAATTGGGTAAACACTTTTTTAGCCTGAAAGCATAGCGTTTTTATTTAATTTCTGAAATTCCGAACGTAAATTACCGGCAAAAACCCCGCAATTAATAGCTCCGAACGATGAACCCGAAAATACTACTCTGGGAAAAAGAACTCAACGAAATTACCGCGCAATTCAAAAGCAGTTTCGGGCATTTGAGTGAGGAAGAACTGAACCGCAAACCAGACTCCAAAACCTGGAGCATTGCCGAAAATATAGCGCATCTTATTAAGATAAACGAAAGCTATTATCCGGTTATTAAAGCGGTAGGGGCGGGGAATTTAAAACTGCCTTTCATTGCCAGATTTTCCTTTTTCACCAACCTGCTCGGAAAATTCATTCTGCAATCGGTTGAACCGGAACGGAAAAAGAAAATAAAAACCTTCCGGATCTGGGAACCGGATACCAGCCAGACACAAGGCAATATTCTGGAGCAATTCGAAAAACACCAGCGGGAATTTATCAGTTTTATGAAAAGCACCGACGGGTTACTGAGCAAGCAAACCATAATCAGTTCGCCGGCCAATAACATGATCGTGTATAAACTGGAAACCGCTTACGAGATTATAGTTGCGCACGAAAAAAGACACCTGAACCAGGCGCTGGAAGTATTGCAACGGTAACAATAAAATGGTAGGCTTTTCGTATTAAAATCCGAACGCCGGTTCCGAAAAACGCTATCCTTTTACGCCTGAAAACTAAAGCCTTGCCTACCACGCTGCTTCAGATCCGCACGCTTCAATTTCGGCGTGAATTAAAAACGCTGGGACTTTTGCATAAAGCATTGTTTGGCATGCTTTTTCTTACGCTGGTGGCAATTTCCCACAGCAATTTTCAAAAGCAACCGAATTGCTGGTTCGCCGTGACGTTACTTTGGGTGGCAGCAAGTTTTGTGCAACTTTACCGGCCAGACAAAAACTTTGTTTACCTGCATTTAGCGAAGCCGCACCAAGCCATTTTTTTGGAATACGCGGTAATTTCGTTACCATTTATTTTACCAGTATTATTTTCTCCGAACTGGTTTTGCTTGTTCATTTTCCTAGCCGGCCTGTTCCCCATCACGTACATCCGAACCACCGTTTCAACTCAAACCCGGTTCATTTTCATCGGCAAAATATTTCCGGCTAATACTTTCGAATGGATTGCCGGTTTCCGGAAAAATTTTCCGTTACTAATTCTGATTTATGCGCTTGCCCTGGCGTTTTGTTGGGTAAAAGTATTGCCTTTGGCGCTACTCTGGCTTTTTTTTGGTATAGTGCTGAATTTTTACCAGCAGGCAGAACCCTTGCAGTTGCTGCGTACGATTACCGGAAACCCTAAAGATTTGCTCCGGAAAAAGATCATGCAAATGGTAAAATTGCTGTTGCTTTTAAGCCTGCCGGTAATATTGTTGCAAACAATTTTTCACCCGTGGTTGGGTTTGGCTGCACTGGCTTTTTTATTGCTCCAAAGCTGCGTGCTGGCTTTCGCTATATTCCTGAAATACAGCACTTACGAACCAAATAAAACGCTGAACAGCAACATGCTTTTGGTATCTTTTGCCCAAATAAGTGTCGTGATCCCGTTTTTTATTTTACTTCCGCTTGCTTTAATTTTCAGACAATACCGCCGGGCGCTTCAAAATTTAACGCACTATTTACCGCCATGTTAGAGATAAAAAAACTCAGTGTTTCCTTTGCCGGCCGGCCGGTTTTACAGGATCTGGATCTTACAGTTGCTGCTGGAAAAGTGCATGGCATAATCGGGTTGAACGGCGCCGGGAAATCTACTTTTTTCAACGTTTTATCAAGTGTAGTTAAACCGGAAAATGGTGAAATTATTTTCAATGGGAAACCGCTGAAATATACCGACATTGCTTACCTCGAAACCACTAACTTTTTCTACCCGAACCTTACCGGCCGGGAATACCTGAATATTTTCCCGAAAACGAATAAGGATTTTGATCTGATCGCGTTTGAGCAAATTCTGCAACTGCAGCTCGATCTGCTGATAGAAACGTATTCTACCGGTATGAAGAAAAAGCTGGCTCTGCTAGCGATGCTGCAACAAAACAAACCCGTTTTTGTACTGGACGAACCTTTCAATGGCCTGGATCTGGAGTCGAACCGAACGCTGGAAATGATCGTTGAGTTGCTGCGCCAGAAAGGCAAAACGGTTCTGATCTCGGCGCACATTCTTGAACCGCTTTTACATACTTGTAACCAGATCCATCTATTGCAAAACGGCCGTTTCGTACAAACCTTCGGAGAAGCAGAATTTCCCTTTATCCGTGAAAAACTTTTTGCACAACTGAACCAGGATCTTCAAAGTCAATTAAAGAAGGCGCTTTAGTTTTTAAGCCCGAAACCATAGCGTTTTAAACAGAAATTTGCTTCCTGGTTTTCCTGCAATATCCAGAAAAAGCCGCTAATTTCACTTCTCTAAAAATCGCTTCAAAACGCTACAACTTTTCTATGAAAAACTGCTCAACATTGTTCCTGGCTAGCCTTACAGTTCTGCTATTAAATACTTCCTGCTCCTCAACTTCCAAAACGGTTTCTGCTTCTAATAGTGCGCCAGCCAAAAGTATAGAAGCTTCCGGTTACGATGCTGCGCTGGCACAACAATTAGGCGCCGATGAGTATGGCATGAAACAATACGTAATGGCTTTTCTGAAAAGTGGCCCGAACCGTGATCAGGATAAAACTGTGGCAGCAGCATTGCAGAAAGCGCATCTGAATAATATAAACCGCCTTGCTGAAGAAGGAAAACTCGTAGTGGCTGGTCCGTTTCTGGATAAAGGCGAAGTGCGCGGCATTTACATTTTTAACGTAACCAGCATTGAAGAAGCGCAAAAACTAACCGAAACCGATCCGGCTATTCAGGCGGGGCGTTTGGTTATGGAGCTGCACCCGTGGTACGGTTCGGCGGCGCTGATGCAGGTTAATGATACACACAAAAAACTGGAAAAGAAAAACGTAGCCGAATAAAGAATTACCGAGTTTTTTTGCAATTTTCCCTACCGTTTTTCAAGCCGAAAAAGCCGGCAATTCGTAAACGGTTCTTTTAAAACGAAGGCTTTCCCATAAAATTAAAACTATGCCTAAAATTCTGATCATAGACGACGAGCGCGGCATCCGCAGCACGCTGAAAGAAATTCTGGAGTACGAAAATTACACCGTAGAAGAAGCTGAAGACGGCGAAAAAGGCCTTGATCTGCTTTCTAAAAGCAAATACGATGTGGTGCTCTGCGACATAAAAATGCCCAAAATTGACGGAATGGAAGTGCTGGACCGTTCCCGCGAATTAAACCCGGACGTTCCTTTTATTATGATCTCTGCGCACGGCACCATCGATACGGCCGTGGAAGCTACCAAAAAAGGCGCTTACGATTTCCTGGTTAAACCCCCCGATCTGAACCGTTTGCTGGTAAGCGTGCGCAATGCGCTGGATAAATCGAACCTGGTAACGGAAACGAAAAAGCTCAAGAAGAAGATCTCGAAAAGCTACGAAATGGTAGGCACTTCCGAAGCGTTGGAACGCGTGCGAAAAGCCATTGACAAAGTTGCCTTAACCGATGCCCGCGTTTTAATTACCGGCCCGAATGGTGCGGGTAAAGAAATGGTAGCGCGCCAGCTGCACGAAAAAAGTAACCGCGCTTCCGGCCCGATGGTGGAAGTGAACTGCGCCGCCATTCCCGGTGAACTGATCGAAAGTGAATTGTTCGGTCACGAAAAAGGCTCGTTTACTTCAGCGGTAAAACAACGTATCGGGAAATTTGAACAGGCCAACGGCGGAACTTTGTTTCTGGATGAGATCGGCGATATGAGTCTTTCAGCGCAGGCTAAGGTTTTGCGCGCTTTGCAGGAAAATAAAATTACCCGCGTAGGCGGCGAAAAAGAAATTCCGGTAGATGTGCGCGTAGTTGCCGCTACGAACAAAGATCTTTTAAAAGAGATCGAAGCCAAGAATTTTCGCGAAGACTTATACCATCGTTTGGGCGTGATCCTGATCCATGTGCCGCCGTTAAACGAACGCCGCGATGATATTCCGGCTTTGGTAGAAAAATTCCTGCAAGATATAGCGCAAGATCACGGCACCAAACCTAAAACCGTAGCCAAAAACGCTATGGAATATCTGCAAAAACTCGACTGGCGCGGCAATATTCGCGAACTGCGCAATGTAGTAGAACGCCTGGTGATTATGAGCGATGCTGAAATTACTGAAGAAGATGTGAAGTTATATGCCGGGAAAGCAGCGGTTTGATTGAATTGTTAAATGGTTTAATTGTTAAATTGTTATTTGTAAAAGCGGCAGGTTTTCTGGTGAAAAACCTGCCGCTTTTTGTTTCTGCCCCCTTCATTGCCGTCTGCTTTAGCTGACGGATTATTGCCAAATTATCCAGGGCTTTAGCCTAAATATTACGGAAATTTAAATTTGGCTGAAGCCGGAATACGAAATCGCATTTCCGTCAGCTAAAGCAGACGGCAATGAAAAAGGATTTGCCCAGAACAACTGTAGCGTATGGTTGTTTTATATTATAAATAATAAACAATTAAGCCATTTAACCATTTAGCCATTAAACAATTTAACCTTTTAAGAAACCAGCAGATTACAACCTCTGATATCGGAATTATCAAACCGCCCCAACACTTCAAAAGTACCATCTGGGTAAACTTTGCCGATGTCTTTAGTTTCGATAAAGCAGCAGGAATCGATGTTGGCCAGATCTATTACATTTATGCCGCCGCTGCGCAGGTTGGGGTTAATTTCAAAAGGATCATTCAGGTCGCGGAGCAGGATCTTCATGGTTTTGGGAACCTGAAAGATACCGTTGCCGGAAGAATAAGCCTGCGATAACAGTTCGGTCATGCCGTATTCGGAGTGAATATTCCGGATCTTAAAAGCGGCTTTTAAAATGGCATGTAGTTCTTCCCTGATCATTTCTTTTCTGCGGCCTTTCATTCCGCCGGTTTCCATAATAATTACATCCGAAAAGTCTGTATGACCAACCGTTTCAGCCAGATCGAGCAGCGCGTACGTTACCCCGAAAAGCATTACTTTTTTACCACTTTCCCGGGCATTTTCGATAGCGTTTTTCAGCGCATCGAACTGATATAGAAAGAAACCCGGCTCCTGTTGCCCGCTGCGTTTTATGAAATGATCTACCATGGCTACCAACGAAGATTCGCCTTGCTCCAGGTAGGAAGGCAGCAATGCCAGAAATACAAAATCCGTTAATTTGCCGTAAAATTGTTCAAATATGAGTTCAGCGTTTTGTAGGTAGAATTGCACGTCAGCTACAAAATGGCGGCTGCGCTCCTGTTGCGTGGTGCCGCTGCTTTTAAAAATGGTTTCCGCTTCGAATTTCCCGGTCTTGACTTCCTGCGTTTTAAAAAATTCGATGGGTAAAAACGGTATCTTTTCGAGGCTGAAAACTGCTTCGGGATCTATTCCCAGGTACTGAATATATTTTCGGTAAACCGGATTTTCCTGTGCCTGAAAGCGAAAAATTTCCAGCGCAAGTGTTTCAAAACCGAAACTTTGCGGCCCGGTTAGCAGTTCTTTAAAAAGTTGTTTATTATTGTTCAATTCTGAAGATAACAATTGCAGGTTTACTGCGTTAATTTTGTAAAAATAGTTTCTAATCTGCTTCCAATGAAACACTTATTCTTAAAATATAGCTGGTTGCCGGTTTTACTGCTTTTAAGTGCCTGTATGAAGGAGCCGGTTTACCCGCCGGAGCCGCAGATCGAGTTTAAAAGCATCTCTGCCAGAACCGTTTTCGATGATTTCAGGAAAACAGAGGTTGCCGAGATAAAGATCATCTTAAAGTTTAAAGATGGCGACGGAAACCTGGGCATCGATAATGCAAACCCGGCCGATTCCTTAGCACCTTTCGATTACGCGAATGGTTTCAATAAATTTCACCATAATTATTTTATAGAAACTTATTTTGAAACTGACGGCGAATTTAAATTGGTAAATCTGCCCATAAGTTTAAACGGTCGTTACCCGCTGTTGAATCCGGATGGGGAAAAACGAGCCCTGGAAGGCGAATTGCTTTATACCATCGATGACCTTGTTATATCCTTTCTCCCACTCAGCTTTAAATCGGGCGACCGCATGAAATTCAGAGTAACCATCGCGGACCGAGCTTTAAATTTGAGCAATACAGTGGAAACCGATCCGGTTCAGATATTTTTTTAACGAACCAAAATACGAATCAAGTAATATAAAAAGCCCCGGCATAAAGTCGGGGCTTTTACTTTTTATAGCCTGAAACCTACCGTTTTTTAGTAGATCTGCGGGAAACATTTTGGTTCAGCTTCGTGCATCATTTCATAAACCGTGTCGAAAATATCTTCGGCGTTTGGTTTAGAGAAGTAATCGCCGTCGGAGCCGTATGGCGGACGATGCTCGTGCGCGGCGATGGTGCGCGGTTGCGAATCTAACCAGCGGTAGGCTTCCTGCTCTTCCACTACTTTTTGCAGCATAAACGCAGATGCTCCACCCGGAACATCTTCATCAGCAAAAATTACGCGGTTCGTTTTCTTGATAGATTCTACAATGCTGTGGTTAATATCGAACGGCAATAAGCTCTGCACATCAATCACTTCCACCGAAATCCCGAATTCTTCAAGTTGCTTGGCAGCATCCATCACAATGCGGCACATCGAGCCGTAAGTTACAATTGTAATATCCTCACCTTTTTTCAGGACTTCCGGCTGGCCAAGCGGTACCGTAAATTCACCGATGTTATTCGGAATTCTTTCTTTCAGCCGGTAACCATTCAGGCATTCAATGATCAGGGCCGGCTCATCCGATTTCAACACGGTGTTGTAGAAACCAGCTGCCTGTGTCATGTCGCGCGGTACCAGCACGTGAATACCGCGAATGCTGTTCAGGATCATGCCGATTGGCGAACCTGAGTGCCAGATCCCTTCCAGGCGGTGGCCACGGGTACGGATAATTAATGGCGCTTTTTGCCCGCCTTTCGTACGGTATTGCAAACAGGCCAGATCATCGGAAAGGATCTGGATAGCATATAATAAATAATCTAAATACTGGATCTCAGTGATCGGACGCAGGCCGCGTAAAGCTGCACCAATACCCTGGCCAACGATCGTACATTCCCGGATACCGGTGTCAGTTACGCGCAGTTCGCCGTATTTTTCCTGCAAACCGGCAAACGCCTGGTTTACATCGCCAATTTTACCAACGTCTTCGCCAATGGCAAACACTTCCGGATATTTCGCTAAAGCAGCATCGAAACAAGCCTGCAAAACTTCACGGCCATCTACAATAGGGCTGTCTTCTGTAAACTCAGCTTTAACTTCTTCTACCAATAAAGCAGATTGCTCGCTCTGGCTGAATAGATACGAATTATAACGATCTGCATTTTCGCCAACCGCTTCTTCGAGCCAGTCTTTCAGATTGCGTTTCGCGGCAGATTTTTCGTCGCGTACATAACGCAGCGCTTTGCGGGCAGCTTTCACGGCATCAGCCCGGATCGGGTTAACCGTTTTGTGAAGCTCTTCGGCAATTTCGGCCAGTTTGGAAGCGTGTTCGCTCTGGCTTTCGCTTACCAGATGGTTCAGCAGATCCTGGCATTTGTCATGGTCAGCTTTAATACCTTCCATAAATGCATTCCAGGCGGCGGCGCGCGCTTGTTTTACGGTTTCTTTGGCGTCGGCTTCCAGTTTATCAAGTTGATCGGTAGTGGCGTATTCGTTTTCCAGGATCCACTCGCGCATTTTCTTGATACAATCGAAATCAGCTTCCCAATCCAGACGTTCTTTAGACTTATAACGTTCGTGCGAACCGGAAGTAGAATGGCCTTGCGGCTGCGTAACTTCCTCTACGTGAATAAGAACCGGCACGTGTTCTTCGCGGCAAACGGCTACAGCTTTTTCGTATGTTTCGCATAGCGTTTGGTAATCCCAGCCTTTTACTTTGAAAATTTCGTAGCCTTGTTCGCCTTTGCCTTCGCGCTGGAAACCAGCCAGAATTTCTGAAATAGAGCCTTTGGTGGTCTGGTATTCAGCCGGAACAGAAATGCCGTAACGGTCGTCCCAAACAGAAACCAGCATCGGAATCTGAAGAACACCGGCTGCGTTAATAGCTTCGAAGAACATGCCTTCGGAAGTTGAAGCGTTACCAATGGTACCAAAAGCTACTTCGTTACCGTTTACCGAGAAGTTCTTGTTGTTCTGAAGATCCGGGTTCTGGCGGTACAGCTTTGAAGCGTAAGCCAGTCCAACCAAACGCGGCATTTGTCCGCCGGTCGGGGAAATATCGGAGCTCGAGTTTTTAATTTCGGTCAGGTTTTTCCAGTTGCCATCGGCGTCAAGAGAGCGGGTTCCGAAGTGGCCGTTCATGGCGCGGCCGGCGGTTGCTGGCTCGGCTTCAACGTCGGTGTGGGCGTAAAGCTGGGAAAAATATTGCTGAATGGTCAGTTCGCCGGTGGCAAACATGAAAGTCTGGTCGCGGTAATACCCGGAGCGAAAATCACCGGGCTTAAAGTATTTGGCCATCGCCAACTGGGCAACTTCCTTGCCATCGCCGAAAATTCCGAACTTGGCTTTGCCCATGAAAACCTCTTTACGGCCGGTTAAACTGGCCTGGCGGCTTTCGAAAGCAATGCGGTAATCGTTTAGAATTTCTTCTTTGGTAAGCGTTTGAATTTTCGTGAGTTCTGCTGGCTGCATAATTTAGCGTTAGTGTTATGAAAATTTCAGCATCCAAAAGTACGAAAATTTAACCGTTTTCAAATATTTTGCAAGCCCGGAAACCAAGTGTACTGAAAATTTGTAGTGCATTTAACTTCCGGTTTTTATATATTTGCTTCCGGTAACGATTAACTCACGTAATATTTAAACTACGGTTAACCATGAAAAAAATCTTTACAATTCTGCCTGCCCTGGCATTTATGCTGGCTTCAGTAAATACGTTTGCGCAAGGCGTGCTGAAATTTGAATCTGAAAACCACGATTTTACGAAAGTAACGGAAGGGACAATTGCTACGCACGAATTCAAATTTAAGAACACCGGCGACAAACCGCTGGTTATTTCGAACGTGCAGGCTTCCTGCGGTTGCACCACACCAGACTGGACCAAAGAACCAGTAATGCCTGGAAAAACCGGTTTTGTGAAAGCGGCTTATAACAGCAATGGCCGTCCGGGAGTTTTCAATAAATCTATTACGGTAACTTCCAATGGCACAGAACCAACCAAAGTGCTGACTATTAAAGGCGACGTACTTACCCGTGCTGAAGCCGCTAAAAATTATACTCCGGAGCAAAAAGCAAAATCACCGAAGCTGACGTTAACCGGCAATTCACACGATTTTGGCAAAGTAGAAAGCTATCGTCAGGTAATTGCTAAATTCAAAGTGAAAAACACCGGTAAAACCGACCTGGTTATCTCAGATGTGAAAACAAATTGCAATTGCGTATCTTTGCAGCACATTCCGGACGCAATTAAACCAAATAAAGAAGCGACGCTGGAACTTTCTTACAACCCGAATCTGTTAGGTAATAGAACGGAGGTTGTTGAGATCTTTTCAAACGACATCGTTTCAGAACCGGCCAAGGTTAACCTGAAAGCAGAAGTTGTAAAAACCCTTGCGCCAACCAGCATAGTTAAAGAGGGAACCACAAGTGTTCCTTTTAAATAGTTTTTTCATAGTTTTATTTTGACTAATGGCAGTGATTATTTCGCTGCCTTTTTTTATGCCTTTTAGTTTGGAAAAAAGGATCTTTTTTTTAAGATTTTAGAAGCATTGTAGTTTTTGGTCTTGAAAGTATACCGTTTTTCTTGGTCATCTCGACGTCCGGAGAGATCTCTTTGGAATGGTAGTTTGGTTTGCTATTAAATCCCTTATTACGTCATTCCGAGCGCTAGTCGAGGAAACTTATGAAGCCTTATTTCTGACTTTTTCTGCTGAAAAGCATACCGTTTTTTTCTGTCATCCTGAGCACAATTGAGCGCGGGAGCGCGAAGATTGCGAGCGTAGCTCTGAAGGACCTCGTCGGCGGGCAGCAGTTTTTCAACTACAAAGGATACCGTTTTTGAAACACCTTTACTGCTAAACATCTGACTTTAAATTTTCATCGGCAATTTATTCCCTCAAGCCGGGCGGGCTTCGTTTCTGCGTTCGCGGCTGCAACCTTACCTAGCCGCATGGCGGCTTTCCTGACGGAACCGGTAAGCTTGGAGGCCGCTCTCACAGAAACTGGTATCATTCACCTTCGTAGTTAGCTTCTTTTTAGTTTAGTTTTCTCGGGTAACGTGGTTTTCAGGCTACGCTGCGCTGGCGAAATGCTTAAGATTGATAAATCAGGAAATTCTGTAATTCAGGTACTGACAATTGTCATGCAAATCTCTTAATCTGGTAAATCCTGAAACTGACTTTTTCGGCTGAAAACCATAGCATTTTTACTTTCCTGAAAAACAAGCTTTTAGCAATTCGGACCGGGTAAAATTTTTCCTTCGGGTTTTGCTATTTTATTACCGGAAACAACTGTATCTTTGCGCAAATTTCACATCAAAAATACTACTGAAATGATAATTGGTGTTCCAAAGGAGATCAAGAATAACGAGAACCGCGTAGCTTTAACTCCGGCTGGCGTGGCTGAAATGAAAAAGCATAACCACACCGTTTACGTGCAGGCAACTGCCGGTATGGGTTCTGGTTTCAGCGACGAAGATTACGTTGCGGCTGGTGCAGTAATACTGCCAACTATAGAAGAAGTTTACGGCATTGCCGAAATGATCATTAAAGTGAAGGAGCCGATCGCTTCTGAATACAACCTGATCAAAGAAGGCCAGTTATTATTTACTTATTTCCACTTTGCTTCTTCCGAAGAATTAACACACGCCATGATCGAGCGCAAAGCCATTTGCCTTGCTTATGAAACTGTTGAGAAAAAAGACCGTTCCCTGCCATTGCTGATTCCTATGAGCGAAGTTGCTGGCCGTATGGCTCCGCAGGAAGGCGCGAAATACCTGGAAAAACCACTGAAAGGCCGCGGCATTTTATTAGGTGGCGTACCAGGTGTAAAACCTGCTGAAGTATTGGTATTAGGTGGTGGTATTGTTGGTACTCAGGCTGCTAAAATTGCGGCTGGTTTCGGTGCCCGCGTAACTATCATGGATATTAACCTGAACCGCCTGCGCGAACTGGATGATATTATGCCAGCAAACGTGGTAACGCAGATGAGCAACCACTACAACATTAAAGAAGCTATCAAAACGGCTGACTTAATTATTGGTGCGGTATTGATCCCGGGTGCAAAAGCGCCTCACTTAATTACCCGCGACATGCTGAAAGACATGAAGCCAGGTACCGTTTTAGTTGACGTTGCTGTTGACCAGGGTGGTTGCATCGAAACCTGCAAGCCGACTACTCACGAAAACCCAACCTTCATCATCGACGATGTGGTTCATTACTGCGTAGCGAACATGCCGGGTGCAGTTCCTTTCACTTCCACTTTAGCTTTAACCAACGCCACCTTGCCTTACGCAATCATGCTGGCAAATAAAGGCTGGCAGGCTGCTTGCGCGCAGAACGACGAACTGCGTTTAGGCCTGAACGTGGTGAACGGTGAAGTGGTTTACAAAGGTGTGGCTGATGCCTGGAACCTGCCACTTACAAACCTGAGCAACGTAATGGAAGCTTACGCGTAATTATATAAATATTGATCTTGCGAAAGCCTTTCTGAAATTTTTCGGAGAGGCTTTCGTTTTTTTAATAGCTTAACCCTACCCTTTTCTAAAACGCATGTTCTGGCTCAAACTCGGAAATTTACTCAAACGCTTAGGCTTTCTGCTGGTGTTTTATATGCTGCTGCGATCTGCTTTTTTAACCCTGCATTTCGATACTTTTAGCGAAGCAACCAATGCCCAGATCGCCAAAGCATTTGTATTAGGACTCCGTTTCGATCTGGCGGCCATTTTTATGGTAAACCTGCCATTTCTTTTTTTCTCGTTGCTACCATTTGCTTTTACCCAGTGGAAACGGTACCAATTGGGCCTTAAGATCTGGTTTATCATCACCAATTTCCTGTTCCTTTGCCTCAACCTGATCGATCTGGAATATTTCAAATTTATTGGCCGCCGCACTTCCAACGAGCTTTTTACCATTACCCGCGACATTCAGGCGCAGGCCGGTCAGTTGATCACCAATTACTGGTATTTTCCGCTGGCAGGCGCTTTGCTCCTTTTCATTATGATAAAATGGTATCCGAAAGAAAAGAAAAACCCGGACGCCAAACCTCATTTAATAATTGAAATAATCGGGCTGATCCTGATGGTGGGCGCTGGCATTTTATTTATTCGGGGTGGAACTGCTTTAAAACCGCTGCGGCCGGCCAATGCCTTTATTCAGGAACCGCCAGTTTTAGGGCACGTTACCCTGAACACAACATTCACCTTTATTAAAAGCATTAACAGCCCGGTTTTAGACCCAAAAGAATACTTTGCCACCGATGCGGAATTATACCAAGCGCTGGAATTTAACCCAAAACCGGTAGGGAAATCGCAGGAAAAACCGGTGCGCGATAATGTAGTGATCATTATCATGGAAAGCTTTGCGTCGGAATACACGGGTCTGGAAAACAACGGCAAAGGTTACACGCCATTCTTCGATTCTTTAGCTGCCCGGGGCAATTTTTACCGGGAGCATTATGCCAACGGCCGGAAATCTATTGAAGCCTTGCCCCCGCTTTTTGCAGGTTTGCCTTCGCTTATGAATCAGCCATATATTACTTCCAGTTTTCAGAGCAACCAACTGTATGGCATAGGCAGTATTGCAAAAGATGCGGGCTATGCAACTTCCTTTTTTCACGGCGCCGAAAACGGGACCATGGGCTTTAATACTTTTGCCCGCATTGCCGGTTTCGATCAGTATTATGGCTTGCGTGAATATCCGAAAAACCTGTTCAAAGCTGATTTCGACGGACATTGGGGGATATTGGATGAACCTTATCTGCAGTATTTTGCGCAGGAACTGAACAAACAAAAGCAGCCGTTTTTAACCACTGTTTTCACGCTTAGCTCGCACCAGCCATACACGGTTCCGGCCAAGTACAAAGGCCGCTTTCCGAAAGGCAAATTACCGATCCACGAATCTATTGGCTACGCAGATTTTGCTTTGCGCCAGTTCTTTAAAACCGCTGCCAAACAACCGTGGTACAAGAATACGCTCTTCATTATTACCGCCGACCATACCCAGGAAAGCGTGGATGCTTCGTACCAGAATGATTTGGGAAGGTTTAAAATTCCGTTGCTGCTTTTCCACCCAACCAAAGTTTTGCCGGTCCGGAATTTCTTTAAGATCACGCAGCACGCCGATATTCCGGCTACCATTGCCGATTACCTGGACCTGCCTGCCAACAAACTTTTACCGTTCAGCAATTCGGTTTTAGATACCACCAATGCCGGCCGCGCTCTTTTATATACCGACGATAATTACGTGTTGGTACACCCCGACCTGGTTACCAAAATGAATGAATACGACCAGGTAACTTATTTTAATTACGCCCCGCACCGTTTAGAACCGCAAATAATTCCGAACCCGGAACTCGAAAAGAAATACACCCGGGAATTAAAGGCGCTGGTGCAATATTACCGCAAAGGCCTGATCGAGAATAACCTTTATTTCTGGCTGAAACGCTAGGGTTTCTGGGCTAAAAACTGCCGGGCCTTAATTGAAAAAAACTCAAGATGTGTTGGCCGTTTCCTCGTTTTAGTTTGCTAACTTAGAATTTAAACAATATACCTTCATTTTACAATTAAAAATGGTAGGGAAAACTGCTCAAAAAGTGATGGAAAACCTACAGTTATAGCGGGGATAAACGTAGTTACTACGTTTGTATACTAGTTGGCTGTAATTCAAATTATAGAAAAAATGGATTTAGGGACAATTTTTAATAAAAGACTTATACTTATCCTGGTCATTCTCATTGGATTGATAGTTCCTTTTATACCTTCACTTGTTGTAATCGAAATGTTTTTTCTTTTGATTCCTTTTGCTATCTTATTCATCGCTACAACAATATATTTGGTAGTAGCCCTCCTCAATAAAAACTTTAGTAAGGACAAGGCTCTTTTTATCTTTTCAATACTTCCAATATTCATCTCTTCTCAGTTTATGGTAGGATTTACAGTTGATAAAGTACAGAAAATTAGGAGTGAGAGCATAATAAAAGAAATTGAAGAAATCAGAAATAAAACAGGGAAACTTCCTGAACATTATAGCTCAGTAAGAGGAATTGATTACCAAAAACTAAGAGAAAATAATAATTTCATTGTAAGCTATTCCAGAGGATTTATGGTAACTGAAAAATATGAATCAGAGAGTAAGGAATAGAAAAGCTATGGGTGGAATGATTAAAAGAACACCTGCCAACAAGGTATAAAAATCAAACTTCGGCTCCGCCTTGTTCGCCTTTTATACTAACCGTTGAAAATATTTCTAAATCAACATCCCAAAAACCGGAATTTCCTGCAAGGCCTCGTACCGCGAATTCACAAAATCTACCTTCCAGCAATAATGTTCCAGGCCGTTGGTGAGCATGACGTATGGTGCGCGCAAGGTCTGGTTATAAACCGAAGCCTGCTTTACGGTTTCCGCGCAAATTTTCACTTCAGCAGCTTTGCATTCAATTAAAACCAATGGATTTCCTTCCGACGAATATACCCGCAGATCCGTGCGTTTCTGCAGACTATTATAGTGCATGCCCCGCTCCACCGAGATCAGGATTTTGGGGTATTGCAAGTACAGCGTTAAGTAATGCAGAAAATGCTGCCGCACCCATTCTTCCGGCGTAAGCAACACAAACTTCTTCCGAACAGGGTCGAAAATGAATAAATCTTCACCTGTTTTTTTAAGTTTGTAATCGTAAGCCGGTAAATTTAATGCTTGCATGCGTCAAAAATACGAAATTCCCCGTATATTACCGGGCTCAGGCTTTCGCAAGCCGGGCTTTAAATTAATATTATGAAGACCAAAGAAGACATTGTAAACAACTGGCTGCCCCGCTACACGGGCACAGCACTCGACGAATTCGGTGAATATATTCTGCTTACCAATTTTATAAACTACGTGGTAATGTTCGCCGAACAGCATAACGTGGAAATTAAGGGCATGGACAAACCCATGCAAACGGCTACCGCCAACAACATTACCATCATCAATTTCGGAATGGGTAGCCCCATGGCCGCTACCGTTATGGATTGCCTCTCGGCAGTAAAACCAAAAGCCGCATTGTTTCTGGGTAAATGCGGCGGCCTGAAAAAGAAAACCAAACTCGGCGACCTGATCTTACCTATTGCAGCCATCCGCGGCGAAGGAACTTCCGACGATTATTTACCGCCTGAAATTCCGGCTTTACCAAGTTTCCGGTTGCAGCGCGCCGTTTCTTCTATGATCAAAAAGCACGAGCTCGATTACTGGACCGGAACTGTTTACACCACCAACCGCCGCGTTTGGGAGCATGACGAAGAATTTAAGGAATACCTACGCCAAACCCGCATTATGGCCATCGATATGGAAACGGCTACCATTTTTGTGGTTGGTTTTATGAACGATATTCCGCACGGCGCTTTACTTTTGGTATCGGATAACCCGATGACGCCGGATGGCGTGAAAACGGCCGAAAGCGACCTGAAAGTTACCTCTAATTTCGTGAACAAGCATCTGCAGATCGGTATAGATTCGCTTATGGAGATCATGAATTCCGGCGAATCGGTAAAACATTTGCGCTTCGAATAAAACGCTATCTTTTTCTAACAAAAAAGTCTGGTTCAGCAACAAACCAGGCTTTTTTGTTAGAAAGCTATACCATTTCTAAGCCGCTCGATCTTCTGAAACTTGATCTTTTCAGTATTTATCGAAGCGATCTGTGAGTTTTTCAGGCTGAAACCATAGCGTTTTTATCAGGCAAAATGCGGCTGCGGTTCGGTTTTCTTACTCCGGATAGTTGCTAAAACGATCAGGCCGAAAACGAAGAATACCGAGAGCACCAATACGCTGTTTCGCATGGAGCCAAACCACTGTTCGGTAATTCCGAAAGCCAGCGAACCTAACGCTAAACCTACTTTATCGCAGATATCATAAAAGCTGAAGAAAGAAGCGTGGTCGGTAGTTTTTGGCAAAAGTTTACTGTAAGTAGAGCGTGAAAGCGCCTGAATACCACCCATAACCGCGCCTACTACAAAGGCCAGCATGTAATATTGGTTTCCGGTAGTAATAAAATAGGCCGCAATGCTAATGCCCACCCAAACCAATACCGCAACCATTAAAGCCCGGATATTCCCCATGCGCGCAGAAAGCCAAGCAAAACCATAAGCACCGCCAATAGCCACCCCCTGAATAATAAGTAATACAATGATTAAAGCATCGTCGGGCAAATGCAGTTCTTTCGAGCCGAAAAGTGAAGCCACGTACATAACAGTTTGCACGCCCATGTTGTAAAAGAAAAAAGCAAGCAGAAAGCGTTTCAAAGCCGGCAAAGCCTGAAGCTGATTCCAGACATGGCGCAATTCTTTAAAACCATTGAACAGGTAATTTCCTTCAGCTTTTTTGTGATAAGGATTTTGCGGAAGGTACGCAAACGTGTAATGCGCAAAGCCGAACCACCACAAACCGGTAAACAAAAACGACAGCCGCGGCGCCATGCTTTTATCAGAAATGCCAAACGTGGCCGGCGTTAAAACCAGCGCCAGCGAAAAAATAAGCAGCAGCATGCTACCGATGTAACCCAATGAAAAACCGCGGGCACTTAGTTTATCGAATTGATCTTCGGTGGCAATTTCGGGCAGGTAAGCGTTGTAAAAAACAATACTGCCGCTGTAACCAATGGCCGCCACCATAAACAAAAGCACCGAAACGGAAAAAGTCTGCAATTCAAAAAAATACAAACCCATGCAGGCAAACGAACCCATGTAGCAGAAAAACCGCATAAAAGCCTTCTTATTTCCGCCGTAATCGGCAATGGCAGTAAGAATAGGGCTAACCAAAGCAATAGCTAAGAAAGCACCGGTAAGCGCGTATTTATAAAGTACCGACGCAGAAACCTGCCAGCCCAGAAAATTTACCCAGTCGGTGCCGTTGGCTTGCGTGGTAATGGCTACATAATAGATCGGGAAAATAGCGGTGGTAATTACGAGCGAGTAAACCGAGTTTGCCCAGTCGTACATACACCAGGCGCGTGCCACTTTCGGGTTATTTTTTTCCATATTCAGGAATCAGATTTTAATGCAGGCGGTAAGTTAAGTAAAAATCGGAATGGCTGAAAAAGAACTTTTTTAACAAAACGCTATAGTTTTTCAGGTAAAAACCCGAAGCCTGAAAATCTTGGAACGAATTTAGCGTATGCGCTCAAAAACAGTATTAAACTCCCGATAACAAATATGAAAACGAAAAGCATATTCCGGATCTCCTTTTTGGCCGGTCTCTTGTTTTTATTCGCGCAAGCTGTGTATGCACAAGAAACAACCACCAAAACCAAAGTGAAAACCGAAACGGTAAAAACCAAAACCGAATCGAAAACAGAAATTACCGCTGCCGAACCTGAAAGCCGTGTGGAAACACTTTCCGGCATAAACCTTTTTCCGAATCGCAAAACCGGCAATTTCAGTTTACGTTTCTCCCAAGCGCTGAAAGACACTGCTAATATGGAATTGAAAAACAACGACGGTAAAGTGCTTTATGCCTTAGCCTTAACGCCCGAAGAAGCACCAATGGCCAAGCCCGTTGACGTTGGAAAACTGAATGCCGGCATCTACCTCATCGAAGTAAGATCGGCCAATACCGTTTACTGGAAAAAAGTCCGGATCCGAAAGTAATTTCTGTTTTGAGAATTTATAGGTTATCAATTCGAATAAAATAAATAAAAAGCCGTTGGGAATTTTCCAACGGCTTTTTTATGGCAATTTTTTAAGCACCTGCTCCAGAATTTCCGGACGCGAAAGCGCAAAGAAATGCACGCAGTGAAAGTTATTTTTGTAAAGTTCTCTCGCTTGTTCCGTCACCCAATTCACGCCAACTGCTTCCAGTTCAGCTTTTGAGGAACACTTTTTTATCTGTTGCTGCTGTTTTTCCGGAACTGAAACTTTAAAAAAATCAGGTAGCTTTTGCAGTAAATTCCACGAAACCAAAGGGCTGATCCCGGGAATGATCGGCACTGAAATTCCGGCGGCACGGCAGGCATTTTCGAAAGTAAAAAAGCGGGGGTTATCGAAAAAAAGCTGGGTAATTACAAAGTCTGCCCCGGCATCTATTTTCTTTTTCAAATACTGAATGGCCAGCTCAAAATTCTCTTCCGGTTCCGGATATCCGCCTACCCCAATGCAAAAATCCGTGTTAAAAGGCACATTTTCATTCCGCCAGTTTATACCCGAATTCAACTTCTTCACCTGTTCTACTAATTGAAAAGCATATTCATGTTGCCCGGTCTTTTGTTCGGTTGGCACAGAAATATCGCCCCGCAAAAGCAGCAGATTCCGCACTCCTAAAGCATGCAATTGCAGCAATACAGTTTCCGTTTCTTCCGCCGAAAACCCGGTGCACAAAATATGGGGCTGCGGGTTTAATCCGAATGTATTGATCAGAATTTCAGAAAGCGCTTTTGTCTTCGGGCGCGGCAAAAAAACGCTATCCTTTTTACCCGAAAAACCCGTATTGCTTCTGCCGGCGTGGTATGAAATGTCAACAAAAAGAGGCTTGCGCGCCAGTATCTTCTGGTAACGTAACAGATTATCTTCTGCAGTTATTCCTGGTTTGGGCAAGATCTCCAGCGAAAACTGCGGACCGGTATTTTGTTTCAGAAGGTTGGTAATATGCATACAGGCTGAAATTTTACAATGCACGTTTTACGGTAATTTAACGGCCTCGCCTGCCCAAACCGAAAATAATTTATGCGTATATTTGTTTCTATCACTAAATAAGATCACCCGGTTTGATAAAATTTGCTGCTATAGATATTGGTTCCAACGCCGTTCGCTGCCAGATCTCGAGTGTGCTGGAATATAACCAACACGTTACTTTCAAAAAAGTTGAATACATTCGCTACCCCATGCGCCTCGGCGAAGACGTTTTCGATACGGGTTACATCAGCGCACCGAAGCAGGAAAAATTCATCAATTTTCTGCATGCTTTAAAATTACTCATCGAAGTGCATGAAGTTCAGGCTTACCAGGTTTGTGCTACTTCGGCCATGCGTACCGCCAAAAATGCTTCCGAAATTATCCAGAAAGTGCAGGAAAAGCTGGGCATGAAAATAGAAGTGATCGATGGAGTTGCCGAAGCGGAATTGATAAACAAAGTGATACTGAATGTGCTCGACGATAAAAATTACCTGCACATAGACGTAGGCGGCGGCAGCACGGAGTTCAATATTTACGTGAACCGCGAAAAAGTAGCGTCCCAATCGTTCGAATCAGGCTCGATCCGCCACATGCAGGGCAACGATTCCGAAACCATCTGGACGAATATGAAACGTTGGGTGAAGGAAAATGCCAAAAAATACCACGTAAACCGCGCCATTGGAACGGGTGGTAACATCAACAAAATTTACGACCTGGCGGGCAAATCTGCCGGAAAGCCGATCTTCAAAAAGCAGATCGAAGAAATTGTGGAGCAAATGGCCGTTATGAAACTGGAAGACAGGATCAACATCATGCTTCTGAACCCGGACCGGGCCGATGTAATTGTTCCGGCGGCAGAAATTTACCTGGCTGCCATGCGCTGGAGCAAAGTAGAAAGCATGATCGTGCCTTCGGTTGGTCTGAAAGATGGGATGATGCAATCGCTTTACGAGAAATTTGTTGCCAAACGAAATAATTGATCTCAGAAAAACGGTATGGTTTCAGGCTGAAAAAGTCGGGAAAACGGTATCGGAAATTGCATAAAAAATGCCCGGTAGTTTTTACCGGGCATTTTCGTTTTCTGCTGAAAGCTTTATAGTTAAAGTTTTTCTTCTTTCAGATCTTCCTCCAAATCTTTTATCGTTTCTGTTTTCAGTTTTATTTCCGGGTACAGTTCTTCGAAAAGGCAGCTCCGCTCAATATTATCTTCGTTCACTTTATAAAATTCCTTGTGCGCGTTAAAGACCGGTTCATCTCCAACCGGTTGCTTTTTCACGTAAGAACCATCCTCGCGCATAATGTAGCTGTTCTGGTTATCTTTCAGGTTGTAATACAGAATATTGATCGCTTCTTTTTTCAGTTCTTCGTTCACAATGTAAAATAACGCTTCTATGCGGCGCTCAAAACTACGCACCATAATATCGGCACTGCCACCCAACACTTTGGGGTCGCCGTTATTGTGGAAATAGAACAAACGCGTATGTTCCAGGTATTCGCCCACAATAGAGCTCACCGCAATATTTTCGCTCAAATTTTCCCGACCCGGACGGATGCAGCAAATCCCTCTAACGATCAGCTTAATAGGAACTCCGGCTTTGGAAGCGGCATAAAACTCATCGATCACGGCTTTATCTTCCAGCGAATTGATCTTGATCACGATACCGCTTGGTAAACCTTGCTCTGCATTTCTGGCTTCCCCTCTTATCAGCTCGATCAACTGTTGGCGCATATCCTTTGGCGCCGTGATCAGGTTCTGGTACTCATCTGGCATGGAATGCCCGGTAATTACATTAAAGAATTCCGAAACGTCGTGCGCGTAAACTTCATCGGTGGTAAGCAAACTAACGTCTGTGTATTGGCGGGCGGTTTGTTCGTTGTAATTACCACTGCCCACGTGCACATACTGCGTAACCTTCTCCCCTTCCTTCCTGATGATCATCATCATTTTGGTATGGGTCTTGTATTTGCTGATTCCGTAGATCACAAAACAGCCGGCTTTTTCCAGTCTTTCGCCTTCCTTAATGTTGCGTTCTTCATCAAAACGGGCTTTCACCTCAAACAAAACCGAAACGTGCTTGCCGTTTTCCGCTGCTTTTAATAGTGCCGCAGAAACGCGCGACTGATCGGCTAGCCGGTAAATGGTTTGCTTAATTCCCAGTACATAAGGGTCTTCTGCCGCCTTTTCCAATAACCTGATCACCGGCTCCATACTATTGTAAGGGTGGTGCAGAATTACATCTTTTTTCTTGAGGTAATCGAAAAGGTTCTCGGTATTGTTATCTGGTAAACTTAACGGCGCCACCGGGCTTGGCTGCTTGAACATGCGGTTCCGGAACTGCGGATGCTTCAGAATTTGCCAGAAACCTTTCATATCTACCGGACCGGTTAGCGAGAAAATATTAGCGTTGTCTATCGTCCAGCGTTCGCGGAGCAGTTTCATCATGAAAGAAGAATGATTCTTTTCTACTTCCAGGCGCACCACGCGGCCTTTTTTACGGGTTTTGAGTTTGATTTTGATCTCCTGAATAAAGTCAGCTTCAATATCGTCGCTTTCTTCCAGCGTAAAATCACCGTTGCGGGTTATGCGGAATAAATTGGCCGATACTATTTCTACATTGCGGAAAAGCTTCTTGATCTTCCAGCGCACAATTTCCTCTATCGGCACAAATATAACCATGTCCTTCCGCTGAATTTCGTAGAAACGGGCCAGGTTCTGCGGAATCTGCACAAACGTTAATCGCTGGTTCTGTTTTATATCTTCTGCTGTTTTGGTAACCACGCCAAACGTGAGCAACTGGTTCATGAGCAGCGGAAAACCGTGATATGTATCGTAAACCATGGGCGTGAGCAGCGGGTAGATCGTCTTTTTAAAATACGTATCCACCTTCTTTTTTTCAACTTCCGAAAGTTCAGTTGGTTTCAGGATATTAAAGCCGTTCTCCTCAAACAGTGGTTTCAGTTCGGTGCTGTAAACCAGGTATTGGTCGTTTACAAAACGGTGCGCAAACTCCAGTAATTTCTTCCGGAAAGGCAGCTCGCGCAACCCCGAATAATCTACCCGTTCTTTGCCGTAGTCTATATAATTATACAAACTTCCTACCCGTATCATAAAAAATTCGTCGAGGTTGGAAGCCGTGATCGCCAGGAATTTCAGCCGGTCGAAAAGCGTTTTATCAGCATCTTTGGCCTGATCCAGTACGCGATAATTAAAACGCAGCCAACTCAGGTCGCGGCTAATGTAACGGCTACTCTTTATTTGTTCGGAAACTTTATTGATCAACATATTCAAATTCTCGGTAATCCCGCGAAGATTCTTCAACACCATGCGAATAAACTTATTTTCTAAAATCTAAACGAAAGCCCAGCGGCCGGGTTTGAGGCAAATTAGCTTATTTATACGAGAAACGATAGGTTTTTTGGCTAAAAAGCTTTGGTTCAGCTTTTATCGGGCAGATTTCCCCCAATAAAAATGGTATCCTTTTTAATAAAAAAACTCACTACCCTATCTGGCAATATTTTCAAGCGCAGAAAGCTGCAGTTTCCCCCCATTGATTTCTCAAAACTTCCCGCCTTAAACTTGTTTTATACGTAAAACAGAAAGCAGAATTCTAAGCAGATTTATGGCCGAAACGCATACCATTTCCGAAACTTTTCCCCCAATGCCGCTTGCAGATTGGGAAGATACCAAAGATACGCTCCATTTGTATATTCAGATAGTAGGTAAGATCCGGCTGAAACTGATGCCGCGCAAAAACCATTGGTGGCATGTGTTGCTTTACGTAACGCCACGCGGTTTAACTACCGGCGCCATGCCTTATAAAAACCGCACGCTGGAGCTACATTTCAATTTTATAGAACATGTTCTTGAAGTAATTTCCAGCGAAGGCAAAAGCCGCCAGATTCCGTTGCACGAAGGGTTAAGCGTGGCCCAATTTTACAACCAGGTTTTCAGCGCTCTACAGGAACTGCATTTCGAAATAAAGATCCTGGCCAAACCTTACGACAATAAAAGCAAAATTCCCTTTGCCGAAGATCGAGAACATCACCGCTACGACGCCGAAATGGTGCGCAAATATTGGTGCGTGCTTACGCAGGTAGATCAAATATTTAAAGAATTTGGTGGCCGGTTTTACGGCAAAACCAGTCCGGTTCATTTATACTGGCACCATTTCGACCTTACATTTTACCGTTTTTCAGGCAAAAAAGTGCCTTTAGACTCCAAAATGAGCATCGTAGAAAAGGATGCCTATTCGCATGAAACAATGGCTTTTGGTTTCTGGCCCGGCGATGATGTGGTGAGAGAAGCCGCTTTTTATTCTTATATTTTTCCGTTACCGTCCGGAATTGAAAACGAAAAACTGGAACCGGAAACGGCAAAATGGCAACTATCGAACGGCAGCCCAATGGCTTTTCTGAGCTATGAAAACTTCAGAAAACAACCGGATCCGAAACAAGCTTTACTGGATTTCCTGGAAAGTGCTTATTTGGCTGGAGCAAAACTGGCTGGCTGGCCCATTGAAGAATTGCGCGTACCACCCCTTAATGAGCTGTAATAAAAAAAGTCCTGCATTGCTGCAGGACTTTTTTGCTTTAAAAGGATAGCGTTTTTTAAACGTCCACTTTTGCGTATTTGGCATTTTTCTCAATAAAGTCACGACGCGGCGCAACTTCATCGCCCATCAGCATCGAGAATAAATGATCTGCCTGCGCCGCCGATTCGATGGTTACCTGTTTCAAGCTGCGGGTTTCCGGACGCATGGTAGTTTCCCAAAGCTGTTCCGGGTTCATTTCACCCAAACCTTTGTAACGCTGAATACCAACGGTATCTTCTCGGCCGCCTTTTGCAAGTTCTTTCACGGCTTCTTCCCGATCCTGCTCGGTCCAGCAATAACGTTCTTCTTTGCCTTTTTTAACCAAATAAAGCGGCGGTAAAGCAATGTAAATATAACCGTTATCGATCAGCTCGCGCATGTAACGGAAGAAGAACGTAAGAATAAGCGTACGAATGTGGCTACCGTCGATGTCCGCATCCGTCATGATGATGATGCGGTGATAACGCAGTTTTTCCATGTTCAGCGCTTTGTCGTCTTCCGGTGTACCAAAACTAACACCAAGCGCCGTGATCATGTTCTTGATCTCGTCGTTTTCGTAAATACGATGTTCCTGGGCTTTTTCTACGTTCAGAATTTTACCTCTTAACGGCAGAATTGCCTGGAATTTCCGGTCGCGGCCCTGCTTGGCAGAACCACCCGCGGAGTCACCCTCTACGAGGTAAATTTCGCAGTTAGCTGGTTCAGAATCAGAACAGTCGGCAAGTTTACCTGGTAAGCCGGAACCGGTAAGCACGCTTTTACGCTGCACCATTTCGCGGGCTTTACGGGCCGCATAACGGGCCTGAGCAGCTAAAACTACTTTCTGAATAATGATGCGGGCTTCGCGCGGATTTTCTTCCAGGAAAGCGTTCAGCATTTCGCCAACCGCCACATCTACCGCACCCATTACTTCGGAGTTACCAAGTTTGGTTTTGGTCTGGCCTTCGAACTGCGGCTCCTGCACTTTTACCGAAATAATTGCCGTTAAACCTTCGCGGAAGTCATCGCCGGTAATTTCAACTTTGGCTTTTTCCAGCATCCCCGATTTATCGGCGTAAGCTTTCAGGGTACGGGTTAAAGCGCGGCGGAAACCAGCTACGTGCGTACCACCTTCGTGCGTGTTGATGTTGTTTACGTACGAGAAGATATTTTCCGTGTAAGAAGAATTATACTGAAGTGCAACTTCTACCGGCAAACCGTTTTTCTCGCTTTCGATATGGATCGGTTCCGGAATCAGGTTTTCGCGGGTTTCTTCCAGGTAAGCCACAAATTCCTTCAAACCACCTTCCGAATAGAAAGAATCGCTGATGTAATTGCCATCCGAATCTTTTTCGCGCAGATCGGTTAAGTTAATACGAATGCCTTTGTTCAGGAACGAAAGCTCGCGCATGCGGTTGGCAATGGTTTCGTATTTATACTCCGTGGTAGTAAAAATGGAAGCATCGGGCTTAAAATGCACCGTTGTACCGTGAATTTCGGTTTCGCCGATCTCGCGCACCGGGTACTGCGGAATTCCGATCTTGTATTCCTGCTCATGTACTTTACCTTTCCGGAAAACGGTAACTTTCAGATCAGTAGATAGCGCGTTTACGCAGCTTACACCTACGCCATGCAGACCGCCGGAAACTTTATAAGAATCTTTATCGAATTTACCGCCGGCGTGCAATACGGTCATTACCACTTCAAGTGCCGAGCGGCCTTCTTTCTGGTGGAAATCGGTGGGAATACCGCGGCCGTTATCGGATACGGAAATGGAATTATCTTCGTGAATGGTTACGTCAATATTGTCGCAATGACCAGCCAGGGCTTCGTCTATAGAGTTATCTACAACTTCCCAAACCAGGTGATGTAAGCCCTTAACACCGATGTCGCCAATATACATAGCCGGGCGCTTCCGAACGGCTTCGAGCCCTTCCAGAACCTGGATACTATCTGCGGAGTAATCGGAGGCATTTTTTTCTACTATTTCACTCATTTGTTTCAGGTGTATTTAAGAAGTAAAGATACCACTTTTTTTTGGTTTTTCCGAGTAAAAAGGGCGTTTTTAGCTAATAACTTTCCTGCTTTTAACGCGTTTCAACCAGACTTTTCCGGCTTGTTAAACTACCGTTCCCGGGCTTATGGAATTTGCGTGAAAACCGTGGCCATTTACCGGCCGGAAAACCGTGTTTTCAGGCTATTTTCAACTGCGTTTCGGTTCAGTAAAATTCCTTTTCAGCAAGTTTACTTAACAGTTCGCAGATTCTGCCGTTTAAACCTGAAACAATGTCAAATTCTTAAACCCGCAAAACTATGGCCGAACTAAAAGATCTTACCGATCTGCTTCATCACGAAATTCAGGTTTTATATGATGCTGAAAATCTGCTGATAACCGCAATACCGCGCATAGCGGAAAAAGCCACTGATCCTGAATTGAAAGCAGCTTTTATGCAGCACCTCGAAGAAACTAAAATGCATAAACAACGCCTGGAACAAGCCGCTAAATTGCTGGGTATAAAACCCGACGGACAAGACAACGCAGGCATGAAAGGTTTGATTGCCGAAGGCGAAAAAGTGATGCATATAAGCCATTCGTCGGAAGCGATGGATGCTACATTAATTGCCAGCGCCCAGAAAATAGAGCACTACGAAATTTCCGGTTATGGAACGGCGGCGCATCTGGCGTTAGGGCTGGCGCTGGATGAAGTGCATACCCTTCTGAAAAAGACCTTAGATGAAGAACAAGCCACCGATACCAAATTAAATAACCTGGCTAAAACGAACATAAACCGAAGAGCCGCGCAGGTTTCCTAGATTTTCAGCAACATATTTACAAAAAGAAAAAGCCTTTCATTTTTTAACTGAAAGGCTTTTTTTAATGGTATTTGCTGTTAATAAACGGTAGGATTTTTAATGAAAAAACTGCTTGTTCCATAACCATAATAATTTTCAGGAGTTTTTAGCAGTCTCTTCTTTAACCAGATTACTTACTTTAAAATGCATGCTGCATTTGCGGTCCACCACCATCCATTCACACAGCGCCAGGTCGTTTTCAATTGCTTTCACATTCATCACCGGCCCGCCTATAAGCAGCCGCACCTGCATTCCAACTTTAATTTCTGTTTTCATAGGTCATGTTTTCAGGTAGAAAATTTTGTAGCAACTCATCCGGAAAAAGCCATTTCAGGCTGGATCTTAAAAAGAATTCGAAAAACCAAAAGCTTGAAATTAGTCGGTATTCTGTTTTCGCAACATTTCTATTATCTCGTCTTTCAAAGCCAGAATGCGTTGCAGGTTATCTTTTTCTGCCTGGCATACCCGTAACTCCGAAAGCACCGCCGGCACATTCATCAGTTGCTGCACCGGTGCGCTGCCTGGTTCATATTTTAGCAACTTATTTAGATTTTCCGATTCTGTATTTTCAGTAACAGACCGCAAAGTACCGGTTGCCCCGAATGGCCTTAAAGGTTCGCCTTTACCCGTGATCAGCCAATCCATATTCACTCGGGGATATTTAGCGGCAATTTTCTGAAGCGTATCAAAACTTGGTTTCCCCATCCGACCATACGGGCTCATAATATTATTCAGCACGCTGGTATCTACCCCGATTTCGTTGGCAAAAGCAGCCACAGATCTTATTTTCAAAAGCTCCTGAATAACCCGTAACCGGTGGGAAACCGTGAACTCCGATATTCCAGCGATGTCATTTGATTTCTTCATACTTTAAATACCATTAACAATATGTTCATTTGCCTTCCCCAACCGATCAATATAAATAACCGGATCAATTCGAAGCAACACACCTTCTGACATAATAGGGAGAAAAAAAGTTCGGAATATAGTAACCCGATATATTTATTCTTATTAATATACATTTTAAAAGCACCTCACCGCCTCCCTTTAGAATATTCACACAAAATATTCCTATTATCACAAAACGAATACACCCGATTCCGTTTATGAAATCGGGTGTAAAAGGAAATAAAAAGTCAGTAAAAACCGGCTTTATTACCGGGGATCGCTTGTTTCCTTTAACATCTTATAGGTCATATAACCCAGAAACGCGATCACAACGAGCAAAGCGATCCAGATCAGGATCTCATGCTGAAAAAAACGGTTAACCGCACTTTTTGGGGCTTCGGGCATAGCATTTTTAATTACGGCCAGCGGCTCCAGCACCGGTAAATTCCCTGGAAGTTTATCTTTAAAAAACGGTAGGTCGTAGGTCGGTAAAACTGCTTTAGCATCGCTGAAATACAATGCATATTCGCGGTTCTTTTTCAGTTCTGCGATCAGATACGTTTTTAACTGAAAGGCATTTACTGCTGCAATATTGAGCGGCGGATTGTCGGCATTTTCTATTTCCACATAAAATTCCTTCGCCCGGAAACCGGTAAACTGAAACGCATTTTTTCCATCCGACCGCAGCTGAAAAGATTGCACCGGCACCCACGATTCCAGCTTTTTATTGCGGCGGTCATTCACGGTTTTCCTTACAAAAACGGTAGCATTTCGCAGGTAAAAAGTCGCCGAATCTATCTTAAAATCGAGCTTATCGATCAGTACCGGCATTTCAGCAGAAAACCACAGAAATGTTTTTTTAATATTGGCGCTATCGGTGCGTTTAAGACTTAGTTCCGGAATAATTTCGTATTGCCCGTTCTCGGCATTAAAATCGTAAAAACCGGCAGTTAAAATATTGAGTGGCGCGCTGGCAGAATCGTTAATTTCCAGCTTATAAAACTCGTAATCAGAAAGCGGAAAATGCAGTACTTTTACTTCCGAAGTTGCTTCCGAATTCGATACAGATTGCAGTAAATAATCATCTTCCAGCGCGTACCAATTTTGCGCATCTGCGCTGCCACTCAGGCTGGCATTTTTGCTAACATTAGTGTTTTTTATTACCAGCGCCAGGTTGTTTATTTTGCTTTTTCTTGGGTTCTGAATTACCAGCGTGGTATTAATTTTCGGTATATTGTTTTTACCGACAATGGGATATTCGCGGAAGTAGCGGGTCGTTTTTTCGGTTGCGGTTCGTTCCAGTAAATACGGTAATTCATGGTTTTTATTATCATGAATACGCAGGTCAGAAAAATCGGCATTGGTAAAACGCACAATTTCCGGCCGCAGATTTATTCTGTAAAAACCGTTTTCAGATACCGCCGGCAATGGGGCTTTATACAGTTTTTCCTGGCCAAAACATAGCGTTTTCAGGCTCAGAAGCATCCAGAAAACAACTACAATTTTTCTCATGGCATTTCATCTTTAGCGTTGTGGGTTTCGTCGGCCAGGATCAGTTTTTTCAGGTTCTGGTACATAAACGAAATTACCAGCAGCAACACGCCCAGGCAAATAAATGCCGCAATTTTTCCGCCTTCCGAAATGCCGCGAATATCGAATAAGAACAGCTTGAGCAGCGTAATGGCAAACAGTGAAAGCGCCACAATACGCAGTTGTTTGTTCTTCTTTCTCAACCCGATAAACATAAACGTAAACGCGCAGATTCCCCACAAAATAGGGAAGCCAACTTTGTAAGTCTGGTGCTGAAGGTCATAAAAATACGTAAACTTTGCCGCCGCTAAAGCATCGCCTTTTAAGCCCTGTACATTGGCAAAAGGCAGGTTGAAATATAGCACATGATATAGTAATTCGGAACTTGCCACATATACAATTACCAGACTTAAACCCCACACCATAAACCTGTTAACGGCCGGCCAGCGCTCTTCGAAAATATATCGATTGCGGAAAATGAAATACAGCAAAACAAGCAGCAGCGCCAGACTCAGATAATGGAACCAGAAACCGGTAAATTCCTGCACTTCATAAAGAAAATGCGATTCGAGTAATTTCTTTACCAGAATATTATAGACCAGGCCATAAAGCAACACCCCAAACATGCCCAGCAACGTAACGGCCAGGGTAATTTTCGGTTCATTTTTACGCGCTGTAAACCGGAACAGAACGGCTATAAAACCAAGGTTGTAACAACCCTGAATGATGGCGCGGCTTAGGTGCGAATCGAAGTAATAATCAAGCTGATAATTGAGTTCAAAAAGCAGCACGAAATAAATGGTAATTACCAGAATAAAACCCAGCGCTTTCCGGTACACCAATGGTTGAAAATCGAACTGTTTAAAGACTACTGCTGCCGGTTCTTTCTTAAGCAACCAACGCGTAGCCAGTAAACTTAAAACGCAGATTGCGCCGGTAATAAAACCTTTGTTCAAAAGCACATTATACGTTACACCTGCCGGGATTTTCTGGTAAATATTCACCCAATCCATTGCCAGCGAAACAAGCATTAAACCGGTTATAATCACCGAACTTATAACCGCCAGTTTAATACCCGCTTTCTGGGCGAACCACAGCAATAAAACAGCTTCCAGCGCCCAGAACATAGTGATATAATTACCTTCCAGCTGCACCGGAATGGCAAGGCTTATAAAGGTAATTACCATACCAATAAGCAGATAAACCAGGTTGCGGTCAACCTGCCGGCTACGGAACAGCAAAAAGGCAAACGTAAAATTAAAAACGGCCACGGCTACGGTAAATAATCCCTGGAAATCGCCTTGCTGAACGTCGTGCAAAATGGCCATACCCGCCGAATAAAAAAGAAAGGTATTGCTAAGCAGGATCCCGATCTCAGATGCGACAAATTGCGTGCGCGCTTTCACATTGTTGATGATGTTCATCAGGAAGAAAATGATATAGAAAAGCGAGGCAAAAGTCAGGGCACCGAGATAAGGGGCACCGGTTGTGTTCAATACTTTCGTGGAAAGCCAGCCGCCGTATAGTAAAATGGTAGCGCCGTAGCAGATCCAGTTAATAATTTTCCAGTTCTTCAGGTAAGCCAGCACCAACATTCCTACGTTCAGGATCAGGATATAGGTAAAAAGAACCACGTAATTTCCTTCGCCGGTACTAACCATAAAAGGCGTTGCAAAACCACCTAAAATAGCCAGAACCGCCAGTTCTACCCGGTTATACGATATTGAAAGCAGCACTGAAAACGCCGTAATAACCACCATTACCAGAAAAGCCGCGATTTGGTTTAAAAGCTGGTATTCGTGAAACGCAATGGCAATGGTAAAATATAAAACTGCCAGACCACCGCCCACTAAAACCGAACTGAACGCCGAAAACGTTTTCCGTAACCGGTGCGCCAGCCCGATCAGAATTCCGCCGGACAAAATACCAATAAACACCCTGCCGATCTCATTGATCCAATCCTGATCGATGGCGAATTTCACAAAATATCCGATACCCAGAACCAGGATTGCGATCCCGATCTTATTGATCAGGTTTTCACCAATGAATTTTTCGAGGTCAGGATTATTTTGCAGGAAACGCTCTATAAAGCCTGGTTGCGGTTCTTCATAAACGTGTTCCGGAGGAGTATGTGGCATATAATCTGACTTTTCAGCCGCAGATACTTCTTCGACTTTTTCAGTGATTTTCCCTACCGTTTCTGTCGGTTTTTCCTCCGTTTTGGATACCGTTTTTGGTGGTTCTGCTGCCGTAAACAAAGGTGCCGGTTTGGGAATTTCGGTTGCTTCTGGCGGCGTTAGAATTTGCGGCAGTGATGTTGGAGGTGTAGCTGCAACGGGTTTAACTTCTTCGGGTGGCGTAGTTTTTTGCACCGGAGTTTGTGCCTGTTGCCGGCGCATCAATTCCAGTTCAGTCCGGATGCGCAGCAATTCGTCTTTTATGGTTTCGTAACGCAGGTTTACCTCCTGAATTCTTCCGGATAAAATATTGATTATGATAAAAGCCGCCACTCCAATGGCCAGCAACAGCATAACTTCCATGCAAAGTTTTATTGAAGTTCAGATAAAATGAAAATACAAGTGTATTTTAAGTTTGGAAGTTAAGCATTTAAATAATCCGTTTCGAAAAAACGGAGCAGAACATTTCAAAATGCATGGGCCTGAATCAGGGCAGAAAGATCAATTTAACGGCAGCAGAATTGTGCGCAACAAAACCATATATTGTTTGGATGTAACAGCAGAAATACGTTACTTAGGCAAAATTTAAATCCAATAGATCATGCTGAAACAACGCGCGGTTTTTCTTTTTGTCGCAACTTTGCTATGCAGTGCCTGTGAAAAAGAAGAGCCTGCTGAACCAGCGCCAACCGTTACAGAAAGTACGGTGGAAGAAAAATTAAGTGCCAATACTTCGAAAAGCTGGTTATTGACAAACTGGACGACCCGGGAGCAATTCGGCGTAATTACCAATAATTATTTGACGCTGGATTCCTGCGAGCTGGACGATGTGTACACGTTTTATTCCAACAAATCTTTTTTGCGCACCGATGGAAAATTAGCCTGCGATCCGGGTTCCAATACCATTCATCTTTCGGCGGCCACCTGGCAATTGCAGCAAAATAATACCGAATTAAAATTCAATACGTTTGGCGGCGGCTCTGTTTTTAAGATCAAAAGCATAAGCAACAACACCTTGGTACTTAACCTCCCGCTTCTTGTGCTCGGCAACGACACGATCTCAACCACTTATACCTTCACTGCAAAGTAAAACGCTGCTGCTTCAAGTAACTTTTAAAACCAAAAAATGATTTCCGAATAAAATAAAAAAAGCCCTTCAGAATTAACTGAAGGGCTTTTTGTGATCCCATTTGGATTCGAACCAAAGACCTACTGCTTAGAAGGCAGTTGCTCTATCCAGCTGAGCTATGGGACCGGGGTAAAAAAAAAATACGAATTATAAATCAGGAATTAGGAATGTCCCGAAGGAACAAGAATCGTAATTCGCAATTCGTAATTCGTAATTTTAAAAGTCGGGGTGGCAGGATTCGAACCTACGACCTCCACATCCCAAATGTGGCGCGATACCGGGCTACGCTACACCCCGAACTGTGCTTCATTTCTTTCAGCGCACAAATGTAGTAATATTTTCTTAACCTGAAACCAAACCAGGCCAGTTTTTTTCTACATTTTTCTTCTACTTGAATTAACCGGTTATTTTTCAGTGAATTAATTTTTCAAAAATAAATTCAAACCCTAAAATTCCAGGTTAAAAACCACTTTAACACTTGGGCCTGACCGGGAAATAAAAATGAACACTCACCGCACTTAAATAAAAAGCCTCTTTACTGGCAGTAAAGAGGCTTAAATAATGCGGGTAAATAGTGATCCCATTTGGATTCGAACCAAAGACCTACTGCTTAGAAGGCAGTTGCTCTATCCAGCTGAGCTATGGGACCGGGGTAAAAAAAAAATACGAATTATAAATCAGGAATTAGGAATGTCCCGAAGGAACAAGAATCGTAATTCGCAATTCGTAATTCGTAATTTTAAAAGTCGGGGTGGCAGGATTCGAACCTACGACCTCCACATCCCAAATGTGGCGCGATACCGGGCTACGCTACACCCCGAACTGTGCTCTTGAATTCCTGCGCAAGGCTTTCGTTCAATTGCGGTGCAAACTTAATATCTTTTTTTGAATTAAAACTAATGAACTCAAAAAAAATTTAAATTCTGGCGGAGGGGGGGGGATTCGAACCCCCGGTACAGTTTGACCCGTACGACAGTTTAGCAAACTGCTGGTTTCAGCCACTCACCCACCTCTCCGTGACCCTTTCTGCTAAAGGATGTGCAAATATACAGTTATTAATTTCAGATTTGCAACATCCATAACTGATTTTCTAATGAAATAATTTCAAAAAAACATCCTTTCCACCTTAATATTCTGATTTTAAAACACATAAATTTTACAGGCGCGCCATAAAAAAATCGGCTTCACCCCTACTATGCAGCTTTCGGCAAAAAAACGCTATGCAAAACGGCTCAAAAAGTCAGGTCATTGTTTATAAAAACTCATATCAAAAGCTCCTTTTTTGGTCAGCCACAAAGTTCAGGAACGGGATATGCTGAAATTTGTATCTTTGGGAACGCAATTTTATAAACCTGCATGACTTGGAGCCAGCCTTTTTCTTTACTGGAGCTTATTTTCGGCCTGATCTTTATTCTGCTTTACGCGGCTTACTTAATCCGGATGAAGAAGCTAGCCAATGCGCTGCACCAGAAACCACACCTGATCTGGCTTAAAATGCTGTTGCGCGGCACGTATTTCCTGCTTTTAATAATTGCGTTGCTTGGCCCATCGTTCGGGGCGGCTACCAAAGAAATTAAGACTACGGGTAAAGACATTCTGGTGGCGGTAGATCTTTCGCAATCTATGAATGCTACCGATGTGCAGCCTTCGCGCCTGGAAAAAGTAAAATTCGAGCTTCCTAAACTCTTAACGCGATTCAACTCAGACCGCATCGGGCTGCTTATTTTTTCTTCCGAAGCCTTTGTGCAATGCCCGCTTACCTTCGATCAGAATGCGCTGGAACTTTACACCCAAACGCTGAACACCAACCTGGTGCCGCGCGCCGGAACCGACCTGGCAGCTCCGTTGGAACTTGCGCTGCAGAAATTTAAAGAAGAAGAAAAATCTGATTCGCGGCAAACGGCCAAGATCCTGGTAGTGATATCCGATGGTGAAGATTTCGGCGAAAACCTGAAAAAACCACTCCGTGAACTGGAAAAGGCTAATGTGCGCGTCTTTTCGTTGGGCGTTGGCTCGGCCGATGGCGGTAATATTCCGGAAGGCAACAGTTTTAAAATGGATGACGATGACAAAAAAGTTGTTACCAAACTGAATTCGGAAGCGTTGCAGGAAATTGCGGGCAGCACCAACGGCGAGTATTTTGAAATTAATTCCCGGGCCAGCGAAATAAACAAACTGATAAGCGCGATAAATAATGTGAAAGGCAATGTGCGCCAAAGCAAAACTATAGATGTGAAAGCCAACAAATATTTTTATCCGTTACTGCTGGCGTTGCTGCTTATGCTTTTCGATGCTACCATTCGTTTCAATACCTTTAAGATATGAACGCGTTCTGGCTGATCATTTTCCTGTTTGTGAGCATCGGCGATTTCCGGCATATTGCGGAGCGGAACACTCGTAATGAGCAGGCCGCTGCAGCTTTTGCCAAAGGCAATTACGCAACCGCCGTTAAGAATTTCGAATACCTGGTTTATGAAATCGGCGATGATGATCCGCGTTTGTTATTGAACCTGGCGCACGCTTACCGGAAAAACAAGCAACTGGAAAAAGCACAGAAAGCCTACGAAAAATGCCTGAAAAACCCGAATGCCTGGCTCCGCTCCATTGCCTGGGAACAGCTCGGCACCTTAAATGCCGGCCTGCAGGATTACCAGAAAGCACTTACATTTTATAAACGCGCTTTGGTGGCCAATGCCGGCAACGAACAGGCGCGCTACAATTACGAAATGCTGAAAAAGTACCTGCGCGAGCATCCGGAAGAAGCGAATAAAATGCCGCCGCCTGCTCCGGAGAAAAAAGAAGAAAAGCAGGAACAGAAAAAAGAGCAAAAGCAGCCTGAACAACAGGAACAGCAAAGCGAAAAGCCGAACGAACAGGGGGACCAGGAAAAAGAAAATCCGGACCAGCCGGAGAAAGGTGATCAGCAGCAAAAACCGGATAAGCAAACTAACCCTGAAATGCCGGATCAGCCTAAAAAGGAAAAACCTGCAGACGGGGAAAACGCTAAGGAAAAGGAGCAAAAAAGTGGTACTGAAAAAGGCAACGAAGAAGGTCAGAATTTAGCAGAAACCGAAGAACAACCGAAGCCGGAAAAACCAAATAAAGCCGGCGGAAAAGAAGCGGCCAGCGGCGATGAAAAACGCTTGCAAACCCAATACGAACGCCTGCGCAAAGCCAACATCAGCCCGGAACAAGCTGAAATGATGCTGAACGCCATGCGCGCCGCTGAACAGCAATATTTACAGCAACTTCCGAAAAAAGCTACTAAAAAACGTGATCGTTCGAAGCCCGATTGGTAGGTTTGGTTTAAAATTTAAATAAAACGGTAGGCTTTCCTGTAAAAAAACCGGCAAAAACCTCCGGATATAGAAATGATAAGCCGAATATTCGGTATACACAGTAGTTGTGCGCAATTGATAAACTTAAATTTGAAAATTACACGATCTATATTCATTGGACTGCTTTTAATGCTTAGTTCATGTTGTCCATTCATAGAAGAAGAGCATCTTGGAAATAATTTATATTTATCAGAATATGATAATGTAGATCGAAGAATTCTTTATTCCGAAGAGGTTTGTTCAGGATCCGGGGTAGAAATAGTTCCAATGACTGTATTGGCATATGCATTTAATTCTGAATGGATTATCGCAAAATCAGGGAATAAGCGAACGAATTCTAATATTAAGTATTGGATCATCAAAAACAAATATGATGTTGAACCAACTGCAGAGATTGTTAAATCAAATACTCTTGGCACTTTGGATTTAGAAATTTTTTCCAAAGAATTGAAAGACAAAGGAATACTGTTAGAGTTAAAAACAATAGAATAACTGCGCACAACAAAATCTATAAGTTAGCTTCGCCACCTTATAGCTAAATCCGTTAGCTGCAATTTAATGATGACACTACAAGACATAAACCAATGACAAACAGGTTCAAAATAAATCTCATACTTTTTGTTGCGAGCATCTTGTCACCATTCATTGGCACTATAGTTCTTATGCGGACACTTGACGGTTTTTCAATTTTTCTATTGATTCCACTATTTCTTGCAGCATTAATTTTGTTAATTATTTCTACAATTAGACTTAGCAAAAATCAATCAGTCAAAACAAAAATTAAATACTCTCTAACAGCATTTTCTTCAGTGTTTCTTTATTTCTTTACATACGGTTTGCAACTCGACACGGCAGATTACATTTATTTTAAGACTAAAGAGAGCTTAATGAATGAATTTGTAGCAAATATTAGAACCTACAAAAAGATAACTCAGTTTTCTGACGAATATGAAAACCTAAATGGTTATCCCACAATTGCAAAAAACAATACTAATGTATTCATTCAACTAAGCAACAATTATCCTCTTGACAGTATTAAAAACATTTTCAACATAGACAATCAGCATTACGAAATATTTAGGCAAAAGCTAAAGTCAAGTGGTTACAGAAGTTTCTGCATTTTAGAAGACGGCACTATTTCATTTACTCAAGGTGGAATGATAGATAACTGTTATGGTATAGCATATTCTGAAACAGGTAGTAAACCGATTGAAAATGACTGCGGAAGAATAATTCGGTGGAAAAAAATTAGTGACCATTGGTTTGCTTGGGGAACAACTTAACACTTTGACAGAAAGAAAAACGGCAGCTAACACGGGCTTTGTGTTAGTGGGCAGACAGTGCAAATAGAAACATTTGAGCAATTAATAAACTTTGGTTCTGGCAGACAGTTTACGGTTTCAAAAGCCCACCAACGCAAAATCCGTATTAGCAGAAATACTTATTCCAAAACTATTAATCAACCCTTACCTTAAATTCGGTTATTCTCTTATTTCCCTTCCCTCCTTTCTCCAAAACCAACCGCAATTTGCAATTCCCACATAGTCTCGGTAATTTCACGGCCAAACAGTAAATCATCGCTTTATGCAAACGAAAGAAGTATATGTAATTTCGGCGGTTCGTACGCCAATTGGTAGTTTTGGTGGTTCTTTGGCCAGCGTTTCTGCTACGCAATTAGGTGCTGCTGCTATTAAAGGTGCCCTTGAAAAAGCCGGCGTAGATAAAAAAGAAGTGCAGGAAGTAATTATGGGTAACGTACTGAGCGCCAACTTAGGCCAGGCTCCGGCCCGTCAGGCAGCTATTTTTGCCGGTCTGGGTTACGAAGTAGAATGCACTACCGTAAATAAAGTTTGTGCTTCCGGTTCTAAAGCTATCATGTTCGCAGCGCAGGCTATTATGCTGGGTCACAAAGATGTGATCGTGGCAGGCGGCATGGAAAGCATGAGCAACGTACCATACTATTCAGATAAGATCCGTTTCGGGGCAAAATTAGGCCACGTGCAAATGGTAGATGGTCTGGTAAAGGATGGTCTGTGGGATGTTTACAACGATTACCACATGGGTTCTGCGGCTGAAAACACAGCTAAAGAAATGAACATCACCCGCGAAATGCAGGATGAGTTCGCCATTCAATCTTACAAACGTTCTGCTGAAGCTGCTAAAGCCGGCATGATGAAAAACGAGATCGTTCCGGTTTCTATTCCGCAGCGCGGCAAGGACCCGATCATGGTTACCGAAGACGAAGAATACACCAAAGTAAACTTCGATAAAATTGCTGGCTTGCGTCCGGTTTTCGATAAAGAAGGAACAGTTACTGCTGCCAACGCTTCTACTTTGAACGATGGTGCTGCGGCTGTTTTATTGATGAGCAAAGAAAAAGCCGAAGAACTGGGTTTAAAACCAATTGCGAAGATCTTAGGTTTTGCCGATGCGGAACAAGAGCCGAAATGGTTCACTACTACCCCATCTTTAGCCATTCCGAAAGCGCTGAAAAATGCCGGTATCTCTGCTGATATGGTAGATTTCTACGAAATTAACGAAGCGTTCTCGGTAGTTTCTATTGCCAACAACCAGAAATTAGGCTTGAAAGGCGACAACGTAAACGTATACGGCGGTGCAGTTTCTTTAGGTCACCCGCTGGGAGCTTCCGGTGCCAGAATTGTAACTACACTTATTAACGTACTGAATACCAAAGGCGGCAAAATTGGCGTTACTGGTATCTGCAACGGCGGTGGCGGTGCTTCTGCTATTGTAGTAGAAAAAATGTAATTCCGACTTTTTTGCTTCTTAAGCATACCATTTTCAAAAAGCCTTACGTTCATTTGTAAGGCTTTTTGTTTTTGATCAGGATTTGCAGTATTAATGAATTTTCAGGATTGAAAAACGGTATGGTTTTGGACTGAAAAAATCAGAACACATTGCTAAAACAGCATATTAGCACATTAAAAATTAGCACTTTAACGAATGATTCGCACTGCACTTACCGGCACTTTTTTACTCGTTTTCGCTACCGTTTCTTTCGGGCAGCGAAACAATTACAAGCGTTTTGAAAAAACCAAAGGGCCTGAAGTGAAAGTTACGACTTACCACGATTCGGCATACGCTAAGATCAGGGAACGTTACTTCATCCTGACCAAACCAGACACGCTGATAACCGGGCAATACCGCAAATTTTACCGCAGCGGAAAACCGGAAGTAAAAGCCAAATTCGTGAACGGCAAACCCGACAGCATTTACACCGAATTTTACGAAACCGGCGAACCGAAATTACGCGTACAGTACGAAAATGGCATGAAAAACGGCACGTTCCAGGCTTTTCACCCGAACGGAAAAATCTTGCAGGAAGGCAGTTACGTGAACGATCAGCAAAGTAACGTTATCAAAACCTTTTACGAAAATGGCAACCCGAAAATGGAAGCTGCTTTTGTGAACGGTTTTCCGGATGGTTTGGTGAAAGAATATTATCCGGGCGGGCAACTGAAATCGGAAATTACTTATAAAAACAACCAGCAAAACGGGCTGAGTAAAACCTATTACGAAAACGGCCAGCTCGAAACCGAGGCCCAATTTCTGAACGGTAATATTGATGGGTATTACAAAACTTTTTACGACAACGGTCAGCTAAAATCTATTGCGCAGCAAAACAAAGACGGCAAAACCGGCTCGTATAAAAGCTATTACAAAAGCGGCGGTTTAGAAACGGAAGGCACTTACAAAACCGTTAAAATTGAAAAGCAGCCGGAAATGTTCTTCGATGGGAAACAAACCCGCGCCCGCGAAAGCATAGACCTGAGCAGCACCACCGGCAAACGCGACGGCCTGATTAAATCGTATTATGAAAACGGCAAACCGATGCGCATCAGCACCTATAAAGAAGGAATCCTGGTTGGTACTGTGCAGGGCTTTTACGAAAGCGGCAAACTGAAAGAAGAAGTTAAATACAGCAACAACGCGCTGGACCGGAAAATCACCACGTATTACGAAAGCGGCAACGTAAAAGAAGAACAGACTTACAAAAACAAGCTGAAAGCCGGCGAATGGCTCACGTATTACGATGCGCCTAAAAAACTAAAGATCAAAGAACCATATCTCAACGACCGCATTTCCGGCATCCGGTTTACTTATCATGAAAACGGACAGGTTGCAAGCAAAGCCGAACATGTAAATAATAATAAGATCGGCCTGGAAGAAACCTTCTACCCAAGCGGCAAACTTAAAACCGAAACGGAATACAAAAGCGGCAAACGTTCCGGCAAATTCCGGCAGTATTTTGAGAATGGCAAAACGGAAATTACCGGCGCCTTCCGCAACAACCGCGAAACCGGCAACTGGAAATGGATGAACGAAAACGGCAAAACCGTGCGTACCGCAATTTTCCGAAATGGAAAGGAAGTGCCGAAGTAATTTATTCGTAATTAAGTCGAAATTAATATGACATTTTCAAAAGGTACTTCAGTAATCCTTAATTCATTTTTGGGGACTTCAGAACCCGAAGTAGATTTAAATTGCAATGAAAATTATTGGCTGCTAATTGGCAAAAAAGGAAAAATCATTGATTATCATGCGAGTTATCAAGATAGAGTATTGGTGCTATTCAATAATAATTTAGATGATTATGGATTAGAAAATCATAATCCTATTAAGAATTCTCTCTGGATTAAAAAAGCTGATTTAATATTGGACATCGAATAACAATTTTATCTGCCTTAGAAAATCAAAAGTGCCAGGTTAATTGTTTATAGTGTGCTGCCAATAACGGAGTCGGCAGTTTAAATGCACTACCATGAAACAATTAGCCTTGCTTTTGATAATTTTCCTTTTGACTGGTTTTAGCAATTCCGCCAGAAAAAATGAGCCTTTTAAAGTCGAGATCGCATACCGGTCACTTCCTGATCCTAAAACGACTGAGTACATTATTGACAATAAAAAAATGTACCTGACTCATGTGCTCTATGATAATCAGGAGGCATCGTACCAGACTTTAAACAAATCGACCTATAAAGATTTCGACCAGGAAAAGATCATTTCCTTTTTAAAACAAACCAACTGGTCCGAAATTCCGGCCCAATTGGGAAGTGCCGCGGATGGTCCGCACTACATCGTTAAAATAGAAATAGATAACCAGGCTTATAACTTCGATATTCGTAATACTTACCACCCAACTTTTGCCGGTTTATTCACGGTTTGCAACGAAGCAATTCCGGAAAAAGAAAAACGGGAAAAGTATTATTTACCTTATAAATAATGCGAAGGTATTGAAAGTCGAAAAAAATCCTTCCTCCATCAAAAACGCTATCCTTTTTCATTAAAAAACTCGAAATTCTCTTTTACTGATTTTATCATTTTCCCGGGCTTTCTCCGTACTTTTGCGGCTCAATTTCATAGCGTTTTTACGTATAATCTGTTATTAATGAAAGTCTTAAAATTCGGCGGCACTTCTGTAGGTTCCGCAGCCCGTATCAAAAACGTGGCCCATTTAGTGCAGCGCGAAAACCGCCCTGTACTGGTGGTGCTTTCGGCCATGAGTGGCACAACCAATCGTTTAGTTGAAATTACCGAGCTGCTGAAGCATAAACGTACCGACGAAGCTAAGAAACAGATCCAGGAATTACACCGCCAGTACCAGCTCGTAACCGAAGAATTATTCGATACCGAAAACTGGAAAAATCAGGCGCTGCAACTCTTGAACGAGCATTTTCAGTACCTGCAGGCTTTCACGCAAGACCTTTTTACGGTAAACGAAGAGCGCGCTATTTTAGCCCAGGGCGAACTTTTATCTACAGCGCTTTTCCATTTTCATTTACAGGAAACTGACGTGGCCGGAACCTTGCTGCCAGCGTTAAACTTCATGCGACTGGACCAGGACCAGGAACCAGACATGGCTTACATTCGCGAAAACCTGCAAACCGAACTTTCAAAGTACGACCGCAAACAGATCTTTGTAACACAAGGTTATATATGCCGCAATGCTTTCGGCGAAATTGACAACCTGAAACGTGGCGGTTCCGATTATTCGGCGTCTTTAATTGGTGCAGCCATAAAAGCCGAAGAAATTCAGATCTGGACCGATATCGACGGCATGCACAACAACGACCCGCGCGTGGTTAAAAACACCTACCCTATCGCCGAACTTTCCTTCGATGAAGCGGCCGAGCTGGCTTATTTCGGGGCCAAAATTCTGCACCCGAGCAGCGTGTGGCCCGCCAAGCAGGAAAACATTCCGGTACGTTTACTCAACACCATGCAACCGGAAGCGCGCGGCACGTTAATTTCCAGCAAAACCAACGGCCAGAATATTAAAGCGGTAGCTGCCAAAGATGGTATCACGGCTATTAAAATTCAGTCGAGCCGCATGCTTTTGGCTTACGGTTTTCTGCGTAGCGTTTTCGAGGTTTTTGAGGTTTATAAAACCCCGATTGACATGATCACCACTTCGGAAGTTGCCGTTTCCATAACCATAGACGACACCAAACATTTGGGCGCCATTGTAGAAGATCTGAGACTTTACGGCAACGTGGAAGTAGAACAGGATCAGACCATTATCTGTATCGTAGGCGATTTTCTGGCTGAAAGCACGGGTTACGCCTTTAAGATCATTACCGCTTTGCAACACATTCCATTGCGCATGATCTCGTACGGCGGAAGCAAAAACAATATCAGTTTCCTGATAAAATCTGAACATAAAGTGGCGGCTTTAACGGCGCTGAACGATAACGTTTTTGGCGAAGGAGGAAATTAATGCTGCACATCAATAAAACCGAACTGCAAAACAACCCCACCCCTTTTTACGCTTACGATCTGAAGCTGCTCCGCGAAACCTTGCAGGCAGCAGCCAAAGAAGCGCAGAAACACGATTACCACGTACATTACGCCCTGAAAGCCAACACCAACGATCCGGTTTTAGCGGAGATCAGAAATGTGGGTTTTGGCGCCGATTGCGTAAGCGGGAATGAAGTTAAAAAAGCGCTGGCAGCAGGTTTTACCGCCGATAAAGTAGTTTTTGCCGGCGTTGGAAAATCGGATGCGGAAATAAATTTCGGACTGGAAAACGATATTTTCTGTTTTAATGCCGAATCGGTACATGAGCTGGAAGTCCTGAACGAACTGGCCGGTAAAATGGGCAAAAAAGCGCGTATTGCGCTCCGCATCAACCCGAACGTTAATGCTAAAACGCACCATTACATTACTACCGGTTTAGAAGAAAACAAATTCGGGATCAACTTCTGGGAACTGCCACAACTCATTGATTATCTGCCAACTTTAACCAATCTGCAACTGGTAGGCTTGCATTTTCACATTGGCTCTCAGATCACGGAATTAAGCGTTTTCAAGCAATTATGCCTCCGCGTTAACGAAATTCAGGGTTGGTTTTTAAGCCGCAACATTAAAGTAGAACATTTGAATTTAGGCGGCGGCTTAGGCGTAAATTATCACGAACCAGATGCAGAAGCCATTCCGGATTTTGCTATGTATTTCGGGATATTTAAAGAATTTCTAAAACCGGAACCGGGCCAGCAAGTACATTTTGAACTTGGCAGGGCGTTGGTAGCGCAGTGTGGCACGTTAGTTTCTAAAGTGCTCTACATTAAAAAAGGTATCAAAACCAATTTTGTAATTCTGGATGCCGGCATGACCGAATTGATGCGTCCGGCGCTTTACCAGGCTTACCATAAAATTGAGAACCTTACCAGCCATGAACCTGATTTGCGTTACGATGTAGTTGGCCCGATCTGCGAATCTTCCGATTGTTTTGGCAAAGCGGTAATGCTCCCGGAAACCAACCGCGGTGATCTGCTGGCCATTCGTACCGCCGGCGCTTACGGCGAGGTTATGAGTTCAGGATATAATTTACGGGAAAAAGCACCCGCATTTTATTTCGAAGGCTGATAGTTTTGAAGGTAAAAACGATAGCGTTTTTTACTGAAAACGCTATCGTTTTAAACACAAAAAGTCTGATGCAGCACCTAGATGCAGCGTCAGACTTTTTTAATTTTATCAAATTAAAGAATCAAAAACTGAGCATTTTCAAATCTTCAAATTCCCAAATCCATTAGATCTGATCCAAAACTAAATTCTGGAAGAAATCTGGCTCTCCGATCTTGATCCCAGGATTTTCGTGGAAATAATTGGCCATATCGAGCGCGTTTCCGGCCGCATTTTTATCGGCAGATAAAAGGTAAATATTATTTCCCAGCTCTTCTACCAAACGGGTGTTGGTTCGTTTCATCAGTTTTTCGAGCAGCGCTTTACTTACCGGTTCTTCCAGGGTTACAATAAACTGGTTAGTAATGCCCAAACGGCCCTGTTTATCTTCCGTACGCGAAAAGAACGGCGTGGCATACATTATTTTCGGATGCTGTTCCAGTAAATTGAACTTCAGTTCCATGGTGCCGGGAGTAATTTCGCCCCGCGTGGAAACGACCGTTACATCGGCTGAACCTGAGTTTGTTTCGTCGAGAATATTACCCAGAAACTCATATTCGCTCAGGATTTTGTCTTTGGTTGCTTTATCGGTGCCATCAGCAAAACCGATGATGAGCATATCTGTCAGAACCGGGCCTAATTCAACCTTCTGATCCTGATAATAGAAGTAGTGGGAAGCTCCAGAGTTTGCCATATTTTTATAAAATAGCTGGAAGTTTTTTCCTTCCTATAACGCACGCCCTGCCTTTAGGTTCTGACTTTTTATATTAAAAACGCTATACTTTGCACCTGAAAAAGTCAGAAGCCGGCATTTCTCAAAACTTCGGGGCCGAAAAAATGTTCTTAAAACCGGAAAAACCGTATGCATTTGCAGCTCAAAACTAACCGCTATGAAAATATTACTGACCGGCGCCAACGGTTACATTGGTAAGAGATTGTTACCGGTGTTGCTAGAAAAAGGGCACGAAATAACCTGCCTGGTGCGCGACCCGCGAAGGTTTGAGCTGGAAGAAAGCCTGAAAGAAAAAGTAAAAATCGTAAAAGCCGACCTGCTCGATGAAGCCAGCTTAAACCAACTGCCCACCGAAATTGATGCTGCTTATTACCTCGTACATTCTATGGGCGGCAGCCAGGATTTTTACAGCGCCGAAGCCCGTTCAGCCGAAAACTTCAAAACATATTTAAACCGGACTTCGGCAAATCAACTGATCTATTTAAGCGGCCTTTCTTACGGCGAAAAACTTTCCAGGCACATGGCTTCGCGAAGCAACGTGGAGCAGGTTTTGCGCACCGGCAACATACCAGTTACCGTTTTGAGGGCTTCCATTATTATCGGTTCCGGCTCGGCTTCCTTCGAAATTATCCGCGATCTGGTGGAAAAACTGCCGGTCATGATCACGCCGAAATGGTTGAATTCCCGTTGCCAGCCCATTGCCATTCGTGATGTACTTTTTTATTTATCGGAAGTGCTTACCTGCGAGCCTTGCCGGAATAAAACCCTCGATATTGGCGGCCCAGATATTCTCACGTACAAACAAATGCTCCTGAAACTGGCCGAAATCCGGGGCCTGAAACGTCGCATTATTACGCTGCCAATTCTTACGCCCAAACTTTCTTCTTACTGGCTTTATTTTTTAACCAGCACCACTTTTTCTATTGCCCGAAGCCTGGTTGAAAGCCTGAAATCGGATACCGTTGTGCAAAATGACCAGATAAAAAACCTTATTCCGCACGCCTGCATTCCTTACGAAGAAGCGTTAAAACTCGCCTTCAGCAAGATCGAACAGAATTCGGTAATTTCCAGCTGGACAGATGCTTTGGTGAGCGGAACGATCAGGCAGGATTACATGGATTTTGTGCAGATTCCGCAAAACGGCGTGCTTACCGATAAACAAATCATTCCGCTGGAAGGCGAGTATAACCACGTGCTGGAAAATATCTGGCAGATCGGCGGAAAGCGTGGCTGGTACAAAACCGATTGGCTCTGGAACATTCGTGGTTTTCTGGATAAAATGGTGGGCGGTGTAGGTTTACGGCGCGGCCGTCGTCATCCGACTGACCTGAAAGCAGGCGATACGCTCGATTTCTGGCGGGTACTTTTAGCCGATAAACAAAACAAACGCTTGCTGCTTTACGCCGAAATGAAACTTCCCGGCGAAGCCTGGCTCCAGTTCCGGATATTTGAAGAAAACGGTAAAAATTACCTGGAGCAACTCGCCGCTTTCCGGCCAAAAGGTTTGTGGGGAAGATTATACTGGTACAGTGTTCTGCCTTTTCACTTCATTATTTTTGGTGGCATGGCGCGCAACCTGATCCGGAAAGCGGTTTAAACCTTGCAAAAACGGTATGCTTTTGGCCCGAAAAACTGCTTAGAATAAATTTTTGAAATTCCGTAACGAATAACAACTTTCATTTATAAAAGTTATGCCCAATCCAGAGAAAGAAATCTAGCCGATTCGTTCAATATTTACCGAACCTTCCTACCTTTGCAGCAATCATTTATTACTACTTTTTTCTGAATGGACGCGCTTAAAGAAACAAATTTCGAATTCCTGGGTCAGACCGGTTTTTATCGTGGCAAAGTACGCGATGTGTATTATTTCGGCAATAAATTAGCCATTGTAGCCACCGACCGCATTTCAGCTTTTGATGTGGTTCTGCCCCGCGCCATTCCGTATAAAGGCCAGGTACTGAACCAGATAGCGGCTTACCATTTAAAAGCTACTTCCGATATTGTACCGAACTGGGTATTAAGCCAGCCGGATCCGAACGTAGCCATCGGTCATTTCTGCGAACCTTTTAAAGTTGAAATGGTTATACGTGGATATTTGGCCGGCCATGCGTGGCGCGTTTACCAGAGCGGCGAACGCATGCTGTGCGGCGTTGCTTTACCGGAAGGCCTGAAAGAAAATGACCGTTTGCCGGAGCCCATTATTACGCCAAGCACCAAAGCCGATCAGGGTCACGACGAAGATATTTCGCGGGAAGAAATTATCCGTCAGGGCATTGTGAGCGAAGAAGATTACGTGCAACTGGAGAATTACACCCGGGCTTTATTTAAACGCGGCACCGATCTGGGAACCAAGCAAGGGCTTATTCTGGTTGATACTAAATATGAATTTGGTAAACTCGATGGCCAGATCTACCTGATCGATGAGATCCATACGCCTGATTCTTCGCGCTATTTTTATGCTGAAGGCTACGAAGAAAGACAGAAAAACAACGAACCCCAGAAACAACTTTCCAAGGAGTTCGTAAGGCAATGGCTGATCGAAAATAATTTTCAGGGCAAAGACGGCCAGCAGATCCCGGAGATGACCGACGAAAAGGTTTCGGAGATCTCGGAGCGCTACCTGGAGCTTTACCACAATGTTACAGGCCAGAAGTTTGTTAAAACCGGCTATGAAGGCATTCTGGAAAGAATTGAGAAAAGCATAAAAGAAAACATTTTTTAACGCGAAATTTTACAAAAGTCTCGTTACTTTTTACTAGATTCGCACTTTAAACCATATTACCGCGACGTATGAAATACACGATCGATAAAAAAGAGAACTATACCGTCATTACCATCGACGAGAAAAAGCTTGACACGACGATTGCCCCTGATCTGAAGTCTGAATTCGTGAAGCTCAACGCCGAAGGTATCAATAACCTGATCCTGGATCTTACCAACGTAAAATATACTGACTCTTCCGGCCTGAGCTCGATCCTGATTGCCAACCGTTTGTGCAATTCTTCTAACGGCTTGCTTATTTTAACTGGTCTGCAGGACCACGTAATGAAGCTGATCACGATCTCTAAACTGGAGTCTGTTCTGAACATTCTGCCAACAGTAGAAGAAGGCATCGACCGCATTTTTCTGCACGAAATTGAGCGCGACCTGACGAATAAGGAAGACTAACGAAACCTTAAAAAGGGAGCAGGATTGGATTTTGAACTCAAAATATTGGGCAGTTCTTCCGCCATTCCTGCTCCCAATCGTTTCCATACGGCCCAGGTACTTACCGTTGGCAGCCATCTTAATTTAATAGACTGCGGCGAAGGTACCCAAAGTCAGTTAATGCGGTACAAGATCAAGCATCACCGCATTCTCAATATTTTTATCAGCCATCTGCACGGCGACCATTACTTCGGTTTATTCGGGTTGCTTTCTACCATGCATCTGCAGATGCGCACAACTCCTTTGAATCTGTTCGGGCCTCCCGGCTTAGCCGAACTTTTAACGCTGCAGTTCAAGGTTTCCAATACCAATATCAATTTCCCGATCACTTTTCACGAGATAGATCCTACGGTTTATAAACGGATCTATGAGGATAAAACCATTACGGTGCATACCTTGCCCATGCAGCACCGCGTACCTTGCTGCGGTTTTTTGTTCAAAGAAAAGCCAAAACCGCGCCACCTGGTAAAAGAAAAACTGCCCTCCTTTCTTACCCCTCCGCAACTCGTTCGCCTGAAATTCGGAGAAGATGTTATGGATGAGTACGGCGAAATTCTGGTGCATAACAAAGATGTTACTACTGATCCTAAACGCAGCCGCAGCTACGCGTATTGCTCCGATACCAAGTACAAAGAAGATATTCTGCCTTACATTAAGGGTGCCGATCTGCTTTACCACGAGGCAACCTTTATGCACGACATGGCAGACCGTGCGGCATATACCAACCACAGCACTGCCCAACAGGCAGCAACGCTCGCATTAAAAGCGAATGTAAAACGCTTGCTCATTGGTCATTTTTCGGCCCGCTACAAAGACCTTACGCCGCTGCTGGAAGAAGCCAAAGCCATTTTCGAAAATACGACACTTGCCATAGAAGGGAAAACAATTGGCGTATTGGAATACGATTTCCGGGACGAATTTGCTAATTAATTACTAATTTATTGCCCGACTTTTAGACGATAAAAGCATAGCATTTTAGGCATTATTCTTTCTTCTTCCCTATTTTTCAAGACAAAGATCTTCCGTAACAGTTCTTTCAAACTTTAATAGAAATATGTCCGAAATACTCAGACAACATATTGGCAAGTTTGTGGAGATAAGTGAAGAAGAATTCGCTGCAGTTCTTCCGTATTTCAGAACGGCAGAGATCAGAAAAAAGGAGAATTTACTTACGGAAGGACAAATTTGTAAATCGAATTATTTTGTGCTGAAAGGTTGTCTCAGGAAGTTTTTTATTAATAAAAAAGGCGTTGAACAAACTACTGAATTTGCGATTGAAACCTGGTGGATCACCGATAATATTTCGTTCGAACATCAGACTAAATCTGAATTTTATATACAGGCAGTAGAACCTTCAACGATCCTGATTATTGATCACGATTCGCAGGAAAAATTATTGCTTCAACATCCGAAAATGGAGCGGTATTTCAGATTTATATATCAACGCGCTTACGCGGCGGCCCAGATGCGCATAAAATACTTGTTCGATTATTCAAAAGAAGAATTTTACCATTCTTTCAATAGCAGTTACCCGGATTTTGTGCAGCGCATTCCGCAATATCTGTTAGCTTCCTTTTTAGGATTTACGCCGGAATATTTGAGCGAATTACGAAATAAAAACCGTTCTTAAACCAGTTTAAGTTTTATTGGTTTTGCCTGGGCTACCTTTGTATATCATTAAAACTTAAGTTCATGAGCAACAGAATCAACATCCAGGAAATCGACCCGAAAGCCTACAAGGCCATGTTTGCGTTGGAAGGTTATTTAGGTACCACAGAAATAAACAGAACGCACAAAGAACTCATTAAGATCAGAGCTTCGCAGATAAATGGTTGTGCATTTTGCATTGATATGCACACCAAAGATGCGCTTAAAAACGGCGAAACTCCCCAGCGTATTTTCTTATTGAATGCCTGGAAAGAAACCGAACTTTTTACCGAAGAAGAAAAAGTGCTCTTAGCTGTTACCGAAGAAATTACTTTAATTCACAAGCAAGGCCTGACCGACAAAACGTATCAGAAAGCAATTGAAACTTTCGGGGAGCGTTATGTGGCGCAACTTATTATGTTCGTGGTAACCATTAATGCCTGGAACCGAATTGCGATCAGCACGCAATTAGAAATTCCGAAGTAAAAAGCTTCTATCTAAAAAACAAAGCGAAGTGGCAATGCTTCGCTTTGTTTTTTAGATAGAAATTTCTGTTTAAAAATGCGTCAAAGTTTTCAGCACTTTTTAGGGCTAAAAGGATAGCGTTTTACTGATACAACTTCCGGTAATATTCATCGGCCATTCTATCAGAATCGAAATAAGGAAGCACGGCGCGCATGCTATTTTTCATGATGCGGAGCCATTTACTGCGGTCTTCATAGTACATCGGAATAATTTCGCGTTCCAGTATATTCATCATGTTTTCATAATCAATATCATCCTGCACTTCCGTTGGTAAAGAGCTGTCCACGATCGGGAAGAGGAAGCTATTTTCGCCGTGGCGGCCAAATTCAGGTATCCAGCCATCCTGCACCGAAAAATTAATAGCACCGTTCATAGCCGCCGTCATGCCGCTGGTACCCGAAGCTTCGCGTGGCCGGCGGGGCGTATTCAGCCAGATATCGGCGCCCTGTTTCAATTTCCGCGACAGGTCTATTTCGTAGCCTGTAAGCACCGCAAAATTCTTTTTCTGATCAGATAGCCGAATCAATTTATTGAACACATCGATGGCGTTGTAGTCGAAAGGATACGGTTTTCCGGCCCAGATCACCTGTACCTGGTCCTGTTCGCAAACCAGGTTATAGAACCGGTTCAGATCGCGGAGCAGCAGATCGGCTCGTTTATAAGCGGCAAAACGGCGCGCCCAGACAATGGTGAGCACATCCGACCGGAAGAGTTTGCCCGTTTGGTCGGCTACCACTTCAAAAAGCGGCTTCTTCATTTCGGCTTTGCGGCGCGTCAGGCCTTCATCGTCGTTATTTTCCAGGGTTTTGTATAAAGCCTTATCGCGCCAGAAACCGTTATGCTGCGCATTGGTAATGGCTATAATTTCGGCTACTGCCTCGTTGCCGTACCACATTTTCCGGGCCACTTCGCCGTGCAGTTGCGAAACCCCGTTAGCCCGTTTAGATAGCCGCAAAGCTGCCAGCGTATGATCGAAACTGTTGCCCCGAATCCCGGTAATATAGCGCACTTCTTCCAGATCAAGATTGTTAAAATACGACATGGAATTCAGAAAATGGATATCGTGCTCTTCGTTGCCGGCTTTTTCGGGGGTATGCGTGGTAAAAACCAGGCGTTTACGCACTTCGTTAACGTCGCGGTATTTATCGTAAAGGTGAAAAGCCAGCGGCAAGGCATGGGCCTCGTTCATGTGGTGCATGCCGGCTCCGCCTAACGCTTCTACCACTTTTGCGCCCCCAACCCCGAGTACAATACTCTGCGCAATGCGGGTAGAAACTTCCTGATCGTAGAGTTTATGGGTAATGGTACGGGCCAGGTGGTCGTTCTGCGGAATATCGGTAGTGAGCAGGTAAATGGGCACCGTGCCGAAAGTGGAGGGCTTTAATACCAGCGCTTTTACCCAAACCGGGTGATTATGAATGCTAACCTGCACCATTATGCCGGTTTCTTCGAGGTAGGTATAGAATTTCTTCTGGAAGGCAATGCGCATGGAAAGGTCTTCGTGGCGCCCCTGGTCGTAATAACCAAATTTCCAGAGCATCCCGATCCCGATCATATTTTGCCGCAGATCGCGGGCGCTGCGCATGTGTGAACCGGCCAGAAAACCGAGTCCACCGGAGTAAATTTTAAGTGCCTGGTGAATGCCGAATTCCATGCTGAAATAAGCAACCCGTTCGGCGTATTTTTCATTGATATTGTACGGATGGTGCCATTTGCTGTATTGTGCCATATTTACTTGCGACGAAAACCTGGTTTCCGGTTTGGTATGGTTAAAAATTGATCTTCTAAAAACGCGGCTTTCACGGAATTGGTATAAATCAGTTTCCGGCTAAAGCTTGTGTTCACGTTTCGAATAGCTTTTAAACGGCTTTCAGATCTTCCTGTTCAAAAAAATTGCGGATGGTATTCTATTCATAACCCTCACAAAATGCTTTTCTGACTTTTTCGCCTCCAGACCCTACCGTTTTTCTTTCTGAAACTGCAACTATGCATCATAGAAAATAATCAGGGTACCCGCTGTTTAAAATTTCAGACTTTTTTAGCTTAAACCATAGCGTTTTTGCGGCAGAATCTGCATCTTTCGGATTATGGTTCCAAACGCTACGTTTCAGCAGAAAAAGACTTTTCTTTTTATTGTACTCTCTTGCATTGTGCTTACCAACGCCATTTTAGCCGAATTGCTGGGCGTAAAGATATTCTCGCTGGAAGCCCTTTTTGGGCTGCCGCCCGCCAACATTCATTTGTTTACCGATTCGCCGCTCAGTTTTAGCCTGACTGCTGGGGTAGTTATCTGGCCGGTGGTTTTTATTACTTCCGATATTATAAATGAATATTTCGGCAAGGAAGGCGTGAAACGCATCAGTTGGCTTACGGTGGTGTTTATATTGTTTGCGTTCCTGATCATTTCGGTGGTTACAGCTTTGCCTCCGGCCCAATTCTGGCTTGATCTGAACAACAAAGATGCGGCTGGAAATGCATTCAACATCGATTATGCGTACGGCAGTATTTTCCGGCAAGGTATGGGCATTATTCTGGGTTCGGTGAGTGCGTTTCTACTTTCGCAGTTTTTAGATGCTACCATTTTTCACTGGCTCCGGAAAACCACCGGGCAGCGCATGATCTGGTTGCGAGCGACGGGTTCTACGGTAGTTTCGCAGCTGGTAGATAGTTTCGTGGTGCTGTTCATCGCGTTTTACGTTTTCGGAAACTGGCCCCTAAACCTGATCATTTCTGTCATGATCGTGAATTATATTTATAAATTCTGCGTGGCCGTTTTGCTTACGCCTTTGCTTTATGTAGCCCATTATTTTATTGATCTTTACCTGGGCAAAGAAGCGGCGCACCAGCTCGAAACCGAAGCGATCCATAACCCGCTGGCCCACCCTGGAAAAAATAATTAAAGGCAGCTTTTACTTTTTCAGCCTGAAACCCTACCGTTTTTTACGCTGCATTTCGTTACTTTGCATAATTAAATTTGACTTTTTATGGCACGAATCTTAACTGGTATTCAGAGTACCGGCCGGCCGCACCTGGGCAATTTACTGGGCGCTATTCTTCCGGCAATTACTTTGTCTGAAAACTCCGCAAACGAATCGCTTTACTTTATTGCGGACCTGCATGCTTTAACCACCATTCGCGATGCGGAAGTTATGCGCGCGAACACGTATGCCGTTGCGGCTGCCTGGCTGGCTTGTGGTTTCGATACGGAGAAGCATATTTTTTACCGTCAATCTGATGTGCCGCAGGTTTCGGAACTAACCTGGTATCTGAGCTGCTTTACGCCGTTCCCGATGCTGGCCAACGCCCATTCTTTCAAAGATAAATCGAACCGTCTGGCCGATGTAAATGCGGGTTTGTTTACATACCCGGTTTTAATGGCGGCCGATATAATTATGTATGATGCGGAATTTGTTCCGGTTGGAAAAGACCAGATCCAGCACCTGGAAATTGCCCGCGATATTGCCAGCGCTTTCAATAACCGCTATGGCGAAACGTTTGTATTGCCGCAAGCCAAAGTAGAAGAAGCCATTATGACGATTCCGGGCACTACCGGCGAAAAAATGAGCAAAAGCTATGGCAATACCATCGATGTTTTTGTGCCGGAAAAAGAACTGCTGAAAACCGTACGTAGCATTGTAAGCGACAGCAAAACCCTGGAAGAACCAAAAGATCCGGAAACGGATACGACCTTTAAATTATTTGCTCTGCTGGCTACACCGGAAGAAACCGAAACAATGCGACAGAATTATCTGAATGGCAACTACGGTTACGGCCACGCTAAAAATGCGCTTTACGAAGTAATTTTGCGCCGCTTTGCAAAGGAACGTGAACTGTTTAATTATTACATGATTAACCTGCCGGAACTGGATGCGAAGCTGAAAGTTGGCGCCGAAAAAGCCTATGAAATTGGCAGCAAAACGTTAGCCCGAGTAAGGGAAAAAGTAGGTTATCTGCCAAAGGTTTAAGTCTCGGATTTTTTAATAATAGAAAGCCACTGCGTTTGTAGTGGCTTTTTTTTGTTTTTCATGGTTTCTTTAAACAATAATTATAGAGCTTTTTTAAAACAAAAAACGCTATACTTTTATGCTCAAAAAGTATAGCGTTTTCAAACGAAAGTTTATCTGAATCTTTAGTCGCCGACCACAAAACTTTCCACTTCCCGAACTTCGCCGGCATCTAAATTTCCAAGTTGCATATCGCCGATCCGCACCCTAACCAAACGCAAAGTCGGAAAACCAACGGTGGCGGTCATTTTACGGACCTGGCGGAATTTGCCTTCCCGCACCGTAATGGAAACCCAACTGGTAGGACCATGACGGTCGTCGCGGATCTTGCGGCGGCGTTGCGGGAAATCGGGAACGGTTTCTACTTTAAAAGCTTTACAGGGAAGTGTCTGGTAGGTTTCGGAGCGGTGCACAATTTCTACGCCCTCTTGTAATCGGGCAATTGCTTCGTCAGTAATTAAGCCATCAACCTGCGCGTAATATTCCTTTTCTATTTTTTTGCTCCGGATAAATTCGCTCATTTTGCCGTCGGTGGTAAGCAAAAGTAGGCCTTCGCTGTCTTCATCCAAACGACCAATGGACATGGTTCCGGCGGGGAAATCGTAAAATTCGCCGAGCAGTTTTTTACTTTTTAATTCGCACACAAACTGGCATAAATAGCCGTAGGGTTTGTGAATAATGAAATGTTTGTGATCCATAAATGTTTTTTCCGCCACGCAAAACCGGCAGGCCTATCCAACAAAAAACGCTATACTTTTCGTTCTCAAAAGCATAGCGTTTTGCGGTACAAAGATACTGAAACTTAATAAGTTTACGGAAGCCTACTTTTAACAGCCATAAGCAATGCTTACCACGATGTATTTCGTTTCAATTAGCTTTTTTTTACTGAACCGTTGCAGCCGGAAAAGAAAAGCATCGTAGCCATAATTATACAGTTTTTTGTTTCTGGTAAGCGTTGCGACCGAATCGTATTCGCCGGGAATAACCACCAACGTATCTTTTAACTGGTACTTTTTCTTAATTCTGGCAAGCTCTTCCTGCAGCTGTTTCGTTTCCCAATCGATCTGCGTTTGGTGTTCGGTTTTTTTACGGGTACAATTTTTCCATCTTTCACGGTAATTTCTTCCATATCGGGTGTGTGCGGCATGGCCCGGAAATAAAAACTTGCCGAATCTTTTATGGAATAATATTGGGTCTGTTCATCGTACCGGGCAGCTTTTTTATAGCGTTTATTTGCCTCTTCCCGCGTCATTTTCCGGTCGTCGATAATTTCACCTAAAGTAGAGAGGTAGCAAAAGGAAAGCTTGAACCGGTCGTTTTTGTTTTTTGGAAGAATCTGGATAAGCGTGTTGTTGATGCGGTCGTCGAAAAGTTGTTCGCTGATGTGCAGGGTATCTTTCTTTACAATCAAAGCTTCTGTATAATCTTCGTTTTCCTGCTCTGCATCGTTTAATTCGGCCTCGTTATAATCGCTGCTTCCGCCAAACTGGCTGTAATATTTCCGGTCGCCGTTATGAGTTTCATTTAATGCTGGTTCGTAACCTTTAAAATTATGTATTACAACTTCAAAAGCCGGGTATTTTAACCTCGTTTCTTTAAGTGAATTTTCTTCATCCGTTGGTTCATCTTCGGAAAAAGAACCTGCAGTTTCATCAACCGAAATGGAATTCAGGATCGAATCGGAAATAATTCCCTGAATAAGATCAGCCTGGGTTTCTGCAATGGCTTCCGATACAGCATTTTCTGCTGAACTATTTTTTGAATAGCTGGCCATACAACCCTGAAACAAGCACATGGCAATTAGCAAAAACGCTGGTCCGGCGAAAGCTTTCCCAGAAGGTTTATCAGAAAAAATCATCGTCCCTTTTTATATTTCCTTACGGGTAAGGTAACAAAAAAACGCTATACTTTTTGAGTTAAAAAGTATAGCGTTTTTAAAGGTTCTGCCGGAAATTATTTCACAGCATTAGTAGTTTTTTTCGCTTTGGCAGCAATCAGGTCAATGTCTTGCACGTCTTCATCTTCTTCCAGCGACCAACCGGTTTTCAACCCGATTATGAACCAGGCCAACGCAACTATGCCACCAGCAAAAATGGTATCGCCGACTACCCGGAGCCAACGTAATATGTTCATGGTATCGGTTTGCATGAATTCCATGGAGCGGGCGTACCATAAACCGTGTTCCACACTAGCCCAGGTTTGCAGAATCCCGATCGGGAGTACGCTGATCAATACCATCAAAATCAAGCCGATATTCAGCGACCAGAAAGCGAAACTGATCGGCCCATCTTTCCAGCGACGACGGCCAGACAAACCTTTTAATACAAAGAGCATCAAGCCGATACCCAGAATTCCGTAAACTCCGAACAAGGCCGTATGCGCGTGAACCGGCGTGGTATTCAGGCCCTGCATATAATAAAGCGCAATGGGCGGATTGATCAGAAAACCGAAAATACCAGCCCCCAACATGTTCCAGAAAGCCACGGCTACGAAACAATAGATCGGCCATTTATAAGCTCTGATCCATTGGGTAGCCTTGCTTATTTTCAGGTGGTGATAGGCTTCGAAACCGATGAGTACCAGCGGCACCACTTCAAGCGCACTAAAAGTTGCCCCAAGCGCCATAACCGCCGTTGGTGTTCCTGAGAAATACAGGTGGTGGAAGGTTCCTAAAATACCGCCTAAAAGGAAAATAATAGTCGAGAACAACACGGTATTCGTAGCCATTTTCACATCGAGCAGGCCCATCCGGAAGAACAAAAACGCGATTACTACGGTGGCAAAAACTTCGAAGAAACCTTCTACCCACAGATGCACAACCCACCAGCGCCAGTACTCGGCAATGGCTAGGTTTGAATGTTGCCCCCACATCATGCCAGCGGCATAGAATAAAGCGATGGCGGCAGAAGAGATCAGGAACATTCCCAATAAATGGCGGCCGGCTACGTCGTTGCGGTAAGCGGGCATAATAGCGCTCACCATTAAAGCAAGCCAAACGAATAAACCAACCAGCAGAAATACCTGCCAGAAACGGCCTAAATCCACATATTCATAGCCTTGGTGGCCGAACCAGAAATTTTCGGTGTAGCCCAGTTTCTGCATTACGCCGTACCACTGACCAGCCAACGAGCCAGCCACAATGATCAGCAGGCAAACGAACAGAAAATTAACGCCCAGTTTCTGGAATTTAGGTTCGTAACCCGAAACCGCCGGAGCAATGTACAAACCAGTAGCCAGCCAGGACGTCGCGATCCAGAAAATAGCCAGCTGCACGTGCCAGGTACGCGTTATGGAATACGGCATATAATCGGCCAGTGGAAAACCATAAAGCGCCTGCCCTTCTACCCCATAATGCGCCGAAACAATGCCGAATGTAACCTGTACCAGAATAAGCGCCGTTACGATCCAGAAATATTTCAGCGTTGCTTTCATAGAAGGCGTGGCGTTCAGACCAAGCAGCGGATCTTTTTTCGGCAGTCTGGAATGGTCAATTTCTTCTTCTTTATTAGAAGCGTAATAGTAAACCAGCAAACCAACCCCGGCAATCAGCACAATTACACTGAAACCGGTCCAGAGAATGAGGTCGCTGCTTGGTTCGTTGGCTACCAGTTTTTCGGCGGGCCAGTTGTTGGTGTAAGTTATCGTTTTACCCGGACGTTCGGTTACGCAAGCCCAGGAAGTCCAGAAGAAAAAGGCATTCAGTTTCTCCATCCGAACCGGGTCTATTACGGTATTATTTTTCATGGCGTAAGCGTCGCGGTGTTTGGCCAGCGAAGGATCGTTCATGAAAAGGCCGGTGTAGTGTTTGCTTACATCGGCAATGGCTTTGGCTCGCAGATCGGAAATGGTAAGCACGCCGGTTTCCGGATCGTAGGAATTGGCGCGGATCTGTTTTTGCAGGCGGGCTTCCAGCATGGCTTTACCTTCTACGTCCAGCTCATCGTAATTCATGCCTTTTTCCTGTTTCGCCCAGAAATCCAGGAAATACATGGCTTCTTTGTGCAGCCAGTCTGCGCTCCAATCGGGGGCAACGTAAGCGCCGTGGCCCCAGATTGAGCCCAGCTGCTGGCCGCCGGTAGATTGCCATACGTTCTGCCCGTCTTTAATATCCTGTTCGGTAAATATTACGTTGCCAGAGGCAGAAACAACTTTAAGTGGAATGGGTGGTGCTTCGCGGTAAATTTCTATGCCGTAATACCCGAGCACGGCAAAGGAACCGACAATTACGGCAATGAGTCCGAGCCATAATTTTTTGTAATTCATAATAGTGTTTGTTAAGTGATCAGATAACCAAAAGCGCCTAAAAATGCAGTTTTAGGGCTGACTGGCTTATAATATCACAAAGGTCGGGGCTCGTTGTTGCGGGAAACATGACCAATTCCATTAAAAAAAGAGACAAATGTCTTTTATTATTTCCGGCGCAGATCACATGGTAACATGTGTAAGAAAAGTCACAGAATCTTCATTACTCCACTGGCACAAGGGCATAAAAAAACGCTATACTTTTTGCCTTAAAAAGTATAGCGTTTCCGCCTTTCAAAAAAGAAAAGTCTTAAATCTTATGTCTAATATCCAGTGTTTGAAATTACGCTTTCCAGACTTCCTTACGGATATTTTTGCCTACCGAAAGAATTAAACGTACCGGGTTCGGAATTAAAACCAGACGTGATTCTTTTCCCGGGAATTCATCGGAATCTACCCACACACCTTCTTTCTGATCTGCACCGCTTTCGCCTTCCAGGTTGTTTGGCAGGTAAGCCGTAGGTAAAAGCACATCGGTATCCGGGCAAAGTTTAGCGTGCACATCTTCCAGCACATCTTCTAAATACGGCCCGAACTCTTCGTTAAAATCGTCTTCCAGATCGTGAAGTTCTTCTTCCATATCGTCGTAGCGCTCGTCGTTGTAAGAAAGTTTGCCTAACGCCTGTTTCTTTTCGATAAGGGCTACCAGTTGTTTATTTAGATTTTCTGTGTTCATAGTTCAGATTGATTTTATACAAATTTTAAAACTACCAGCGCGAATTGCAAATTAATAAGGCAAAAATTCCGAAATAATTTTCTGCTTTTCAAATACCACTTAAATTCTTAAATTTACGGCAAACACTCATTTTAAAGTTTTATTTATCATGAATCAGGAAACAGCTCAGGCTTCTGCACCCGAAACTGCAGTAGATTTTTTACCCCTTAACGGTACCGATTATATAGAGTTTTATGTAGGCAACGCCAAGCAGAGCGCATACTTTTACCAGGCCGCTTTCGGTTTTGAACTGATCGCTTATGCAGGTCCGGAAACCGGCGTGCGTGATCGTGCTTCTTACGTATTGCAGCAGGAAAAAATCCGCCTTGTGCTTACTACTTCCTTAGATCCAAATTCAGACATTACCAAGCACGTGGCCCAGCACGGCGACGGCGTGAAAGTAATGGCCCTGTGGGTAGATGATGCTGAAAAATCTTTCAACGAAACTGTTAAACGCGGCGCAAAACCAGCTGCTGAACCTAAAACGTTAACCGACGAATTCGGCGAAGTAAAAACCGCTTCGATCCATACTTACGGCGAAACCATCCATACATTTGTGGAGCGTAAAAACTACAAAGGCGCATTTATGCCGGGTTACGTAGCGAAGAAAAGCACTTTCCCGGTTACGCCGGTTGGCCTGAAATACGTAGACCACTGCGTTGGTAACGTAGGTTGGGGCGAAATGAACCAGTGGGTGAAATTCTATGAAGATGTTCTGGGCTTTAAATTGCTTATCACCTTCGATGATGAAGATATTTCTACCGAATACTCTGCTTTAATGAGCAAGGTGGTTTCCAACGGAAACGGTTACGTAAAATTCCCGATCAACGAACCAGCCGAAGGCAAGAAAAAATCGCAGATCGAAGAATACCTGGATTTCTATCACGGCGCCGGCGTGCAGCACATTGCTGTAGCTACTTACGACATTCTGCATACCGTTTCTGAACTGCGTAACCGCGGCGTGGAATTCCTGGTGGTGCCAGATACGTATTATGATGACCTGATTGCCCGCGTGGGAAATATTGATGAAGACCTGTATGATCTGCGCAAGCTGAACATTCTGGTAGACCGCGACGACGAAGGTTATTTACTGCAGATCTTTACCAAACCGGTAGAAGACCGCCCAACTGTTTTCTACGAAATTATTCAGCGTAAAGGCGCGAAAGCGTTCGGTAAAGGTAATTTTAAAGCTTTGTTCGAATCTATTGAGCGCGAGCAGGCGCTGCGAGGCAACCTGTAAGCCAAATTTTACGACTAGTATTTACAGAAACACCTCTGCTGCGAAGTGGAGGTGTTTTTTTCGCTTCATAAAATCTGAATGTATGGCACTTTTTAACCGATTTCTTATAGCGTTTTGCGGCTTTTTTCTGCTTTCCTTTTTCAGCCAGGCTCAAACTGAATTCACGCGAGATCAGAAAGGTCTTTTAAAAGAAGCCCTGCGCATAGCCGTTTCAGACCCGGATTTCCTGCCCGAATATCCGGAATTGAAGGGTGATAGAACCGTTTTTCTGTATGATAAAATGGTATCGCTGGATGACCTTAGCAAAGAGCCTGTGTACCTGACAGAAAAACTGGTTCCGCAATTTAAAAACGTAAAATTCGAACTGAAAACCCAGCAGGAGATCTTTGACCCGGCCCGCCGCGAAGACATGATTTTTTTACGGGTAATGCAAATTAACCAACCGGAAAGCAATTATGGGCTTGTAACCGTACTTAGCCAAATTGCGTTAGGCAGCGAAAGCCGTGAAAAAGGATTTCTGCATAAACAAAGCTATGGCAAAACCATGCTTTTCAAGAAGTATAAAAAAGCCTGGAAGTTCGAAAAGGTAGCGAACACGCTTCCAAACTTAGTGGACTACAACCTGCAATATTAGTTTTTTCACTATTTTTCCTACCGTTTTTGTTACGTGCATTTCCTTTTAAATGCGCCAACCCTTAATCTAACCTACTTGCATATGAATCTGGAAAAAAACATAACCTTAGTAGATGCAGCTCAGCAACGCGTAAACACCTGGCTGGAAGGAAACTACGACGAAGAAACCAAAACGGCGATCCGGCAGTTTTTAGAAACCGAACAGATCGATGCCCTGAACGATGCTTTTTACCAGGACCTTGAATTTGGTACCGGCGGCTTACGCGGCATTATGGGCGTAGGTTCTAACCGCATGAACCGTTATACGCTGGGCATGGCTACGCAGGGTTTAAGCAATTACCTGCTGAAATCTTTTCCGAATGAAGAAATTAAAGTAGCCATTGCGCACGATAGCCGTAATAATTCCGATACGTTTGCCGAGATCGTGGCAGATGTTTTTTCAGCCAACGGCATTACAGTTTACTTTTTTGAAGGCCTCCGCCCTACTCCGGAATTATCGTTTACGATCCGCGAATTAGGTTGTCAGAGCGGCGTGGTTTTAACGGCAAGCCATAACCCGAAAGAATACAACGGTTACAAAGCCTACTGGACCGACGGCGCGCAGGTAACCGCTCCGCACGATAAAAACATTATTGCCGAAGTAAACGCCATCACCTCGATCGAGGACGTGAAATTCCAGGGCAATCCGGAGAAAATTCACGTGATCGGTGCGGATATCGACGAAAAATATCTGCAGAAAGTCGCTTCACTTTCGGTTTCCAGGGAAGCTATACACCGCCAGCATAACCTGAAAATTGTGTACACGCCGTTGCACGGAACGGGCATTACGTTGGTGCCGCGCGCATTGCAAATGTTCGGCTTTAACAACGTAACTATTGTGGAAGAACAGGCTACGCCGGATGGCAATTTCCCGACGGTGATCTATCCGAATCCGGAAGAAAAAGACGCCATGAAACTGGCCGTAGAAAAAGCGAAGCAAATTGATGCGGATCTGGTTTTAGCTACTGACCCGGATGCGGACCGCGTAGGCATTGCCGTAAAAGATCTGAAAGGCGAATTTGTGCTTTTAAATGGTAACCAAACCGGCAGTTTGCTGATCTATTACATGCTGAACGCCTGGAAAAAAGCGGGCAAAATTACCGGCAAGGAATACGTAGTAAATACCATTGTAACCACCGACCTGATTAACCGCATTGCCGAGAAAATGGGCGTAACGAACTACGAAACCCTGACCGGCTTTAAATATATTGCCGAAGTAATTCGCGAGCAGGAAACGAGTGGCGCCGGCACTACTTACATTGCGGGCGGAGAAGAAAGCTACGGTTACATGATCGGTGATTTTGTGCGTGATAAGGATGGCGTGGCATCCTGCGCGATGATCGCGGAAATGGCGGCGGCAGCCAAAGATCAGGAAAAAACTTTATTCGAGCTGATGATCGAGATGTATAAGGAATTCGGGTTTTACAAAGAAGACCTCCTTTCGATCACCAAAAAAGGCATGAACGGCGCCAAAGAAATTGCCCAGATGATGAGCGATCTACGGGCTAATCCGCCGATGGAAATAAACGGTTCCAAAGTGGTGGAACTGCGTGATTTTAAAACCGGCCAGATCAAAAATTTTGAGACCGGCGCAGAAAGCAAAACCACAACGGAAAGTTCCAACGTACTGCAGTTCCTGACCGCCGATGGCTCTAAAATTTCTGCAAGACCAAGCGGCACCGAACCGAAGATCAAATTCTACTTCAGCGTGAACGAAAAACTGGAAAAAGCTGAAGATTACGACCTGGTAAATCAGCAACTAACCGATAAAATTAACGCGATCATTTTGGATCTGAAACTGAAATAAGCTCTATGAGCTGCTAATAAAAAAAACCTGATGTGAAGACTTCAGGTTTTTTTGTGTCTGAACCTACCGTTTTTCGTTTAAGAAAAATACCGCAATTAAGAAAAACGGTTGGGTTAGCGGCATTAAACCCATAAACAAATTTCGATCATTTTCGGGTAGCTACAGGCAGGCCAAATTAACCAAGCCGGCAAAATTTTCAATAAACTGAGGGCATGCTGTACTTCCCGAATAAACATATTCGTTTTTAAATATTTCTTACAATAAAGTAGCTGTTTTGCCATTTAATCAGTATATTATCCTAAACCGAAATCTACAATTATTGCATGGGCCATTTACCAAAATTGATAGAAGACCTCGCATTGATCCTTATTGTTGGTGCAATTACTACTTTACTTTTCCGAAGCATTAAACAGCCCCTCGTTCTGGGTTATATTATTGCAGGCTTACTTGTTGGGCCGCATTTGTCGCTTACGCCTTCGGTAATAGATACCGAAAACGTAGAAACTCTTGCTGAGATCGGAGTTATTTTCCTGCTTTTTAGTTTAGGTCTGGAATTCAGCTTTAAGAAACTAATGCGGGTTGGAGGCTCTGCCAGCATCACTGCCTTTGTAGAAATATTTTTTATTACGATAACCGGCTTTTTTCTTGGCAAACTGATGAGTTGGTCTACCATGGATAGCTTGTTCTTAGGCGGTATGCTGGCCAGTTCTTCCACTACAATCATCATCAAAGCTTTCGATGAACTTGGGGTTAAAACCAAACTCTTTGCCCGCATTGTTTTTGGCGTGCTGGTGGTGGAAGATATTGTGGTGATCTTACTGATGGTTTTGCTCTCTACCATTGCCGTTACCCAGCAATTTCAGGGCACAGAAATGGCTTTTACGGTACTGAAACTGCTTTTTTTCCTGGCATTGTGGTTTATTGCCGGCATTTTCCTTTTACCAACGCTGCTCAAAAGAGTAAAACCGCTGCTCGACGATGAAACGCTGCTGATCCTTTCTATCGGGCTTTGCCTGGGCATGGTTATGCTGGCTACACAGGCCGGTTTTTCGGCTGAATTAGGTGCGTTTATTATGGGTTCAATTCTGGCTGAAACAACAGCCGCCGAAAAAGTTGAACACATTCTGACGCCAGTTAAAAATCTTTTCGGTGCTATTTTCTTTGTATCGGTGGGCATGTTGATCGATCCGGAAATGATCCTGGAATATCGCTGGCCGGTACTGTTTGTAACGCTGCTAACTTTATTCGGCAAATTTTTCAGTACCACATTGGGCGCTTTGCTTTCCGGGCAACCACTCAAGCAGGCCGTACAAGTGGGCATGAGTATGGCGCAGATCGGGGAATTTGCGTTCATTGTGGCGGCTCTCGGTCTTTCTTTAGGCGTAACTTCCGATTTCATTTTCCCGGTTGCGGTTGGCGCTTCGGCCATTACCACATTTACTACGCCTTACATGATCAAGTATTCGGATCATGTTTATAATTTTATTTCCAAAATAATACCCGAAAAGTGGCTGGTGGCATTGAATAAATATTCCGCCGGCACTCAGAATATACAAGCTGAAAGCTACTGGAAAAAACTAACAAAAGCTTACCTGAAAATTGCGCTTACCAACGGTATTGTGTTGCTCGCGCTGATGTTACTTTCCATTAAGTTTTTGCTACCGTTTTTAAAGGAAACCGTTGAAAATGAAATTCTGGGCAGCATCATTACCCTGGTGATTTCGCTGGGCCTTGCCGCTCCTTTTCTCTGGGCTTTCATGACTAAACAGCCCAATAAAATGGGTTTTGCCGAGCTTTGGCTTGAAAAAAAATACAGCCAGGGACCTTTGCTGGTACTCGCGATCATCCGGATGGTTTTTGGCATTATCATTATCGCGGTTTGGGTAGATCGTTTGTTTACTGCCATGGCCGCCATTCTGGTAGCCGTTCCGATCATTATTATTGTTATGTTCCTTTTCTCGAAGCGGATACAAAACTTTTACCAGCGTCTGGAAGGCCGTTTCTTAAGCAACCTGAATGCCCGCGAAAAAGCCGAAGCAGAAAAGTTATCGGGCACAGAAAATATTCTGAGTAAGCATTTCAGTCCGCAATCTGATCTTTCGCCCTGGGATGCGCATTTAATAGATCTGGAAGTGAGCCCGCAGGCAGCGTACATTGGTAAAAACCTGCTGGAGTTGGCTTGGCGTGAAAATTACGGGGTAAATATTGCCTACATAAAACGGGGCGATAAACTCATTTATGCGCCCGGAAAAAATAACAAACTCTTACCCTTCGATCATGTGGGCATTATTGCTACCGACGAACAGATACAGGCGTTTAAGCCGGTTTTTGATATGCAGGAACAGATTGAAGCCGCAACGCCAAACGTAGAAGACATTGTAGTTCAAAAAATTGTGGTGGATGAACATAACCGATTAAAAGGCCAAACGGTGCTAAGTTCAGGTATAAGAGAACGCACGAATGGCTTAGTAGTTGGTATTGAGCGCAACCATGAACGTATTCTGAACCCAACCTCAACCACCACTTTTGAATGGGGCGATATTGTATGGATTGTAGGTGAAAAACAGAAAATTCAGAAACTGAATACGGCGTGATTGTTTTCTGATGAAATTTGATACCGTTTTTAAAATAAAGAAGGCTCCGCAAAATGTGGAGCCTTTACTTTTTCATCTTAAAATGATACCGTTTTAAAACGGCGGTTCTTCGTCAAAAGCGGAGCTTGGGAAACCTCCTCCGTCGTTCATTTTGCTGCCTAAACGGATCGTTCCCGGCGTTTCACTTTCAAAAGTGCTCGTAGCTGAGAAACTTCCCGGATTAAATTCGGAATTGAAATCGCCGTCCAGATCCGCAAATTTAGTGTATTTACCGATAAATTTCAGGATCACGTTTTCCAGGGAACCGTTCCGGTGTTTGGCAATAATTACCTCACCGGTACCGGCAGTTGGGTTACCCATTTCATCTTCGGTAATTTTGTAGTATTCAGGGCGGTAAAGGAACACAACCATATCCGCATCCTGCTCAATAGAACCGGATTCACGTAAGTCGGAAAGCATTGGTTTTTTGTCGCCACCACGGGTTTCTACGGCACGGCTTAACTGCGAAAGCGCAATAACCGGCACACTCAATTCCTTCGCAATCATTTTCAAAGCCCGGGAGATGGAAGCAATTTCCTGTTCACGGTTTCCTGGTCCTTTACCGTCAGTTGAGCCGGTCATTAGCTGCAAATAGTCAATAATAACCATCTGAATGTCATGGTGCGCTTTTAAGCGGCGGCATTTGGTACGAAGCTCCCGGATAGAAAGACCTGGGGTATCGTCAATATAAATTGGCGCTTCCGAAAGTTTGGCAATTTTATGGTTAAGCTGCGCCCACTCGTATTCCTCTAAGTTCCCTTTTTTGATCTTCTCCGAATCGAGTTCTGCTTCCGCCGAAATAAGACGATTTACGAGCTGAAGCGAAGACATCTCCAGGGAGAAAATAGCAACCGGTTTTTTAAATTCTACCGCCGCATTCCGCATGGCCGAAACTACGAACGCCGTTTTACCCATACCCGGACGAGCCGCCAGGATAATTAAGTCGGAAGGTTGCCAGCCGGAAGTTACACGGTCTAAAGCGGTAAAGCCGGAAGGAACGCCGGTTAAGCCTTCTTTCTGATTTTTCTTTACTTCGAGTTCCTTGATCGCTTTTACCATCAACGAACGCATATCGTCGAAATTCTTCCGGATGTTCGATTCAGAAACTTCGAAAAGTTGTGCTTCAGTTCTATCTAAAAGATCGAAGACGTCGGTAGTATCTTCGTAAGCTTTGCTCAGCACTTCGGAGGAAATACCGATCAGTTCGCGTTTGATGGAATTTTCGGAAATGATACGGGCGTGAAACTCGATGTTAGCCGCGGAGTTTACGCGGGTAGTGAGCTGCGAAATGTAATACGGGCCGCCAACAAATTCGAGCTCGCCGCGTTCGCGCAGTTCGGTTACTACCGTTAAAATATCGATCGGTTCCGATTTATCGAAAAGGCCGACAATGGCGGAGAAAATTTTCTGGTGCGCCTCCTTGTAAAAACTTTGCGGACGCAGAATATCGATCACGGTGGTTAAAGCGTCTTTTTCGAGCATTAAAGCGCCTAAAACTGCTTCTTCCAACTCCAGTGCCTGGGGCGGTAATTTGCCCACACCTGCCGGTACCACCGATTTTGCGTTCCAACCCGTCTTCGGTTTTGTCTGAAACTTCACTTTATTCTCTTCCATAGCCTTTTCTTCCTTATTCAAACAAATCTACATCAAAAACCGGCGGAATAATACACAACTTATACACAAAAATTTCAGCTTCCTGAAAGCCAGTGAATTAATTTCGCACTACTTTTTCAGCCTTAAACCATACCGTTTTCGCTATATTTCTGCAACCGTTGGCTGAAGTTAACGGCAATGCATTTCCAGCTCTTACATAAAAATTTCCAGAATATCCATCGCCGTCTGTTTTAACTGACGGAAGCTTTTAAAAATAAAAACCACGCATAGGCGAAGAAGTTTATTTTCGTACTTTTGCTTACCTACAATGCTAATTTATGCTTTCGAACGACTATAAACGCATTCATTTAATTGCTACCGGTGGCAGTATTATGCACAACCTGGCTTTGGCTTTAGCAGAAAAAGGCCTGCAGGTTACCGGTTCTGACGACGAAATTTTTGAACCCGCCAAAAACCGTTTAGCGGCGGCCGGCCTTTTACCCGAAAAAGAAGGCTGGTTCCCGGAAAAGATCACTTCGGACCTGGATGCGGTTATTGTTGGCATGCACGCGCGCGCCGATAATCCGGAACTTTTAAAAGCGCAGGAATTGAACATTCCGGTTTATTCGTTTCCGGAATTTATTTACGAGCAAAGCAAAAACAAGCAGCGCATTGTAATTGGTGGCAGCCATGGCAAAACGTCCATTACCAGCATTATCATGCACGTTTTGCAGTACCATAACCGGAAATTTGATTACGCCGTGGGTGCACAGCTGGAAGGTTTTAAGAACATGGTAAAGCTGACGGAAGATGCGCCGATCATCATTATTGAAGGCGACGAATATTTGTCTTCCCCGATTCAGCGGGTTCCGAAATTCCATTTGTATCACCATCACATCGGGGTAATTTCCGGCATTTCCTGGGATCATATTAACGTGTTTCCGGACGAAAAAATTTACCGTGAGCAGTTCCGTATTTTTGCTGACATGACCCCGAAAGCGGGTGTAATGATTTACAACCAGGACGATGAACAGGTGGCGCACGTTTGCGTTCCGCGTACCCAGGATTCGAAATTTATTGGTTACGGCGTGCATGAGCACAAGATCAAAAACGGTAAGACTTATTTAACTACGAAGAAAGATCCAGTTGAAATTCAAATCTTTGGGGAACATAATTTGCGGAATATCAGCGCGGCGAAGGAAGTTTGCAAAGAACTTGGCATAAAGGGTCAAGCATTTTACGAAGCGCTGGCTACTTTTAAAGGTGCGGCCAAACGGTTGGAAAAGTTAGGCGAAAGCAATTCTACCGTAATTTACCGCGATTTCGCGCATGCGCCTTCCAAAGTAAAAGCCACTACTGAAGCTCTGAAAAAACAATTCCCGAACCGAACGTTGGTTGCTTGTTTAGAATTGCATACCTTCAGCAGCCTGAACAAAGCTTTCCTGCCGCAATATGCCGGAGCATTAAATGCGGCCGATGTGCCGGTAGTGTATTTCAACCCGAAAACGGTGGAGCATAAGCGCATGGAAATGCTGGATGAAAACCAAATCAAAGAGGCGTTCAAAAATCCGAATATCAAGGTTTTCACGGACAGCAGATCGCTACAGGAATTTATTGAGAACCAGGATTGGAAAGAAAAGAATCTGCTGCTGATGAGTTCGGGGAATTATGATAACCTGGATTTTAAAGGTTTGACGGAGAAGGTTTTGTAGACCAACCACCCCCAACCCCTCCTTTTTAAGGAGGGGAGCTGTAATACCTGACTTTTTCAATCCATTCTGATACCGTTTTTGAGAATATTATTCATTAATCATTCGTCATTAATCATTAAACCATGAAGCTGAACCTGAGAAAACCCATTGTGTTTTTCGATCTGGAAACTACCGGAACCGATATTTGTAAAGATCGCATTGTGGAGATCAGTGTGCTGAAAGTGACGCCGGATGGGGAAGAAATTCTGAAAACGCGCAAGATCAACCCAACCATTCCTATTCCGCTGGAATCGAGCATGATCCATAAGATTTACGACGATGACGTAAAGGATTGCCCGACGTTTGCGAAAGTGGCGAAGAACCTGCACGAGTTTATGCAAGGCTGCGATCTGGGTGGTTATAATTTGCTGAAGTTCGATATTCCGTTACTGGCCGAGGAGTTTCTGCGTTGCGATATTGAATTCGATATTTCAAACCGCGCAGTGGTAGATGTTTGCCGTATTTTTCACCAGATGGAGCAACGAACTTTAAGCGCGGCTTACAAATTTTACTGCGACAAAGCGCTGAATAATGCGCACAGCGCCGAAGCCGATACTGTGGCAACTTATGAAATTCTGAAAGCGCAGATCCAGCGGTATGAAAACGTGAGCATGGTTTCGGCGGATCTGAAAGAGGTTTTTCCGGTTTGTAATGATATGCAGCAGCTTCACAAATTTACGGCGCAGAACACTGCCGATCTTTCGGGCCGGATAGTTTACAATAACGCTGGCCGTGAAGTTTTCAATTTCGGGAAATATAAAAATATGCCGGTGGAAGATGTGCTGGCAAAGGAACCGAGTTATTATGATTGGATGATGAAAGGCGAGTTTCCGCTTTATACCAAAAAAGTTTTGACGAAAATAAAACTGCGCGGCGTTACCATGTTCAAAGCTTAAAATATTCCTTTTAAGGTCTACAAAAAATCAGATGTTAACTTTTGGAAATATCTGGCCACGCAAATAATAAAAAAGTCTGGCATTACTGCCAGACTTTTTTACCTTAAAACCATACCGTTTTTATTTCTTTTTCTGCCGCTTATCGCCGGCCAACGTGGTGGCAGCAAGAACTACAATGGCGGTTAGAATGATCTTCTTCCACATATTACCTGCGCATAAAATTATTGCTTTCCGCTACGGTATAGGAACAGGCACCGGCGCTAGATTCTTCCTGGCATTCGGAACCGGTTATTACGTTGTGATCGTAGGTGAACAGGCAGAAATCGCAATCGCGGCTAGTGGTAATGTATTTCCGGGAGTCGGGGCTTACGTATAAACTGTTATCTTCGGAAACATGGAGCTCTAAAGCCATCATCCGGAATTCGCCGTTTTTCTGGCCAATTCCTACGGCATAATAGTACGGCTTATCATTTTTAGTTGCCTGCACCCTTCTGATCTGCGCATGATCTACTACGGTGCCATCGCCAAATTCATCGATGAACGGTTGCAGCAATTTTTCCTGCGGCACGGCGTACGTTACGCTGTCGAAGATCATTTGCCCGAGTAATTTTCCGGCTACGGCTTTTTCACCGTTCTTCTCTACCGGCATGTTCGTTACTTCCGGAAAATTGCCTTCGCGCTGGCAGGCCGAACCGAATAACACGGCTATACTAAAAATGAATGCGTACTTTTTCATGGCTTTACCCTACCGTTTTAGCGTGGTTTATAATATTTCATGGCTTCTGGCATTAACCGCCGCAAATCATTTATACGAGTTTGGTCGGAAGGGTGGGTAGATAAAAATTCCGGAGGCGCCTGTCCGCCACTTTTAGCTGCCATGCGTTCCCAAAACGGAATTGCCTGTTGCGGATCGTAACCAGCCATAGCCATGAAGATCAAGCCTAAATGGTCCGCTTCAGATTCCTGCGTGCGACCGTATTTCAATAACCCTAAACCCGAACCAACATTATAAGAAGTTAAGAACAGGTTGCGGGTTTGAGCCGGTTTCTGCGACAGGGCTACGTCTAAAGCTACGCCACCTAATTGCTGCGCCAGGCCCTGACTCATACGTTCGTTACCATGTTTGGCAATGGCGTGCGCAATTTCGTGGCCCATTACTACGGCCAGGCCGGTTTCGTTTTGAGTTAAGGGCAGAATACCGGTGTAAACCACCACTTTACCACCGGGCATACACCAGGCATTTGGTGTATTATCTTCCACGAGGTTAAATTCCCACTGAAAACCAGCCAGTTCGTTGCTTAAATTGTTCTGCGCCATGTAACTTTCTACGGCCTGCTGAATGCGTTGCCCCACCCTTTTTACCATGGCCGTATTGGCAGCATCGGAAGAAAGACGGTTTTGTTTCAGGAAGGCATCGTATTCGCTGAAGCTCATGGAAAGCATTTGCGAATCTGGGACCAGATCGAGCTGGCGGCGGCCGGTAACCGGAACGGTGGAACAGCTAACGGCAGCAAACAAGCAACTGGCAAGGAAAATTTTTCTTAACATAATTATTCTACTTTTTAGTCTGAAAAAGATAGCGTTTTTAATTCGCCATAAGGCAATTGCACCTCTATACGTTTTTTGCTATATAAAATGTTTGCTTCCGGCTGAAAATCCTGTTGGGTAGAATATTCGTAAGCGGTGTTTTTTGGAGCCGGGCAATAAACTTGCGGGTTAGCCTGTTTTCCCTGAAAATTAAGTTTTACTTTTGAAGGAAGAAATTCCCTGCTATGAAAATACTTTGCATTGGCCGTAATTACGCCGACCATATTGCCGAACTGAAAAACGAAATTCCGGACGAACCGGTAATTTTTACCAAGCCCGATACCGCTTTACTGCGTCAGAACGCGCCTTTTTACTTCCCCGATTTCTCGAACGACATTCACCACGAAATTGAACTGATCTTGAGAATCAGCAAGGAAGGAAAGAATATTCAGCCGAAATTTGCGCAGAATTATTACGATGGCATTGGCCTGGGCGTAGATTTTACCGCCCGCGATCTGCAGTCCAAAGCTAAAGCCAAAGGTTTACCCTGGACGCTGGCCAAAGAATTTAACGGCTCCGCCCCTGTTTCCGAATTCAAACCCGTTTCCGATTTCCCGGATCAGAATAACATCAATTTCAGCCTGAAAATAAATGGCGAAGTGCGGCAGCAAGGTAATTCTGAGTTGATGATGCACAAGTTTGCCGATATTATTGCCTTCATTTCCAGATACATTACACTGAAAAAAGGCGACATTATTTTTACCGGAACGCCTGCCGGTGTAGGCCCGGTTAAGATCGGCGACCGGCTGGAAGGTTTTATCGAAAACGATAAAATGCTCGATTTTGAAGTGAAGTAAATTTGAAGATCTGGAAATTTGAAGATTTGAAAATGCGAACTATCATTATGAATCTTTAATTTCTAATTTCTCATTGCTAATTTTTAATTACCTTTTGTTTTGAAGTTCAGATTTTTTGCAGCGAGTTTTTTTGCGTTTTTCAGTACCGTTTTTTCTGCGTTGGCCCAGATTCCGGCCGATGTACCTTTAGATTATTTCCTGTTCCCGATTAAACCTGGTCAGCAGAATTTCCTTTCGGGCAGCATGGGTGAGATCCGGCCGAGCCACTTTCACGGTGGCATCGATATTAAGACCGATGGCGTGGAAGGTTTGCCGGTTTATGCGGCCGCCGATGGTTACGTTTCGCGCTACAAACAATCGAGCTACGGTTATGGCAACGTGGTTTATTTAACGCACCCGAACGGGCTGGTAACGGTTTACGGGCATTTACAGCGTTTTGCAGAACCAATTGCCGGTTTTATGCTGCGCAAGCAGTACGAATATCAGAGTTTTGAGCTGGAACTGAAGCCCGAAAAAGATATTTTCAAATTTAAGAAAGGTGATATTATTGGTTATAGCGGCAACACCGGCGGCTCCGGCGGTCCGCATTTGCACTTCGAGATCCGCGACAAAGACGATGTGCAATACAACGTTCTGAAGTTCAAATTTCCGGAGATTCAGGATAAAATTGCGCCAACCATTAATAAAATTGCCCTTAAAACGCTTTCTATTGATGGCCGGGTAAATAACGAATTCGGCAGATTTGAATTTGTACCAACCAAAGCCGGCAGTTTTTACAGCCTGAAAGATACCGTTTTTGCGCACGGGCAGCTTGGGCTGGAAATGATGGCCTGGGACCGATTAGACAAAGCTGAAAACAAGAATGGCGTACAACAAGTGGATCTGACTGTGAACGGCAAACTGGTTTACAGTCATTATATAGATGCTATTCCGCTGGAAAAAAGCCGCCAGGTTTCCTGCCATATTAATTACGAAGTGCTGAAACGCTATGGAAAAAGCTTCGAAAAGTGCTATGTGGACGATGGCAACGGCTTACCGATCTATTCCCAGACTTTTCAGAAAGGCAAATTCTATATTAAGCCGAACACAAAAAACGACGTAGTGCTGACGCTGAAAGACACTTACCAGAATACCACCACGCTGCGCTTTACCATTATCGGCCAGAAACCGCAGTTTGCGGGCACCACAAAAAAGCCTAAAAAGCCGCAACTCGATTTCGAACTGGATGAAAATATTCTGAAAGTTACGGCCAACGATACGGCCAGCAAGTTTCGCAACGTGGAGCTGTTTGTCGGGTTGAAGAAATACAATTTATTGCCAAGTTATGCAACTGCGGCGGGCACGGTGCACCTTTATGATGTTCGCGGCGGTATTCCGGATTCGATCTTGTTCTGCGGCATTTCCAAAAAACCGGGTATCCGGCAGGTGGTGCCTTACGGCCAGGAACTGAGTTATACCGATAACCATGTGAACGTGATTTTCCAGGCAAATTCATTGTACGATACGCTTTACCTGAAAACCAGTCAGGACGCCGATTTTTTTACGGTGAACGATATGTTTACCCCGCTTTTCGGCCCGATAAAATTAACGCTGAAACCGAAAACCCTGCCAACCGGCGACCTGAGCAAAGCTTCTGTTTATTATGCCGGTTGGGGTAAAAGCCGTGGTTTTGAAGGCGGCAAATGGGAAAACGGAACCATTACTACAACCACCAAAAACCTCGGTAAATTCCGGATCTTAAACGATACCACTGCCCCAACCGTAAAATTGCTCATGAAAAACAAAGATGTAATTTCCTTCCGCGTGCGCGACGATCTTTCGGGGCTGGCATCTTACAAGCTGGAAGTAAACGGCAAATTCGTGTTACTGAAATTTGAGCATAAAAAAGCGCTGATGTGGTCAGAAAAACTGGATAAAAAGGTACCTTTGTCGGGCGATGTGGTTTTGCGCGTGAAAGATAATGTGGGGAACGAAACGGTTTACAAAACCAAGATTTAACTGATTTGAAAATCCGGAGATTTGAAGATTTGAAAACGATCTTCGGAATTCCTTTAAATTTCAGCTTATGACCTTACAGATTGGCGATATTGCTCCCGATTTTGAAGTAAAGAACCAGCACGGCGAACCGGTGAAACTTTCCGGTTTCCGGGGCAAAAAAGTGGTGCTTTACTTTTACCCGAAAGACGATACGCCCGGCTGTACCGCCCAGGCCTGCAGCCTCCGCGATAATTACACCGAACTGCTGAATCAAGGCTACGTGGTTTTGGGCGTAAGCGTAGACAACGAAAAGAAACATCAGAAATTTATAGATAAATACGAACTGCCTTTTCCGCTGCTGGCCGATACGGAACATGAAATTGTGGAGAAATACGGTGTGTGGCAGGAAAAAAGCATGTACGGCCGCAAATACATGGGCACCATGCGCTATACTTTTGTGATAGATGAGGAAGGAAAAATCGAATACATCATCACCAAAGTGGACACGAAAAACCACGCGGCCCAAATTCTGAAAAGCTAACCTAAGAAGTTGAACTGTGAAAATCGCGGTTCAACTTTTTGGCTTATATTGGTAGCATTTTGGAATAATTAAACCATTGGGATATTAAAGCAAAATGAAACACATTTTTAATTTAATATTATATTTCTTCATTTTAAGCTGTTCAAATTCTAAAAATGATGGTGATTCAGAAAAAGCTATTGATCTTAAGGATAATAAAAAGCATGAATGGCCAACTTTTATAATTGATGGGTATAGTTATGTTGATACATCTAAACGTACATACAAATTAAAGTTTAAATATCCACCTAGCTTGGTTGTTGAGCAGTGCAAAATGGGGCTCTGTATAGGAAAGAAAATAAAAACGAAGGCTCCTGATGATCCAATTACCAATACAATGGATTGCTGTATCAGGTCATCAGATTTACGACTAATGTCTGCTCTGGTGTATTTGGAAGGTAAAAATCCTGATCTTCATCCTTTCCATGAAAGTATAAGTTCAGTAAAAATAGCAGATAGGGATGCCGACCGGGTTCAGCTTATTGAAAATAAAACGAATAAAATACTTAAGGATTATGTGTTTTTAGATCTATTGGAATATGAGATCACCTACGAAATTGTAAACACCAAGCTTTCCCCGATAGACTTTGATTATTTTTTAAAGACCATAGAAATTACGCAAAATTAATCAATAAATAACGTTGGGTTATATTACTACAACATTGTAAATCAAAATCAACTTTTCAACCAAAACAATACCGATTTCAATTGTTTATTAATAATTTTTAATTCTTAATTCCTAATTATATACAATGAACCCTTTTAACAAAAACGTTGACGAACTGAACCAGATGGCTTCGCAGGTGCGCCGCGACATTCTGCGCATGGTGCATGCCGTAAATTCCGGTCACCCGGGCGGCTCGCTGGGCTGTACTGAATTCCTGGTTACACTTTACTTTAAAGTAATGGACCACAACCCGAAATTCGACATGGATGGCGTAGGCGAAGATTTGTTCTTCCTTTCCAACGGCCACATTTCCCCGGTTTGGTACAGCGTTTTGGCCCGTTCCGGCTACTTCGATGTGAAAGAACTGGCTACGTTCCGTAAACTGAATTCGCGTTTACAAGGTCACCCAGCCACGCACGAACATTTACCAGGCATCCGTATTGCTTCCGGTTCTTTGGGCCAGGGTTTATCGGCAGCTTTGGGTGCGGCGCAGGCTAAAAAACTGAACAACGACGACAAACTGGTTTACGTGCTGATGGGCGACGGTGAAATTGAAGAAGGCCAGGTTTGGGAAGCAGCTATGTATGCACACCACCACAAAGTAGATAATTTAATTGCTACGATCGACGTAAATGGTCAGCAGATCGATGGTCCGACCGACGCTGTTATGAGCTTAGGCAACCTGCGCGCCAAGTGGGAAGCGTTCGGTTGGAAAGTTTTGGAAACGCAAGGCAACAATATTGATGAATTGCTGCCTACTTTGGAAGAAGCGAAAAGCTTAACTGTTCAGGGCCAGCCAATTATGATATTAATGCATACCGAGATGGGTTACGGCATCGATTTCATGATGGGTTCGCATAAATGGCACGGTGTAGCACCGAACGATGCGCAGCTGCAGCAAGCGTTATTGCAGGCCGCAGAAACCGCCGGCGACTACTAATTTCCCGAACCCTGGCAGGCTGAAAACGGTATGATTTTGGAGCTAAAAACTGCTTCAACAAAAATCATTTTATGCAAAACTTCTTCCGGTTATTCGTTTTTCTGTTCTTCTTAAGTTTCGCGGCGCAGGCCCAAAATAAACCTGCTCCTACCCCGAAACCCAAGAAAACCCGCATCTTATTTCTGCTCGATGGCTCGGGTAGTATGAATGCAAAATGGGAAAACAGCGTGCGGATGACGGTGGCCAAGCAATTGCTTACCAAAATGGTAGATTCGCTGAAAACGCATAAAAACCTGGAAATGGCTTTGCGCGTGTACGGTCACCAATTCCCGAATAAGGAAAATAACTGCACAGACAGCAAACTGGAAGTAGCCTTTGCGCCCGGAAATTCGGATCAGATCAAGAAACGCATAAAAGCCATTACGCCGAAGGGAAACACGCCAATTACCTATTCGCTGGAGCAAAGCGCGAAAGATTTTCCTGCTGAGCCCAACACCCGGAACGTGATCATTATTATAACCGACGGGCTGGAAAGTTGCAAAGGCGATCCGTGTAAAGCTTCATTAGCGTTGCAGAAAAAACGGATCTTTTTGCGGCCGTTTGTAATTGGTATTGGCGCAACGGAAGAGTTTCAGAAGCAGTTCGAATGTGTTGGTCAGTATTACAATGCGGCCGACATTAAAACGTTCGAAAATGTGCTGGACGATGTGGTAACTACCGCTTTGAGCTCCACCACGGTAAGCGTAGAACTGAAAGACGAACAAGGCAAACCGGTAGAAACGAATGTGAACATGACGTTCATTAATAACATCACCGGCGAACCGGAATACAACTACGTGCACTACCTGGATGCCAACGGCAAAACTGATATTCTGGACATCGATGCGCTGCTGAACTACGACCTGGTAATCAATACGATTCCGCAGATAGTAGAGAAAAACCTGAAGATAAAAGCAGGTAAACACAACGTTTTTTCGGTTACCGCACCGCAGGGTTATCTGAATTTCCGACAGGAAGCGCCTCCGGCTTACGGCACGGTTACGGCAATTATTCGAAAGAATGGTTCGCCGCAAACACTGGCCTGGACTACCTACGGCACCACCCAGAAACTGCTGGCCGGAAAGTACGATATCGAGTTACTGACCTTACCGCGCTATTATTTAAATGATGTGGTGGTAAAACAAGGCGAAACGAAGATTGTAAGTTACCCGATGCCCGGTTTGCTGAATGTTACTTCAGAATTACAAGGCTATGGCAGTATTTATACGATAGATAGCGAAGGCGGCCAGAAATGGATCTATAATCTGCCGGAAAGCAACAGCAAAATAAACCTGCCGTTGCTTCCCGGAAAATACCGGCTGGTGTACCGCGCCAAAAGCGCCCGCGCCAGCAAGTTTACCGAAACGAAAAACTTCACTATAACCAGCGGCAAAACCACTACTCTGAAACTTTTCGGGCAGTAGGTTTCTGTAGCAAGTAGAAGGATGAAAGTAGAATAACTTTTATCTGAAATGTTAAATTAAGTAAGAACTAAAAAAATACGATGCGGAAGTTGAAAGGTATTTGATCTAAAGTCCCCCTTTGGAGGGGGTTGGGGGAGGATTTTTACGTTATTTGATCAAATGTAAAATCTGATAATGCTCCTTTCCTCCCCCTACCCCCTCCAAAGGGGGACTGATCGCAATTCCGTCGAATCCTGCATCTTGAAAACATTAAACCATAAAAATGAAAGATTTTCCTTACACCGAATCGAAAGATACCCGTTCTGGTTTTGGCGCGGGCTTATTAGAATTAGGCAGAACCAACCCGAACGTAGTGGGCCTGTGCGCGGACTTAACCGGTTCCCTGAAAATGGACGCGTTTCAGAAAGAATTTCCGGAGCGTTTCTTCCAGGTAGGTATTGCAGAAGCCAACATGATCGGTCTGGCTGCCGGTATGACCATTGGCGGTAAAATTCCGTTCACCGGTACATTTGCTAACTTCTCTACCGGCCGCGTTTACGATCAGATCCGTCAGAGTGTGGCATATTCCGGCAAAAACGTAAAAATCTGCGCTTCGCACGCCGGTCTTACTTTAGGCGAAGACGGCGCCACGCACCAGATCCTGGAAGATTTGGGCATGATGAAAATGCTGCCGCACATGACCGTAATTAACCCTTGCGACTTCAACCAGACTAAAGCTGCGACTATTGCTATTGCAGAGCACGAAGGCCCGGTTTATCTGCGTTTTGGCCGTCCGGTTGTGCCAAATTTCACGCCAGCAGATCAGAAATTTGAGATTGGTAAAGCAGTTGTTCTGAACGAAGGTAAAGACGTTTCGATCTTCGCAACGGGCCATTTGGTTTGGAAAGCGATCCTGGCAGGTAAACTTTTAGCCGAGCAGGGAATTGATGCGGAAATAATAAATATCCACACGATTAAACCTTTGGATGAAGAAGCCATCTTAAAGAGCGTAAGCAAAACGCGCTGCGTGGTTTCGGCAGAAGAGCACCAGTTCAACGGCGGTTTAGGCGATAGCATTGCGCAACTTTTAGCCCGCAAAATGCCGCTTCCGCTGGAAATGGTTGGTGTGAACGACAGCTTCGGTGAAAGCGGAACTCCGGATCAATTAATGGAGAAATACGGCCTGAACGAAAACGCTATCGTAGAAGCCGTAAAAACTGTAATGGCGCGGAAGTAATAATGATTAATGGATAATGATTAATTTTTAATTGTTTCCGCTAATTCTGAAAGGCTGTTGCTTACCTGTAGGCAACAGCCTTTTTGTTTAAAAACGGTATGGTTTTGGGATAAAAAAATCAACAACGTATAACCGAACTGGCGCAAGTGTTAAGCGTTAGTATCACTTGTGCCAGTAAATGCCAGAAAAAACAAATAACCAAACTTGGAAGACAAAGAGATACTTGAAAAATTCATGAAGGAAGAAAGCCGGAACATGGCTTTCAACCAGCTCGTGCGCAAGTATCAGCAGAAGGTTTACTGGCACATCCGGAAAATGGTGATTGACCACGAAGATGCCGATGATCTGACGCAGGAAGTTTTCATAAAAGTCTGGAAGCACCTGGAAAATTTCCGGCAGGATTCGCAGCTTTATACCTGGTTGTATCGCATTGCTACGAACGAATGCCTGAACTTCCTGAAAAGCAAAAAACGCAAATTCTTTCTGCCTATTAATGATGTTTCGGCCGAGCTTTCCGCTAAAATCGATCAGTCGGATTTAATTGATGGCGATGAAATTCAGCTGAAGCTGCAAAAAGCTTTGCTCAGACTTCCGGATAAACAACGCCTGGTTTTCAACATGAAATATTACGACGAGTTGAAGTACGAAGAGATTTCAGAGATTCTGGGAACCAGCGTGGGCGCTTTAAAAGCCTCTTATCACCTGGCGGTAAAAAAAATTGAAGAATACGTTACCAAAGATTAAACCATTGCAAATAAAAGAATTCTAAGCAGTATGAAACCGAAATTTAATATGGAAGAACTGAGGCGGGAGAATGTTTACAACGTGCCAGAAAATTATTTCGACAAGTTGCCAAACCGGATCATGCAGCGCGTAACGGCTTCGCCAACTGAAACTTCCGAAGTATTGGGCTGGCTTTCGAAACCAGTGCGACTGGCTTTAGCGGGTTCGGGTTTTGCGGCCGTTTTTGCTACCGTATTCATGTTAAATATGAATCAGAACGAAACAATGCAAGGCGATCTGCTGGCCCAGGTTCCGGAAACTGAAATTGTAAATTACCTGCTGGCTTCAGAACAAATGGATCGCAGCGATCTGGCTGTTTTAAATGCAGCCGACCAGGATTTTACGCATGAATTTATTGCTGCCAATACCACTGAAATACGACAGGAATTGGAAGAAATGCCGTTAGACGAAACCTATTATTAACCATGAAAACTTTACGAACATATACCTTACTTTTTGCCCTGATCTGCATAGCGTTTTCGGCGCATGCTCAGAACAGCCATGGTAAACGCACTGAAAAAATTGAGGCTGCCCGCACGGCTTTCCTTACCGATAAAATGAACCTGAGCCAGGAACAATCGCAGAATTTCTGGCCGATTTACAACGAATATGAAGCCAAACGCAAGGAACTTCGTCATAAAAGCCGTCCGTTTAAAGGAAAGAACCTGGAAACATTGAACGATGCGCAAATTAAGGAACAAATGAATCTGATGTTTGATACGCGCCAGAAAGAACTGAACCTGGATAAAGAATATGCCGAAAAATTCCAGAGAGTGATTTCGGTGCGACAGTTGGCCGCCATGTATAAAGGCGAACGCGAATTTATGAAAGTGCTGCTGCAGAAATTGAATGATGATAAACCAAAGAATTAATCTGTTTTCTACTAGGGTGAATGTGAAAAACGGGGTGCAGATGCGCTCCGTTTTTTTGTGTCCAAACGCTATGGTTTCAGCCTGAAAAAGTCCGAACCTGTAAATATTAAAGCCTTTTACAACCTGCTAACTTTGTAAGCATAACCGCCACATTCCGTTCCGAAATAAGCAGTACCTTTGCCTGCGAATAACGGTTCACTATTCATTAATCACTAATCACTACAAGAACATGCTTACGCCGCGCCAGCTTTTTCTGAAACACCAGGCTCAGACCACCGATTTTCCTTTATTACTGGAAATTGAAAAAGCCGAAGGCGTGCACATGTTTGGTGCCAACGGCGAAAAATACCTGGACCTGATCTCGGGAATTGGCGTGAGTAATGTGGGGCACCGTCACCCGCACGTCATTAAAGCCATTCAGGAACAGCTCGATAAGTATCTGCATTTAATGGTCTATGGCGAATTTGTGCAAAGTCCGCAGGTGAAATTAGCGGAAGCGCTGAGTAAAACGTTACCTGAAAATCTGAGCATTTCCTACTTCGTAAATTCCGGTTCCGAAGCCGTGGAAGGCGCTATGAAACTGGCCAAACGCTTTACCGGCAGAACGGAAATTATTGCCTGCCACAACGCTTATCACGGCTCTACGCACGGCTCTTTATCATTGAACGGTTCAGAAAATTTCAAGCGCGCGTACCGACCTTTATTGCCGGATATCAACCATATTCAATTCAATTCCTTCGAAGAGCTGGAAAAAATCACATCGCGTACGGCGGCCATTATCCTGGAAACGGTACAAGGCGAGGCCGGCGTGCGCGTTCCGGAAAACGGGTATTTAAAAGCGGTTCGCGAACGTTGCAACCAAACCGGAACGCTGCTTATTTTAGACGAAATTCAGAGTGGATTTGGCCGTACCGGTACCTTCTGGGCTTTCGAACAATTCGATGTAATTCCGGATATTCTTACTTGTGCCAAAGGCATGGGCGGCGGTATGCCGATCGGGGCTTTTATAACTTCCGAGGCAATTATGAGCACGCTGAAAAATAATCCGATCTTAGGCCATATTACCACCTTTGGCGGGCATCCGGTAAGTTGTGCGGCTTCGCTGGCCACTTTAGAAGTTATTCAGCGGGAAAATTTACTGGCAGGCGTTGCCGCAAAAGCAGCATTATTCAAAGCAAAATTGCAGCACCCGGCCATAAAAAATATCCGGAATTGTGGCTTGATGATGGCCGCAGAAATGGAAAGTTTTGACATTCTGAAACCAGTGATTGACCAGGCAATTTTAGACGGCGTTCTGACTGATTGGTTCCTGTTTTGCGATAATTCCATGCGCATTGCCCCTCCCCTAACCATTACTGAAACCGAAATTGAAGACGCCTGTGCCATAATTCTGAATGCAATAAATAAAATTATGGCGTAGTAAACTGCTTAGCATAAAACATTACAAATAAACCGCTTACAATTTCCGTATCTCCAAAATTTTTATTTACGGCTTAAATTTACCTTTCAGGCTTAACCCTTTACAGTAAAAACAGTAAATAGCGATTACCCGATAATGAAGTGTTCCTGCTCCGGAACCATGACTTTTTTCGGGATAAACCCTACCGTTTTTATGGAAATTACCATAGTGCTTAGCTTGCTTTTGCTGGCTATTATTCTGTTCGCTACCGAAAAATTCTCTGTCGATATTGTTACACTGGTCATGCTTATTGTGCTGGTGATAACCAACATTATTACGCCTGCCGAAGCTTACGCCGGTTTCAGCTCCGATTTTATTGTGATCCTGGCTTCGGTGTTTGTATTGGGCGCAGCGCTGGAAGATACCGGTGTACTTGAATTCATGATCTCCAAACTGGTGCGGGTAGCCAGTAAAAGTACCAACTTGCTACTGGGTCTGGTTATGATCGTAGCCGGTGCAATTTCGGGTTTTATGAACAATACAACGGTTACCGCCATGTTTGTAACGCCACTGGTGGGTGTTTCACGCAAAGCGAAGCTCAGCAGTTCTAAACTATTAATGCCCCTGGCTTATGCTTCCATTTTAGGCGGCACCTGCACCCTGATAGGAACTTCTACCAACGTTGCCGTAAGTGGTTACCTCGATAAAACGGGTATTGAACCCATTGGTTTATTCGAAGTTACGCCCATTGGCCTCATCATTTTTGCCGTGGGGATGGTTTATATGATGACGATCGGTAAAAATCTCTTGCCGAAGCATTCCGAGCAACACGCCCTGGTAGAAGAATACAACATCCAGAAATACCTGACCGAAATTGTAATCACGCCCGCCTCGCCATTAGTTGGCCATAACGTTTTTACCTCTACCCTAGCCAATGCCCCCTTCCGGACTCTGAACCTGATTCGCGGCAAAACCAATTTTTTACCCGATTACCATACCGTTTTTCAGGAAAATGATATTCTGTTGGTAGAAGGTAGTCTTGAGGATCTGATCAGGATCAAGGAATCGAAAGGCATCGAAATTATGGCAGATGTAATGGCTGAAAAAGATCTGGAAACGAAAGACATCCGGCTGGCAGAATTACTGGTTACCGTGAAATCGAACATTATTGGGCGTACGGTGCGCGAAATAGATTTTATGCGGCGATACGGTTTTGCAATTCTGGCCATTTCGCGGCACGGCGAAACCCTCCGCTCCAAAATAAATGAAGTAGAATTACGTATGGGCGACCTGCTTCTGGTGCAAAGTTCCGCCGATAGATTGTCCAACCTCCGTACCAGCCAGAACCTCACCATTCTCGACGAGTTTCAGCCAATACTTTTTAAGAAACAGAAAGGGCTTATTACCATTTGTTGCTTTCTGCTGGCTATTTTATTAGGCTCGCTGGAAGTAGTACCGCTTTCGGTTAGTTTTTTAGGCGCCGCCGTAATCAGTGTAATTACTAAATGCATTACAACGGAACGCGCTTATCAGATCATAGACTGGCGTTTGCTTATTTTAATTGGCGGCATGACGGCTTTCGGTACTGCCATGGAAAATTCGGGGGCCGCCAGTTTTCTGGCCACTGGCATCGTAAATTTACTGGAGAATTGGGGTACTATCGGTATTCTGGCTGGTTTTGTGTTACTTACCGTTTTCCTCACCCAACCGATGAGTAATGCTGCGGCGGCGCTCGTAATTGTGCCAGTAGCCATTAAAACAGCCTTGGCTTTGCATGTAGATCCGCGTTCGTTTGCCATTGCTATTATGCTGGGTGCCTCCGTATCGCTTATTACCCCTTTTGAACCGGCGTGCATTCTGGTTTATGGTCCTGGAAAATATAAATTCTCCGATTTTCTGAAAGTTGGTTCCGGCTTAACCCTTATTTTAATTGCACTAATTCTGGGGCTTGTACCATTCTTCTGGCCGTTTTAATCAGATTCAAAACCTGAAACAGATAACCTGCAAATACCAATTCAGGCCAGCTTACGGCAGTTTTTAGCCGTAAAACCATAGCGTTTCTAAAACCCGGAATTTGTGTAATTTTTAAGCAGGTTGAAATTTGTTAAAACGCTATGGAAAGACCCGTAAAAAGTCTGTGCTATTGTATCTTAGTTGCCAGCATTCAATTGGTTTCCTGTACCGCACCAACAAAAAAGCAAGCGGAAACTGTAGAAAAACAGGAGCTTCCGGCTAAAACCGATTCTTTAAAATTGCAGCCAAAAGACGGAACCGATGTTGAAAGCGACTCAACTTTTCACCAATAAAAAAGCAGTTCCCGGGCCGGTAAACCAACCAGAAAACTGCTTTTCAAAATACGTGTTTTATAGCGCCGGAATTAATATTCCAGAAACGCCTGTGCTTCTTTTTTAATGTGTTCGCGGCTGTGGCCGTCTTTCACTCCCATCGAGATCTTACGCACCAACACTCCTACAATTGCCTTCCGGAAACCAAGTTTAGCGGCCATATCGATGCAGAAATCCATTTCGTTATCGTCCACAATGCCGTCGGCCAGCATCATTTCCACCAAGTCGTAGATCTGATCGAAGCGTTCGGAATCGTTGGTGGGAAGTTCGAGTTTTACACCGCCGGAATTTGCGATCAATGTGCGTACATCTTCCGGTTTCAAACCATTTTTGCGACCGATGGTTACAATATAGTTCATCTCGGCCGTATCTATGTGCCCATCCACTTTCGCTAGCGCACCTAAATTCATTAAATGGCTTTTCAGTTTTTTAGTCTGTTCGCTTTCAAAAAAATTAAACATAAATCGGTCCGTTTAAGTTATAAATTTACGCATCATGGGTTGCAAAAGGCCTTGTATCACCTCCCGGAAATTTCCACAATATAAAAATTCTACCTTTAAATTGTATCAGGTTAAGCCGAAAAAATTATACCGGAAAAGTTGGGTTCCTGGCCTTCTGAATATATATGTTTTCATATACGCTAATTCTGAAGAATAGTGTACCATTTCTATAGATTTTTTTTAAGTTAAAATTTCAATATTACATCGCAACCAGAAATATTTTAACTTAGCTCCGTATAAGCCCCAAAAAGCTATGAAAAAAATTGCAGTTTTTACCTCCGGCGGCGATTCTCCGGGCATGAATGCATGCATCCGCGCGGTTGTGCGCACCGCTATATATCACGGACTGGAAGTTTACGGAATTCGTCGGGGTTACAATGGCATGATAAACGGCGATATTATTAAAATGGATTCTTCTTCGGTGAGCAACACCATTCAGAAAGGCGGCACCATTTTAAAGTCCGCCCGTTCTAAAGAATTTCTAACCGTGGAAGGCCGGGCCAAAGCGGCGGAACAGCTGAAAAAATTTGAGATAGATGGCGTGGTAGCTATTGGCGGGAACGGTACCTTTACGGGCGCCATGAAATTTTACGAAGAACACGGCATCCCATTTATAGGCGCGCCCGGCACAATAGATAACGATCTTTACGGCTCCGATCATACTATTGGCTACGACACCGCCGTAAACACCGCTTTAGATGCAATAGATAAAATCAGAGACACCGCAGATAGTCACGAACGCGTATTTTTTGTAGAAGTAATGGGCCGCGATTCGGGGTATATTGCCATGCCTTGCGCTATTGGCGGTGGTGCCGAAATTGTAATGATCCCGGAGACCACTACCACCATAGATACCGTAATAGACACTTTACAAAACGGCTGGAAACGTTCTAAAACCTCGTTTATAATTATTGTAGCCGAAGGCGACGAAGAAGGCCATGCCACTGATATCGTAAAAAAAGTTGAAAAGGCGCTGCCGCAAATGGATGCCCGCGTAACCGTGATCGGCCACATTCAGCGCGGCGGCTCCCCTACGGCCCTGGATCGTTTACTGGCTTCGGAACTGGGTATTGCTTGCGTGGAAGGCTTATTGAATGGAAAGAAAAATGTAATGGCCGGTAAAATAAACGCTAAAATTGTTTATACCCCTTTCGAAGATACTATTAACAAAAAGAAACTGATAAACCCGCGCTTTACCCGCATGGTTGAGATTTTGAGCATTTAAATAGCTTAATTTTTAAATGGTTGATTGGCTTTATAAGAAATGAATCGAAAATGAAATTTAAAACAATTAAACCCTTCAAAAAATTAGCCATTTAACCATTAAAAAAACGGTAGGTTTTCGGACTTAAAAAGTCTGATACCCTACCGTTTTTTTTTGCGGCTGGATTAATTTCCTGCGTGCATTTTTGCTTCGACAAATTCCAGTATCTCTTTTTCCTGCGAAGCTTCGAACCAGGTAAATTCCGGGTCTTTACGGAACCAGGTTAGCTGGCGTTTGGCGTACCGACGGCTGTTGCGTTTCAGCAATCTTACGGCTTCATGCCAATCGTATTTTCCTTCCAGGAAATCGAAAATTTCGGTGTAACCTACGGTTTGCAACGCGTTATGCGATTTATATTTTTCGAGGCTTTTTGCTTCATCCAGCAAACCCTGCGCCAGCATCTGGTCCATCCGCAGATCAATGCGTTTATAAAGTTCTTCGCGGTTGCGGGTTAAGCCAATTTTAATGATCTGGAAAGGCCGTTGTTTTTTTTGCTGGCTCCGGAAATACGAATACGGTTTACCACTGGCCAGGCAAACTTCCAGCGCGCGAATTACTCGTTGTGGATTGGCTTGGTCTACCAGAGCAAAATATTCCGGATCGAGTTTTTCGAGCATTTTACCTACCGTTTCCAAGCCTTCCGTTTCCAGTTTTAGATTCAGCTCTTCCCGAATTTCCGGCGCAACGTCCGGCATGTCGTCCATGCCTTCGCAAAGCGCACGCACGTACAAACCCGATCCGCCAACCATAATGGCCACGTCCTTTTCCTGGAAAATTTCATCCAGAATTTTCAGCGCATCTGCTTCAAATTGCCCGGCATTATATTCCTCAGTAATGCTATGCGAATCGATGAAATGATGCCTGATATTTTGCTGCTCTTCCGGCGTAGGTTTGGCCGTACCAATGTTCATTTCCCGGAAAAACTGGCGCGAATCGGCAGAAAGAATTTCGGTGTTGAAATGCTGCGCCAGCTTAATGCTCAGGTCCGTTTTTCCTACGGCTGTCGGCCCGGCAATTACGATCAGGAATTTAGTTTTTGCGGGGTTTGCCATAGCGTTTTATAAAGGGCCAGTAATTTCTTTTCTTCCTGTTGCCAGTTCCAGGTTTCGCGGGCTAGCAGGCAGTTTTTCACCAGAAAATCATAGCGTTTTCCGTCGGTTAATAATTGCTGCAACGCATTTTTTAAAGCGGCTTTTTCCAGCGGAATAGCCACTCCCACTTCAAATTCCTGCAACAGAGTTTTATACTCCGGAAAGTCAATAACTACCTGCGGAATACCGGCGTGTAGATAATCGAAGAACTTGTTGGAGAGCGAATAATAATAACTCAGTCCTAGGTTTTCGAGCAAATTAAAACCGATGTAGGCTTCGCGGGTAATTTTTTCCAGGTCGGTCGGCAGCACGTATCCCAGGAATTTTACTTTGTTTCCGAGCCTGAGTTCCCGGGTGCGTTGCTGCAAACTTTCCAGCATTTCGCCTTTACCGCAGATCCATAATTCCGCCCCAATTTCCGGCATTGCTTCCAGCAACATTTCCAGTCCACGGCCTTCGTTCACGGCGCCCTGGTACAAAATATAACGCTGCTTTTTTCCCACTTCTACAAACGGTTTCAGCACCGAGATATTCCGGATAACGCCGAACGGGGAACCATAATTCCGGGTAAAAATTTCTGCTAAAGAATGGGTAACGGTGTAACGCAAAGCGGAGCGTGGCACAATAAATTTTTCTACGGCGCGCCATATTTTTTGCACCGCCGGTCGGCTAATCACTTCCGGTACTTCCGGGAAATATTCGTGCGCATCGAAGATAAAAGGTTTACCTGAAAGTTGTGCTTTAAAACAAACCGGCAGGGCAGCGTCCAGGTCGGCGGCGCCATACGCATCGGCTTTCTGAAAAAGCAGGTAAAAAAACAGGCGCAGATTATATTCGAGGTAAAAGAATTTGCCTTTTGAAAAAATACATTTCAGGCGGTGCTGCGCATATCGTTGGGTTTGCAATGGTTTGGAAACCGGCCACTCCCGCCCTACCAGCAACACTTCATAACCATTGCCGGCCAGGCTGTTGCAGATCCGTTGCATGCGCTGGTCGTAGTTCAGATCGGTGGTTACGGCAAAAATAATTTTTTTCATGTTACAAACCGGCAACGTATCCGGGAAAGTAAAAATTAGGATTTCCGGACGGAAACGCCGTAATTTTTACCTGCGAATTTAGAAGCTTTTCATGAAAATTCGCGTATCTTAAACCGCCCGCAAGTATTAAGGGGCAACCTTATTTGCTGCCATGACTTTTATTTCCGATTCCGATACCGTTTCTGCCGAACGTTTATTACAAATAATCAGCCAGTTAGAGAACACTAAAAAACTGCTGCTTATTGCCAATGTGAGTGGTTTAATTTTAGCTGCCAGTCCGGAAGCCGTATCGTTTTTCGGTCTGAAACCCGACGGCGCCGATGAAATAAGGCTTTATGAATACCTGCCACAGCTGGAACAACATATTGCGTCGGGAATTGAACAAATTAACGGGCAGCGCCTCACTTTTTCGGGCCAAACCGATACCGTTTTAACGTTTCAGGGCCAGCCTTTCCGGTTCGAAGGACATACGTTTTTTGTATTCCAGTTTAACGAAGTTATCAAAGAAACAGCCAATCAGAAAAAAGATGATTTAATTGACAAGAGCTACAAAAGTATTTTCGAAAATTCGGATCTGGCCATTTGCATTTTGAACCGCCGCGGGGAATTACTCGATTTTAACAACGCAGCTTTAAATTATGTATCGGTAGATCGAAACGCAGCCATCGGGAAAAACATGGCTAAACTCCTGGACTTAAATGCTTACGAGAGAACCGTATTCTATAAGAACCTGGATCTTGCTTTTGCCGGTGAACCGCAGAAATTTGACTGGTGGTTTACCCTGCCCGATGGCAACCTGACCACAATCGAGATCAGTTTTAAAACAGCAGTCGCCGATAACCAAAAGATCCTGATTTGCACCGTTGCGAATACCTGGGAAAAAGTTAGCGCCGAGCAAAATATTTTATCCCGCAATAACCAACTCGAGTTTGTAAATTATTTGTTGGCCAACCTGGCGGTTTTTAAAAATACCGAAGAAATTCTGCGCTTCACCATTGAACAGCTCATGGAAAAAAGTGACATAATTGGTGGCGGCACGTATTTTTACTCCGAGAAAGATAGTTTATTAAGTATTTGCTCCAGCTGCGGTCTCTTCTCCGACCTGCTTTTGCAACACCAGGAAATCACCATTGATAAGGCTTTAATTCAGGAACTTTTACAAGGCAAAAAAAAGAACAGCATTCCTAAAATTGCGGCTATGCTGCAGGAGCTTTTTCCGAGCCTGCCCTTATTGGTAATGCCTATCTGCACCGATACCCAGGTAGTGGCCCTGAATTTACTGTTCATTAAAAACAAACATAAAATTACGCCGGCCTTGATCTCCCTTATCGATTCTATCGGTTCCGGCATCGGGCGGTATATTTCCAAGCTGCAGCTTTATCAGGAACTCACCGTTTCGAAAAGTAAATACGAAGCTCTTTTCGAATCTTCCTACGACGGTATCTGTCTGCTTTACAACAACGTGATCGTAGATTCTAACGATACCACCATTCAGCTTTTCGGTTATCAGAAACACGAATTATTAGGCAAACGGCTCGACGAAATTTCGCCTGAACATCAACCCGACGACCAGCCTTCCACCAGTAAAGCGGCCAGCATTATTGAAGCAACTTTAAAGGCCGGCGTTTCCCAATCTTTTGAGTGGAAATTTCAGCATAAGAACGGTACAATGCTCGATGCTGAAGTAAGTTTAAGTCGCATTTCTTTAGAAGGACATCATTACATTCAGGCCAATATCCGCGACATTACCGAACGTAAAATGGCGCAGGCTGCTATGCGCCGTGAAGAAGTAATGCGGGAAAGTATGCAGCAATTCCGGGTGTTTCTGGAAAAAGTGAACTTGCTCTATATCAGCCTGAATCTGAAAGGCAATCTGATAACGGTAAACGATTATTTCCTGACCTACACCGGTTACACGCGCGAAGAAGTAATTGGCCGCAATTATTTCGAATTGTTTTTGCCGGAAAATGAAAAACAAAAGCGCCAGCATGATTTTACAGAATCACTTCAGGACCAGACAATTAACCATTACTATGAACGCAACATTGTAACAAAAAGTGGTTTGGTGAAAGTGCTGAAATGGCACAGCATTTTCGAAAAAGACATAGAAGGAAATATCATTGGCCTTTCAAGCGTTGGGAAAGACATTACAGACCGCAAAGCGGCCATGGAAGCCCTGAAAACCAACAAAATACGTTTACAGGACCTTTTCGACAATGCCCATGACCTGATCCAGGATACGTCGGTAGATAACAAATTTATTTTTGTGAACCGGGCTTGGAAAGAAAAACTGGGATATAACGATTTCGACATCGAAAAACTGACGCTGAACGATATTGTTCACCCGTATTACAAAGCCAAACTTATTTACCAGCTCCGCAATTTGTATAAAGGCGAAGATGTGAATAAGATCGAAACGGTATTCCTGACCAAAAGCGGCAAACCGATTCACCTGATCGGTAGTATTAGCTGCACGTTGCAGGATGGAAAACCAGTAGCTACACGCGCTATTCTGCACGATATTACCGACCGTATAAAGGCCGAACGTTTACAGAAAGTTTACTATAGTATCGCCAACTTAGCGATCAGCAGCAAAGATTTAACTTCTCTATACGGAGCCATTCACCGCGAGCTGAGTAAGATCATCGAGACCAATAATATTCAGATCGCGCTTTGTAACGAAGAAAGGACCGAACTGAATTTTGTTTACCTCGTCGATCAGCAGTTAAACGCCGGCAGCACCGAAATAAAACGTTCCTTCGACAATGGCATAACGGAATACATTATTAATTCCGGCCGGCCGCTGTTCTTATTAAAGGAAGATTACCAGGAACTTATTGATTCCGGCAAAGTAACGTTGCACGGACAAATGCCGGAAGTAATGCTAGGCTCCCCTCTTTCCATCGAAGACCGCATAATCGGGGTAATTTCGGTGCAGGATTATAAAAAACCAGATGCTTACATTCACACTGATATCGAGATCCTGCACTTTATTTCAAACCAGGTAGCGCTTGCTATTGAAAGAAAGAGTAACGAAGAACAGATAAACCTGCAGAATGCCCGTCTCAAAGCCATTTTCGAAAGCGGCTCTCACATGATGTGGTCGGTAAATAATGCGCTGGAAATAACTTCTTATAACCAGAACTTTTACAATTATTTCTTCCCTGAAAATTCGAAATCACTTCCTTTAAAAGTTGAATCTTCCGGTCTGCCCGAAGCTTTTGGCGATAGTTACGCAGAATTGCAGGCACGCTACCAGCAGGTTTTTGAAGGAATAAATCAGCACTTTGAACTGAAACTGGAGCGACCGGATGGCACTACGAACTGGCGGGAAATTTACCTCAACCCAATTTACTTGCGCGATGGTAGTTTTGAAGAGGTTTCGGGTATTTCGCTGGATATTACCGAAAAGAAATTATCGCAGCTGGCGCTGTCCCGGAGTGAAGAAAAATTCCGTTCCATTTTCGAATCGTTTCAGGATCTGTATTATCGCACTGACCGCGATGGGTACATTCTTTTAATGAGCCCTTCCGTGCAGGAAATTTTAGGCTATTCTCAAACCGAAGTACTTGGCATGCATAGCCTGGAGCTTTACAGTGAACCGCAGGAACAGGAGAATTTAAAAAAGGCCGTCAGCGAATTGGGCAAAGTACAGAACTTTGAAGTTTCGCTGAAGAAAAAATCTGGTGAAGTGCGGAAAGTATTGATAAATGCCCGCCAGGTGCGCGACGAAAGAGGTAATCCGCTGGGAATGGAAGGAGTTTGCCGCGACGTAACGGAACTGAAGAAAATTGAAATGGAGCTGATCCGGGCAAAAGAGCTGGCAGAAAGTTCGTTACAGGCTAAAACGCTTTTCCTGGCCAACATGAGCCACGAATTGCGCACTCCTATGAACGGCATTATCGGGATGATAGACCTGCTTCATCAGACTTCCATTTCGGAAGAACAGGCGGAATACGTGGAGACGTTGCGCAAATCTTCTGACGCTCTTTTAGCAATTCTGAACGATATCCTGGACCTGTCTAAAATTCAGGCCGGCAAATTGGTAATTAACGAAACGGGTATTGATCTGTACGACACGCTGGATAAGATCTATTCCTTATTCCAGAACCGGGCAAATCAGAAAAGCCTCGATTTTGCTTTGCACATAGAGCCCGATGTACCGCGTTTTATTATTACCGACGAAACGCGTTTCCTGCAAATATTATCAAATCTGACGGCTAATGCCATTAAGTTCACCAATAGTGGCGCGGTTAATATTTTCGTTAAGAAAAAGCGGGAATTCGATGGTAAATTCATGCTGGAAATAAAGGTGCAGGATTCGGGAATTGGCATAACTGAAGAGAATAAGAAATTACTGTTTACCAATTTCACGCAGCTCGACGATACTTCTACTAAATCTTTTGGCGGCACCGGTTTAGGGTTGGCTATTTCCAAACAACTCAGCGAATTACTGGGCGGTGAGATTGGTCTGAATTCAGTTTACGGCGAAGGAAGTACGTTCTGGTTTACAATTGCCACGCGCGTTGCTGAAAACAGCGAGGAAATTGTAAAGAATATCAAGGCGTCTAAAGAAGCAGCGGTAATTACCGAAAATTTCGAAAATGAACCGTACGTGCTGTTAGTTGACGACAACCAGATAAACCAGAAAGTTGCCCTGAAACTGCTGAATAAACTGGGTTGCCGCTGCGATGTTGCGTCTAATGGTTATGAAGCCATAGAATTTGCGGCAGTGCATCCTTACGATATTATTTTCATGGATATTCAGATGCCGGAAATGGATGGTGTGGAAGCAACCGCCCAGATAAAAGACATGCTCCTGCAGGACTGCCCGCCTATCGTTGCCATGACAGCTTACTCCATGAAAGACGATGCTGAAAAATTTATGAACCAGGGGCTGGACGATTACATCTCCAAACCTGTTAAATCGGCGGAATTATTCAATATTATTCAGAAATGGATTGGCATGGATGTCTATAGCAAAGAGGTGGTAGCTGAACCAGATTCTACGAACGAACCGGCCCTGAACCTTAGCATACTGGAACAACTGCGAGAACTGGGAGGCGCTGATTTTGCAGAGCAACTTTATCACGATTTCGAAACGGAAGCCGGCGATCTGCTTTATGCTGCTAAAAAAGAAGTAGACTTAAAACATTACAAAGAGATTTTAAGTACATTGCATCAGATTAAAGGCACAGCATCTACGCTGGGCCTGAACCCAATGGCACAAATGGCCAAACAACTGGAGCAGGAAATTAAGCACGGCCACCTGAAAACGGTAGACTCCGGCTTTTCAAAACTGCTGCAGCATTACAAAGAATTTACGCAAATGTATAAGCAATATTTCACTCAAAACTAAATTATGGCTGAAGCTAAAACTATTCTGATTGCGGAAGACAGCTCCGTTATTCTGAACCTTACCCGCAAAATTCTGGAATTACAAAACTACAATATTATTGCGGCTAAAAACGGCAGTGAAGTAATGAAAACCATTGACAGCCAGAAAATAGACGGCATTTTAATGGACCTTAACATTCCGGGAAAAGACGGCATGGCTTGCACCAAAGAGATCCGCGCGAATGCAAATCCGGAGATCTCGAATATTCCGATTATTGCGGTAACCGGCAATGCCAATAATTACAGCATGGAAGATTTTAAAGCAGCCGGCATTAACGCATATTTGCCAAAACCGGTAGATTTCGACATGCTGGTGCAAACCGTAAAACAGTATATTTCTTAAGCAAAAAACTACGGCATGGAGCTGAAATACACGCGCCATTTCCTGAACAAACTCGAAGACCTTTTTGCCGAATCGGATTATATGCTGCGGTACGAAAAGGGAAATTTTAAGGCAGGATATTGCGTGCTGAAAGATATGAAAGTGGTAGTGGTGAATAAATACTACGCACTCGAAGGAAAAGTAAACTGCCTCTACGAGATCCTGCGGAATATTACGATCGATACCAGCCGCTTAAGCGAAAAGAACCAGGAATTCCTGGCCGAAATTCAAAGCCAGGAGGATGCAGCCTCGTGAAAGTAACTGTTCTTGGCTCCGGCACTTCCCAGGGCGTTCCGGTAATTGCCTGCGAGTGTCCGGTTTGCCATTCCCTCGACTACCGCGATAAACGCCTTCGTGTTTCCGTACATATTGAAGTAAGCGGAAAAAGCTTTATCATCGATTCCGGCCCCGATTTCCGGCAGCAGGTTCTGCGTGAGCGCATTAAAAAACTTGATGCGCTCATATTTACGCACGAACATAAAGATCATACTGCCGGTATGGACGACATCCGGGCTTTCAATTTTTCGCAACACCAGGATATGCCGGTTTATGCAGAAGAACGAGTACTTCATCAGTTGCAAAACGAGTTCAGTTACATTTTTTCCGGCATTAGTTATCCCGGTATTCCGCGTGTGCAGCTCCACCCTATTTCCGAAGAACGATTTGAAATTGAAGGGGTGCAAATCATCCCCATTCGCGCCATGCATTATAAATTGCCGGTGTTCGGTTTCCGGATAGGAAATTTCACCTACATTACCGATGCAAACGCTATTACTGCCGCCGAAAAAGAAAAGATAAAAGGCTCTGAGGTAATTATTCTGAATGCCTTGCGCAAAGAACCACACATTTCGCATTTTTCGCTCTCCGAAGCCATAACCTTACTAGAAGAATTACAACCCAAACAGGCTTATTTAACGCACATCAGCCATTTAATGGGCTTTCACGCCGAAGTAGAAAAAGAGCTGCCCGATTTTATCAGGCTCGCTTACGACGGGCTTAAATTAAATTGTTAAATGGTTAAATTGCTGATTGTTAATTATTGGTTGCCTGATACGGCAGAATTTCAGACTTTTTAAACTAAAAAGCATACCGTTTAAATTCAAGAATATAAAGTCAATAAAATAAAGCCAATTAAACAATTCAACAATTTAACAATCTAGCCATTTAACAATTTAAAAAGTGCACCTGAATTACTTTTTCCTGAAAAAACTGAGCGCGGCGATGGAGCAAAAACTGGTTGGTTTTACGTTGGCCACATGTTTTAGTCAGGAGAAAGATGAACTGGTGCTGGGCTTTACCAACGGGCACGAAGATTTCTACATTAAAGCCATTTTAACTTCCGGTTTTTCAGCCCTTTCATTTCCTTCCGAATTTCATCGCAAACGGCAGAATTCAGTAAATCTTTTCCCGGAAACGGTAGGCAAAACGGTGGAAAAAGTGGTGCAACATCAGCACGAACGCAGCTTTTATTTTGAGCTTTCCGAAGGCTTGGTTTTACTTTTCAAAATGTTTGGTAACCGTGCTAATATTGTGGTGTTTCAGAACCGCATTCCGGTTAACCGTTTTCACAAAAAATTTCCTGCCGATTTTGAGCTTGATCCGTGGCACATGGATCGCCATTTTACCGTTTCGCCTGCCGAATTCCCACTGAATTTAAAGCAGTTACAAAAAATTCTACCCACTTTAGGCGAACTTCCGCTGGCGTATTTGCGCGAACAAAATTTTGAAGATCAAACCGCCGAAAATCAGCAGAAAACGGTATCAGATTTACTGCAAAAACTCGAAGATCCGGTTTACTATATTATTGAATTTGAAGGCAAAATTCGCTTAAGTTTGTTACCGCTCGGAACTGAAATTGCGCAGTTTACAAACCCGATCGAAGCGTCGCAGTTTTTTGCGGTAAAGTATCTTTCCACCCAGTTTTATCTGAGTAATTTTCAGGCGATCAAGCAGCAACTGGAAAAGCAAAAACACTCCGCCGAACAAATTTTAGCACAGGTGGAAAGCAAACAAAAGTCGCTGAAAACCGACACGAATTTTGCGCAGACGGCCGACGTAATTATGGCCAATCTAACCAATATTCCGCCGCGCACTTCCGAAATTGAACTTTACGATTTTTACCAGGACCGAAACCGCACCATAAAACTAAAAGCTACCGAAACGCCCCAAAAAACTGCCGAACGTCTTTATAAAAAAGCCAAAAACCAGCAGATAGAACTTAAGATCCTGGACGAAAAAGCGCTGCGCAAAACCGAAGAAATATTTGCACTGGAGGAAAAATTAGAGGAGCTTTCACAGGTTACAGACAGCAAAACGCTTAAGCACTTCCTGAAAGCCAATGATTTTGAAACAGGCAAAAAAACAGCACAACCCGAAAGCCCGTTCCGCGAATTTACGACCGAAGGATTCAGAATTCTGGTGGGAAAAAGCGCCGCCAACAACGATGTGCTCACCCAAAAACACACCCATAAAGACGACCTCTGGCTCCACGCTAAAGATGTTTCCGGTTCGCACGTGGTTGTAAAATTCCAATCGGGTAAAACTTTCCCGCAAACAGTTATCGAGAAGGCAGCCAAGCTGGCGGCTTACTATTCCAAACGCAAAACCGATAGCCTTTGCCCGGTAATTTACACGCAAAAAAAATATGTGCGTAAACCTAAAGGCGCCGCTCCGGGAAGCGTAGTGGTAGACCGCGAAAATGTAATGCTGGTAACGCCGGAAAACCCGTTCGAACGCACTTTCTGATCAGGCAAATTCACCTTCTTTTATTTTAGAACAACCATTAAAAAAATATAGACACAAAAAAAATCCTGCCGCAAAAAAGCAACAGGATCTTTGTAAAAAGTGCGCGCGGGGAGATTCGAACTCCCACACCCGTAAGGCACCACCCCCTCAAGATGGCGTGTCTACCAGTTTCACCACGTGCGCAAAAAACGGTATTCTTTCCGGCTTAAAAACTACCAGATCGAAGTGGCTGCAAAAGTAATGTTTCCGGCTTTACCCTCCAAATATTTCTGAGCTATAATTTCCTTTCAAGAAGATATTTTTCAGGATTTCCGGCTAATTTTCTGCAATATCTTAAGCGCCAATTGAATAACATTTTTAGCTTTACATCAAATCAATTCGTTTCACGTTCCTGAATAGCCTGATGCAAAAGTTGTGAGGCTTCTATTAACTTTTGCCGCCTGCTTTTCAGCGTGAGCAATGTCTTTTGTGCTGTGGCGTGTTCAACTTCCGAAGGATATTTTTTAACCGCTGCCTGCAGCACTGCATCGGGCAATTTAATTTGCAACGCTTTAGCCTGATCTTCAAATGTTTTACCGGAAACATTTTTTAAAATCAGGTTATCCAGCACGCGGCCATTTATGGCAAAGCCTTTCACATCTTCATATTCCGGGGTAAAAGAAGCGATCTTATGCAGGGCCGTTCGGGTTAATAAATAAGGCACAACACCATCTTTATAATGCCCTAAAGCCTGATCCCGGTCTTTAGGAATAGGCCTGAAAACGGTATGATTTTTAGCTGAAAAACCCGCCCAATCCCATTGTCCGGGATGGCGGTCCCAATCGCTGATGAGCAGATCAAAGAGCCGGCACTTCAGAAACAAGTTCGTATCTACAGAAGCTTTTCCCTTACTTTCAGCCAATAATTTCAGCATCTCTTCCGAAGAATAAATACCTTCTAAACGCTCACCGGGCCGCTGTAAACTTTCCGGTTGCGGTAATTTGGGGCTCAGGTTATAGAATCCACCCGCTCGTAAACCAAATCTGTGAAAGCAAGTATCTTCGGGAAGAATATAATAAAGCTCCGGATCTGTATGCGGAATACCTGCCTGCGAAGAGAGGTAAGCCACTAACTGAGAAGCATAAGGATCGGTAGCCGAAACCTGGTCTCGGACAAACGATGCCACGAAAGTGTAACGGAAAAATTCAGGTAAAACGTTTACCGGGTTTTTATCTACCGAGCGAAGCGCATATTCTGTTCCGGAATTATCTGCCAAAGTAAAGCTGGTAGTTTGCATGCCACCGCCTTTTTTCAGAATCTTCATTCCGCCGTGCACTTCATTTATACGAAACACCGGCACTTTTACCGGCAAAGTCCACGCAGAACGGTAGTGTTTTCCCAGCCAAAACTCACCCATGGCATTCCGTAAATAATGAGGCCCGGGTGCTGCAATTACCGTATCGGTAGTAGTCTTTTCAGCAATATTTTGATAGGTACTAAGAGGCGGATACTGTAAAGTAAAAGGAATAAAGAAATTTAAACTCCAGCTCACATAAATACCGGCAACAACTGCCAGCAATTGACCCAGAAATTTCTGAAAAGATTTGTTCGTCATACACATCCGGAAAGGAATACCCTCTAAACGAGATTTCCGGAAAAACGCTGCCCTTTCGGTATTAAAAAGTGCTGATACTTACTCGCTGGCTAAACTGTACAGAAATTCGTCCTGCCGGCAGCCACGCTGAATAAGCAAAGCAATGTGTTCGGGATTATGCGTGAGGCGCTTGCCCAAACGGATCGCTTTTGCTTCGGCGGCTTGCTCACCATCTACTTTTATAAAGCTGAAATATTTATTCTCAACTTTAAACTTCCGGATCTGGCCGTATTTATTCATTTCGAGCACAAAACCCAGTTTTTCCCACTCGGCTTTAGTTTTAACAGTGTCAACGTAGGGCAACAGGCTGTCGGGCAGATCGGCATATTGATTCCAGCATTCCAGCAAATAATAAACCACGCCATTTGCACCCGATTGGGGAACCGGCGCGGCGTTACCTTTCTTTTGCTTTAAAATTCGCTGCAATAATTTCATTTTTATCAAGAATACATGACCTGAATTTTAACCGGGGAAAATAAATATACTCCATCGGTACCAAAACGGTTTAAAAATCCGGTTCGTTTTTCTTTCAGGCTGCAAATATAGGAAAATAATAATTTAAGTTTCTCTGCTGTTATTGTGCTCGGCTATATTTAAATGCTAGTTTTCCTGAACATCAGTGAATTAAAAATACATTCTCTTCAATTCTATATCAAACCCAAAACCAGTTCTCTTACTGTTCTCTTTCAGACTGCTTTTATTCCTGTTCAGGCAGGTGACTTTCCGCTTCAGCCATATAAATTTTCAGCACTTGAAAAATAAACTTTACTTAGTATAGAATAAATTATATATAAGGCACGGTATTTGCAACTTCATATCCGAATTTGCTCCGGGCTGAAATCAGGTAAACCAAAGCTTTTCAAGCAAAACAGGTTTTGTAATCACTTTAGTTTTCACCGCTAAAAACAACGTTATGCATTACTTTCCCTCCAACCAGGTAAGCGTTACATTTTTCAATAGTCTGTCTGCGGACATTTCGCACACTTTGCTGTCCGAAAACGATGAAATTTTCATAGAACTGATGGAAAGTGGTTTACCGGTGCTGCGCGATGGCTTTAATGTTATGCTTTTTGTTAGCACCGAAACCGAACTTTACAAAGTGCGCCGTATTACCCAAATTCCGTTATTTATTAAGTTTTAATTTTCATTTTTCCCGGAAAACCGGGAACGAATTTGAACGCGCGCGCCTTTATTGTAGTTTTACCGAAAGTCTGAATGCAAGTTCGGCTGAAACGGAAACTAACCTTAGTAATTTTTATGCATTTTAAACAAATATTCCGCCGTTCATTTTTTGCGGCGTTGCTGTTCTCATTATCCACGCTGGCTTTTGGCCAATCGGCGGGTACAATTGGTTTAGGTGTTAAAGCCGGCGACCCAACCGGTTTATCAGCAAAATTTTACCGGCCTTCTTCCGCCATAGAAGTTGTGGTTGGTCGTCCTTATTATTTTAGCGGGCATTATCATAACGATGGATATTACCGCGACTATTTTTACAAGAATAAAAAATATAAACACTACCGTTACCATTATTACGAAGTTGGCAACCCGGTAGCTTTACAGATCCACTTTCTGAAAAGCAAATCTACCAAAGCTGCCAAAGAGCTGAAATGGTATCTGGGTGCCGGTCCGCAATTGCGCACGAACAAAGTAAATTATTATTACTACGACGATCATAACATTTATATTCACGACCGCCACACCAACATCGACCTTGGTTTAGATGGCGTTTTTGGCCTGGAATACACGTTCTCCGATATGCCTATCAGCATTTTCACAGATATTAACTTATTCATGGAACTGGTAGACGAAGTAAACCTGGAATTACAAGGCGGTATTGGCGTTCGCTATAACCTGAAATAAAAAAACGCTATCCTTTTTGAATGAAAAACCGGCTGCTCCTAATAGAGCGGCCGGTTTTTTTTATGCCTTTTCCATCTGCTTTTTCTAATCACGCCGTTGCATTCAAGAATTTCCTTTCCGAGTTTTTACCCCTAAAACCATAGCATTTTCCGCAGCTTTACTTTTTTCTAACCTCCGAAAAAGAGTACAATCTTTCCTTCCTTATTCAATTGAGAAAGCACTTTGCTGCCGGCTTCTAAAACCACCCTTCCCTCCTTTCCCACTGGCAGTGCAACGGGATGGCTGCCTGTTCCTACAACCAACATCTTTGCATAGTACAATTCAATAAAAACCTTTCTACCAGCTTAGTTTCGCTCTTCACCCGCTATTTATTGCCATTTTTCACCTTTTCAGCCATTCCATTTAGCACTTTAGCAACAAATTAATTGCACTCCTGAAACAGCCCCTTGCTAAAGTACAACTCCCTTTCCAACCCGGCGTTAAAACCCATATATCACAAACAAGCAAA
>NZ_JBHSKT010000007.1:0-280056 GCF_042657365.1 Adhaeribacter terreus | reverse complement strand
TATCTCTTCCGTTTTTCTTTCTTTTGATGGGTACTCACCGAGGTTTTGAATAGTTGGTCGAATAACTTTCTTAACCAAAGTGGGTACTTTTTTTATCCCGCTAATTCACTTTTAAAACAGTTTCTAAGAAAATATATTGATTTGGGTTGATGATATTTTAAAAAACTCTTGGCTTATAAAAGATAATTCAATCGTTTGTGATACTGCTTTCTTAATACATAGAATGAATGGTAAAACTGAGGCATCCTCGTTAAGACTTCAGTATCAATTTACCAAATCAAATGGAAATATGGCCGAAGTTGATTTCACTAAAGAAGAAATCGATAACTTTATTGGGTTTCACGATAAAATCGAGAGCTACTTATATGGCAAAAGCTCAGGCTCTGTTTATTTTATGCTAAATAAAAATTTTAGTCGAATTGGAAGAGCATTACTTTTTGTTAAACAAGCCCGGGAAGCTAGAAACTTAGCATACAAAATTTCCAATTATTGTTCCGCCTTTGAAACTTTATTCTCAACTGATAGCGCTGAATTATCTCATAAACTCTCTGAACGCGTAGCATTTTTTATGGCAAATGAATTTAATAAAATAGAAACATTTAAGACTATAAAAAAAGCGTATTCCGTAAGAAGCAAATTAACACACGGTGACTGTTTAGAGCAAAAACAAATAGACTTGTTAGGAGAATTATCTACAAGTATTGACAATATTTTAAGATCAATCTTTAATAAAATATTAACTAATGAAAGTTTGAAAGAAACATTTGATTCCCCAAAGAACAAAATTGATTCTTATTTTGAAGCATTAATATTTGATGAGAAATCTTAATCTCAAATTATTACTTGCCAATAGAAATAAATAATTTTTCATTTAATTTTCGAACCAAACAAAAAAAATGGTTAAACCGCTTTCGCAGTTTAACCATTTTTCATTTCAAGCCTTTCAACCTTACTTCCTAATTACCGCTCCGAGCTGCTTTTCGAACTGCTGCATCAGGCGGCTCATTGTGCTTTCGATGGTTTTGTCGGTGAGGGTTTGCTGTTTGTCCAGGAGCGTGAAGCTGATGGCGATAGCTTTTTTACCGGCTTCAATTTTGTCGCCTTCGTACACGTCGAACACGTTGATGTCCTGGAGGAGTTTGCGTTCGGTGCGTTCGGCAATCTGTTTTACCTGCTCAAAGCTTACCGTTTTATCCAGCACCAGAGAAAGGTCGCGGCGCACTTCCGGGAACTTCGGCAGCTCTTCGAAAACGGCGTTGTCTTTGTAGTTGCGGGTTAAATATTCCCAGTTTAGTTCGGCGTACCAAACCGGTTCTTTCACGTCGGCTTGCTTGGCTACGGCGGCGTTCACCAGCCCGATGTGCGCCACGGTTACGTCGTTCTTCAGGTAAGTAATGCCATCGGATAAATACGCGTGTTCGGTTGGCTTGGTGCTGAAGTTGCGGGCGTTGAGTTTTATGAGTAAATGTTGTACCGTTTCGGCCAGTTCGTAGAACGAAGTTTTGGCGGAAGGCTGGCGCCAGGTTTCGGCGGCGGTGTTGCCGGTGGCGAATAAAACCAGCTGCGTCTGCTCTTTGTATTTGCCGTTTTCCTGCCAGTAAATTTTCCCGAACTCGTACATTTTAAGGTCTTTCTGCTTCCGGTTAATGTTGCGGCGCAGCGTTTCGAGGCCGGAATAAACCAGCGTTTTGCGCATCACGTCCAGGTCTTCGGAATTGTAGTTCAGAATGCGCACCAGACTTTCGTCGCGGTTTTCGGTACCGTTTTCGTAGTACTTCGAATCGGTGAGGGAGTTGGTCATAATCTCGTGGAAACCCTGGCTCGAAAGCTGGTTCGAAATGGTGCTTTTCAGCACTTCCGGGTCCGGGTGCGGGAATTGCGCCAGGAAACTCGCCGACAAATTCGGTTTCAGTTCTACGTGGTTGAAGCCGTAAATGCGCAGGATTTCTTCCACCACATCGGCTTCGCGTTTCACGTCTACTTTGTGCGGCGGCACGCTCAGTTGCAGGTGGCTTTCCGATTCGCCTTCAATTAAAATATTCAGGTCCGTGAGAATGCTTTTGATGCGCTCCACGCCGATGTACTGGCCAATTAAGCGGTGTACGCGGTCGATGTTCAGCGCAATTTTAAAGTTCTCGATCGGCTGCGGATACACGTCCACAATTTCGGAAGTTACCTCGCCGCCGGCAATCTCCTGGATAATGAGCGCCGCGCGTTTCAGGGCGAAAATGACCATATGCGGATCGGTGCCGCGTTCGTACCGGAACGAAGAATCGGTTTTAATGCCGTGGCCCTGCGCCGTTTTCCGAATATGTTCCGGCTGGAAATACGCCGACTCCAGGAAAATATTGGTGGTTTCTTCGGTTACGCCCGCTTTTTTACCGCCGAAAACGCCCGCAATTACCATCGGTTCTTCGGCGTTGCAGATCATCAGGTCGGTAGCGCGCAGTTTGCGTTCCACACCGTCTAAGGTCACAAACGTTTCGCCTTCGGTAGCTTCCTGCACGATTATCTTTTTACCGGCAATTTTATCGGCATCGAAGGCGTGCATCGGTTGGCCCAATTCGTGCAGCACGTAATTGGTTGCATCCACCACGTTGTTTATCGGCGACAAGCCAATACTTTTCAAACGGTGCTGCAACCACTCCGGGCTCTCTCCTACTTTTACCCCGCTGATGCTTACGCCCGCATATCTCGGACAGGCTTCCGGGTTTCTTACTTCTACTTCGATTGGAGCCGAATTATTTTTCACGTGGAAGGCGCTGATATTCGGCAGATTTGCGTGCACTTTCAGCAAAGCCTGCAGGTCGCGGGCCACGCCGAAATGCGAAGCCGCATCGGCCCGGTTCGGGGTTAAGCCAATTTCGAAAACGCTATCGGATTGCAGCCCAAAGTAATGCGCCGCCGGCGTACCGTTTGGCAAATTCGTATCGAGCACCATAATGCCCGCGTGCGACGTTCCCAAACCAATTTCATCTTCCGCGCAGATCATCCCTTCGGAAGCCGCGCCGCGAATTTTCGATTTCTTAATTTTGAACGGTTCGCCGGAAGCCGGGAATAATTCGGCTCCGACAGTTGCTACTACCACTTTCTGCCCAGCTGCCACGTTCGGCGCGCCGCACACAATTTGCGACGGTTCGGCCTCGCCGATGTTTACCGTAGTAATGCTCAGTTTATCGGCATCCGGGTGTTTTTCGCAGGTCAGCACTTCGCCAATTACAATTCCCTGCAAACCACCTTTAACGCGGTCGTATTGTTCGATTCCTTCTACCTCCAGGCCCGCACCGGTCAGCAAAGTGCCAATTTCTTCAGCAGGTTTATCGGTAGAAATGAATTGTTTAAGCCACTCGTATGATATCAGCATTTTGTTACGATTTTTCGATGTTCGTTTTTTCGAGGTTCGACTTTTTTGGGCTAAAAGGATAGCGTTTTTAGTCGGACTTCTATTTAAATTTATTGGGTCATTTTACTTTTTTGCGTCATCCTGAGCGCTAGCGAAGGACCTTGTCGGCCAGCAGCAGAAAAATTTACTAAAAGCATTTACACTTTTAAAAATTCCCAATTGGGGTTTGTGCTTGCAATTAATGCTTCCTTTTTTGCCCTGGTCCAGCCTTTAATTTCTTTTTCCCTTGCTATTGCCTGTTCAATTCCGGGAAAGGTTTCGAAATACAATAGTTTATAGCAATGGTATTTACCTGTAAAGCTACTTTTGTCTCCTCGATTTTGATAGTGTTGAGCTAAGCGGATTTCAAGGTCATTGGTAACACCTGTATATAAAACCGTTTTATTAGGGTTCGTAAGGATGTAAACAAAAAAATGCAATCCTTTCATCTTGCTAATAGTTAAGGTTTCTGCTGGTCGCCAACGAGGTCCTTCGCTGCGCTCAGGATGACGTTATAATGTAATCCAATTACTAAATTAACCTGCGAAATTAGCTATTTCGGCGCAAAACTTCTCTCCTATTTATGGAAAGTCTTTTCGCCTACCGGAATTTTGATCTGAAGCCGGTTTTCCTGCGGCGGTACCGGGCAGTTGTATTCGGAATTATAAGCGCAGAACGGGTTGTATGCTTTATTGAAATCGATCTCAATGCCGGCAGCGTTGGTTCCGGGCATTGGCAGATCAATGAAACGGCCGCCGCCGTAGGTTTCGAAGCCGTTGGTTTTATCGGTGAAGGGTACGAAAAGCTTCGGCTGGCCTTCTTCTTTAACTTTTTTGAATAGCGTTAAACTGTATGGTTTGCCTTCCAATTCGAAAGTTGCTTTGCCGAATTTAAAGTATTGTTCCGGTTCGCCGCCGGTCATTTGCATCGGGTAGGTTTCCGGGTTTTCGTATACTTCCAGATCGGCCAGGAACTTGTATTCCGGGTTTGGAGCGAAGTAATCTAAGCTATCGAAACTTGGGCGTTCCGGTTCGGTTAAAGGGGAATTACGTCCTTTGAATTCACGGTTTTTGGTTTTCCGCTCCAGGTGAATGGTTTCTAAATACTGACTATTGTTGAAGATTAGGTCGCTGAGGAAATAAACGGCAATTATGCCAAGGCCGAGCAAGATGATCCAGGTTTTTAAGCTTAAACGCATACCGTTTTCAGTTTAAGAATTTAAGCAAAGATACGTTTCTAAAACAAAAGTAGCGCAGGCTTTAAACTCTGCGCTACTTTTGTTAAGATTCTTTTCCTTCTGCTTCTTTACAACAAGCCTTCATCGGCAAAGCTGTAGTAATCATTTTCGGTAAAAATAATATGATCCAGCACCGGCATGTCTAACAGCAAACCGGCTTCTTTGGCTTTTTTGGTGAGCGTGATATCGGCGGCGCTGGGTTTGGTGTTGCCACTTGGGTGATTGTGCACCAGAATAAGCGAACTGCACTTGTGTTCCAAAGCCTGACTGAAAATGATCTTCGGATCGGCCACTGTTCCGGCTACGCCACCACTGCTGATCTGGATCTTTTTCATGACTACATTGGAACGGTTCAGCAGAATGATCCAGAATTCTTCGTGGGGCAGATCGAGCAAATTTGGTTTTATGTAGTTATAAATATCGGCGCTGCAGGTAATGGTGGTTTTGGCGGCAGCAGCAGTTTCTTTTCTTCTCCGGCCTAACTCCAGCGCGCTCACAATGGTTATGGCTTTCGCTTCGCCGATGCCTTTTATCTTCCTTAAGTCTTTTATAGAAAGTTTAGCCAGTGCATTCAGGTCGTTGCCTACGGCGCTCATAATCAGCTTTCCAACATCTACGGCCGTAAGTTTGGCGGTACCGGAACCAATCAAAATCGCTATCAATTCGGCATCGGAAAGTGCGGAGCGGCCTTTTAGTAACAGCTTTTCTCTTGGACGGTCGTCTTCGGCCCAGCTTTTTATACCGAGGGTTGGAATATAGTTCGTTGCTTGTAACAGGTTTTCAGTCATAAAACAATAGCGTTTTTATTGAAGCACCTAATGTTTGCAAACTCAAAATAGTTCAAGAAGCGGCTCAACCGGCTGAAAAAGCCCGCGTAAGTAGTAAGAATTCCAGAGCTGTATAAAAACCACATGCAAAAACTGATCTTTATTTTCCTGGCCGGATTGCTGGTTTTCCTGGTAGATCTGTACGTTTTCCAGGCTATTCTTACGGCTACGCAGCATCTGAGCGGATTCTGGCAAATGGTAATTTCCCGGCTCTATTGGTTTTGGTACATCATTACGTTTGTTACGCTGGCCCTGGCAATTTTATCGCGCCGCACACCGCCTACTCCTTTCCAAAAGTACTGGGCTACAGTACTTTTTATTGTTTTAGCGTCGAAACTGGTGGTAATATTTTTCTTATTTCTGGAAGATATCTGGCGGTTTATGCAGTTGCTTCTGCAATATTTTTCAGCCGAAAATGATCATGCCATTCCCCGGAATAAAATATGGAGCATCATTGCATTAATTATGGGTACTGTGCCACTTTCGGCATTTATTTATGGCATTGCGCACGGCGCTTTTCATTACAAGGTAAAAAGAGTTGCCCTGCATTTCCCTGACCTGCCGGTTGCTTTTCATGGCTTTAAAATGGTGCAAATTTCTGACCTGCATACCGGGAGTTTTACAAATGAAAAGCCCTTGAAAAGGGCCGTAAAACTGATAAATGCGCAAGAACCCGACGTTATTTTTTTCACCGGCGACTTGGTAAACAATATAGCCGACGAAGTACAGCCTTATATTCCAGTTTTAAGCGAGCTGAAAGGCAAAATGGGCGTATTTTCCGTTTTAGGCAATCATGATTACGGCGATTATGTAAGTTGGCAAACCCGCTCCGCGAAAATTGAAAACCTGGAACGCCTGAAACACGCACACGCGCGCATGGGCTGGCATTTATTAATGAATACCAACGTAAAACTGGAAAGGGAAACAGACCGAATCGCCATTTTAGGTGTGGAGAATTGGGGGAACCGGGCCGGTTTTCCGAAGTATGGCAAACTTTATAAAGCGCACCAGGGGGTAGAAGATATTCCGTTTAAAATTCTGCTCTCACATGACCCCAGCCATTGGGATGGAGAAGTGAACACGAAATTCCCGGATATTCACCTCACGCTTTCGGGGCACACGCACGGCATGCAGTTTGGTATAGATCTGCCTTTTTTTAAATGGAGCCCGGTGCAATATGTTTATAAACAATGGAGTGGCTTGTACCAGAAAGGGCCACAATATTTGTACGTAAACGTGGGGCTTGGTTTCCTAGGTTACCCGGGCAGAGTGGGTTTCCGGCCGGAAATTACGGTTTTTGAACTGCAGCGTAGTTAAGCGAATACCCAAAAAATACAACTTTAACTATATAGTTTGCGTAAGTAGCGCTATAATTTTCAGGTTTCTAAACCGCAAACTAAAACTATGAAAAAACTATTGACCATCTTTGGTACGGCCGCCTTGTTTGCATTTCAGGCTTGCCAGCAAGATACGCCCAAATCAGATGTAAATGCCAATTCAGATGCGCAAAATGATCAAAACGTGCTGGATGTTGACAATAAGGGAACTTCCGGCCAGGATTCCAGCACTGTAAATATGGAAGAACATACCCGTATGAATCAGGCGGCCGAAGAAGCAGACCCGAACCGCTAATTTTGCCTTCGGGAGTTTTTTACCGTAAAAGCATACCGTTTTTTAAAATTTCCGCCGCCGAACAAGCATCTTCAGGCGGCTTAAATTTCACTATTTTTTAATCTTTTGAACTATGAAAAAATCCTTTTTAATGTTGCTGGGTGCAGGGATGTTTGCCTTCGCTGCGTGTAACAAAACCGAAAAAAAAGAGACAGATACCGCCGTGGTAACCGAAAATACCGGATCTGTTGATGAAGAAGCCATGTACCGCGAACGGGCCAAAGATGTAACAAGCCAGATGGCCCGCGATCTGAAATTCGATACCGATACGGCTATGCAAAGCCAGGTAAGCAATGTATATTATACCCGTGCCAAACGCCGCAACGTTGCCCGCGGTAAATATACCGCCGACACCACCGGAATGTACGCTGAAATGCGCGAGATCGATCTGGAAGCCGACCAGGAATTTCAGCGGATCTTAAAGCCGGAACAATATAAAGTTTACGAAACCAACCGCACTACTTATTATGGCGGTTTTGAAGAAACAGATATGCCAAGCCCGGGCTTTGATACGGCCAGCTCCAATTCTATGGGTAGTATGGACCAGGCTTCAGATGCCAGAATAAAAACCAAAACGGAAAAAGATGGCGATACGAAAACCGAAATTGAATCCGGCGATTCGCAAACCAAGATAAAAACGGAAGCCGACGGCGATAGCAAAACCAAAATAAATACGCCAACCTCCAAAACGGTGATCAAAACCGATAAAGATGGTACTACGAAAATGAGCACCAAGGAAAAATAATTGTTTGTTTTTCCCGTTTCAGAAAAGCCCTGGTTTAAACGCCGGGGCTTTTTTCTTGTCTGAAAGCAAAACGATATGGTCCCGAACCAAAAAAAGTATGCAGTATGGCGTTGGGTGCCTGTAGCTTAAATCTTACATTTGCGTATGCGGTTTTTATTTTTGCTGATCTTTCTTATTTCCGGAAGCCTTGGTTGGGCCCAAACCCAATCGGAATGGGTTGTGGTAAGCGGCCGTGTTCTTCAAGCGGAAACCAACAAACCGCTGGCCAGCGTCACGCTCATTGCACGCCCCAGCCGCAGCGGCACTACCACCCTGGCCGATGGCAGCTTTAAATTAAAAGCAAAACCCGGGGACACCATCACTTTTAGCTCGGTTGGTTTTAAAAACGCTACCTATTTGGTTTCCAAAACTGCTTTGCAACCCAACCTTAAAATTTTGCTTGCGGAAAAAAGCCAGGAGCTGCAGGAAGTAGAAATTACTTCACGGCCATCGGCGGAAAAAATTAACCGCGCGTTGCGCAATATGAAACGCGAGCCAGAACCAGACCCAACCAAGGCGCCGCCGCCGCCAAAACCACTTTTCGAGGAAAAAGAAACTACCCCGGTGCAGGCAACTGCTTTCGAAAACCCGGCTTCATTTCTGTATGAAAAATATTCGCGGGAAGGAAAAGAACGACAGAAAATGGCCGAAATTCAGAAAGCCAAACGCGATTCTGTAGCTCAGAAAAAACAAACGGAATACGACCAGCTTTTCCTGGACCGCAACAAACCTTTTAAGCAGGATTACTTTTATTACCGCCGCCGTTAAGCTTTGCTGCTTGCTGACTTTTTAAGGCAAAAACGCTACCGTTTTTTTCACCAAAACTGCAATGCAGATAATTTTGTTTGAAGTTTCAATTACAGTAATCAAGCAAATATTTCGGGTAAATTTATTGATCTAACCTACGCAGTTTACGCATCATTAAATGCGGTAGCGGCGCCCAGAAAACTGTTTCTATTCCGGCTTTTTTCAGGGCAGTATTGGTCCAGCCATTGCAGGTTTTTATGAGCGAGAAACGGCCGTTTGCTTCGTAAAAATTATCGGTGCGGGTATAGCCTTTATTTTTTATCAGTAAAAACCTACCGTTTTCATCCCGCTGAAAGGTATTGAAAATGTATTGCACCAGTTTGGCGTATTGTTCTTCCGTAAGGTGCAGTTCAATTTCGTTTTTACCGGGTTTGGGAGCTGCTGCAAAATAATAAACGTGCATAGCGCTTTTGCCAATTCCCAAAGCCGCCGACAAAGCTATATCTAAATTCAGGTCGCTCCATTCGGGGGTTTCCATGTAAAAGCGGCGGTTGCCCCAGCCAAAACCAAAATGCGTGAATGTAGAATCGGCGCCGGGATAATCTTTTAAACGCAAATGTTCGCGCCAATCTATGGTGTTGGTGCTGGCCGGTAACACTAAATCGGTGTGTACGCCGTTATCTATTACAAAGACCTGAATTCCTTTTTCTGCCTGCGCAAAACTAATGTTTACCGGTATAAGCCCGAAAAAAACGATCAGGCTGCAGTAAAGCAAAGTAAAACCCAGCAAAAAAGCTCCAAATCCCGCAACCCAACGGGCTATTTTCACGAATGCAGTTTTCATGCTTTTTATACGGGAAGCCCTGCAAGGTAACCCCGAAATATTAAAAGAGCTGAATCCATAAAAATTACAAAAAACTGCGCTAAAAAATGGCATTGAAATTGCCATAAAAACTAAGAAAGCAAACTTTTGGAAACCATGCAAAACTTACGAGAAGAAAACAACCGCATCAGTCTGGAACTGAACCACGAAATACGCTACTGGACCCAGCAATTACAATGTAGCAAAGAAGAATTACGCCGTGCCGTTAGAAAAGTAGGCGCCTGTGTAACCGCTGTACGCCGCGAACTTGCCCGGTAGGTTCAGCAGAAAATTATTTGCAACCCTTGCAAAAATATCACTTTAAAATACAATAAAAACCAGGGAAAATCGTTTGAGAATTCAGGGCTTCCGGATCAGGTTTATCAGGCCATCTTCCGAAACCACTACCGCCAAGCAATTATGCGAACTCGTTTCTATATAACGGATAGCCGAATTGTACCGCGCGCCACGCGCTGCATCACCGTTTTCCGAAGCCAAACCATCCAATATCAATCCAATTGCGTGGCAACGACCTTCTGTATCGAGCAGCATGGCGCCGTCTATCTGGGTTAGTTGCCGGATGAAACTCGGTGCCATGGCCATGGGCGAAACTTTAAAACTCTGCTTTTCCAGTCTTTTTGCTTCTTCCGCGGCTCCTTCCGAGATCACTACAATAGTTCCGTGGCGCAGTTTGGTTACTTCGTGCATCAGCAGCCAGAGTTTCTGCGCATTTTCTTCAGCTAAGTCCGGAAAAGTCAGTCCCAGATCACGGCGAAACTTCTGCTCTCCAAGCTGACCTTTTGGTAAATTTGGCACACCATACGCCACTTTTATCATCACATGGCCAGCATGCATAAATTCCCAGGTATAGTGCTTCGTGAAATTGATCATAAACACTTCGGCTTTGCTGAAATCGTGGCCCGGCTTCAGACTTCCCAATCCGTAAACATTTACTGCATCCGAAAGCAGGCGAATATTTCCTTCCGCCAATTCAAGCAGTTTGCGAACCGAGCGGTAGTCGCGCAGCGGTACGGGAGTATCGAGGGTAAGTAACTGGTAAATTTCCGGGTGATTTCGTTTGGCCAAAAGCATAGAACCAACACCTTCCGAACCTTCATATTTTAAAGCTGAAATGGCGTTGCAGGCATCGAACAAACCATGGCTCGAACCGGCTGGAGTATACATGAAACGCTTTCCTGCGGCGCGCAAAACTTCGCTGTAATCGCGGTCCAGAATACTTTTCCCGGAGGCAAATTCGGTTTCGTGCAAGGCTTTAACGCAGTCGTTCAGAAATTCCGTAACGGTGGCATCCAGAAAAGAAATAGCCGGTGTGTGGGTCTGTCTTTCCGGAACCGGCGGCAATACATAATGCGAAAGAAAAATATTCCGGTCGAAATGCAGCGTTACAAACACCAGCATATCGTTTATCCAAACCGGGCAGGCACAAAAAGAAAGACGGTTGCTTTCCTTTTCCAGGTTCAGCTCATTCAGCAAAACCTGCAGGTTTTTTCGGAGCAACTGCTGCTGCACAATGCGTTCGTGGCGTTCATTTTCACTTAAATGGCCGCTGTCTTTATAGCGTTCGGCTTCCTCTTTTTCAAATTTGGCAACCTGAAAAATAAAGGGCTGAAAATGTTCGAAATCGAAATTAATTTCCGAAGGATCCAGAATGAGCGTGTAATTTCCTTTTTTCCCGGTCTGCCCGAAAGCAGCGATCGAAACTTCCGGCTTCAGGTTGCGGTCAAGGCCCGAAAAAATGCCCTCGGCAGCCAGTTGCGCCGACACCCGGAATAAGGTTTGGTTATGCCACATCTGCGCAAAAAATTAGAATATCAGGAGAGAAAAACGGTAGGCTTTCAAGGCAAAAAAGTAAGATATTAATTTCTGAAACATTCAGCTGCATTTATTAAACGGATTACCAGAGATCTTGCGCATATTCGTAAAGCCAGCCGATCAGTTTGGCAAGCCCATACATTACCAACGCAAAAGCCAGCACCATAATGATAATAATTATGGTCAGAAAACCGGCGCCCGAACCCTGATATTTACCCTCGTGATAATGCGCTTTCAGCATCCGTACATTGCGGTCGTTGGCTTTGTAACCAAAATCGAAAAGCGCGCCCAGAATCGGAATACTGCCAATAACCAGATCCAGAATAATGTTCACCACCATCCGGATGATCAGGTTTCGGCTGGCGCCGTGGCGTGCCATGGTTAATACCAACGCTCCGGAAACCGCAAATGTAGAAACATCGCCCAGAAAAGGCACCAGCCCCAGGATCGGGTCCAGCCCAAAACGAAAATTCGTGCCCGGCAAGCGAAACTGGCTATCCATTAAACGCGAAACACTTTCCACCCACCGCAGCTTTTTTGCATCGTCAGAAGCAGACATATATAGCAGTTTGTTTATTCATTTTTCTGCTTACGGTTTTACGCCAAAAGGTTTGCAAAGGCCACATATTTCCAACCCTGTTTTTCATTTCCCTTCAGGAAAACGCTATGCTTTTTCTCCCAAAAACTCAGCCCTTTTCCGTGTTTTCAATGCTAACCATACCAAAACAAATTCTCACGAAAAAACCGCCGGATCGCTTTCAAATTACAATCTTTTTAGATATATTAGAATTCTTAAAAGCTGTTTTCGGATGAAGTTTTACTTTTTCAGCACAGTACCCGTTAGCTCTGTTCCGGCTTTTAAAGCTTACTACAGCCCGCAAAACCTCAAAGCCACCCGAATTTCGGCGGGTATTGTTGGCTCCATTTCTACCATTTTAGTAGCCCTCAACCTGCTTTTCGGTTACGAATCATTAGACGCTAACAATCCGTTTTACGCCCAGGTGAACCTGCTGCTGGCAGTTATCTGCGGTTTTATCTTCGCAGGCAGCTTTTTGCCTTTTCAAAAACTGACATTCATTAATCCCAAAAACCACATTCAGCTTCTCAGCTTTGCATTCAGCTTTTTCTATACACTTAGTTGCCTTGCCGTTACGCTGGTGCAACTCGAAAGCCCGAAAAGCTCCCTCACGTTATACCTGCTTGGCTTAACCGCCGTAGCCGTACTCTGGAATTTCGAATTCAGGCAACACCTGCTTTTCATTTTCCTTATTGAAGCGGCATTTATTTTGGGTATGCAAACCTTGCAGCTCGGCCCTAACGACCAGATCCAGAACTACATCCTTTCGGTTTTTCTACTATCGTTCTTTTACGTAGCCGCGCGATTATTTTACAGTTTCAGGGCCAACCATTTCATGCAGCTTCAGGAAATTGAAAAGAAAAACGCTGAGATTCAGGACATCAGTCAGGCCAAATCCGATATTCTGGGCGTAGTTGCGCACGATCTTCTCAGCCCATTTGCCAGCATCGAAGCGCTGATAAACTTATTACGCAAACAAAAATTACCCCCGGAGAAACAGGAACAATATTTTGAACTCGTACTTTCGCAATGCCGCACCTCCCGCAGTTTAATAAACGACCTGCTCGAATCTGCCCGCTATGAAAATGAAACCAGTTTCCTTACCGAAAAAACGGACATAAATGCGTTTCTGGAAGAGATTTGCACCAAATGGAAAACGCAGGTAAAAGATCTGCGGGAAATAAACTTCATTAAACCCCATGCTCCCCTTTACGCCAATCTGAATAAAGAACGTTTCAGCCGCGTACTCGATAATTTGCTGGCGAACGCTGTAAAATTCACCTTCGAAAACGGTCAGATCACCATAAATCTGGCCCGCAAAAATAAAGAGTTGCTCCTGTACATTTCCGACGACGGCATTGGAATACCGCAAAATTTGCACCCTTATTTATTTCAGCGTTTTTCGCAGGCGCGCCGTAAAGGCCTGCAAGGCGAAGATTCTACTGGACTTGGCTTAAGCATTACCCAACAACTCGTATCGCAGCACGGCGGCAGCATAAAAGTAGAAAGCGCCGAAAATGCCGGTACTACTTTTGCCATAACGTTGCCAGCTATTTAGTTCTGTTTCCAGGCAGCAAAATCTCACTAAAAAAACGGTAGGGTTTTGTGCTCAAAAACTATGTTTCCTGCTCCTTCTGAACTTATTTAAGTAAAACGGTAGGGATTTCAGAAGAAAAACTGAAGGTTGCGCGCTAATATACTTAAAGCTCCTGTTTTCATACTCCTTGTTAAAAACACCTTATTTAGTATAATTAAGCCAATAAATTACTTACCTTTGCGGCAAAACAAAGTGAATTCCTTTACCGGTTAATATGAAATTATTCTTCCCCGTGCTACTGATCATAGCACTGGCAACTTCCTGCGTCAGCCAGAAAGAAGTTACTTACTTTCAGCCAGATGATATAAGCAAAGACTCCGCTCAAATTGCCGTTCAGGAAAAATTCATCCGGAAACTTCAGTCCGGCGACATACTTTCTATTCACGTAAGTAGCCTGAGCCCCGAAGCAAGTGCCATGTTCAATCCCTACCACATGTATGGAGCAACTTCAGTTCAGCAAACTACACAAACGAATGCCCCATCACCGGCCACCGGTTTCCTGATAGATGAAGAAGGCAATATTACCTTACCTCTGGTTGGCAAATTAAAGCTGGCAGGGTTAACAACCAAAGAAGCAGCCACCCTGGTTACTCAAAATCTGGATAAGTACCTGCAGCAACCAACCGTCAACATACGCATCATCAACTTTAAGGTTTCAGTTTTGGGTGAAGTTACCCGCCCGTCGGTTTACACCATTCCGAACGAAACCATCACGCTCCCAGAAGCCTTGGGCTTGGCAGGCGACCTGACCATTTATGGCAAACGCAGCAACATCCTGGTGATCCGGGAAACGGAAGGCAAACGCGCTTTTAACCGAGTGGATCTTACCAAACGCGATTTCTTCAATTCGCCTTATTACTACCTGCATGCCAACGATGTGATCTATGTTGAACCCACCGCTGGCCGCATTACCTCCACCGACCGCGCCGTGCAGCTAGCCCCGGTTGTTTTAAGCGGTTTGAGCATTGTAGCGGTAATTCTAACCGCATTTTTAAGATAGCCGGAATTAATTCACAATTAAGTTACCGCCTATTAAACTTATTTCAGTTACACCTTGTTTGCCCCGAAGCTTCCGGAAAACCAGTAGCAGATAAGATAAACAGGCGCCATAATATTTTCAGATGAACAATACTACTTCCCGAACCAACATTCCTGTAAACCCTTTCTATTTTCCGCAGGAAGAAGAAAACGAGATCAATCTGAAAGAACTGGTTTACAAGTACCTGGCCTACTGGAAATGGTTTGCTCTTTCGCTTACCCTTGCTTTGGCTGCGGCTTTCTTCTACCTGAAAACCCAGAACCCGCAATACAAGATCACCAGCAGCCTCCTGATAAAAGACAACAAGAACAACCTGGGCCAGGATGACCTGATGAAACAGCTCGACATCTTCTCTTCCAACAAAGTGGTAGATAACGAGATCGAGATCCTGAAGTCTTTCACGCTCATGGAAAAGGTAGTAACCAACCTGAACCTGAACATACAATATTTCACCTCCGACCAGTTCAAAGACATTGAATTATACGGCCAGACCTCCCCTATCCATCTGGAAGTAATAAAAGCCAACGACCTGGCCTACGAAGAACCTTTGGAAGTAAAGATCCTGAACAAGAATTCCATCGAAATCAACGGGAAATCTTATCCGGTAAACCAGGAAGTACAAACGGAATCCGGAACTTTCAAAATTGCCCTTACCGGAAACAACCCGGAAATGAAAGAACTTTCGGTTCATCTTTCGCCAATTCAAGCCTTGGTAGAAGGCTATCTGGAAAATCTGAAAGTAGAAACCAGCTCAAAAATGTCGTCGGTACTGATGCTGAGCCTGGAAAGCCCGGTGCAGGAAAAAGGCAAGGATATCCTGAACAAACTGATCGAAGTTTACAACGCTGCCGGCCTGGAAGATAAAAACAAAGTAGCCGCCAATACCCTCGTTTTCATCGACGAACGTTTAGCCCTGATCTCTAAAGACCTGACTGAAGTAGAAAAGAACGTAGAAGAATTCAAATCCCGCGAAGGCATCACTGATATCAGTGCAGAATCGAAACTATTCCTGGAAAGCGTGAAGGAAAACGATGCGCAACTAAACCAGGTAAAGATCCAGCAAGGTGTACTGAACAGCATCGAACAATATGTACGCAACAAGGAAAATAAAGCTGGCACCGTGCCCGCAACTTTAGGCCTGAGCGACCCGGTACTATTAGGCTTATTAGATCAGCTGGCTGAACTGGAAGCAAAACGAGTACAAACCAGCAAACTGGTAAAGGCCGACAACCCGATGATGATCGCGATCGAAGATCAGATCAGCAACCTGAAAAAGAGCCTGAACGAAAACATCCAGACCTTCCGGAAAAGCCTGGCCATTACCCGCCAGCAACTGGAACGCCAGAACGCCAAAATGGAAAGCCTGATCCGCACGGTGCCCGGCAAGGAACGCGCCTTACTCGATATTTCGCGCCAGCAGGCTATCAAAAATAACCTTTACATCTTCCTGTTGCAGAAACGCGAAGAAACTGCCCTGGCCTATGCCTCCGCCGTTTCCGACAGCCGCACCATCGATGAAGCCCGCAGCAGCAACAAACCGGTAAAACCGGTAAAACGCAATATTTTCCTTTTATTTGCTTTGGCCGGCTTAGGCATTCCGTTCGGTTTTATTTACCTCATCGACCTGTTGAACGACAAGGTGAAAAACAAGCAGGAAATCAAAAAAGCAACCCAGGCCCCGATCCTGGCCGATATCTCATTAGGCGATCAGGAAGAAGCGATAGTAATCAACCACCAAAGCCGCAGCGTAATTGCCGAACAGATCCGCGGTTTACGTACCAACTTGTCATTCCTGGCACCAGGCAAAGGCGTGCAAACCATCCTGTTCACTTCCAGCATCAGCGGCGAAGGCAAATCTTTTGTTTCCCTGAATTTAGGCGCCAGTTTAGCGATGACGGATAAAAGAACGGTGATCCTGGAAATGGATATGCGGAAACCAAAACTACATGCAGGTTTGGAAATTCCGAATACAACGGGTATTAGTAGCTACCTGATCGGGAAAGCTGGTTTACATGAAATTCTACGCCCCGTTTCCGGGCAGGAAAACTACTACGTGATCACCTGCGGTCCAATTCCTCCAAATCCGGTAGAACTACTGGTTAATGGTCGTTTATCTGAACTCTTCCAGGAATTAAAAGAACAGTTTGATTACATTGTAGTAGATGCTCCACCGGTAGGAATGGTAACAGATGCCCAGGTCTTAGGACAACACGCTGATGCAACCCTGTTCCTGGTGAGACATAATTTTACACACAGGAGTTCTTTAAAACAGATAGATGCCTTATACAAAGAGCAGAAATTCCAGAATCTGAATTTGGTGTTTAATGCAGTAAAGCATGGCGGTAAATACGGTTATGGATATAGTTATGGTTATGGATATTATAATTAAGAAACAGTAAATTAACCTTTAATTAATGAGACGAAAATAGTAAGATATAAATTGAATTATTAACTATTAAAATCAATAGTGAATTTATAAAAATGAGTGTAAAAAGAAATTTTGTATTTAATAGCCTCATATTAGTTTCTCAATACTTAATGCCATTAATTATTTTCCCATACATCTCAAGAATATTTGGTGTCGAAAAAATAGGTTTGGTAAATTTTGTTGACAATATTATAAATTATTTTATACTCTTAAGTACACTAGGGTTAACAATTACCGGTGTAAGAGAAATTTCTAAAAACAAAGAAGATCAAAATAATCTAAACAAGATATTTTCAGAATTATTCATAATTCATATAATTCTAACACTAATATTTTTAATTATCTACTTAGTAATAATTTTTTCGTTTGATAAATTTAAAGAAAACCAAATATTATATTTGATAGGGGCGTCAAAATTAATATTCAACATATTTCTAATTGAATGGCTTTATCGCGGACTTGAAAATTTTAAATATATAACCATTCGGTCCATTTTAATAAAAGTTTTATATTCAATTTCAATATTCTTATTAGTTAAAAGTCCTACAGATATTAATATCTACTTTGGACTAACCTGTGGTATATTAATCTTAAATGCAATTTCGAATTTTACCTATTCAACGAAATTAATTAAATTAAAAATTAAGAATTTAGAACTAAAACAGCATTTAAAATCAATAATAACATTAGGTTCATACATAATAATAACAAGCTTGTACACAACATTTAATATAACTTACTTAGGGCTTGTAACAAACAACAATTCTGTAGGAGCTTATACAACATCTCTAAAAATATACACAATAATTTTAGGTATCTTCACAGCTCTAAACGAAGTGTTGATCCCTAAATTGTCAAAATTGGCAATTGAAAACAGTTTGGCAAAGTTTGAACAATTAATTGAAAAATCAGTAAATTTTATTTCTACATTAAGTTTTCCAATTATATTCTCCGGAATACTTCTAACCCCTCAAATAATAAGAATTATAACCGGCCCAGGTTATGAAGGATCAATAATTTGCCTTAGAATACTATTACCTTTATTGTTTATAATTGGCTTTGCACAAATACTTTCAAACCAAATATTGATTTCCTTTAAAAAAGATAAGGAACTGTTAATAACGGCAAGTATTGGAGCTTTAGTAGGAGTTTCGTTTAATTTAATTTTTGTATCAGATTTAAAAGAGGCTGGGACTGCACTTGTGCTACTTGTATCAGAGTCTATTGTAACATTAATTCTATTAGTATTCTGTTTAAAAAGAACAAAAATCCGAATACCGCTAAAGTTAATTTCCAAGCACTTGATATTAGCAGTTCCATATTTACCAATATGTTTTATAATAAAAGAAAATATAAATAACGATTACCTCGCCTTACTAATTTCAGCATTTTTTTGTATTATTTATTTTACAATTAGCCAATCACTTTACCTTAAAAATGAATTACTTATTGAAAATTACAACAGATACTTTAAAATCCCACTGAAAACAGGCGTTAAAATGAAACCTAAAATAAATGCTTAGTAAGACTAAACTAGAGTTAATATTTTTATTTTTATTAATACCCATTTCAATAAACTTTTTTGAAGCAAAATTTATCTCCAAAGAATTTATCCAATTAACAAAATCAGTATTAACCCTTATAGCCTTACTTATTTCTTTCAAATACATTTTTATAACAAAGGGGCAATTTATTACTCCGATAAAATTGATGCTATTTGCCATTTCTACCTCAATTTTAATGGCTTATAATGTATGGGACCAATCTATTTTCGATACATTAAAAAGTACTTTACCTTATTTAATTTGGGTCTTATTCTTCTATTTAGTTAATAATAAAATAAAAATTCAATCAGTTGAAAAGATAATTATCTTCTATGGAATTCTTTACATAGGATTATACTACTATCAATTTATAAACTCTAATACCGTACTATTTGGATTCAAAGATGAATTTAAACTTGACAGAGGAATCATTCGGATTGACTTTCCAGGAGGAGGAGTATTTTTTTTATCGGCATTTATAGCGTTAACCAAAATAACTGATTCAATCAAGTATAAAGGTATTTGGATAGCTTTTTTCTTAATCTGTTTATTAGTAACAGTTTTACAAGTTACCAGGCAAAATATAGCTACCATATTTATAGTAACTGCTTTTCATTTTTTAAGAAGTAAGAGTCTTGTCCAAAAAATATTCATAACGTCTATTATTTTAATTTGCTCAGTTTCTATTCTAAATTCTGAAAATGAATTGGTTAAAGGGTTATTAGAAACTCAAAAGCAAACTGAAGAATTGGGATCAAATTATATTAGAATACAAGCAGCTAATTACTTCCTCTCAGAATACTCTCCTAATATAATAAGCCAGATTTTCGGAAATGGAGTACCATGGGGGAATTCAAAATATGGAGCTTACGAATCAGGACTCCATGGTATGGGTTACTATTTAACTGATGTAGGCCTTATTGCTGTTTATACTTTATTTGGAATTTTAGCAGTTCTGGCTTATGTAATTATTTTTATCAAAAGTTTCAAAGTTGAATTGCCTCAAAATTATTATTATTTAAAATATTATTTATGGTTTATTATGGCTACATCGCTCACCTCCTCATATTTATATCATTCAAACTTTTTAATAACTACAATTATAGTATTAAGTATTTATCAAATCAATATTAATTCTATAAAAGAACCAGTTATAATTAATTCTTAAATAGTAAATCAATTTTTTTTTAATAGGCTTATAAAACATTTGAAATTAAATGGAACCCGAAAAGATTAAATTTTCAATAGCAATTCCAGCCTACAAATCAATATACTTATTAGATTGCATCAAAAGCATTTTAAACCAAAATTATAAAAATTTTGAATTAATAATACTCAATGATTGCTCACCTAACCCAATTGGTGAGATAGTACAGCAAATTAAGGATGACAGATTAATATATTTGAACAATGAAATTAATGTAGGAGCAGAAAAATTGGTATTAAACTGGAATAAATGCCTACAAATTGCAACAGGTGATTATTTTATTATTATGGGTGATGATGATTTAATGGAACCTATATATCTTGATGAATTCGTTAAATTGATTGAAAAATTTCCAAACCTGGATGTTTACCATTGCAGGTCAAAAATAATCGATGAAAACTCAAAAGCCTTTAGTCTTACCCCCTCATGGCCGGAGTTTGAGACTGTTTATGACAATATTTGGCATAGAATAAGTGGGCATAGGTTACAATATATTTCAGACTTTGTATACAAAACGAAAACTTTAAAAGAAAACAATGGCTTCTATTATTTACCGTTAGCTTGGGCTTCTGATGATATTACCGCATATATCGCATGTGGAAAAAGAGGAATTGCCCACACCAACAATCCAGTATTTAATTATCGACAATCAAGATATACTATTTCCTCAACTGGGAATCCCTTTCTTAAAATGCAGGCTGCAATTATGGAAGAAAGATGGTTTAATGATTTTCTAAAGAATGAACCGATAAACGAAGTAGATAGAACGATTAAATCAGAATTAAAGGAAAAGATTAATAAATACATTAGAAATAAAAAAAACGCCATTATTAAAGACTCCTTAAAAAAAGACTTAAGAACAAATTTATTGAACTGGATCAGGTTTAAAACCAAATACGAATTGTCTATCAGAGACTTGGCAACTTCTACGCTAAAGCAATTATATAATTAAAGATTTAACAATTAAAAAACTAAGTGAAATACAGATTGGCTATTTTCTATAAGCCTATTTGAAAAATTACTTTAATATATAACAAGCAACTAAACAATTATGGAGAAGATCCTTTTTATTACAAAAGTTTGCTTTCTCGACGCAGCATTGGAATATATAAATCAAGTAAAGCAAAATTATATTCTGGATGTTCTAATTGAGATTGACCCTCACTCAAAAAATCAGAATATTTTAAATTTAGAAGATTTACCACATACCGGCACATTTTTCCTGCCAAATCAATTAATGAACAACTTTGATTACGCCGCATTTATTCCTTATATGCAAGGTTGTAATTCATTTCAATTTTTTGTGCATCAAAACCCCAAGAGCCTGCATTGGTCTTCATTCAAAAAGTCTTTTCAACTTTTCACTTTTATAAAAAAGCTTCAGCCTGACTTTATTCATTTTGATGATGTATCCATCAGATTAATTCCACTGACTTTTCTTTTAAAGAAAAAAAACAAATTGATAATCAATGTGCATGATCCTGTACAACATTCAGGGGAACGCAATAAGAAATTTTTACTTGCCAGAGCCCTATTCTATAAGAAGGCCGTAAAATTTATCACTTTCTCTGAATTCAGCCAAAAATTATTTTTTAATATATATGGTAATAAAGTTCCATGTATTCAAGTAAAGTTGAAACCTTATAAAATCTATACTTACTATTTAAAGGACAAAAATTATAAAAAGCAATACATTACTTTTATTGGAAGGCTATCAAATTATAAAGGGATAGATTTATTTATTGAATCGATAAAATCATTAAGTCAAAAATATCCTTCTCAAAAATTTATAATTGCTGGCCAGGCAACAAATTCTTTTAATTTGGATAGTTTTTCTGAGCTTGCTAAAAACCCAAATATAAAATTTTTCCTAACGCATTTATCGACTGAAGCGGTTGCAAAAATCATTTCTGAATCTTTAACAATTGTTTGCCCATATAAAGATGCTACACAAAGTGGTGTGGTAATGACATCACTTGCACTTGAAACGCCCATTATAGCAAGCAATGTTGGTGGTTTACCGGAATACATTGAAAATGGTAAAACAGGAATCTTAACTGATTTTAAAGTTGATTCCTTAACCAAAGCTTGTGAAAAGATGATTACAAATACTCACTTAGAAAAAATAATGGTATCTGAAATAAGAAAGAGTAATAACTCAAATCATAAAATTGATAAAAATAGTTTAGCAGCTATATATTGCTAATACTTATATGGCAAATAAAAAAAAATTATTTTTTATAGTTCATGGACTGAGCGTAGGTGGAGCAGAGAAATTCTTAATTACAATTGCCAATCTATTAAATAGAGAAATTTTCGAAATAACAATTATAAGTTTAAGCCAAGAAAACCCGCTTAAAGCTGACCTATTACCACATATACAATTTATTGAGATCCCCAGAAGGTCAAAATTAGATGTAAGACCATTACTTCAATTAAGAAAATACATCAAGTTAAATAAACCGCAAATATTATTTTGTGTTAATTTTTACACTTTTTTTATTTCAACTTTTGCCTTATTGTTCACCATTGCCAAAACAAGGAGAATTATTTCTTATCATTCTACAGTACATCTTTCAAGAAAAAACCATTTTTTAACAAAATTTTATTCCTTTTTGGTTAGAAAAAATGATTTGATAATAACAGTCTCAGAAAACCAGGCTATTTATACAGCCAATAGGTATAAAATAAATTCAAGCCAATTTAATACAATTCATAATGGAATTGAAACTACTTGGTGGAAAACAAGTCCAAACAATTTAATTAAAGAAAATATAAGAAAAGAATTAGAAATTCCATTAGATTCAAAAGTTATAGTCTTAACCGGAGCTTTTAGACCAGAAAAAAACCATTTAGGCGCTGTAAAAGCTTTAGATATTTTACATAAAAAATTTAAAACTAAGGCATACCTAATCTTTGTTGGCGAAGGTCAAGAAAGAAATCAAACAGAAATCTTTACGAACTCACTTAATCTTAAAAAATTTGTAAAATTTACTGGACTCCAAAAAGATGTCAGACCTTTTTATTGGGCTGCAGATTTATTCACCTTGACTTCAAATAGTGAAACGTTTTCAATAGCTGCATTGGAAGCCATGGCTTGTGGGTTACCGTGTGTACTTACTAATGTTGGTGGGGCAAATGAAATGATTGATAAAAGTTTTAATGGCTTTTTATGCACTACTGACGAAAATGATATTGCGAAAAAATGGGCAGATGCTTTAAAAATCCCCTTTAATTCAAAGACAATTAGCAGCAAAATTCATAATCAATTCAGTTTAGAAAAAATGGTTAGTTTATATTCTAAAATATTTAATGAATTAAGTTAATAATATTTGTCTGATGATTACCTCTAAAAAGGAATTAAATAAATTAATTAAGTCTGACCTATTCAGATATATTGGCAAAGATGACAATTTATCTTTTTATAAGGCTTATTTTACAATACCAGGATTTAAGTTTTCATACTATTTAAGAAAAAGCTCGTACTATAATAAACATTCTTTGAAAGGAGTTATATTTCGATGTTTATTATTGAAATATCAATTTAAATATGGTTTCCAAATTACACCGAATACTCAAATAGGTAAAGGATTTTATATTGGCCATTTTGGGAATATAATAATTAATTCCAAAGCTCAAATTGGAAAAAATGTAAATATTTCCCCGGGAGTCGTTATTGGAATGGCGAACAGAGGTAAGCTGAAGGGTTATCCGAAATTAGGTAATCAAATTTGGATTGGAGCAAATGCTATTATAATCGGAAATATTACAATAGGGAATAATGTTTTAATTGCTCCAGGCTCATATATTAATTTCAATGTACCTGACAATTCAATTGTGTTAGGCAACCCTGGTAAAATAATCCCTAAAGAATCACCAACATCAGATTATATCAACAATATTGTTTCTGAAGAATATTAGCTCAATATATAATATAGCTCCGGTAATTAAATGTCAACAAAATTAATAAATCAATACATTTCTAATTGTGTATTAACTGTAGGGCCTGAGTATAAAAATAGTAAGGGTGGTATAGGATCACTGCTTGAAAAATACAGCCAATATTTTACAGTTTTTAATTTTATACCTACTCATAAACGTCAACTAAAATTATTAGTATTATTTTATAGCATTAAGCAATTATTTCAGGTTTTTAAAGCATTATGTTTTAATTTAAATTTAAGAATTATTCATCTTCATTGTGCAACCCGTGGAAGCTTTATAAGGAAATATATTTTATTTTTTTTGGGGAAATATTTTCTAAAGAAAAAGGTCATTTTACACATTCATAGTGGCGAGTTTATTACTTTCTATCAGCAATCGAATCTTTTATTAAAATATTTCATTAAACATTTAGTTACAAAAGCAGATATTCTTATTTGTTTAACAAATTCCTGGAAAGTTACTTTTAAAGCAACCTTTGGTTTAAATGATGTAATTTCATTACCAAATTTAGTTGATAAAGCGTCTGAGCTAAGTTTAATTCAGAAAAAAACTAAAATTTCTAATAAGACAACTTTTTTATTTCTGGGAATTATAAAAGAAAAAAAAGGCATTTTTGATCTTATTGAAGCAACTGCAATTTTAAAAAATTTATATCCTGATCAATTTGAAGTTTTGATTGGAGGTGAAGGAGAAAGCACTAAACTCACCCAATTAATTAATAAATATAATCTAACAGATTGTATCAAGCGTTTAGGTTGGATCAAGGAAGAACAAAAGCACGATACATTAATTAACTCTGATGTTTATATTTTACCTTCTTATTTTGAAGGTTTACCTATGTCAATTCTAGAAGCTATGTCATTTGGAATGCCAGTTATAGCAAGTAATGTTGGTGGTATACCAGAAATTGTTTTAGATAATGAGAATGGGTATTTAATAGTTCCAGGCGAAATAAATGAGTTAGCAAAAAAAATGGCGGCTTTTTTAGACAACCCTACCTTAATCAAATCAATGGGATATAATTCATTAAATAGAATTAAGGAATATTATCCTGAAAGTGTATTCCTGCAATTGGAAGGCATTTATAAAAGTTTATTAAAATAAATGAAAATATTAGCTATAGCCTCTGCGGGCGGTCATTGGATTCAACTATTACGGTTATTATCGGCTTTTGAAGGCCACGATATTAGTTTCATGTCTACAAAAGCAAGCTTTGCTTCCACTGTAAATGGAATGAGCTTTTATGCTGTTCCAGATGCCAACAGGTGGAATAAGCTAAAATTAATTTACTTAGCTTTTCGGGTAGCAAAAGTTGTTTATACACTGAAACCACAGGTAATTATCTCTACAGGGGCCGCACCAGGCCTTATGGGAATAATTGCTGGTAAATTACTTGGATCTAAAACAATTTGGGTTGATAGTATTGCTAATGTAGAAAAAGTGTCCTTAAGCGGTAAAATAGCACTGCATTTTGCAGATAAAGTATATACTCAATGGCCTGATTTAGCAACTCAAAAAATCACTTTTGCTGGAAACGTATTATCATGATATTTGTAACTATTGGCACGCAAGCCCCTTTCGATAGATTAATTAAAACTTTAGATGAAATTGCACCTCAATTAGAGATGTCAATTGTTGCTCAAGTTTTTGAAACAAGGTATAAAGCAAAAAATATAGAAACATTCGATTTTTTAAATCCAACTGATTTTCAAAAATATTTTTATAAATCAGATTTAATTATTAGTCATGCTGGTATGGGCACAATAATCTCTGCCCTGCAATCAGAAAAACCGATCCTTATTTTGCCACGATTAGCTTCGCTTAACGAACACCGGAATGATCACCAATTAGCAACGGCTAAAATGTTCGACAAACTTAACTTTATTAACGTCTCTTATAATGAAAGCGAATTAATTTTTAAACTAAGAGACATGTTAAATGGAGAATTAAAACCTTTACATAAAATTGGACCCCAAGCTTCCACTACTTTAATAAAATCAATTGAAAATTTTATAAATTCTTAAAATCATCAATCCAATTTAGTTTCACTTTAATTACTATATAGTGATAGACTTTTTTGTAAGTATCCCTAAAAACGGAACTGTTTAAAAGTAGACAGAAATGTTTAATTTTAAACTGATAAGATGAAAAAGACAAGATTTACCGAGAGCCAGATCGTGAAAGCTCTCATGGAGCACGAAGCAGGCCGTAAGGCTGAGGACATTTGCCGGGAGCTGGAGATCAGCCGGGCGGCCTTTTACAAGTGGAAGAGCCGCTACGGAGGTATGGAGGCCTCGGATGTGCAGCGGCTCAAAGAGCTGGAGGAAGAGAACCAACGGCTTAAAAAGATGTTTGCCGACCTGAGCCTGGACCATGCGATTCTGAAGGAGGTGATCACAAAAAAAGGCTGGGGCCCTGGCAGCAGAAAGCCTTAGCCGAAGAACTTGTTTCAGATCATGGCTTATCGGTTTCCAGGGCCTGTAATTTTAGCGGGCTTTCGCGTTCGAAGTACTATTATAAAAGCTGCCGGAATGATTCAGAAGTGATCACAGCCCTGCAGGAGCTGGCAGCTGCGCATCCTGTTTATGGCTTCCGAAAGCTATTCTCCTGCCTGAGGAGAAAAGGTAAAGCATGGAACCATAAGCGGGTATACTGCATCTACAAGCTTTTGAAGCTAAACAAGAAGAAAAAAACGCAGATTACCGGCCCGGGTAAAGCAGCCCTTAGTACAGCAACAGGAACTCAATAGCAGCTGGAGCATGGATTTTATGAGTGACAGCCTGGCTTCGGGCAATAAGTTCAGGACCCCTGAACGTGATCGATGACTGCAACCGGGAAGCGTTGGCCATAGAAATAGCTACCTCTATCGGTGCTAAAAGCGTGATCCGCAGCCTGGAACAGCTCATTGACTGGCGGGGAAAGCCCAAAGCGATCAGTGTAGACAACGGTCCGGAGTTCACCAGCGCTGACTTCAGCTTGTGGTGTGAGAGAGAAAAGATCAGCATTCAGTTTACCCAGCCGGGAAAGCCGATGCAGAATGGCTTTATCGAACGTTTTAACGGCAGTTACCGGAGAGAAATATTAGACGCATATTTGTTCTTTGACCTGGAAGAGGTCAGGCAACTTACCCGGGAGTGGATGGAGCACTACAATACCCAAAGACAGCATGAAGCATTGGGAAACCTCACACCTACCGAATGGCCGCTAAAAAAAGGAAGTGGAAATATGGAAAACCTGCCTCTGCTCAAAAAGTCAACTCAAAAGGTTTACCACATTACCACTTCATAGTAGTGGGAATAATTGAGTTAAGAATTGTCTACTTTTGAATTGTGCTACTTTTGGGTACTTACATTACTCCTTGATTATTTCGTTACACTCTACTTAATAATAAACTACTATTTTATCTAAAGTATATCAATGGATTAAATTGATATAATAATCACTTTTAACATCAAATACAAAGAGCGTTTTATTAATTTTTCTACTAAATAATAAAACAAATAAAGCTAATATCCATTGTTTTCAGTTATCTTTGTATGCAACATAGTAATTAAGGATCAGCGCCATTATTATAAATATCTAGTTTTGAAACTATAACAAACTTCTGAGTGATTTATTTAGTTGAATCATCAGCTTTTCTACAGTTCTCGTATCTCAATGACTATCCGATATACAGCTTTCTCGAAAGCCATAAACCTGGTTACAGATTTTTTTCTGCTGAACTTGTGCTTATACACATGCTTTGTCATTCAAAATCCGGAGAAACTATGGGAAAATGTATCTGAGAACTACCACGTTCGGTTTTTGCTGGTTAATATTATATGGTTTGTCAGCGCTACGCTGAATAACTTGTATGAAGATATATTCAAACGTGACAGCATACCTGCTATAAAGCTTTCGATTCAGTCTTTGATCCTTTTTATTTTCATGGTAATTATTCAAAGGTTTGCACTTCCTTATGAAAAATTCCCGGCACTGTTAACGATCGCCTTCTTTATTTTATTTAGTATCCTAATCCTGGGATGGAAAACGCTCTTCCTCTTGATCCGAAAACCACGGCGCTGGTCATTAGTGAAATTTAAGAAAATTGTAATTGTAGGGGCTGGTACGTTGGGAGTAGATGTCTATAATTATATTAACAAGAATAAACAGCTGGGTTATGAGGTAGCCGGATTTTTCGATGATCATATTCCGGCGATGCCAAATATCAATCCGGTACTGGGAAAAATTAACGAATGCCTGGATTACGTAGAAAAAAACGACATTGCGGAAGTTTATTGTGCGTTGCCGGATATGGCTTACAATCAGGTAATGAGCTTGGTGGAAGAAGCAGATAAACGCCTGATCCGGATAAAATTAGTGCCAGATGTAAAAGATTATTTTAAAAACCATTACATGGTGGAATTATATGGACACTTACCTGTACTTACTCCGCGTCGTGAACCATTGGAAGATAAAGCTAATGAAATCGTAAAACGCATGTTCGACATTGTATTCTCGTTAGCGGTTATCGTGTTTTTACACAGCTGGCTGGTTCCGTTAATAGCAATCTTTATTAAATTGGATTCAAAAGGACCGGTTTTTTTCAGACAGCTTCGTTCTGGCAAAAATAATGAGCCTTTTTATTGCTTAAAATTCAGAAGCATGACTGTTAATCAGGATTCTGACCGTAAACAAGCTAAGCGCGGCGATTCCCGGATAACGCGGGTAGGTGCATTTATGCGTAAAACCAGCTTAGATGAACTCCCTCAATTTATAAATGTATTGTTCGGAGATATGTCGGTAGTTGGGCCGCGGCCGCATATGCTGAAACATACTGAAGACTATTCACAAGTAATAGACAAATATATGGTTCGCCATTTTCTTATTCCGGGAATTACGGGCTGGGCCCAAATAAACGGTTTGCGGGGCGAAACGGAAACGACCGAATACATGGAAAAAAGGATTAATGCTGATATCTGGTACCTGGAAAATTGGTCTTTATTGCTGGATATGAAAATTATTATACTTACGGCTTGGCAGGCAATAAGAGGAAGTGAGAAAGCTTTCTAAATCAGAATTTACATGCTATGCATAATTGATTTACTTTCAGGAAATATCTTTTAAAACGCAATTCCATATAAAATTTCCTTTTTGGTAAAACATATCTTTTAAAGAGAAAGATGCAATGCTTTGCTCAAAGCCATTAGTGTAAAATCTGTATTATTAGTAATCTTGTCTAAGTCAGATCTACCACTGAAAATCGACTACATAATTCCCCTCTAAATCATAGCTGAACTTCATTTTGAAAACGCTATCATTTTATGACTAAAAACTAATAGCATTTTCTACATCAACATTTTCGTTTAGCTAATCAGTTTTTAAGGTAAAAATCATAGCGTTTTATTTTACACCAGTAAATTAGGCATAAAAAAATCCGAAGCCAGACAGCTTCGGATTTTTTTATGTAAAACGCTTAAGTTCTAAATAACTGGTTTTATAATTACTACTCTGTTTTGAGCCCGGCCTTCTTCCGTTTTATTAGAATGCTGCGGCTTGCTAGAGCCATATCCTTTAGTAGTTAACCGTGAAGATTCAATTCCTTTTGAAACCAGATAATCTTTAATGGTATTAGCCCGTAACTCCGATAATTCTTGGTTCCAATCTACAGGACCGGTAATATCAGCGTGGCCTTCAATTACAAACGTATTTTGGTCTTTCTTTAATAACTCGGCTATATTGTCTAACACCCGCGAAGATCCTGCTTTTAGCGTAGCCGAATTCAGATCGAACTGAATGATCTTACCATAAGTTTGTAATACTTTCTCATGAACCTGTTTTTTAGAAATAGTACCGCCAGTTGGATTTACGTCCTTCACGATACTAACAATTCCGTTTTTCTTCAGATTTGCACTAAAAGCGTTGGCTTGGTTTGTTTTTGAAAAGTTGCCTGCCAAAACGCGATGTACTTTTTCCCCATTTACCACTTCTTCTTCTACAGAAACAGAAGTACCCGGGTCGAGGGCTTTAATTTTATTGGCCATTCTTTTGGCATTGGCCTGGGTAGAAAAAACGCCGGCCTGAACAGCATATCTGCCGGCAACTGGTTTGGAAGCAAACGATTCTCCTGCAAATGCAAGTTGATTGCTTTTCTGTCCCACTTCAATACTTGCGCTTAGCTCTTTCAGCTTTGTTTCCGATTGCGCCAATGCAGTCTGAAGTTGATTTCTTTCGCTTTGCAACGTTTTAAAGTCTGATTGCAAAATAGTCAGCAAAGAATCTTTCTTTTCTAATTCTTTAATGTAACCCGACAATTTTATCAGGTCTTCTTCCTTATAAGTTAATTCACCCTGCGAGTCGCGGGCTTCTAACCTTCTTATATACTCTGAAAGTTTTACTAATTCCTCATCGGTATAGGTATTCACATTTTTTATTGGATCGTTGCTATTTCTCTTCTGTGCATAACTTTGAAATTGAGCGCAGGCACAAAAAATCACGAAAGGAATTAATTTTTTCATTTTATTGAACATGGAGTCGTAGAAGATTTTTGTAAACGAATTTTACAAACCTGTATATAAGAAACTCAGATGGAAAAGGGAGGAATAATTTGCAAAAGAGCTTTCGTAGCGGACTTTGTAATAGTTGGAAAAGGATTGTTAGTCCGCTACGAAAGTTACCTGATGAACAGGAAAAAATTTATGAATCTTATTAATATCAAGCATCTGAAATTCCAGTATGCATTACCAGAAAATTATTTACCCATAATTCGGTTCAGGTGATCTACAGCAGATTCGGTCTGGCTATTTCTGAAACGGCCGCCATACATTTTAGAACCACCAAATTTATAGATAACGCTTATTGAATGTTGTTTGTAGCTGGTTGCGCCGCCGCTAAAGCTAAACTTACCCATAGATTCCAGGTTTACCCCTACTCTATTTGTAATCCACATATTAGCGCCTAAACCTAAATGGTTATACCAAATATTTTGTTTATGGGCACTGAAATCTTTTTTAGGGCCTAATGAAGTAAAACCGTATCCACCGCCAATATAAGGATCGAACCATTTTGTAGGACCAAACAAATAATTCAGATCGAATTTAGCCGTACCGTCAATTGCGTAGAAAAGTTGGGTAGCTTTATTTACTTCCAAATTAACCTGTTTACCCGCTTTATATTTGTTATAAGAACCATTTAATTGAACACTAAAGCCTTTATAAATATGGCGTTCAATAAACAGCTTGGATGGAATAGGCATAATATTCCAGTTATTGCCTATCCGCAATGGTTCTCTCAATTCAGTTCCAGAATCGTCAACTCCATTTATTCCTAATCCGGCGATCCAGAATTTTCTAACTTCATAGTTTACTTTTCCCCGTTGTGCCTGAGCATGCCCCATACCCACAATGCAAAGCAAAGCAGCCAAGGCAAGTTTTAAGTAGTTCATTTTGAATGAATTATAATAGTAGATTATTGAACAATAATTAACCAATTGTTATATGCTATTCTTTTACAAGACTACATATAATTTTGAAATTTACCAACAAACCACACAATAATTTTAAATCATTGTATTACAGATATTTACAACAAAGTAACCACTAAAATTCAGTACATAAAGTAAGAAACCAAATGTTAACTATAAATATAATTCTTACCCTACAAATGATAATTGAATAAGAATATAATCCAATTTAGCAGGCAATTCAATACGTGGATTTAATCAATTATTCTGAGCTGATTACGCTGCGTTGAACTGCTTCCAAAACTAATTTTACTGGAGACGTTTTTTTCTATAGAGATTGTAACCCCAATACTTAATAACCGAAGAGTAAAAAGTATTTAAATAAGCCAATTGAAAAACGCTATGGTTTTATGCCTTAAAAGTCAGCTGAATGAAAAATGCTATGGTTTAAGCACCAAAAAGTACGGACAAAAAAAAACCGCTACCAGCTTTCTTTTCAGAAACCCGATAGCGGAAAAAAAATTGGTGGAGTAGCAGGGATTCGAACCCTGGTCCAGACAAGGAAACCCTCGCGCTTTCTACATGCTTAGCTTCCAGTTGATTTTCGAATAAACCCAGGCTGGATCAAACCTATGAATTTACCTTATCTGCTTTATTTCGCCCGAAAGCCGCAGTTTCCTTCAGACTAGTTTCACGTTTCGATGCCCCTGATGCAAACGCGGTAAAACGGCGCTCTTGCGGGACAATGGCTTATGCGTTAATACCTAGATTAAGCAGCCATGGCGTAGTTATATTCGCCAGTTATTGTTCGAATGACTTTTTAACAGGAGATACATTCAACTCCCGACATGCTTACACGGAATCTGCTCAAGCTGTCAATTCCGGTCTACCCCATAAATTAAAGAACGTTGTATCTTTTCAGTACAAGTCTGCAAAGATACTTTTTTCAGTCAGAAGTATAACGTTTTTTTCGGGGGAAATAGTTTCAGTTTTTTGTTTTTGTTTGAAGATTCAAAGTCCCCCTTTGGAGGGGTAGGGGAGGATTTTACATTTTTCGATAATTTGGTCCAATATGCGTGATCCTCCCCCTACCCCCTCCAAAGGGGGACCTGAAAACCTATTCACTTCTGTACTCCAGAATATCACCGGGCTGGCAATCGAGTTCTTTGCAAATGGCTTCTAAGGTAGAAAACCGGATTGCTTTGGCTTTGCCGTTTTTCAGAATGGAAATATTAGCCATCGTAATGCCTACTTTCTCGGCAATTTCCGTTACCGACATTTTCCGTTTAGCCAGCATTACGTCTAAATTTATGATGATCGGCATATTCAGACGGTAAGTTGTTCTTCTTCGTAAAGGCGGTTGCCTTCTTTAAATATCTCGGCCAGGATGTAGGAAGCCAGCATGAGCACCAGCGTTGTAAAACTGAAATCGAAACTAAAATGGCCTGTATTGCCAGCCGCAACAAAAGTAAAACCTGAAATGATGAATATCCAGAGCAAATAACCCGCAATTTTCTGGAAGGATTTTACATTCTGCTCCCGGAAAGTCTGCACTCGTTTCACGGCCTGTATCACTTTCACAAATTCCTGCACTACCAGGATCCATAAAACCATTTGCATCAGAATTTGAATATAGATCATGTAAACCGAAAAAGGCTGCAACTGGCTTACCATAAAGGTGCGGGTAGTGTCCATTTCGGAAGCAGCCGTATGGATGGGATTACTGATACTCAGCTTTCCCAAAGAACCGGAAAACTTCCAGTCGTCGTAATACTGGGGGTCGATGTGCCAATTAACCACATAATAGGTAAGCAGGATGATCAACCCAATTTGAACAACCTGCATGATGCGGCAGCAGGCCGTGACCCAGAATAATAATTTGTTACGTTCCATCGTGATTGCGTTTTATTTTTACAAACATAAGGAAGCTATAAATACAAAACAATACTATTTTATCGTTTTTCAATAAATTTTTATTCCTAATTATACCACACTTACTTTTAAGCCCTGAAACCATAGCGTTTTAACTTCAGCATCTCTTTTCAGACAACCTACCCCAAACTCTTAAAACAATCCAATTGCCTTTCTAAGCCTTTAGCTGTATCTTTGTAGTGATGGAAAATTTTGTTGTTTCGGCGCGGAAATACCGGCCAAGTACGTTCGATAGTGTAGTTGGGCAACGCCACATTACCACCACGTTAAAAAACGCGATCACCAATAACCACCTGGCGCAGGCTTTTTTATTCTGCGGTCCGAGGGGCGTTGGTAAAACCACCTGTGCGCGGATTTTAGCCAAAACCATCAACTGTACGAACTTAACGCCGGAAACTGAAGCTTGTAATACCTGCGAATCGTGCGTGAGTTTCAACAACAATGCATCTTTCAATGTACATGAGCTCGATGCCGCTTCCAACAACTCCGTGGAAGACATCCGGAACCTGGTGGAGCAGGTTCGGTACGCGCCGCAAACCGGAAAGTACAAGATCTATATTATAGATGAGGTGCACATGCTTTCCAATTCGGCTTTCAACGCGTTCCTGAAAACCCTGGAAGAACCGCCGAGCTACGCCATTTTCATTCTGGCAACTACCGAGCGTCACAAAATTATCCCGACCATCCTTTCCCGCTGCCAGATCTTCGATTTTAATAGAATCCGGATCGACGACATGGTGAAGCATTTACAGGGAATTGCCGGCAAAGAAAGCATTCAGGCCGAACCCGATGCGCTGCATTTGGTTGCCCAGAAAGCCGACGGCGCGCTGCGCGATGCGTTGAGTATTTTTGACCAGCTGGTAACTTTCAGTGGCAGCAATATCACCTACAAGAGCGCGATAGATAACCTGCACATTTTAGATTACGATTACTACTTCAAACTTACCGATTACCTCTTAACCGAAAACCTTTCCGGCGCGCTTTTACTTTTTGATGAAGTGCTGAAAAAAGGCTTCGATGCGCATAATTTTGTACTGGGCATCGGCGAGCATTTCCGCGGATTGCTGGTTTGCAAAGACAACGCTACCGTGCAATTGCTGGAAGTTTCGGATAATATTAAAGCCAAATATGCCGAGCAGGCCAACAAAGCGCCGCTTTCATTTTTGCTTTCCGGGTTGAACATCGTTTCGCAATGCGACCAAAACTTTAAAGCCAGCAAAAACCAGCGTCTGCACGTAGAATTGGCTTTAATGAAACTGGCTTACCTGAACGCCGCCGTGAACTTTGCAAGTGCAGGAGTTACGGAGGGCGCCGGAAAAAAGCTGATGCCGGTAGCGTAAAACCTGCCGGCTCCCCTACGCATCACGTTACTTCTTCGGCCACGGCTTTAGAACCCGGCGGCGATAAATTACCGCCTGCACCTTTCGTTCCGAAAACTGAAGTAAAAATACCAACTCCGGAAGAAATTTCGGCCAACCTGCTGCGTTCCGACGAAGTAGCCGCACCCGGCGTTCCTACCGTTGCCGAGCCATCAGCGGCGGAAACTGGGTTTGTAAAACCATCGGTGCATGCGCCCAAGAAAACGATGGGCAAGTTCAGTTTAAGCAGCCTGAAAGAAAAGATCAGCACCGGTAATTTCCAGGAAGAAACTACTGAAGTTGCGGAAGCTGAACTGGATATGCGCCCCGGCCAGCAAAAGCCAATTGAAATGGAGGCACTTCGCACTGCCTGGTTCGCTTTTGCGCAACGGAAAAACCAGGAAGGTAAAGTTTCAGAATACATGATCCTGAACCGCAACTTCGAGCTGCAAAACGGTACCGAAATTCACTTAAAAGTAGATAACCCGGTGCAGGTAGAGCAGTTCAACGACGTAAAAGCTGAGTTACTGGGCGAAATTCGACGCAAGCTACAGAACAACAAACTGAACGTGATCGTAGAATTTGTGGAAGTGGTTGGCGCCAAGCGGCTTTATACTTCAATTGATAAGTACAATTTCCTGGCCGAACAATATCCGGTACTGACAGAACTGAAGCAACGTTTGGGTCTTGACACAGATTTTTAAGCAGAAGAAAATTAACGGAAAGGGTATTCTTTATGAATACCCTTTTTCGTTTTCAGTAGCATTAAAATCAGCATCATACCAGTTCGAAAACGATATGCTTTCAAATCAAAAAAGTCTACAAACCAATTCCATCGCTTCAGCCGTAATTAGAAACGCTATCATTTTCAGGCAAAAAACTGTTTAAATTGCTTCCCCGGCCTGCCATTCAGAAACAAGCCCCTTAAAATCAGAAATATCAGAAACTACCCTTATCTTTGTCTTTCGGCTCCGGATCAAAACCGGTGTTGCTGTGGAATAGAAACATGAAAATAACCGTTTGCCGTAAAGAACATTTCAATGCTGCCCACCGGTTGCACAACCCGGCCTGGACGGAAGCGCAGAATCAGGAGTTTTTCGGACTTTGCAACAGTCCTAATTTTCACGGCCATAATTACGAACTGATCGTGAAACTTACCGGCGAAGTCAACAAGGAAACCGGTTATGTGTACGATCTGAAAAAACTCAGCAAACTTATTGCCACAGAGATCATTGCGCGGTTCGACCATAAAAACCTGAACCTCGATACGGAAGAATTCCGCAATCTGAACCCCACTGCCGAAAACATTGCTATAGTAACCTGGAATTTGCTGCGCGCGAAAATTGAGCCGGAATTTGCACTTTCTGTTACGCTTTTTGAAACCGAACGAAACTTTGTAGAATATAATGGAGAATAGCGACCAACACGATCACGGTTACGACCACCTGAGCGCTTCCCAGCAAACCCCGCTCCGCCCCGATGCTTTTGAGCTTTCCGACGACGATAAGATCCAGATCATTGAAGGCCATTTTACCGAAATTATGCACACGCTGGGTTTAGACCTTAGGGACGACAGCCTGAAAGGCACCCCGCACCGCGTGGCTAAAATGTACGTGAAAGAAGTTTTTGCTGGCCTGAATCCGAAAAACCGTCCGCACGCCCGTTCTTTCAGTAATCATTATAATTACAACCAGATGCTGGTGGAGCGGAATATAACCTTGTTTTCATATTGCGAGCATCATTTTGTACCTATCGTAGGCAAAGCACACGTAGCTTATATTCCAAACGAACACGTAGTAGGTTTATCGAAGCTGAACCGTATTGTACAATATTACGCCAAACGCCCGCAGGTTCAGGAGCGCCTTACCATACAGATCGCGCACGAACTGAAGAAAGCCTTGCGCACAGAAAACGTGGCCGTTTTGATAGAAGCTGACCATTTGTGCGTAATGAGCCGTGGCGTGAACGACATCAGCAGCAACACCATTACTTCGGAATACAGCGGCGTGTTTCAGGAAGCACAATACCGTAACGAATTTTTACAATACCTCAGAAAACCTTAATCTTTAGAACTTTAAAAGATCATTCTGGTTATAATGCGTATACTTTAATTTTCCAGTGAATCGTTTAAACCGTTATAGCCCACTTCGCACACAGGCAAAGCAAATGGCAGGAAAAATTTTAATTACCGGCGGCACCGGTTTAGTTGGCACCAGGCTTACTGAAATGCTCATCGATTCGGGTTACGAAGTAGCCCACCTGAGCCGGCAGCCCAATAATTTCTCCCGTTATAAAGCCTTCCGTTGGGATCTGAAACAAAATTACATCGACGACCACGCCATTAATTGGGCCGACTACATCATTAACCTGGCCGGAGCAAGCGTAGGCGACGAAAAATGGACCGACGAACGTAAAAAAGAGATCCTGAATAGTCGCGTACATGGCACCAATTTGCTTTATAATTGCCTTAAAAACACGCCAAACCACGTAAAAGGTTTTCTTTCGGCTTCGGCAATTGGTATTTATGGCAACACCGGCGAACAATTGATAACCGAAGAAAGCCCTTATGCTGCCGATGAATTTCTGGCGGAAGTAGCCAGGAATTGGGAAAAAGCGGCCTGGCAAATGCACGAGCTCGATGTCCGGACGGTAATTTTCCGCATTGGACTGGTGCTTTCTAACTTGGGAGGCGCGCTTCCGCAAATGGCCAAACCGGTAAAAATGATGGCTGGTGCGCCCTTGGGTTCCGGTAAACAATACATGAGCTGGATCCACATCGATGACCTTTGTCGCCTTTTTATTAAAGCCATTGAAGAACAGCAATTTAACGGCGTTTATAATGCGGTTGCCCCAAACCCGGTTACGAATGAAGAATTTACCAAAGCGCTGGCCGAAGTAATGCATCGTCCGCTGATCGTGCCCAAAATTCCGGCGTTTGGCGTTAAACTGGTGCTTGGAGAAATGAGTGAAGTAGTTTTAGGCGGTTCACGCGTGAGTTCAGCCAAAGTGCTACACACTGGTTTTACATTCGAGTACAATTCAGTAGAAGAAGCGCTGGAATCTTTTTACCACCAGGAAGCCTGAGTTTTTTAGGTTAAAACTATAGCGTTTTATCATTTAAAAATTACTTCTAAAAGCCAGAAAAGCCTTTTGCAAAATAAAATCAGCAAAAGGCTTTACTTTTTTACATCATAATCGTAATATTGCAATGAACAAATAATAAAAATATGGGTTTAACTAAAACCGATCAGTTTACGCCACAGCAAAATGAACTTGCCAGTTTAGCAAAAGCTTTAGGGCATCCGGCGCGAATTGCCATTTTAGAAGTTCTGCTAAAACACAATTCCTGCATTTGCGGCGACATTGTAAACGAACTTCCGTTGGCGCAGCCTACCGTTTCGCAACACTTAAAAGAACTGAAAACGGCCGGCCTTATAAAAGGCAACATAGAAGGCAACGCCATTTGCTATTGCATAGATGCTGAAAACTGGAAGAAAAACCTGGAATTACTTTCCGCCTTTTTTGGAAAATTAGAAATTAAAAATACGTGTTGTTAACCTTTTAAATTAAAAAGCCATGAACGCAAATGTATTTCCGCGCATGCACGTAAGTTTGTATGTAGGCAACATCGCAAAAACTGTAGATTTTTACACTACTTTTTTTGGTCAGGAAGCTACCAAAATAAAGCCCGGCTACGCCAAATTCGTTCTCGAAAAACCCTCGCTCATTATCTCTTTTGTAGAAAATCCGGCCCGGGTTCAAAGCAATTTCGGGCATTTGGGCTTTCAGGTGGAAACGCTGGCTGAACTGGAAGAAAAACTGGCGGCAGCTCGCGAAAAGAACCTGGTAGCCAAAGAAGAAATGGGGACCAATTGCTGCTACGCCAAACAAGATAAATACTGGGTAAACGACCCCGACGGCGTGCAATGGGAAGTGTACTATTTCCACGAAGATGCCGAATTTAACGACCCGCATTACGAAACCCAAAGCGCCGAAGCCTGCTGCATTACTCCGATTCAGGAAAGCCCGAATAAAGCCGAAACCGCCTGCCGCGAACCGGCTTCGGCAGCAGAAAAATCAGAATTCGATTTGAGCAATTTGATCACTACACAAAAAAACACCTGTTGCTAATTTTAAAAGCCAGAGATCATGAAATTATCTGAAGTAAAAAACCTGTTAGCCACTGCCGAAGCGGTGAATTTTAAACTGGAGAATGGCTCCTTGGTTCCGGAACATTTTCATGTAACCGAAGTGGGTGTGGTAACCAAACATTTTATAGACTGCGGCGGCACCATGCGCACCGAAAAAGTGGCCAACTTCCAACTCTGGGATGCCAACGATTTTGAACACCGCCTTAAACCGCAGAAACTGCTTAATATAATCGCGCTTTCAGAGCAAAAGCTTGGCATGGAAGAAGATCTGGAAATTGAAGTGGAATACCAGGCCGAAACCATCGGCAAATACCACCTGGGCCACGACGGCAACAATTTCCTTTTACTTTCTACCACCACCAATTGCCTGGCTCCGAATAAATGCGGCATTCCGAAAGAAAAACTTCGCATAAACCTGAAAGACCTGCAATCTGGCAATGCCTGCACGCCGGGCAGCGGCTGCTGCTAAACTAATAAATTCTCATTTTAAGAAATCATGAAAATCGCTTTATTCTCCGATATCCACGCCAATTTACCGGCTCTGGAAGCTTTCTTTGCCGATCTGGATGTTAAGAAACCCGATGCTGTTTATTGTCTCGGCGACCTGGTTGGCTACAACATCTGGCCCAACGAAGTGGTGAATGCAATCCGCAAACGCGGCATTCCTACTATTGCCGGCAACTACGATTTTGGCATCGGCCGCAGCTCCGACGAATGCGGCTGCGCCTACAAAACCGACCAGGACAAAGCCAACGGCAAGGTTTCCATCTCCTTCACCAACGAACAGATGCAGCCGGAGGAAAGACAATATTTGCGCACGCTGCCAGCCCACATCCGGGTAGATTTTCAGCTGAACGACGACAAACTGAACCTGCTTCTGGTACACGGCAGTCCACGGAAAATAAACGAATACCTGTTTGAAGACCGCGAAGAGAAAAGCCTGCTCCGTATTATGAAAGACGCCGATGCCGACATCATGTGCTTCGGCCACACGCATAAACCTTACCACCGCACTTTAGAAGACGAAGGGAATTTCCGCCACGCCATTAATTTAGGTTCGGTGGGTAAACCCAAAGACGGCGACCCGCGCGGCTGTTACGTAATGCTCAACATTCCGGAAAACGCCAGCAATTCTGATCCAAAAAGTATTGAAGTTGAATTTGTGCGGTTCGAATACGACGTGGAAAAAGCGGCTCAGGCAGTAGAAAACAGCAAACTGCCGAACGAATACGCCGAGATGTTGCGGAAGGCATTTTAGGATTTGGAGAAAAGCCTTATGCGTAGTGCCCTTACCCCGGCCTGTCCCCTTACAGGACATCTCTCGCTTCCGTCCTGTAAGGGGACAGGCCGGGGTGGAAAATAAAAAATTAAATTAAAACAACCTCTCTAAAAAATGAGTCAGTGTACCGTTGAAAAAAAGAAAAGATTATCTGTACTGGACCGTTTCCTGACTGTTTGGATCTTCGTAGCCATGGGCATCGGCGTTTTGCTGGGCTACGTTTTCCCGCAAGCCGAATCCTTCATCAATAAATTTCAGGCCGGCACGGTAAACGTTCCCATTGCCATTGGCCTGATCTTAATGATGTACCCGCCGCTGGCCAAAGTGAAATACGAACAACTCGGCCGCATTTTTCAGAACGTAAAAGTTATCACGCTGTCGCTGGTTTTGAACTGGATCATCGGGCCGGTTCTGATGTTTCTGCTGGCCATCATTTTCCTGCACGATTACCCGGAATACATGGTGGGCATTATTCTAATTGGGCTAGCGCGCTGCATTGCTATGGTGCTGGTCTGGAACGAACTGGCCGAAGGCGACCGTGAATACGCTGCTGGTTTAGTTGCTTTCAACAGCATTTTTCAGGTGCTTTTCTATAGCGTTTTCGCCTACGTTTTCATTACCGTTTTACCAACCTGGTTTGGTCTGGAAGGAAAGATCGTAGACATTAAAATGAGCGACATTGCTGAAAGTGTTTTCATCTATTTGGGCATACCGTTTTTGCTGGGTTTCCTGTCGCGGTACTTTTTAAGAAAGCTGAAAGGCGATGCTTGGTACACGCAGAAATTCATTCCGGCCATCAGCCCCATCACCTTAATTGCGTTACTGTTCACCATCATCGTCATGTTCAGTCTGAAAGGCAACCTGATCGTGAATATTCCTTTGGATGTGGTGCGCATTGCCATTCCACTGGTAATTTACTTTGCCATTATGTTTGTGGTGAGCATTTACATGGGCAAGTATTTAGGCGCCAATTATGCCCAGAATGCCTCCGTAGCGTTTACCGCCACAGGCAATAATTTCGAGCTGGCCATTGCGGTGGCTATCGGGGTTTTCGGTTTGAATTCCGGACAAGCGTTTGCCGGTGTGGTAGGTCCCTTAATTGAGGTTCCGGCCTTGATCGCACTAGTTAATTTTGCTTACTGGTTCCGGAAGAAATACTACCACACCACCCCTACTTTGGAGAAGGAAATACCAGAAACGGCCAGGTAGTTTTTAAGCCAGGAACGATACCGTTTTTCATAGAAACAGCCTGCATTTTCGAACAGGCTGTTTTTTGTATTCCTGAAAAATTGGTCGCCGTTGTTGGTGTTCTTGCCAACAACAGCATAAAACGGCATAAAAATTTCAGATTAACTTTATAGACTTTTTAAACTCATCAAATTCGCGAATTGCAACCTGATTTTGCTCAGATGATTGATGACAATTGAAATCGTAGTAAAACCCGTTATGCTCTGCTTTAAGCACTTTCAGTTCTACCAGTAATGGTTTATCAATGTCTATATGCTCAAAAAGATATTGAGCATCATATTCATAAAATTTACTTCCGGATAAATAATATGGTTCATACTCTTTCAAGACCTTAAAATCTTTTAGAATTTGGGATACTCCTTCCTTAGAAAGTTTCAAAAGCTCTTCAAAACTTTCATAACCAAGATCTTCCAATTCTTCTTTTGGAGTAATATTCAGGGTAATAGTTGGCGAAAATATTCCTTTATTATCTGGTGAATCGTGATAATATTTTGTTGCTATACAAATTGGTTCACCTATTTCTTCATGAACCAACTCTTTGATTTCTTCCCAACCTTCATTAAGGATTTGACTATCCTTTAATTTACCAAAATCAGCAACTTTAATAAAACCCCAGGATTTTGGCTTATGAAACAGAATACCTAATTTTTTATTGATGTAAACATCGTCCGTGGTAATAACAGATTGGAAAGGATCAATCGAAATCCCTACTAACGCCAAACTAGTCAATTTTAAAAATTGCCTTCTTCCTATGCCCATAAATATTCTCTTTGAAGTCAATATAAATCAAATAATTTATCAAGCCACTAGCAGCGCTTCATCAATCATATCTGGTTTATCATCCATTTCCAACCCGGCCAGCATGTGCGCCAGCACCGGGGCACATTTTTCGCGGCAACTCGGGTAAAAATGGCCGTGTTTCCAGGAAGCGGATTTAGGCGATAAACCCCACCAGAATTCGGCCATAGCCAGCGGCTCCAGGATGTTTTGAAACGCAAATTGCAAAAGCTTCGGGAGGGCACAATCGCCGGCCCCGGCCCCGGGACCATGGCTGGTATTTTCCCGGAAGATGGTGCGTAAGCTTTTTTCCTGGCCGGCCTGGTTTAAAAACAAATACTGATCGAAAAGCTTTTCCTGAAGCGTAACGGAATGCTGCCTGCGCAAATCTTTTAGCAAGGCAATTTTATCCTGATCTTGGGCAGTTGTATTTTGCTGAAGGGCGCTTATTTCCAGGTTCATTCGGGTAAGTTCCTGCAGGCCGGTATTCAGGAAACTGCCGGGCAATAAACTGTCGTAAACGGGCGGAACAAAGTTGGCGTGGTGGTAGCCACCGGCTAATTTCCCCGAAAAGGCGGCTAGGTAACCAACTTCCTTTTGAGCATTCCGGACCAGCAAAACGCCAAACATTTTGCCAATTACGGCGCCCGTTTTCCCTTCTTCCAGGCCAAAATTATGCTCCCATTCGGTTTGCGCTTTTAAATGGCGTTGCAGCTCTTCAGCAGCCAGCAGGCAAAGCGGATGGGGCGTGTATTTAAAAGGATAGGTAAATTTTTCCGGCAGCGCATAAGAATCGATCGGTTCCTGAAAGGAAATGAAACATTCTTTTTCACGCGGGATCGGGCCTGGCAGCATCCGCTTCACAATTTCAAAACTAAAAGAGGAAAGGAATTACGGTACCAGCACCGGCGGCGATTCTTCGTTTACGGGTTCGCCGCCTTCCGGCACCATATCCTGCGCATCTTTCAACTGCAGCGAATCTACCTTTGGCTTCGGAATAAATGATTGGCACATATACTTCTTCCGGATCTTCACGGTTGGTTTTGGAAAGCGTCCGAATTTATACCCGAGGTCCGGATTTTTGTACACATTTTCCATAAAGATACCAAAAACTGGTAGCGCCGTTTTAGAACCTTCACCCATGCTGGAAGTCCGGAAGTGAATGCTGCGGTCGTCGCCGCCTACCCACACACCGGTAATTAAGTCTTTGGTTACGCCAACATACCAGCCATCGGAGTGATTGGAAGTGGTACCGGTTTTGCCGCCTACTTCATTGCCTTTGCGCCAGCCCAGGTCGTATTCCCAAAGTGCCTGCGATGTTCCACCCTGCTCTTCCATACCGCCTTTCAGCATGTAGGTCATAAGCCAGGCCGTTTCAGAACTGATCACTTTTTTCTGCTTCGGCATAAAGGTATGGATCACGTTGCCGTTACGGTCTTCTATGCGGGTTACGAACATGGGCTCCGTCCGGAAACCGTTGTTCATGAACGTACCGTAAGCGCCCACCAATTCAAACAGCGAAACATCGGAGGAACCTAAACCAATAGAAGGCACGGCCAATAATTTGCTTTTGATCCCGAGTTTATGGGCGTATTCTGCTACCGTTTCCCAACCAACTTTTTCGGTTAATTGCGCCGTTACAGAATTAATAGATTTACCCATGGCGTGCCGCAACGTAATATTCGCGCCCGAGAAATGATAATCGGCGTTGTGCGGGCTCCAGCTTTTGGCTTCACCATTTTCCATGTAATTTATGGTTATACGCTTATCCTGCATACGGTCGCAAGGCGCATAACCTTTATCAATAGCAGTAACGTACACGAACGGCTTGAACGTAGAACCCGGCTGCCGTTTAGCCTGCTTTACGTGGTCGTATTTGAAATATTTGAAATTGATACCACCTACCCAGGCTTTGATCTGACCCGAATGCGGATCCATGGTTACCATGCCGGCGCGCAGAATTTTCTTATAATAGGCCAGAGAATCCATAGGGCTCATCACCATGGTTTTCTCCAGGCTGTCATTATCCCAGGTAAAAACTTTCATCTGCCGCGGACGATTCAATTCAGCATCGATCTGCGCCTGGTTGTTGTTGAATCGCTTTTTCAGCGCTTTGTAATATTCAGTGCGCTTCATGCTGGCTTCCAGGAAACCCGGAATTTCTTTGTCCTTGTCGTCCACCCACGGATTTTTGTCGCCCCAGTGCCGTTTGAATTTCTTCTGCAGATCGCGCATGCGTTTTTCTACCGCCTGTTCCGCCAGGGTTTGCAAACGCGAGTCTATGGTTGTATAAATTTTCAGCCCATCGCGGTACAGATCGTAGCCATTTTCAGCGCACCATTTTTTCACGTATTCGCTCACGGCACCTCTGAAATACGTAGCCGGACCATCGTAATGATTTTCAACTTTATACTTCAGCACCAATGGTAAAGCACTTAAAGAATCGGCCATCTTTGGAGTAATTACCCGGTATTTGGCCATTTGCGCAAGCACTACATTCCGACGGCGAAGAGAATTTTCAGGATTAAAACGGGGACTATACGACGTTGGCGCTTTCAGCAAACCCACCAAAACGGCAGCTTCTTCAGTTTTTAAACTATCGGGCGAAGTGCCGAAAAACGTTTTGGCCGCCACTTTTATACCGAAGGAATTACTGCCAAAATCTACCGTGTTCAGGTACATCGTCAGGATCTCCTGTTTGGAATAATTTTGCTCTAACTTCACTGCCGTGATCCATTCCTTGGTTTTATTTATGAGCGTACTCACACCCGGAATATAACCCAAAACCCCTTTCGATTTTTCGGTCCGGATCTTATACAGGTTTTTGGCCAGCTGCTGGGTAAGCGTAGAACCGCCCCGGTTTTCGCCGGACGCTAACGCCACTATTACACCCAGCATAGCTTCCGGATCTATACCCGAATGGTTATAAAAACGTACGTCTTCGGTAGCCACCAACGCTTTTATTAGCATCGGCGAAATTTTCTCGTACTTTACCGGGCTGCGGTTTTCGCGAAAATATTTCCCGATCAGTTTACCGTCTTCGGTGTAAAGTTCAGAAGCGAGTTCCGTTTTAGGATTTTCCAGTTTTTCAAGGCTCGGCGAAGCGCCAAACAGGAAAAGAAAATTGATATCGACGAGGAAAAGGTAAACCAGAAACCCGATAAGGCCTAAGGCAAAAAAACGCCAGAGCCAGTTTACCAGCCGCGCAAACTTTTTAGAGGGTTTAGGGTTATTCGGTTGTTCTTGTTCAGACATTGTAAAATTCCCCGATCCGGAAAATGCTCCGGCCGGGCAGAAAAAATTTTACAAATATAAAGTTTTAAATGCGGATTCTGGCATTTCCGGTTTTAAGCATTTTTTACTATTTTACTTCCGGAACGCTATGATTTTCAGCAGAAAAAGTAAAATTAAAAAACTTTTCGGCCGAATTTTTAACCTAAAATTCAGGAAAACAACTTCCCATTTAACCCGTTTCCCTAAAACGCTATGGTTTTAATGCGAAAAAGTCTTTGTTCTATAATCTTGTTTTTTTTGTCTGTAAAATGAAACGCTACCACTTGTTTGAATGGGAAGACCAACCCTGGTTTCCGGACGTGCTGCGCCGCAACATGACCGATTACCTGCGCTTTATGATCACCAAACTCGGCATTTACGACCCCGTTATTCCGCTCATAAAAGAAATGCTCGAAAAAACCGGTCAGCGCGAAATTCTGGATTTGTGCAGTGGCGCGGGTGGTGGTTTGGAAACATTGCAACCCAAAATAAGCGCCGAAATGGGTTTTGAAGTTCCCGTTACCCTCACCGATAAATTCCCGAACCTGGAAGCCTGGCAGCAGATAGAAACCGAAAGCAAAAACGCTATCAGTTTCGAAGCAAAAAGTGTAGATGCCACCAACGTTCCGGAAAACTTAACCGGTGTGCGCACACTTTTCTCCTCGTTCCACCATTTCACCCCAGAGCAAGCGCAAGCCATTTTGCAGGACGCCGTGAATAAAAAACAAGCCATCGGTATCTTCGAAGGTTCCGGAAAACAATATCACGAACTGCTCTTTGCGGGTCTGCTTTTTCCGGCTTTAATGTTCGGCATTACCCCGTTTATCCGTCCGTTTAAACTCAGCCGCCTGTTTTTCACTTACCTCATTCCGGCCATTCCGGCTTTTACCTTATGGGATGGCGTAGTTTCCGTTCTAAGAATGTACAGCCCGAAAATGCTATCGGAAATGACCCAAAAACTCGAAGGCCCGCCTTACGTCTGGAAAACCGGTTATGCTAAACACAAGTCGGGGAACAAGGTTATTTATTTGATTGGGTATCCTGTTTAATGTTTAATGAATAATTATTAATTGGGAATACATTAAAAAATTACACCTGTCATCCTGAGCGCGAGCGAAGGACCTTGTCTGCTTAAAATAGAAAAATTATCGACGAAGAAAGAAAAAAAGTCCTCCCCTGTTTTTAGAGGAGAATTTAGGTGGAGTCAAAACGCTATGGTTTCGAGCTTCAAAACTCAAAAATGCGGCCTCATAAGTTCCCTCGAAGTTGCTTAGAATTACGAAAAAACGCTATGGGTTGGAGCTCCAAAAGTCAAGTCAGGAATTAATGGCAATACTACGAGCCAACAAGTTCCTTCGCTCGCGCTCAGGATGATAGAACTTTTTAAATTACGTTATTAGCTCATTAGCAAATTTTTCACATTAGCACATTAAAATGAAAGACGCCCTGAAACTCATGCGCATCCCGTTTTCGGTATTTTTAATGCCGGTTTTCTGGTTTGCTTTAAGCGCTGCGCCGGAGTTTAATTGGCAAAAAGCCACAGCCGCTTTTCTGATCTTACACCTCTTAGTTTATCCCGCCAGCAACGGCTACAATTCCTACTTCGACCGCGACGAAGGCAGCATTGGCGGCCTGAAACACCCGCCCAAAGTAACCCGCAGTTTATTTTATTTGGTAGTTGTTTTTGATTTTCTGGCCGTTCTACTTTCGCTGTTCATTTCGGTACCGTTTGCGGTTTGCGTGCTGGTTTATTTGTTCGTTTCCAAAGCGTACAGCTACGATAAAATCCGCCTGAAAAAATATCCATACCTGAGTACGTTTACCGTCGTTTTCTTTCAGGGTGCATTCACATTTTTGATGGTGCAGATCGGCAGCGGCGTTCCGTCGGAATCCTATTTCAGCACTTCCAATTTGATGCAGGCTTTGGTCAGTTCATTGTTTTTATGCGGCAGTTATCCGCTCACGCAGGTTTACCAGCACGCCGAAGACAGAAAACGCGGCGACAAAACCCTGAGTTTGAAACTTGGTTTAAAAGGCACATTCCTCTTTTCCGGCATCAGTTTATTTATTGCCGCCGGCGTGCTCATCTTTGAATATTTCATCACGAACCAGGTCAGCAACATTTTCATTTTCGGAGTTTTTACCGCTCCGGTCATAGCGTTTTTTACCTGGTGGCAACTCCAAATTCGCAAATCTGAGGTCGCTGTGAATTTCGAAAATACCATGCGCATGAATCAGATCTCTTCTCTTTGCATGAGCGCCGCATTTTTGCTGATGCTGTTCTGGCCGCGGTAGAAACCCGTTGAACCCACGCTTTTCAACAATTACATCCCGTCTAAACCGTGGATCGCATTTCCAACCGGCATGCTACCCATTAGCATTTCACCGGAAAAATTCGCTACTTCAACGGTGCAAAAAGTACGGCGGGCTTTTTCCGATTTCCAAACCCCACAAAGCGCCGTATTTTTGAAAAAATCTTAGAATTACCGCTATGCAACATAATCAGAACTACCGTCCGCGCCGCTCCGGAAAAGTGATGGCCGGGTTAATATTGCTCGCCGTGGGCGTGATATTTCTTTTAAACAATATGGGTTATTTCTTCCCGAACTGGCTTTTTAGCTGGCCCATGTTGCTTATTGTGCTGGGTTTATTTGTCGGTTTTAAGCATAATTTCCGGACGCCCGGCGGCTTCATCCTGATCCTGGTCGGCGCTACTTTCCTGGCTAAAAAATACTTTTACATCAACATTGCCTGGGGTTATGTGTGGCCGGTTATAATCATCATCGTCGGGCTTTGGATGATCTTTGGCCGGAGCCACCGCTACCATTTTCAGCGCCGCGAAGACCTGGAAAAGGACGCCGAAAATGCTGCTTCCTCCAACGCCACTTTTACGAACCAAGAGCCTACCAACCCTAACCTGGAATCGCACTTCGAAAACCCGAACCCTTACGATAATATTTCCGCTTCCGAAGACGATTTTCTGGACAGCACTTCGGTATTCGGCGGCACGAAAAAACTGGTACTTTCCAAAAATTTCAAAGGCGGCGAAATTGTGACTATTATGGGCGGCGCCGAAATAAACTTAAGCCAGGCCGATATCCAGGGCCGCGCCATTCTGGACGTAACCCAGATCATGGGCGGAACCAAAATCGTAGTGCCTTCCAACTGGGACGTAAAATCAGAAATGGCAGCCATTCTTGGCGGCATCGACGACAAACGCATCATACAGCCCGGCGGCGTAAATCCCAACAAAGTCCTCATCATTAAAGGCACCTCCATTTTAGGTGGCATTGATATTCGTAGTTTTTGATTGCTAAAGATTTTAAGTCCCCATTTGGAGGGGGTAGGGGGAGGATTTCACATTAGCTGATACTCTCCCCTTGAGGGGAGCTGGAGGGGTGTATGCACGTTATTGAAAATTATCCAAAGATGTAAACACCCCTCTATGAGCTCCGCTCGCAAGCTCAAACTCGCGTTTGACTTGTCCTTGAGGGGAGAATCTTCGCAGTAAGTGTTTTCAATACTGTTGTCCTCCCCCTACCCCCTCCAAAGGGGGACGAAAATTCGCCACTTTCATCCTTTATAAAACCAAAATCCTTCTTCCTTCTACTTTCATCCTTCATCCCAAAACATGACCAGCTCCCCACTTGCAACAGCCCGGTACCGCGCCATTTTTTTTGGCTGCTGGCTTGCGTTAGCGTTGTTGCTGGCGGCTACGCTTTCGTGGTTTGGGTTGCCGCTGGAACTGGCTTTTTCCGATAGCTTTATCAGTTCGGGATTATTGGCGGCGGCTTGCTGGCTTATTAGCGGGAACCTGGAATATTATCGTCCGCAGCAGGCGCGTTATTTATACATTGGCATCTGGTGTTTTTTGCTGGCGCTCATCTGGACCACTTCGCTTTATTATTTGCTGCCCGTTTTGCTTGAAACCGATCCGCGCTACGAAACTTTCCTGTTAGCATCATTGCCCGTTCGTTTCAGCACCGGCTTGCTTTTGCTCGGCTGGATGGCCATGATCAGCGTGATCTGGTACAACCAGCAGGAACAGCAGGCCAGTTTACGCCGCAAATCTGAAACCGAAAAGCTGGCCCGCGAAGCAGAATTGTTCAAATTACGCCTGCAACTGCAACCACATTTCCTATTCAACAGCCTGAATTCCATAAATGCCTTAATTGGTTTCAAGCCGCAGGAAGCCCGCAAAATGGTGCAGCAACTTTCGGAATTTCTGCGCAGCACACTCCGCAAAGACGATTCGCAGCCCGTACTTTTAGCCGAAGAATTGCACCTGTTGGAACTGTATTTAGAGATCGAAAAAATGCGCTTCGGCCACCGCTTGCAAACCGAAATTTCCGCCGACGAAACCAGCAAAAACCTGAAACTTCCGCCTTTGCTTTTGCAGCCTTTAGTAGAAAACGCCATCAAATTCGGGCTTTACGATACCACCGGACAGGTTTGCATAAACGTGAAGGCGCAGGCCAAAGAAAATAACCTCGAAATTTCCATAACCAACCCTTACGATCCGCAAACGGCCACCAAACGCACCGGCACCGGCTTCGGCCTTACGGGCGTGCAGCGGCGTTTGTACCTGCTTTTCGCGCGCCAGGATCTGTTGCAAACCCGCGCCGAAAACCAGCTTTTTACTGCCACCCTCAAAATTCCGCAAACGCTATAATTATATGAAAGCCATTCTGATAGACGACGAACCGCTGGCCCGCATGTTGGTAAAAGAATACCTGCAAAACTTCCCGCAAATTGAAGTGGTGGAAGAATGCAACGACGGTTTCGAAGGCCTGAAAGCCATTGCCCAGCACCACCCCGATCTCATATTTCTGGACGTGCAAATGCCCAAAGTTACTGGCTTCGAAATGCTGGAATTACTAGACGAACCGCCGGCCGTAATTTTCACTACCGCCTTCGACGAATACGCCATCAAAGCCTTCGATGCGCACGCCGTAGATTATTTGCTGAAGCCGTTTTCGCCGGAAAGATTTAACCAGGCTGTAGATAAATTCCTGCAAAAAAACGCTGGCCCCGAAAGCAAAAAAACTACCAAAGAACTGCTGGAAACGCTAGGCAAAACCGACGAAAAACTCGACCGCGTAGTCGTAAAAACCGGCACCAAAATTCGCATTATTCCCGAAAGCGAAATCCTGTATTTAGAAGCGGAAGGCGATTACATCAACATCCATACGCCCGAAGGCCGTTTCCTGAAAACCAAGACCATGCAGTATTTCGAAGACGCTTTAGACCCGAAAAAATTCGTGCGCATCCACCGTTCCTACATCATTCAATTAGCGCAAATAACCAAAATCGAGCCCTACGAAAAAGACACGCACACCGTAGTTTTAAAGAACGGCGCACGCCTGCCCGTAAGCAGAAACGGTTACGCCAAACTGAAACAGGTTCTAGATTTTTAGATCAGTTTTCAGCCCTAAAAACGCTATGTTTTTGCAGCCAAAAACCCGGCCCGGATTTTATTTTCCGGCCGGGTTTTCTGTTTTACAATATTACTGAATTGTAATTTTCGACTTCCCTGAAAATTACAGAAACTCGACGCCGAAAACCGCAACAATTTCCGGTTCGTAAAGAGAGCAAAACCTGAATTCCCACCTATGAAAAAGTTATTGCTTTTAAGCGCCATCGCCTGCACCTTATTTTCCTGCGAAGAAAAAAGAACGGTAGAAAAAAGTGTAAAAATTACCCGCGATCAAAACGGCACCACCACAACCACCACCGCAGAAAAAGCCGAAGGCGACACCGCCACCAAACCCGATTTCGAAACCGGCAAAGTGGAGTTAAATATCAAACGCACGCACCACTTCTCCGACCCCACCAAACCCGATAATTTCGCGCTGCACCTTACCGGTCCATCGCTGTTAAAAAGCACCATCCACTTCACCATCACCGATCCCAAAGGCACCACAATTTTCCTGGACACGCTAACCGCCGCCGACCTGGAAGCCTCCATGGTGTACGAAATGAAAACCAACAAACCCACCGAACAAGAGCGCGAAGCCTTCGTCAAAAAACGCCTGAACGAATTCTTCGACGATAAAAACTTCAGTACTCCCGCTATCGCCCCCAACGACATGTACGACCGCATTTACGGCAACGAAAAATCCTGGAACGCTATCAAAAATGATCCCAAAAGTATCAGCTTCAACTACCTGATCGGCAAAGAAAATGGCCAGCGCATTGCATATTCCAGGCTGGAGAAAAAAGTAATGCACGTTGGCAATTTCGGTGGATAGTAAGTAAAATATGGTTGTTGGTGAAAACAACAACAACAACGGCAGAAACACCAACAACAGCAGAAACGCTATTTATTTAAGCAGCAAAAGTTAATTAGCAGCATTAGCGAAAAGGTCCCCTCCTTTCCAAGGAGGGGTTCGGGGGTGGTTGTATCCGCATTTCTGGACAGAAGCCCTGAACCATGGAAAGATTCAAGTGGAGCAAAATGCTATCCTTTTAAGACATAAAACTCAGATATGCGGCCTCACAAGTTCCCTCGACTAGTGCTCGGGATGACGAAGAAAACGCTATCCCTTACAAACAAAAAAGTCCTGCCTCTGAAACAGAAACAGGACTTTCCCTTTATCAAAATATCGAAAATTCGAACTTACGAAAACTATCCGTTCATCGAGATCAAAAACTCATCGTTATCCTTGGTACCTTTCATGCGGTCTTTCAGGAATTCCATGGCCTCTACCGAATTCATATCCGACATGAATTTGCGCAGGATCCAGATGCGGTTCAGTTCATCTTTATCCATTAACAGGTCCTCACGACGCGTACCGGAAGCCGGAACATCGATAGCCGGGTAGATACGACGGTTCGCCAACTTACGATCCAGCTGAAGTTCCATGTTACCCGTTCCTTTGAATTCTTCGAAGATAACTTCGTCCATTTTAGAACCGGTCTCGATCAGGGCCGTGGCAATAATCGTTAAAGAGCCGCCATTTTCTACGTTACGCGCCGCTCCAAAGAAACGCTTCGGTTTGTGTAACGCATTGGCATCCACCCCACCAGATAAGATCTTACCTGACGAAGGAACCACGGTATTATATGCACGTGCCAGACGCGTAATAGAATCAAGCAGAATAACCACATCGTGGCCACATTCTACCATGCGCTTGGCTTTGTCCAGTACAATGCTGGAAATTTTCACGTGGCGCTCGGCAGTTTCATCGAAAGTAGAAGCAATTACTTCCGCTTTCACGCTGCGGGCCATATCGGTTACCTCTTCCGGACGTTCATCGATCAACAGGATCATCAGGTAAACTTCCGGATGGTTTTCGGCGATGGCGTTGGCAATTTCTTTCAGCAATACCGTTTTACCGGTTTTCGGCTGCGCCACAATCATACCGCGCTGGCCTTTACCAATTGGGGCAAAAAGATCCATGATCCGGGTAGAATACAAACCAGATTTAGTTGTCAGGTTTAAGCGTTCTTCCGGAAAAAGCGGCGTTAAATGCTGGAACGGAATCCGGTCGCGAATTTCTTCGGTGGTACGGCCGTTTACGCTGTCAACTTTCAAGAGAGCAAAGTATTTTTCACCTTCTTTCGGCGCGCGCACGGTACCTTTCACGGTATCGCCGGTTTTCAGACCAAACAATTTGATTTGCGAAGGCGAAACGTAAATATCATCAGGCGAAGCCAGGTAATTATAATATGTAGAGCGAAGGAAGCCGTAGCCATCCTGCATTAATTCCAGCACGCCTTCGTTGGCAATTACGCCGTCAAATTCGCGCCAGTTATTGTTGTTAAATGCCGGTTGATTTTGCTGCTGCTGACCTTGTTGCGGCTGACGCTGTTCGCGCGGTTGCTGTTGGTCGCGGTTTTGCTTTTGCTGGAATTGCTGACGTTGTTCGCGCGGTTGATTTTCGTCGCGCTGCGGCTGATTTTCGCGGGGCTGGATATTTTCGCGGGGCTCGCGTGGTTGAATTTGAGCTTGTTCTCTTGGCTCGCGTTGCTCCTGAACAGGCTGGGCTTGTGGTTCGCGGGCTTCGGTTGGCTGTTCTTCGCGGGCAGGTTGTGGTTGGCGCGGTTCACGCATTTCGCGGGGCTGACCGTCGGTGCGCATTTGGTCAGGTTTGTTGCGCTGGTTCCGCGGTTGAAAAGGTCTTATCGGGCGGCCATTCGAATCGAGGCGTTCTTCGGTAGTAGCCGTTTCTGTGCTTCGGGTTTCGGATTTCGGGCGGGGAGCACTTTCTCTTTCTATCGTTTTTTCCGGTGCAATTCCGGCTTCCGCTTCGCTAAAATCGCGGGTATTGGCATCGCGGTGCTGTTCCGGCGCTGGTCTTTCTGCAGGCGCTGTTTCGGCCACAGCAACTGCCGGAGCTTCTGCGGCAACCGCAGCGCGCGCAGCTTTTTTCGGCAATTTATCGGCAGGCAACGTTGCCTGCTGATCCAGGATCTTATAAATTAAATCTTGTTTGCTTAGTTTCTTAAAATTGGTAACGCCAAGCCTTTCAGCTATTTCTTTAAGCTCTGAAAGCAGCTTGTCTTTCAATTCTTCAATATTGTACATAGAAAGAATAAGGTAGTTGAACTGTTCTCCGAAAAACCAATGGACAGAGCCGTCCGGCAGGCAGGTTTCAGGAAAAAAATGCGTTTGAAAATTATACTGTTTGATTGTGCCCCGGAAAAACGGGCATTTTGAATTTGTACCGCAATGTTAATTTAAAGCAGACGAATTACCAAAGCATTAGCGAGGTTTTTCTTAAAAATGTTTCAATTTCTGGTAAAAGATTTTCAAAATATCGTTTGCTGTACAAAATATTATATTTTTGTGGACTAAACTTTTATCTGAAACTATGCTGCAACTATCCGTTTTAAAAGAGCAGACTGCCCTGGCCATTGCCGGACTTACCAAAAGAAATTATAAAAATGCGGAAGCCGAAATTGCTGCTATTTTAGAGATAGATCAGTGCCGCCGCAAAATTCAGTTAGAGCACGACGATATTTTAGCGCGCTCTAATTCCCTGGCCAAAGAAATAGGCAACCTGATGAAAAGCGGCAAAAAAGAAGAAGCTGAAAAGCTGAAAACCGAAACCGCCGATCTGAAAGCCAACTCGAAAATTCTGAGTGAAGAACTTTCTGCTTTAGAAACCGAGTTGCACAATGCATTGATTAAACTGCCGAACATTCCGCACGAAAGCGTACCAGCCGGCCGCTCTGCCGAAGACAACGAAAACATCTTCCAGCACGGCGAAATTCCAACCTTGCACGAAAGCGCTTTGCCGCACTGGGAACTGATCAAAAAATACGACATCATTGATTTTGAGCTGGGCAATAAAATTACCGGCGCCGGTTTCCCGGTTTATAAAAAACAAGGTGCCCGTTTGCAGCGTGCGCTCATCAATTTCTTTTTAGACGAAGCCCTGAAAGCCGGTTATACCGAAGTTCAGCCACCCATTTTAGTGAACGAAGCTTCTGGTTTTGGTACCGGTCAGCTGCCCGACAAAGAAGGCCAGATGTACCACGCCACCGAAGACAATTACTATTTAATTCCCACGGCCGAAGTTCCGATTACCAACCTGTACCGCGACGAAATTATTCCCCGCGATCAGCTACCGATCAAAAATGCCGGCCACACGCCTTGCTTCCGTCGCGAAGCTGGTTCTTGGGGAGCCGATGTGCGTGGTTTGAACCGTTTGCACCAGTTCGACAAAGTGGAGATTGTGCAGATCCAGGAGCCGGAAAAAAGCTACGAAACGCTGGAAGAAATGAGTAAGCACATTCAGAATTTATTGCAGAAACTTGAGTTACCATACCGCGTGCTGCGTTTATGCGGCGGCGACATGGGCTTTACTTCGGCTTTAACTTACGACATGGAAGTTTACTCCGCAGCGCAAGGCCGCTGGCTTGAAGTAAGCTCCTGCTCCAACTTCGAAACCTACCAGGCCAACCGCTTAAAACTGCGTTACAAAGGCGAAAACGGCAAAACGCAATTGCTACACACCTTAAACGGAAGCGCTTTAGCCTTGCCAAGAATTGTAGCCGCCATCCTGGAAAACAACCAGACGCCGGAAGGAATTATGATGCCAAAAATTCTGCACAGCTATTTAGGTTTTGAAGTGATCAAGTAAAAGCATTTTATTTCAAAAAATATAAAAGCCCGGTTGCAATTTATAGCCGGGCTTTACTTTTTCAGCTAAAAACGATAGCGTTTCTGGCGCAAGCGAAACTGCCTGAAATAATCAAACGCCGTGTTAAAAAAACCGTATCTCTTTTACCTGAAAAAGTAATATGGTTATGGAAATAAAGAAACTATTTGATAAACTAAAACACGAAGCAAAGGCCTTAACCGGCGAAGCAAGCAAAGACCGGCTGTTTCATTCAGAAGCTGAATTTCCGGATGGTGAAGCTGCCAAGGCAATATTTCCGGAAGCCAGAAAAAGGCTTTTCGGTATTAATAACTGGCCTGAAAACACCCCTGTAACCACCCCATTTGAACTTTACAATACTTCCGGCCACAAAACCGATTCTGAGCCGCAGATCGGGTATTTTATCAAGATCACGCTACCCGGAGTACCCATAGAAAACTGGGTGGAGATAACCGAACTTCAGGACAAACCGGATCTGGCTACTTTTACGGTGCATCCTTGTCCAAACCCTTTCAATAACGAGCCGGAAACCCAGCATTTTTTTGTGCAGGAAACCAGCAGTACCTTTAAAGTGCAACGCCAGGAAAACTTAATTTCAGCTTCCGAAACCGGCCGCAACGAATTTATTAACAACCAGGAAGAAGCCGGCAACCGCGCTGCTCTGAATACTATTATTGCGGAAGGGGGCTGGACCGTATTTCAGAAAATTCTCTGGCAAAACCTGGCTGACTACTGGTGCTGTAAAGATCTGGCGCCATCGTGAACTTCCGGAAAAGCTTCAGAAAACCAGCATTAGGCAGCTATAATACCAACTCTGCCCTATCAAAACCGTATTAAAAAAACCACCCAAACTCCTGCTACAACTATGGAATTTCACGATATAATTGAAAAAGCTAAGCTTGAGCTGAAAGCCTTGCAAGGCGAAGCCGGCAAAGACAAAACCTTCCAGGCCGAACAACGATTTTTCAGTTCCGAAACCGCACAGAACCAGTTTGCCGGAGCCATAAAACGCCTGCTCGATATTAATAAATGGTCAGAAGAATCGGGAATACGCGCCACTTTTGAGCTATTCGATCAAAACGGCGATCCTAAAAAAGCTGACAAACCTGAGATCGGCGATTATTTCCGGGTGCTTTTACCGGGCGTACCGCTGGAAAACTGGATGAAGATTACCGATATTAAAACCAGCATTCACCAGGCAGAGATCACCGCGCATCCTTGTGCCAATCCTCAAAACAATCATCCGGAAGTTACATCGCACTTTTTTGTAAAAGAAACCAGCAGCATATTCCGGGTAACGGTAGACGGCACCCGCATTAAAGCATACCAGATCGGGCTGAATGAAAAAATAAACAACCACGACGAAGCCGGTGGCCGCTCTTTGGCCAACACCCTTATTGCCGAAGCCGGCTGGAACGGAATGCAGTTTATTCAGTGGGAAAACTTAACGGCCTACTGGAGCGGCGCTAAAAACGGGCACAACGGGCAGAACCATCATTAAAGACAGTAAAAAACGGTAGGGTTTCGGCACCAGAAAGTGGCAATTAATACAAAGCCATTTTTTGGTGTTCGAAACACCACCCCCAGCGTTCGTTAGGTTCCGCGGAAATAATGACCGGGTGCTGGGTTTCGTGGTAATGTTTGGAGGCGTGTTTGTTTTTGGAATCGTCGCAACAGTTTACTTCTCCGCAGGTCTGGCAGGCGCGCAAATGTACCCAGGTATCGCCCATGGCAATACATTTGTCGCACTGGTATTTTGCAGGCGGCTTTATTTCGGTTTGCTGAAGATGCTGGCAGAGTTTTTTTCCTTTAAACATAAAAGTAGATTCGTTTAAAAGAAGAACCATCAGGAAATAAAAATGTTACTAAAACTACTTGGGCTGCGCCAGGCGAATTTCAGTTACGATTTTAAACGCCGGCAAAATGGCTTTGTGTACCGGACATTTTTTAGCGATTTCCAGCAAGCGCAGAACCTGATCGTCGGTGAGGTTACCGGTTACGGTAATGTTGGTTTGCAGCTTTTTAACCGGGTTCTTTTCCAGTTCTACGGCATCGCCGGCTTCTTCTTTCAGCAAAGAAACCACCGCGTTGATCATGCTCACGGGCCAGTCTTTGCGGTCGGCGTACATGCGCAGGGTAATGGTGGTGCAGGCGGCCAGCGCACTCAGCAGGTAATCGAATGGTTCCGGACCGGTATCTTTTCCGCCTAAACTTTCGGGTTCATCGGCAATCATTTCGTGCTTTCCGGCCTGAATACTGGCTTGCAGGGAATTTTCGCCAACTTCGGCGCGCACTTGGTTGGTAGTGGTTATCGCAGATTTCTGTTCGTTTTTCAAAGTAGAAACGGTATGGTTTTACACTCTAAAACTGCCTCCCGCCCGAAAAGGTTAAGCCGGAAGTTGAAAATTAAATTGCTGTTCGCGCATGCACTTGAAATGTCCGCGCGGGCACTTGCTATAACCAATTTTGGAACAAGGCCGGCAATCCAGACCTTTCACTTCAAAAACTTCGAAATCGGCTTTATACGGGTACATGCCAAATTCCGGAACCGTGTTGCCCCAGACACTATAGATTTTCTTCTTAAAAGCCGCCCCGATGTGCATTAAACCGGTATCGTGGGTGAAAAGCGCCTTGCATTGCTTTACCAGCGAAGCCGACTGGTTCAGGTTGTATTTTCCGCAGGCGTTAAGTACGATTGTTCGATTATTCGATATTCGATTGTTCGTTTTTTCGTTTTCCGGATTAATTGTTGATTGCTGATTGCTGATTGTTGGGTTTTCGTTGTTCGTTGTTCGTTGTTCGTTGTTCGAATTCTGGAAATGTTTGGCAATTATTTCGCCGGTTTCGAAATCTTCTTTGCCGCCGAGCAGCATGATGGGAGCATTGATCTTTTCGCAGAGCTCGATGAGTTTTTCTACGGGCAGACGTTTGGTATAATGCTGCGCGCCAATGGCCATGCCGTAATAACCGTTCTGGTGGGTTTCCGGCAAAGTATTTAAACTTACTTCGTCTTTTTCGGGGATGAAATAATCCAGACCTTCGCCGTCGTTGGTAATGCCCAGGTTTTTAGCTGCTGCCAGGTACCGTTCTACAATGTGCACGTCGGGCATGGCATTGTATTTCAGATTCACTAGCAGCCACTTCCGGAAATTCAGTTTATCGAAGGTACCGGCTTTTACACCCAAACGCGTTTTGATGATGCGGGTGCGCAGGTTATTATGCAGGTCTACTACAAAATCGAACTTCTCTTTTTTCAGCTCCGCGATCAGTTCGTTCAGGCTTTCGCCTAAGTAATGCGCTTTGTCAACGTTAGGGTTGCTTTCAATAATACTCCGGAAATTTTGCTTGGTGCAGTAATGGATCTTGGCATTGGGTAGCTGGCGCTTCAGCGCACGGATAACCGGCGTGGTTAAAACGATATCGCCAATGGAAGAAAAACGGAGAATGAGGATTTTTTGCAAGGTAGTTTCGGGCGATAAGTTTCTGCAAATTTAAGTTTTATAAGGTTGTATGCCAATTATAGTCAAACTGTCATTGTGAAAATTGAAACCAAATAATGCTTATTTAGAATTAAATTGAAGTTTATCTGGAACGCCTAGCTCATTTCTTTTAATCAGAAATTCATTTCTACTCAATGGCCCATAAATATCATTTGTTTTTTGGTTTATGATCCAATAAAACTTAACCTTGCTAACCTTGAGCTGAATTTCAGCTATATCATGTTGATCTGGCATTTTTGGCCTTCCATACATAAATCCCTCATCATTTATATCAGTATTATAGACCCCAAATATGCTATCTAAAGGTTTTTGAATTGCCAAAATAAAAGTATCGCCTTTCACCATTTTATCAACGTGAGATTTTACTACAACTGATTCGCCCCAATGATAAGAAGTATCGACCTTTTCCTTTGAATGATACTTGACAATTGTCCCTTTTCTGAGATAAGCCTTTGTACTATCGCTTGAGTAACTGTAAAAAGTAGTATCCTCCCGTTCCAGGCAAATTACATCACCTAAATATGTATCCTGCAACTTTTTATAATCATTAGAGCTATTATCACAAGAAGATAAACCAGCAAGGAATACAAGTAAAAGTAAACTGGAAAGCCTCATTTTCAAATTAAATTAAAAGGATGAACCTTCAGAACTCTCCTTCCGCAAGTTTAGGCTGCGCCTAAATCCAACTGGCGCTAGTCTTAGCGCAGCGAGACTTGTGACACACTGACAAGAGTAAGTCTCCAGACTTGCATTTATCCAAATTTCATGAATACTGAAGTCTGGAGACTTCCGGCATGTCTTCAGGCACAAGTGACGCCATTCGGCTTAACACTTGCGCCAGTTTCTACCAGTTCCTTCAAACAAATGTATTTCTACAAAATCCCCTTCTCCTTCTTCCGTTGCAGAAAATACGCTTCTACTTCTTCCCTACTCTTCGCATTAAAAGTCATTTCGGCGCTTAGGCCACCTTTGCGACCCATGAGTACGCCGTAGCGCATGTCGGCGTAGCCGGTGGTGCTGTGGGCGTCGGGGTTAATGCTGAGCATTACGCCTTTTTGCAGAGCATAATGCACCCAGCGCCAATCTAAGTCCAGGCGCCACGGGTTGGCGTTTATTTCAATGATCACCCCGTTTTCGGCGCAGGCATCTATCACGGCTTTGTGGTCTATCGGGTAACCTTCGCGGCGCAAAAGTAAACGTCCGGTCGGGTGGCCTAAAATAGTTGTATAAGGATTTTGAATGGCTGTAATTAAACGTAGGGTGGCTTTTTCCTGGGTCATGTTCAGGGTGCTGTGAATGGAAGCTACCACAAAATCGAAGGTTTTCAGAATGGCCTCGTCGTAGTCTAAAGAGCCGTCGTTGAGAATATCGGATTCTATGCCTTTGAAAATTCTGAATGGGGCGAGTTTCTGGTTCAGTTCGTCGATCTCTTTTTGTTGCTGCATTACGCGGCCTTCCTGCAAACCGTTGGCGTAAAAAGCCGATTTGGAATGATCGCACATGCCTAAATACTGGTAGCCGGCTTCTTTGCAGAAAACCGCCATTTGTTCCAGCGTGTTCGCGCCGTCGGAATAGGTGCTGTGGTTGTGCAGAATGCCTTTCAGGTCGGAGTCTTCCAGTAGCTTGGGAAGTTTGTTTTCGGCGGCCAGTTCCAGTTCGCCGAGGCCTTCGCGCAACTCGGGTTCGATGTATTGCAGGCCGGCTTTTTCGTAAATTTCCGCTTCTGTCTGGAACGTGACTTTTTTGAGCAAATTGTATAGCGTTTCGGAACCGTTGTAAGGCAAGCTCAGGTGCAGATCATGCGCAGAATTCCGGAAAACTTCGTTCACGAATTGCGCTTCCGGAACCAGCTTTATTTCGACTTTTAGGCCCGTTTCCCCTAGCGTTCCGCGCCAGGCAAATGGTCCGGAAAATTTTTCGTTCTGCTGCAAAGCCGGAATTTCATTGAGTTGTTCCTGGGTTTTAACCGGGTTTTCCGTAGCAATTACCAGTTGCAGCAGATCAATAATTTCGAGCTTGCGGCGGAATTCTCCGGTTATTTCAACCTTATCGGTTTTCTGCGTTTCCTGCAGCAGTTTCTTAAGGTCTTCGGCGGGAATTTCGGCTTCGGCCCAGAGCAATTTGCCTTTGCTTTGCTCATTATAAAGCAGCGCATTTTTCAGGGTTTCCTGGGTTTTGGCGCCGAAACCTTTCAGCTTGGCAATTTCATCTTTTTCGCAGGCCTGCAGCAGATCAGTGGTGTTTTCAATGCCCAGTTCTTTCCAGATGGTGCGGATCTTTTTCGGGCCGAAGCCTTTAATATTCAGCATTTCTACCACGCCGGGCGGCGTAATTTCGAGCAACTTGTTCAGGTCGGCAAAGGAGCCGGCCTGGTTTAGTTCTACAATTTTGGCGGCAATGCTTTTGCCTACACCTTCGTAGCTTTCCAGTTCTTTTTCAGTCATGCCGGCCATGGGCGCATCTACGCGTTCAAGCGCAGCCACCGCGTTCTGGTAACCTCTTATTTTAAAGGCATTTTCGTCGTGCAGCTCCATTAAGCTGGCCATGAGTTTAAAGGCGCGGCGTATATTTTTATTATCCATCTTTGTAGTGATTAGTGAATAATGATTAGTGATTAGTTCCTCACAATTTCTTATTCATTGCCGTCTGCTTTAGCTGACGGATTGCTATGTGGTAAAATTAGCCAAAGCCGTCGGAAACCGAAACGAAAAATGCTTTTTAGTTTTTCTATCTAAAACCCTATCGTTTCTAAAATCTAACTGAAATCCCAAATCACTAATCATTAAACACTAATCACTATTCACTATCCAGAATCACTATTGATTGAATTTTGTAACTTGCCCGCAATTTCACCCTCATTTGCGTAATAGAAAGCTCAATACAATGCGATTTAAGTATATTCCCGGGGCACTGCTGTTTTGTTTGTTTTTAATTGCGGGAACCTGCAAGAAAAAAACGCCCAAAGAAACCATAGAAATTACCAACGCGCTGCTCGGTAAAACCTGGTTGCACTCTCACGAAGAAGACCGCGGCGACACGCTGGTTTACCGCCCTAACAGTTACGATTTTCCGCCTGCCCGTGGCCGCACCGGTTTTCAACTGGAAGCTGACGGCACTGTAAAACAGTACGATATTGCCCCAACCGATGGCCTGGAAGAAAAAATTGGTAACTGGCTGATCCGCGATAAAAACCACCTGGAAGTTACTTTCCCGAACCATAATTCTATGGAGTACGAGGCAGAGATCCTTTCTATTGATGCAGATAAACTTAAGCTGAAACGCACCTTTAAATAGTGATTAGTGAATAATGAATAGTGATTAGTCAGCTAATTTGAAAGTTGTATAGTTAAGTACAGAAATCCGAATGTTGCATGTGTAGTAATGAAACAACTTGCTGGAATTTGGCGAAATCATTACTTTCCGGATTTAAAAAAACTTCTCTTTAAACGCTTAAAATTACAAATACTACCATTATTCATTTCTCAACTAATTATTATTCAGTAATCATTAATCACTAAACATTAACATGAACTATTGGCTCGTAAAATCGGAACCTGAAACATATGGCTGGGCGGACCTAGTAAAAGACGGAAAAACCGTTTGGGATGGTGTGCGCAATTATGCAGCCCGCAATTTTCTGGCAGAAATGAAGCGCGGCGACCTGGTTTTATTTTACCATAGTGTTTCGGAAAAAGCGGTAGTGGGCATTGCGAAAGTAGAAAAAGAAGCCTTCCCCGATCCTACTGCCGACGATCCGCGCTGGGTTTCGGTGGAGCTGGTTCCTTTCCGCGATTTTAAAGATCCGGTTACGTTATCGCAGATCAAAGCCGACCAACGGTTGCAGCAGGTGCCCTTAATCCGGCAGTCGCGCTTATCGGTTATGCCGCTGAAACCGGAAGAATTTGAAGTGATCCTGGCGCTGGGAAACTAGAAATATTGCGGCGAATCTGTTCGTAAGTTGCCCGTAATTTTACTTCAGAATCGCTATGCTTTCAGCGCTAAAAACTGCCGGAGCAGCCTTAAAACAAACGGGCAGCTCCGGCGTTATTTTTAGTACCGAACTTCCCCGGCAGGTTCGCGTAGGAAAAGCTTCGCGGCTATGAAAGCAATTTTATTTCTTTTGTATTTTCTGTTATTTCCGGTGTTTTGCGCCTGGGCCCAACCCAGCCAGAACAGCCGCGCCGAATTGCCTTTCCGCAACGATCTTACCCAATACGAAGTCTGGCCACAACCCGACAGCACCGTTTTTGTTTTCACGCACGAAGACTATTTCCGCCGCAATTCCGAACCTTTTTATCTATTTAAATTCAACCACGACCTTACTTTGCTGTGGCAAAAACCATTGCAATTGCCGCGCGGCTGTAAATTTTTAGAAGCAACTTCCGAAGGAAAAACCCTTTTCCTGTACTTCGATGGGGATAAAAAAGATGAATTTGTGCTGTTGCGCGTGCATACCCCAACCGGCGAACAAACCCAGACCAACCACCAGCTGCCTGAGCACATGACCTTTACGCTCACCGGTTTACAAGCTTTGCAAGGCAATTTATTTCTGACGGGTTTGCAGAACGACCGGCTTACGGTTTTACACCTGAACCCCGACCGGGAAGAACTCTTAAAACTGCCGGCCATTTACGACCAATCTTCGGCGCTGGCTGCTTTTAATGCCGATACGGTGGCCGGACGCATGGAATTTATTTTAACGGAATCGAACGGATTGAAAGCGCGGCTGCAAACCAAAAGGCTGGCGCCGGATGGCCGTTTATTTTCTACCAATTTCCTGCAAAGCCCCGAGCATAATTACCTTTCCGGCAGGTTAACCCCCGGCGACAGTACCCGCAAATTACTGGCCGGTACGTATAGTTTACGCGATCTGCGTTACCCGCAGGGCTTTTTTACCGGCCCGTTTTTAACTACCGGCAACCAGAATCTGAAGTATTACGATTTCACTACTTTCCCCCATTTCTTCGATTATCTGCGCCCGGGCCGCCAGGAAAGAGTGCGGCGCAAACTGGACCGTTTCCGGAGCACGCGCAAAACGTATGTGCTGCGACAGCGCTTTTTAATGCACGAAATGTACCCGTATCTGGATGGTTTTATTCTGGCCGGCGAGCTTTATTACCCGCAATACGAAGGCGAAGGCTCTACCAACCGGGTTTTCAGCGGTTACGCTTTTTCCCAGACCGTGGCCGCGGCTTTCGATGCGCAGGGAAATCTGCAATGGGAAAACAGTTTTCCGCTGGAAAATATACAGCAACTGGAATTGAAGCAAATAACGGCGGCCGGCGTGTTTCAAAACAAGATCGCATTCTGCTACCTGGATGAAGAAGTGATCCGCTACAAAGTTATTTCCGGCAACGAAAATTCTTCCAACGAATTACAGACTACAGCCAAACTGATTTTACCCAACGAGAAGCTCATAAACACCGATCTGCAGGGCGTAAAACATTGGCAACAACAACATTTCCTGGTTTTCGGGGAACAGAAAATTCGTGGCAGCGACGGCGTACGTACCGTTTTCTTCGTGAATAAATTATCGTTTTAAGAGCTCTGTACTTTTTAAGCCTGAAACCATAGCGTTTTAATTACTTCCGGCAACCTTAACTGCACCTGATATAAATTCTATCAGTCTACTTTTTCGCCCCCAAACCCTACCGTTTTTCCTGCTCATGGAGTGTTTGTAAGCAACATAACCGAACAAAAGTAACACACATCAGTTGCTTTCTTAACACAAACTTATATCTTTCGCAAGAATTTACTCCTGAAGCCTTTACTATGAGAAAACTGCTACCTGCTTTCGCGGTAATTTTTGCATTAATCATAAGCGGAACTACGGTCTCGGCGCAGAATTATCAGCCCTTCCGGAAAGGGTTAACCTACCACTACATTGCCCGGGATTCCATTTATTCCATGCGCATCGATTCGGCGAAGGTGGTGAACGGCGATTCGGTTTTTGTTTTTAACCCGATTGCTCGGAAAGGTGGTCCATCGATTTCTAATTGTATGCCTCCCGGCGGACTTTATCTGGAATATGCTGTTCACCCTAATAATCAGTTTGGGTCGCAAATGCAGAAAAAGACAAACGGGGATTACATTTTTAAAACGTATCAGGGCGCAGAGTTTTTGTTAAAAACTAAAGCTGCTATTGGCCAAAGTTGGAGCGCATTTTCTAATCCGGCCATTACCGCTACGCTTACTTCCCGCACTTTTGAGCCGGTAAAGAATACCGTTTCGGATTCGGTTTTGACTTACACATTGAGCAATGGCAAAACCATTAAGCTTTCAAAAAACTACGGTTTCCTGAAAGCACCGAATTTAAGCCAGTATTCCGATGCTTATTTCAAACCGAGAGAGCTGGAATTTTATGCGCTGCCGGAAAAAGGTTTGGGAAATACGATCAACAGTCCGTTTGCGATCTTCGATTTTCAGCCCGGCGATAAATTCAGTTTATACTATAAACATCTTGATGTTCATAATTCTGTATGCCAGGAAGAGTGGACTGAAAGAGAAATAAAAGCCCGCAGTACAAGTGGTGATACAATTATCTATTCAATTGAGGAACAACGATTAAGCAAAGGCTATGGATCTCCGGGTGCACCAATGGGATGGTGTTCGGCTTCAAAAGCCACCACTTTAACGCCGAAGTACACTTATGATTTAAAAATTTCCGCTGATTTTCCGAATGCGCCTTATGCGCTTTCGCATGGTTTTATTGCAGGGGGAAGTCTTTTCTCACAAGACAGCCGGGTTTCAAAAGCTATTATAAGTCAGGCAAAATATAATTACCGGGAGCAAATGCAATTCACAAATCTGGGTTTCGATTCGTGCAGCAAGATCTTTTCGCCGGGAGTAGATTATGGTGTTCAAAATACTTATTCGGTAGGGCTTGGCGAAACCCGGCGGGAAATTTTTTCGATGGGCGCAACCGAAACAACAACTCTGGAATGCTACACTAAAGGCACCGAAACCTACGGAACCTGCCGGTCTTTAGCCGATATTCTGGCCGTGAAAGAAGAAGTTAACAAAAAACCACTGGTACAAGCTTTCCCAAATCCTTTTTCCGATGAACTGACTTTAACGTTTGGTGAAACATCCGGCATTACGCAGCTTACTATGCGCAACACGTTAGGTCAAATTGTGTGGCAAAAAGAAACCGCTACTTCGGCAAATTCTGAAATAAAATTACAGTTTCCGGAATTACCGAAAGGAATTTATTTATTGCAGGCTTCGCAGAAAGGGAAAACGTTTACGAGCCGTTTAGTGAAGCAGTAAAGCACTTTTTTAGCCTAAAACTATAGCGTTTTTGCAGCAAACCTTGTAGCGTAGGGTTTAAGCCCTACGATACAAGGTTAGTTTTTTGCACCTTTTCCCTACCATTTTTCCTCAGCAGAAAATATTTGGCGGAAAAAGGCAAAAACGTATCTTTGCGAAACCGAATTGCTATGCAGAAACGCCTGATTGTTCCCCACGCTTTGCTTCAGATCATGCTGCAGCGGCTTTGCCATCAGCTTATAGAAACGCACGGCGATTTCAGCAAGACCGTGCTTATTGGCTTGCAGCCCCGCGGTAAATTCCTGGCGCAACGTATTCAGAAACAACTGCAGCAAATTACCGGCTCGCTGGTTCCGCTGGGCTTTCTGGATACTACTTTCTACCGCGACGATTTCCGCCGCCGCGAAAACCCCATTGCTGCCAACGCCACTTCCATAGACTTTATAATTGAAGACCGCCGCGTGGTTTTAATAGACGATGTGCTGTTTACGGGCCGTTCGGTGCGCGCTGCTTTAGATGCCATGATCGCGTTTGGCCGTCCGGCGGAAGTGGAATTGCTGATCTTGATAGACCGCCTTTACCAGCGCGATCTGCCCATTCAGGCCAATTACGTGGGCCAGAAAGTGAACTCGCTGGCCAGCCAGAAAGTGCTGGTAGCATGGCAAAACGAAAACACCGCCGAAGACAACATCTGGCTTATTTCCAAAACCGACGAAGTATAATTTTTCCCCGCAATGTCACAGCTCAGCGTCCGCCATTTATTAGGAATTAAAGATATTACCGAAGCCGATATTCAGCTTATTTTTGAAACCGCGGACCATTTTAAGGAAGTACTGAACCGCCCGATCAAGAAAGTACCATCGCTACGCGACATTACCATTGCCAACGTTTTCTTCGAAGATTCTACCCGCACGCGCCTTTCTTTTGAACTTGCTGAAAAACGCCTTTCCGCGGATGTGATCAACTTTTCGGCCAGCGGCAGCTCGGTTAAAAAAGGCGAAACCTTGCTCGATACGGTAAACAATATTCTGGCCATGAAAGTGGATATGATCGTGATGCGCCATTCGAGCGTGGGCGCGCCGCATTTCCTTTCGCGCCACATAAAAGCCAACATCGTAAACGCCGGCGACGGCACCCACGAACACCCAACCCAGGCACTTTTAGATAGCTTTTCGATAAGGGAGAAATTAGGGGAAGTTGCCGGAAAGAAAATTGCGATCATCGGTGATATTCTGCATTCCCGCGTAGCGTTAAGTAACATTTTTGCACTCCAGAAATTAGGCGCCGAAGTAATGGTTTGCGGACCAAGCACTTTGATTCCGAGATACATTGGCGAACTGGGCGTGAAAGTGAGCCACAATGTGCGCCAGGCGCTGGAATGGTGCGATGTAGCCAATGTGTTGCGCATTCAGTTAGAACGGCAGCAAGGCAAATTATTCCCGAGTCTGCGCGAATACACCCAATATTTCGGCATCAATAAAAAAATACTGGAAAGCCTGAACAAGGAAATTGTGCTCATGCACCCTGGTCCGATAAACCGCGGCGTAGAACTTAGCTCCGATGCCGCCGATTCCGGTCAGTCTATTATTCTGGATCAGGTGGAAAATGGCGTGGCGGTGCGCATGGCGGTGCTTTACTTATTGGCTTCAAGCAAAGAATAAGCGGCACTTTTTCGGGCAATTTCCCTATCGTTTTTTTAGGTTTAATCAGGTATTTTACTGAAATTCCACAGTTGCTCTTGCAGGTTGATTTTCTTTTGTAATTTGTTTGTAACTTATTTTAAATTTTAAAATAACATCAGCAAACATCTGACTTTCAAATAATTAACAAAACTTTCCTGCATTTTTTGTACCTTTGGCTGTAACTGGTTTGCTGTTCAGGTTTTAAATGCCTGAAAAATTTTAAAACGAGCCAGTTGAAGCTTTTTTTTTCTTTTATCCTTTTCAAATGAGAAAGCAAATTTCCTATTTTTTCCTTGTGCTGTTACTGGGTTGCGCGGTAACTTCCTGTAAAGAAGACAACGTTACGCCAGACAACACAAATCCTGTAGAAAACCCGCAGCACGTTCCGCTGGGCACCATTGTTGGTTTTCCGGAAGACTTTGAAGCCACAACCAAATTCGGTTATCCTACCGATACTATTACGCTGGGTAGCGGCGACTGGATCCTGGATGACGCGTTGATCGGAACTTCGGCCGATGACCGCAGAAATGGTTATCAATCGGTGCGAATCCGTTATACGGGTAAAGTAACCATGAATTTTGCTTCGCCGAAAGGTGTTTCTACGGTTACGGTAAACCACGCGCGCTACGGCAACGACCCGGAAAGTGAATGGGAACTCTGGGTTTCGCACAATGGCGGCGAATTTATGAAAGTGGGCGAAACGGTTAAATCTACTGCTACTACCTTGCAAAAGGCTACGTTTACCGTTAACCTGACCGGTTCGGTGAAATTCGAGATCCGGAAAATTTCCAGCGGTACCGCGCGTTTGAACATCGATGATTTTTCTTTTAAAGGCTACGGTCTAGCCGGCGATACCGATGGTACTTACGATGCCCCGGAACCAGTTATTAACGAACCGCTTCCAACCGATAACCTGCACATAGGTATGGGCAACCCGAGCAACGCTACCAATAACGTAGCCAACTTCGCCAATTACCTGATGCAGAAAAACGAATACGACCTCTCCTACCACCGCGACCGCGGCATTCCGAACTGGGTTAGCTGGCACCTGGACCGCACCTGGATTGGCAGTGCACCGCGTCAGGATAATTTCAGGGCCGATAATACGTTGCCGGCCGGCTGGTACCGCGTAATCCAGACCAGTTATTCCAGCACCGGTTTCGATCGGGGCCATAATTGTCCTTCTGCCGACCGTTCCAGCACTACGATCATAAATTCGGCCACTTTTCTAATGACGAATATGATTCCGCAGGCGCCAAATAATAACCAGCAGATCTGGGCCGACCTGGAAAACTATACCCGTTCGCTGGTAAATAAAGGCAACGAAGTTTACGTAATTATGGGCAGCTACGGCGAAGGCGGAACCGGCTCGAAAGGCGGCTTAACTAAAACTATAAACGGCGGCAAAGTAACCGTACCAAGCAACGTTTGGAAAGTAATTGTGGTGCTGCCGGAAGGCAACGGCGACGTGAACCGCGTGAACAATACCACCCGCATAATTGCCGTAAATACGCCTAATATTAACAGCGTTAGCTCGAGCTGGGGTACTTACCGCACCAGCGTAGATGCTATTGAAGCTGCAACAGGTTACGACCTGCTTTCCAACCTTCCGGAAGCCGTGCAAACTGCGGTAGAAGCTAAAACCGACAACGGCCCGACGAACTAAGTTTTGTTTACCCGGAAATAGAATCGGTTAAATACATTTGCAAAAAGCGCCTGCACTGAAAAAGTGGAGGCGCTTTTTTTTTGTTTTACTTTTTTAAACTGCTAGCATACCATTTTACCCAAAAACAGCAGGCACATTACCCTTTGTTTTCGTATAAACATATTATACGCTCTCAAAACACAAAATACTACAGTTATGAACGCAAACGAATATAAAACCAGAATCCAGCAGTTGCTGAATGAAAATAATTTCTCTGAAGCTATAAACTTTATTTTCGATACTTACCAGGAAGAGCATCCTACCGCCGCCAATATTCCGGTTTACCGCGACAAAGTAATTTACAAGATCCAGACCGAATTTCAGGAAGATACGCCCGAGAACCGACAACGCATAAAATTATTGCTTTACGGTTTTACGTCTATTATCGGGCACTCGGAAGGTGAAGCGGCGTTTAACATTATTCTAATGCTCTTACATTGCCTGCATAAAAACATGGACGAATCTTTGAGAGAAGCCATAGAACTGATAAAACTCGAAAAAGCTTCGAATAATTTGAATATGGCTTCGTGAGTTTTTGGGGCGGAAATGGTAGCGTTTTAGGCTGAAAACTCAGTAAGCAAAAAACCTGTGAGGTATTAGAAACCTCACAGGTTTACGGTTCAAAAAAACGGTAGACAAAACTCATAAAAAACTCATAAAAAAACTCCCGTAACCCGCAAACTCATCCTCGGTCTGTGGCGCACAGACCGAAACACTACCGTTAAAATGTAACAGCTTTAAGCAAACATCGGCAAGATGGCCTGTGCGCCACGGACCACAGTTGGCTGACAACATTTGCTCGGCTTGTTTCAGAAAGCAAAAAACCTCACAGGTTTAGCTCACAAAACGGTAGGCAAAACGCCCCAAAAATTCATAAAAAAGTCGCTGCTGGAAATTAATCCGGCAGCGACTTTTTTGCTTCAAAACAGTATCGTTTTTATTTCTCGGCCATCAGGCGTTCGATGTCTTCGAGTTCCAGCGGAATGTTTTTCATGAGGTCTTGCGCGCCGTTTTTGGTAATCAGGAAATCGTTTTCTAAACGGATGCCCAAACCTTCTTCGCGGATGTAAATGCCCGGTTCGCAGGTAAACACCATGCCTTCTTCAAATGCCCGGAATTTGCTGCCTACGTCGTGCACATCGAGGCCTAAGAAATGCGAGGTGCCGTGCATGAAATATTGCTTGTAAAGCGGTTTTTCCGGGTCCTGATTTTTCACGTCCTGCTCGTTGAGCAAGCCGAGTTTTATCAGTTCGTTTTCCATTACGGTGCCAACAAATTTGTGGTATTGGTCTAACGTATTTCCTACAATCAGCATGTTGCTGGCCACTTTCATTACGTGCAGCACGGCGTTGTAAACTTCTTTCTGGCGCGGCGTGAACTTGCCGTTTACCGGCACGGAGCGCGAAAGATCCGAAGCGTAATTGGCATATTCGGCACCAAAATCCATCAGGATCACGTCGCCGTCCTTGCATTCCTGGTTGTTATCTACGTAGTGCAGAATGCAGGCATTAGCGCCCGACGCGATGATCGAGCCGTAAGCTGGTCCTCGGGAACGGTTGCGCAGGAATTCGTGGTAAAGTTCGGCTTCAATTTCGTACTCCATCACGCCTGGTTTTATGAATTTGAGCAAACGGCGGAACGCTTTTTCGGTGATGTCGCAGGCTTTCTGGATCTGGGCAATTTCGTACGGCGATTTGATGGCGCGCAGGTTATGCATAATAGGCGCCGAACGATGATACTGGTGCAATGGGTAATGCTCTTTGCACCATTTTATGAAGCGCGCGTCGCGGGTTTCAACTTCAATTACGGCGCGCAAATGTTCGTTCGTGTTCAGGTACACATTTTCCACTTCGGTCATTAAAGAATTAAGCACCGATTTGAATTCGTGGGTCCAGAAAACGGTCTGAATGCCGGAAACTTCGCGGGCCTGTTCTTTGGTGAGTTTGTAGCCTTCCCAGGTTAAAATCAGGTCGCTGGTTTCGCGCACAAAGAGAATTTCTTTCAGCCGCGCATCCTTCGATTCCGGGAAAAGCAGCAAAATACTTTCTTCCTGGTCCACGCCGCTTAAGTAGAAAAGGTCGTTATTCTGGCGGAAAGCCATGGTGCCGTCGGCGTTGGTCGGCATTACGTCGTTGGAATGAAAAACGGCCAATGAACACGGTTTCAGCTGTTTTACAAAGTTGGCCCGGTTGTGAATGAAAAGCTCCGGATCGATCTGCGAATATTTCATTTTTGAGTTTTTTGCTATAAAAGGCTACCGTTTTTGGCGGCGGCGCAAGTTCTTATTTCTGAAACGAAAAGTAGCACTAAATATTGAGATAAGCGAATTTTTACGCCCTTTCCCCTACCGATTTCCGCCTGAATTTTCAGCCAGCGCTTGTTCCAGCACAGCCAGCAATTGTTCGTTTTTTATGGTGAGCGCGCACTTAAAATGCCCCTGCGGACAAGCTTTATACCCGTGCAAACCACAAGGCCGGCAAGGCAGATCCACTTCGGTTTCTACAATTCTGGAAAAATCTGATAAAGGTCCGAACCCAAAAGACGGCACAGTAGAACAATAAACCGCCGCCACCGGCGCGTTAGTAGCAGAAGCCAGGTGCATCGGTCCGGAATCGTTTACGTAACTCAGAACCGCATCTTTTTGCAATGCCGCCGACTGCAACAAACTCAGTTTTCCGCACAAATTTTCGGCGTTCGTTCTTCCGGAATGTTGCAAAATGCGGTCGCAGAGTTCTTTATCATTTGGCGCTCCAAGCAAATACACTTTCAGGTTTTCCGGAACAGTTTTCAGCAGCTCCACCCATTTTTCTTCCGGGTATTGCTTCGTGAACCAGATGGAAGACGGCGCTACGCAGATATAAGGCTGCGCTTTATAAACCGCCACTTTCTCAAAATCGGCTTGGCTGGGGTAAAGTTTTGGTTTGGCAGTTTCAGGTCCGGTGAGGTGTTCGATGAGTTTCTGGTTGCGTTCCGTTTCGTGCAAACCGTTGGAAATAGTATGCGAAACGGCGTGGCTGAAAAACCTGGAAAACGGATTTTTATCGAAGCCTACGGTTTGTTTTGCGCCGGAAAGTGCGGTTAGCAAACCGGTTGCCCCGAAGCGCTGCAGATTAATCACCAGGTCGTATTTCTCTTTCCGGACTTCGCGCAGCAAGCGGTACAGGTCTTTGAATTTGCCCTGCTTTTTATCCCAGATGTAAAGGTAGTTCAGGTACGGGTGGTTTTGCAGCAGCGAATCGTTGCCTTTGCGCAGCTGAAAATCGAGCCTGGCCTGCGGAAAGGTTTCGTGCAGTTTTTCGAGTAAAGCGGTGGCTAAAACTACGTCGCCCAGAAAAGCGGTCTGGATTATTAATATTTTTTGCGGGGCGTTCATGCTGGGGTAAAATTACGAAAATAATGTGGTGTTTGCTTTTTTCCGGATAATGTGAAAGGGCAACCACGAGGGGTGCCCCTACAATCCTGGGAACCCACCAACCATCCGGTAAAAAATGCGTACCTTTGTGGTCCATTTGCTGAAAGATTTTAATGTCAGAATATCACATCCATACACTGCCAAACGGCATTCGTATTCTCCATAAACAAGTACTTCACACCAAAATTGCGCACAGCGGTTTTACGTTCGATATCGGTTCGCGCGATGAAAATGAAAGTCAGCTGGGTTTGGCGCATTTCTGGGAACACATGGCTTTTAAAGGTACTGAAAAGCGCAAAGCCTTTCATATTCTGAACCGTCTGGAAACCGTGGGAGGCGAATTAAACGCATATACTACCAAAGAAAAGATCTGCTTTTACGCGTCGGTTTTAGATGCGCATTTCGAGAAAGCCTTTGAATTGCTGGCCGATATTTCGTTCCATTCCATTTTTCCGGAAAAGGAAATTGAGAAAGAGCGTGGCGTGATCCTGGAAGAAATGGCCATGTATCTGGACACGCCCGAAGATGCCATTGTAGATGAATTCGATTCGGTGATTTTCAAAAATCATGCGTTGGGAAACAACATTTTAGGCACTACGGAGAGCGTAACGCATTTCCAGAAAGCTGATTTCCTGAATTTTATTCAGAATAATTACAGCACCGACCGCCTGGTTTTTGCTTCGGTGAGTAACCTGCCGTTCGAGAAAGTGGTGAAGCTGGCCGAAAAATATCTGGCGAAAATTCCGGCCCGGGTTTTGGAACGTAAACGCATACCGTTTTTAGAATATCAGCCGCAAAGCATCCGCATCGAAAAACCGATCAACCAGGCGCATTGCATCATCGGCGCACCAGCTTACGGACTTTCTGACCCAAAAAGGATACCGTTTTTCATGCTTTCGAACTTAATTGGCGGCCCCGGCATGAACTCGCGTCTGAACTTAGCGGTGCGCGAAAAATATGGTTTGGTTTACTCCATCGATGCGTCGTACACGGCTTACGTAGATACTGGCTTGTTCAATATTTACTTCGGAACGGAGAAAAAGCAGCTGAAACGCACTACTGATCTGGTACTGAAAGAACTGAAAAAACTCCGCGAAATTCCCCTTACGCCCAACCAGCTGCACAACACCAAAGCCCAACTTATGGGCCAGCTGGCCATGGCCGAAGAAAGCAATATTGGTTACATGATGATGATGGGCAAAAGCATTCTGGACCTGAACCGCATCGACACCCTGAACGAAATTTTCGACCAGATCAAACAAACTTCCGCCGAACAACTCCAGGAAATTGCGAAAGAAATTCTGGCCGAGGATAAGCTGAGCTTTTTGAATTATGTGCCAGAAACGAAGTAATGTGCTAATTTCTTAATGTGCTAATGTGCTATTCTGACGGTTTTTTTATAATCAAATAGACTTTCAAAATAGCTAGAATCCTGTACAAATTATGCACTAATTCAATTTCGCATTAGCAAAAAAAAATAGCACATTAGCACATTAAACAATCAGCACATTAACCCATGGAATTCATAGACGAAGATTTAAACCAATATTGCGAAGATCACACCACGCCGGAAACTGAAGTGCTGAAAAAGCTGAACCGTGAAACACACGCTAACGTAATGATGCCGCGCATGCTTTCGGGCCATATTCAGGGCCGTACGCTGGCCATGTTCTCGCAGATGATCCGACCGGAAAATATTCTGGAAATTGGCACGTATACTGGTTATTCGGGCATTTCTTTGGCGGAAGGATTAACCGAAAATGGCACGCTGCATACCATCGATATCAACGACGAGCTGGAAGACATGGTGCGTCGTTATTTTGCCGAAGCCGGTATTAAAAACAAGGTAAAATACCATTTAGGCAACGCCCTGGAAATTATCCCGACGCTGGATGTAACCTTCGATCTGGTTTTTATTGATGCCGATAAAATTAACTACAGTAACTATTTCGATCTGGTGATTGACAAGGTGCGGCCCGGCGGTTTTATTATTGCCGATAATGTTTTGTGGAGCGGCAAAGTACTGGAAAAATTCCGCAAAAAACTTGACAAAGACACCGAAGCCCTGCTGGATTTCAATCAGAAAATCCAAACCGACGACCGTGTAGAAAATGTACTCCTGCCGATCCGCGATGGGTTACTGGTGATCCGAAAAAAATAAATTCAACCGGTTTTTGAACTATCTGGCCCCCCTTTAATCCTCCCCAAAAACACGGGAGGATTTTTTTTCTGCACGAGTACAGTCAGCTAAAACATATGGGAACGAAGGTCAACCACCCCAACTCCTCCTGTCCAGGCGGGGAGCTTTAAAGCCGTCAGCTAAAACAGAGGGCAATGAATTTCGAACTATTTACATCCCAATTCCACGCATATCGCCAGCGCAGCGTTTCATGAAACGCTACAAAAGATAAAAAGCTGACTACGGAGGAGAAAAGATTACCAGTTTCTGCGTGCGCGGCCTCCGCGCTTTCCGACTTTTGCTTTAGCAAAATTGCGCAAGCAAAGGAAAGGGTGAGACGCGCACGCAGAAACGAAGCCGCCCGGCTTGAGGGAGAAAGCTCTTTCAGAAGTTAAGAGTCAATAGTTTAGAGTTGAAAGTTGGCTATGAAAACGCTATCCTTTTTAAGTGAAAAACTCAATAGCAAACCAAACTACCAACATGATGAGATCTCTCCTATCGTCGAGATGACGAAGTAAAACGGTATCCTTTCCATCTCAAAAATTCAGCGAAAACTGAAAATCCCTTTTTACAAGCGATCAAAAACGCTAACCTTTTTCCTTCCAAAACTCGAGCAAGCCCTGCCTGCATTTCCAAAACTGAACACTCAAAATTGGTAACTTCTTAACCAGCTGAAATTTGTCATAATCGGGCTCTACCAAGGCTTTAAGGCTGTTTGTGGAAAACGTGTAGATAAATTGTAGAGAAGTAATCAGCTTCAAAATTCAGAATCAGATTTAAAATCCGGTATTTTGTCAACATGCGCCGAATTCCCTTCCTGAATCTGGTGCAATTTGCCGCTGTAGCATCACGCTAAAAATGCACGGTGCAGCGTTCACAATTTATAAAATGCAGCTATGAAAAAGTATCTGGTAATTCTCGTAAGCCTGGTTGTTACTTCGGTACAAGGCCAGCAAATTCTGGTACCCGATAACGTTTATTTTGCCGATATTCACCTGAGCATCGATAAGAATGCCCGAGAAAAGATCCAGAAGAACGTAGATGCGCTGCTCAAAAATCCTACTTATTTCAAACAGAAAGTAGACCGCGCCGATACGTATTTCCCTATCATTGAGCGCGTTTTCCGCGAAGCCGGTCTGCCCGACGATTTTAAATACCTGGCCATTCAGGAAAGTGGTTTGGTGCCCGATGCCATCTCTACGAGCAAAGCTGAAGGTTTCTGGCAATTCAAAAAAGAAACTGCTTTGGATTTTGGTTTGGCCGTAAACCCGAACATCGACGAACGTCGCCACATTGTGGAAGCTTCGCGCGGCGCCGCCAAATATTTCATTCAAAGCAACGCTTATTATAAAAACTGGATAAACGCGCTGGTTTCGTATTACATGGGTTTTACGGGCGCCAAAGCCTATGCCCGCCCCGGCGATACTGATAGCAAAGACATGCGCATTACCGACCAAACGCACGTTTATTTCCTGACATTTTTAGCACATAAAATTGCTTTCGAAAATGCCGTAGGTAAAAATCCGGCGCCAACTATTTCGTTAAGAGAACTGCGGGCTACGCCGGGTTTAAGCTTAGGAGAAATTGCTTTGGCTAACCAGACCGATCCGGTAGAACTCGAGAAATACAACCGCTGGTTATTGGGCGGCACCGTTCCGGCCGATAAAGATTATACCGTTTTCATTCCGGTTTCCGGCGCACTGGCATCTAATACCGCAGTTGCCTCGGGCCCGAAAGAACTGGTTGCTCCGGTTATCATAAACAAATCCATTTCGCAGGAACCTGGCAAACCGAAATTCGCAAAAATGAACGGCCTGAAAGTTATTGTTGCCCAGGCCGGCGATACCAAAGATAAACTGGCTTTGCAGGCTGGCATGGGTACTAAAAAATTCCTGAAACTGAACGACATGTACAGCTTCGAGGAAATTGTACCGGGCCAGGTTTATTACGTGCAGAAAAAACATACCCGCGCCAATGTAAAAAATCACGTAGCGCAACCCGGCGAATCCTTAGCAGGTATTTCCCAGCAATATGGCATCCGGTTGAAAAGCATATTGAGCAAAAACCGCATGAAAAAAGGTGAAGCACTGGTTGCCGGCCGGGTTCTTTGGTTGCAGCAAACGCGTCCGGCCAATATTGCCGCAGAATACCGCCGCATAGAGCAGAAAGAAATTCAGAAAACACCACAACCTTTAACGCCTTCAAATCCGGTTCAGATCACGCATAAAATTTCTACAAAACAGGCTGAACCATTTGCCGGCACCAATTCTAAAAACGGCTCTTCGGCTTTAATAACCATAAAAGAAACGGCATCGAATACGTTTCACAAAGCCGGTGCCGCGCTGAACGTACCGGAAAAACAACCGGAAGTTGCTCAGGTTGGTGGCAGCGTTTTCGAAGAAACCCTCGATCTGAATCCGGAACCGAAAGTTACTAAAACCAAAACGCCTGAAACGCCAGCTAAAACCACTGCCGCAGAAACTGCTTATCACAACGACCTGGACGAAGAAGTAAGCGCCGCCAACGAAACTACGCCTGATATTGTAGCCGAAACGGGATCTGTGCAGACATCAGTTTCAGAAACAGAACCAATTGATGAAGAAAAAATACTGGTAGATTCCAAACCGATTGAAACTCCGAAAACAGAAACTGCTCCGGAAAAAGCAACCGTTTTATACCCGAAAACGGTAGCAAAACCAGCCAAAAAAGTGATCTTAGCTGAACCGATTGCCAAGCCTGAAGATGATTCTGCCAGCTTCGTAGCGTCTGCGGAAAAAGTTACCGAACCTGCTCCAGCGCCCGCACCGGTAAAAGAACAGCCGAAAGTAGTTTTAAAAGATCCGGTTACGGCTTCGGCGCCAAAAACGGTATCGATTCCGGATAAAAAAGTGGAGAAAACTGTAGCGCAAACCAAACCTACGTCGCACAAAGTTGCCAAAGGCGAAACGCTTTACAGCATCTCTAAAAAATACGGCGTTACCCCTTCCGACCTGAAATACTGGAATGAATTAGGTGAAAAACCTTTATCTATTGGTCAGGAATTGAAAGTTACCGGCGAAAAACAACTGGCTATGCCTGTGCTCACTGTAACTGGCCCCGACAAACCAGTAGCCGAAGGAACCGTGGTGAATATTACGCACCGCGTAGGCGAAGGCGAAAGCATGTACCAGATCTCCCGGAAATATGGCGTAAGCATAAAAGAAATTATGGAGTGGAACAACAAAGCCGATTTCAACGTGAGCGCCGGCGATGAACTCTACATCCGTTCGAAACCTGGCAGCAGCCGGAATTAATTTAATTAAGAATTACGAATTGAGAATGGCTGATCAGGAATGGTCGGCCATTTTTGTTTTCGGGTTTTTCAGGTGAAAAGCATACTGTTTTTAACCGAATTCATTGTTCCTCTGGCGGCGTAGTCAGCGCATCGGCGGTTTGCAAACCTTTGGCAACCTCCGGAATAATACCCAAACGCTGATAGATCGGATCTACGAGCTTCCGCATTTTGGGTAGTTGAATGGCAAACGGTGTAATAGCGGCCAGCACCAGAATGCCGCAAATGAGCAAGGTATATTGCACGCCCACTACCTCGGCCAAAGCTCCGGCCAGCAAACTACCAAATGGCGCCATGCCCAGGAAAGCCATGGAGTAAAAACTCATCACGCGGCCGCGTTTATCATCGTCCACAATGGTTTGCAGAATGGTATTGGAGCTCGCCATTTGCACGATCATCCCAAAACCGGTAAACAACATACAGAACAGCGAAAGCGCAATAATTCTTGAAAATGAAAAGGCAATAAGTCCCGCGCCCAGCAAAACCGTCGCCCGGATAATGATGTTGCCCAAACCCAACACCGATTTCCGTTGCGCTAAAAACAAAGCTCCCGTTAAAGCCCCGATTCCGGAAGCGCCCATCAGGAAACCCATGGTATTCGCATTTCCGTGCAGCACATCGCGGGCGAAAACCGGCATTAAAACGGTAAGCGGCATGGCAAATAAACTGATGCTGGCAATGAGCAAAATGATACTCCTTATCGGGGCAAAACCGAAGGCATAGCTAAAACCTTCTTTCAGACTCTGGAAAACCGGCAACTGCTTTTTCTCTGAAATAACCGGCGTGGTTTTAATTGCCAGTAGCGAACCCAAAACCGCAATGTAACTCACCGCATTTCCCAGAAAACAGATCCCCTCGCCTACCGCCGCAATTACCAAACCCGCCACCGACGGACCAATTAACCGTGCCATATTGAACATGGAAGAATTTAGCGCAATGGCGTTGCTGATATCGTTCCGGTCTTCGATCAGTTCAATTACAAACGATTGCCGCGCCGAAATATCGAAGGCATTGATAATGCCCATGAAAACGCTCAAAGCAATGATAATGGGCACCGTGATCTGATCGGTTAAAACCAACGCCGCCAACGTAGAAGCCTGGATCAACGAAAAGGTTTGCGTGGCGAGTAAAATGCGGTGCTTATTCCTTCTATCGGAAACTACACCGGCAAAAGGCCCCAGCAAAAACGACGGGATCTGGCTGGCAAAACCTAAAATGCCCAGCAGAAAAACGGAATCTGTTAATCGGTAAACGAGCCAGCTCAGCGCTACCTGCTGCATCCAGGTGCCGATTAAGGAAACGCCCTGGCCCATAAAAAACAAACGGTAATTTCTATATTTCAAGGCCCGGAACATGGCACTGAATTTTGATTCCGGAGCAGGATTGGTAAGGTCTGGCATTTTATGCGAATTCTGAAACAACTTTACAGCTTACGAAAATTCATTGGTTTGGTGACTTTGAGTTTTTGAGGTGAAAAGGATAGCGTTTTTAACAGATTTTAGAATAAAAAAAACGATAAGGTTTTTAAGCAAAAAAGTAACATAAACACATTCTGACCAAAAAGTTATTTTGAATATTTATACAACTCTTCAAATCCAAAAATCTCAATATAGTTATTAATATGATCTTCACTATAAATCACCCAAACATCATCACCCATTGGAAGCTTTGGTACGAAATTCTCTTCACGGTAAAAATTAGCAAACCCTAAGAGCATCCCTTCAATATCAAGGACTATCAAATGAGGTTGATTAAAAAAAGTCTTAACTATTTTCTTTCCATTTTCATGAGTTTCAGTCCATTGATTCTTTTGATAACCAAAGATTCCAAAACCAGTCAATTGCTTTCCAACAAGAAACCTTGTAAATTTTGATTTTACCTCGTACACCTGATCTGGATCTTTTTCAATAAAGGTCTTTTCAGAAACGCTGATTGTATAATGATCCCAAACGGAAACAGAATTCCAGGAAAAGTAAATTCTTTTCTCACTTTCAAACTTCAAAATCGCCTGATAAGAAATTATATCTACACCATCATTGTCTGTCGTTAACTCCTCCTGACTTCCAAAATCTGAATAAACTATCTTGTCTAATCTTAAACCAATGCATTTGGCCAATGGCTCAATAATTTCTCTATTTAGATATTCCAGATTTTCCATAAATCAGTTTAACATTCAATTCTAAAGATATTTATTAAAATCAACTTTCTGCAAAGTCTTACAAAACCCCGAACCCTTCCCCCAAAACCCGTGTTCTAAAATCACGCAAAACTCCCGCTTTCCCATTTCCGAAACCGCCCGATTTTGCGTAATTTTAAGGTTCAGAAATGCCCGCAGCCAGCCCAAACCTAATTGTTTAAATGCTATGGTTTTAGCCCGAAAAAGTGCCCCGCATTTCTAATTTCTAATTTCTAATTTTGAATTTTGAATTTCTAATTAACCAGAAAGTGCCAGATTTCAGCCACCTTCATTGCCATACCCAGTATTCCCTCCTCGACGGCCAGGCCAGCATTGCCGCGCTCATGAAAAAAGCGCAGGCCGACGGCATGAAAGCCGTTGCCATGACCGACCACGGCAATATGTTCGGGGCCTTCAACTTTGTGGCCGAAGCGAATAAATACAACGTGAAGCCAATTGTGGGTTGCGAATTTTACCTTGTAGCCGACCGCCATCAGAAAACCTTCAGCAAAGAGCAGAAAGATGTGCGCCACCACCAATTGCTGCTTGCCAAAGACCAGGAAGGTTACCAGAATCTGGCCAAGCTTTGCTCGATGAGCTACATAGAGGGTCTGTACTCCAAATGGCCGCGCATCGATAAGGAACTGCTGCAGCAATACTCCAAAGGTTTGATTGCTACCAGCTGCTGCATTGGCGCGGAAGTGCCGCAGGCCATTCTCTGGAAAAGCGAGGAAGAAGCCGAAGAAATTTTCAAGTGGTGGCTCGATTTGTTTGGCGAAGATTATTACATCGAGATCCAGCGCCACGGTTTGCAGAATATCGACGGCACCGGCAAAAGCCAGGAAGACATAAACCAGGTTCTGCTGAAGTGGAGCAAGAAATACAATGTGCCCGTTATTGCCACCAACGATTCGCATTACGTGGACCAGCAGGACTGGAACGCCCACGACATTCTGCTGTGCGTGAACACCGGCGAAAACGTGAGCGTACCGGTCGGCGATTTCCAGACCAAATATTTTCGCTGCCTAACCTCCGATAACCAAGTAATTTACGACCACCTTGACAACATCGAGCGAAAATATTCGCGCGACGAAAACGTGCGCCGTGAGCTCTACCGCATTCAGGAAGAAACCCAGAAACCGCGTCCGCAAAGTCGCTTCGGTTTCCCCAACGACCAGTTCTTTTTCAAGACCCAGGCCGAAATGAACGAACTGTTCAAAGACGTGCCGCAGGCGATAGATTACACGAACGAAATTGTAGATAAAATTACGCCGCCCAAACTGAAGCGCGACATTTTACTACCCAACTTCCCGCTTCCGCCGGAACACCCCACCGCCGATGCATTCCTCCGTCACTTAACCTTCGAAGGCGCCAAGAAACGCTATGGCGAAATCACGCCCGAAATTGAAGAACGCCTCGATTACGAACTGCGCATCATCGAGACGATGGGTTTTGCCGGTTACTTCCTCATCACCCAGGATTTCATCAATAAAGGCCGCGGAATGGGCGTAATGGTGGGTCCGGGCCGGGGTTCGGCGGCTGGTTCTGCGGCGGCGTATTGCATCGGTATCACCAACATCGACCCGATAAAATACTCCCTCCTGTTCGAGCGTTTCCTGAATCCGGAACGGGTTTCAATGCCCGATATCGATATTGACTTCGACGACGTGAACCGCCAGAAGGTGATCGACTACGTGGTTGATAAATACGGCAAAACGCAGGTTGCGCAGATCATCACGTTCGGTACAATGGCGGCCAAATCGAGTATTAAAGACGTAGCCCGAAGCATTGAATTACCATTGAACGAAGCGAACGAACTAGCCAAACTGGTGCCGGACGCGCCGGGCACCACGCTGGCCAAAGCTTTCGCCGAAGTGCCGGAACTGCAAACCATTCGCGGCGGCTCCGACCTGAAAGCGAAAGTGTTGCAATTGGCCGAACGCCTGGAAGGCTCGGTACGGAACACCGGTATTCACGCGGCGGGGGTAATCATTGCGCCCGACGATATTACCAAGTACATCCCGGTTTCCACGTCCAAAGATTCCGACCTGCTCGTTACCCAGTTCGACGGCAAGGTAATTGAAAGTGCGGGCATGCTGAAGATGGACTTTTTAGGGCTTAAAACCCTGACCATCATTAAAGATGCGATGGCGCTGATCAAGAAAAACCACGGCATCGAAATCGACATCGACAACATCCCGATGGACGACCTGAAAACCTACGAACTCTACCAGCGTGGCGACACCATCGGTACGTTCCAGTTCGAGTCCGAAGGCATGCGGATGTACCTGAAAGATCTTCAGCCGACCAACATTGAAGACTTGATTGCCATGAACGCCCTTTACCGGCCGGGACCGATGCAGTTCATTCCGAACTTCATTAACCGGAAGCACGGCCGCGAAGAGGTGGAATACCCGCACGACCTGCTTGAACCGATCCTGAATTACAGCCAGGGTATTATGGTGTACCAGGAGCAGATCATGCAAACGGCCCAAATCCTGGCCGGTTACTCGCTCGGCGGCGCCGACTTACTGCGCCGTGCGATGGGTAAGAAGGACATGAAAAAGATGGCCGAGGAACGCGAAAAGTTCATTAAAGGAGCCGGCGAAATTCATAAAATTCCAGCCAAGAAAGCGTCCGAAGTTTTCGACGTGATGGAGAAATTCGCCCAGTACGGCTTTAACCGTTCGCACTCGGCAGCTTACTCGGTGGTGGCCTACCAGACCGGTTACCTGAAGGCGCATTACCCGGCCGAATACATGGCGGCGGTGCTTACCAACAACATGAACGACATCAAAAAGGTGACGTTCTTTATTGAGGAAGCGCGCAAGCAGGGGGTTCAGGTTTTGGGCCCGGACGTGAACGAATCGGATTTCAAATTCAACGTGAACCAGGATGGCCAGATCCGTTTTGGATTAGGTGCGGTGAAAGGAACCGGCGAAGCAGCCGTAGAAGCAATTTTAAGCGAACGCGAAAAGAACGGACCCTACAAAGATATTTTCGATTTTGCGAAGCGCGTGAATTTGCGGGCTGTAAATAAGAAAACCTTCGAAAGCGTGGCCCAGGCCGGCGGTTTCGATTCGTTTGAAAAATACCACCGCGCGCAATACATTGAAGTTGCCGAAGGCGAAAGCATTAACTTAATAGAAAAAGCCGTTCGTTTTGGTAATCAATACCAGGCCGAATTAGGCGCTGCGCAGCAATCTTTATTTGGCGGCGGAACGGTAGAAATGCCGCTTCCGCGCGTACCCGATATGCCGGAATGGAGCCAGAACGAAAAACTGCGCCGCGAAAAAGAAGTGGTAGGTTTCTATATGTCGGGCCACCCCTTAGACCAGTTCCAGCTCGAAATAGATTCCTATTGCACCTGCGGCGTTGACAGGATCGAAGAGTTCAAGAACCGCGATATTTCCGTAGCCGGAATGATCTCCAACGTGCAAATTCGTACGGCGGCTAAATCAGGAAATCCGTTCGCGCTTTTCAACCTGGAAGATTACGATGCTACCTTGCCAATGGCCTTATTCGGGGAAGATTACCTGAAATATGCGTCGTATTTGCGGGAAGGAATGTACGTGTTTATAAGAGGCAAAGTAACGCTGCGCTACAAAACCGAAGACCAGTGGGAACTGAAACCAACCAGCATCCAGCTCCTCGGCGACATCACCGAAAAAATGGCTAACGGCGTGCGCCTGGATATGGATATCCGGCTGGTAACCTCCGAAGCTATTGACCGTCTGGAAATGGCTTTGCAGGCTTGTCCGGGACAGAAGAAGTTTGAATTGCAGTTAACCTCGCCAGAGGAAAGATTGGCCGTGGAATTGTTTTCCAGGAAGTACCGGATCGAGCCGAAATCGTTTATTCAGCATTTGAAGGGTAGTGAGTTGGGGACGTATAAGTTGATATAGAAAAAGGCCTTCCGTTTGGAAGGCCTTTTTGTTTATGCAGCTTCTTGTGAATCTGGTTCGGGATAATGATTAATTAAAGCTTGATAAATTAAATCACTGTAAAGCTTCATTTTGGGTCCATCAGGTTTAAATGGATTTTGGGGTCTTTGATAGCAATTGTTTGGATCAGTCTCCAATTTTTTCATCAAAGCATGGAATTGAGAATTTATCTTAACATGTTTTAAAGAAGTTTTAACAAATTTCTTTATATCTCCATAAGTTAAATCAAATCCAGCCTCCATTAAAGCAACCTCATCTATTTTCACTAGTGCAGCATTCTTATTTGTAGTGATTTGAATTCCACCTTTTAATTCTCTAACAATTTTTAAGGTATTTGCTTCTGTATTTGAATTATCAACTCTAACAGCAAGATCAGCTAAATTAGCATTCTTTACACTTTGAAGCACAACTTTAAATTGAACCAGAACCGAATCTTTGTTACCTGATGCATTTAATCTTTGGGCTGCTTCATCAATGCTTTTTAGAAACTTTCTTACTTCAGCAGACGCGTTTTGGCTTGCTGAAAATGGAGTCAGAAAATCTTCGGGCGTAAAAGGCCGCTGATATGCAATTGGCATTAATCCCAAATCTTTTTCAGAGAAAAGATTTCTACTACATTGATTTTGTAAAAACTTAGCAAATTGGTGGACTGATTCGGTTAGAATCGCAAAAATTATTGGCCCAAAACTTTCCCCATGAAAATGAATTGCTTCATTTCTGTAATCATAGAGCACATTTAAATTTTCAAATGTAGCGTCAAACTTTGAATCAAGTTTATTCTTAACAGCTAATAGGCAATCCTTAAATTCTTTCGTTCTGGTCTTGCTTTTGAAAATCTTTATATGCTTTCTGTAAAGAAATGATTTAAGTGCTTTTTCCCAAGCTGTAATTGCTAATTCTGAAACAATCTCATAACGATGAGGAAAGTATGGTTTATTCTGTATTTCGATTGCTGCAGTCATATGGGCAACAGCACTATTAAGTAAAGTTTTGGCGACAGGCGATTTCCGTTTAGTCTTACATAATTTTAGAAAAGTACTTTTCCCAAGGTTTTCCATATCGTTTATTCAAATTTTTCTCCTTAAAATTCAATATAAACTTAAACAAATATTTTATACTTTGAATCATGTTAGTGCGTTTATTTTTCTGGCGCACAGAAAATTAAGTAGATTCAAAATTTGCCAAAAAGGATATACCCCTGTCTTTTTCGGATTTACAATCAAAATAAACCTCCTTCTAATGCCACAAAAACGCTAGGCAAAAGCCCCTAAAAAGTCGCTCATCCGGACATCTTTGTCCGGATGCCACCTGCCGGGGATTTATCAATCCCCGTGCCCACGTTAGCAAGCACACGCGGGTCAATAGACCCGCCACAGGAAGGATTAGGATTGATAAATCCGAATCAGCACTTATCAGCACCATAAATCCACATCATCGCAACCAGCCAATACTTTTTAACCCTTTCACCCTATCGTTTTTCACCACTAAGTTGTAACCGCAAAAGCATAGAAAAAGAGCTTGAAGTTTGTATCTTTATACCTACCACTTTGCAGCTTCGCTTATGCATAATTTATTCAGCCCCGCCCCTTTTCCGGTAAAAACACTTTATTCCCTGCAAAATAACTACACCTGGAAAGGGCAGTCTTACAACCTGGAGCCCGGCGTTTCGGTTATTCTGGAAATTTTCTACCACCCCGGCTGCGATTTGATCGGCGGTCACCGGGAAGATTATTTAACCGGAGATAGCTTTTACGTGGAGGTGTTGGAAGTGCAGGAAAACCGGATAAAAGGAAAAGTGGAAGAAGATGGTTTGTTCTTTAAAGCGGGCAGCATTATCTGGTTCGAAGCCAAACATATCCATCGGGTGCGCGGCAACCTGGGCTGGAACATCAATAACTTAACCGTAAGCGTTTCGGAGAAGATCCTGTATGGCAAAGAAAAGGTAGGCTACTTTTACAATACCTTAAGCGAGCAGCCTATGAGTTTTGGGCGGGTTTTCTATAGCGTTTCCGAAATACCGGTACCACATAAAGATTATATTCCGCTGGTAGAAATGCCCCTGAAAGACCTGGTAGCCCACGATCCGATCCTGCTGAATTACCTGGAAGACCACGCCATGGACGGCTGGCTCCGTACCGATGAAAACTCTTTCGTTTCTTTTGAAGACCAGCCTTGCGACCGCCGCATTTTCCCGGCCGGTTACGAAACGGATTACGAATTTGAAGAAGGCGATGCTTCAGAAGAAGATTCATTGCCTTTTTAAGATTTTGACCTCACCCTCACTCTTTCGAGGGTATTCATCCGAAAGAGCGATGGTTACTTCTAATCCCGCAAAAACGTTAGGCAAAAGCCCCTAAAAAGTCGATCAGCTAAACTATATTATTCCTTTCCTTCACTTTCTTCCTTCTTCGCTGCATCACGCTTCGCCTTCTTCGCCTCTGCTTTCAGGGCTTCCTGGTGCGCTTTTCTTTCCAGGAATTCTTTCTGGCGTTGTTTCTTTTGCTGGTCACTTGCTCTGGTCATCGTTCAGTTTGGTTTTACTTTAATTACTTCATTTCAGGATTCTTGTTTTAACGCTTCTTCCTTAGACGATATTTTTATCAACAAAAAGCACCGTCCCGGTAAACTGGGAAATAACCCTGAAATTACCAATTACGGCATAAAAAACATTAAAACTACCGCAACTTCCATTCGCACAAATTCCCTTTCCCTCTGGAATTTCAGATAACTTATTCCCTTTTGCCGCGTTTGTTCCTGTATTATTCATTTCTAAAATTAAAGATCATGGACAATAATCTGAATAACGATTTCGATAACGACGCAGCAGAATTAAGAGCCCGCAGCAACTGGACCGAACTGAAAGGCAAAATGCGCCAGGGCTACGGCCAGTTAACCGACGACGACCTGGAATATGCCGAAGGCAAACAGGAAGAATGGTTCGGTAAGATCGGCAACAAAATAGGCAAAACCGCCCAGGATGTAAAAGCCTGGATCCAAGGTTTGTAAATTATTCTCTTTCTGCCCGAAACGGAAGGAAAAACAACCAGAAAACTCCGGCCCTTTTAAATGGTGTCGGAGTTTTTTTCATTTTGACCCTAGCTTAACTCAGTACCTCCAAGTGCTTTTAGTTCTTGCTTACCTTTCCGGCGCGTTTTACTTCTGAATTTATTTTGCTTACCTATCATTCCTGAACCCTTGCTTAATTAAGTCTTTCTGCTTTAAACTATTACGGTTGCCGCTTGTATTACTACGGATGGTATAATTACGATCGCAACCTCGCGCCTGCTTTCAGTTTTTTGCCAGATTTCTATACCGTTTTAATCAGGAAAACATGAAAGTCAGTGAAAACAAAAATGTAGTATTCATAACCGGCGCCTTTGTAACCCATCATTGCTGGGACGAATGGCAGACCTATTTTCAGAGCAAAGACTATAACACCGTAGCACCACCCTGGCCTTATAAAGATGCCGAAACTGCCGAAGAACTCCGCAACCGCCAACCCAACGACACAGATCTGGCGCGCCTTACCATAGACGAAGTAATAGATTCCTACATAAAAGTAGTACAAAGTTTTCCGGAAAAACCCATCGTGATCGGGCATTCCTTTGGCGGCTTAGTTACGCAAATAATTGTAAACCACGATCTGGCGGCGGCAGGCGTTGCTATTCATCCGGCGCCGCCGCAGGGAATTCTGCCCTATGAATTTTCGTTCCTGAAAGCCGGCTGGAAAGCGTTCGGGCTGCTTACATCTACCGACGAAACCTATCTGATGTCGTTTGAAGACTGGCAATATGCGTTTGCCAATGAAATGTCGCTGGAAGAGCAAAAAGCCAGTTACGAAAAATTCGCTATTCCGGAATCGAAAACCGTGGTGCGCGGGGGCTTAACACATTCCGCATCAATAGATTTTAAAAAGCCGCACCCGCCTTTGCTCATTACTTCTGGCAGCCTCGATAACCTTATTCCTGCGCATTTGAATAAACGGAATTTTGAACATTACAAAGAAAGCGGTTCGGTGCTCGATTATAAAGAGTTTGAAGGCCGCAACCATTTTGTTTTAGGCCTGCCTACCTGGAAAGAAGACGCCGATTACATTCTGGATTGGCTCAGCAAACATTAACTTTCCCATCTGAGTTTTTACCCTGAAAAGCATAGCGTTTTCTGAAAGAAAGCAATAACGATTGCTTTTTCAACTCCCTGCAACCATTGGTTATCAACCGCTTCAATTGTATTCAATTCTTCATTTTTACAAACTAGAAACTATGGAAAATATTGTTGCATCGAACAATGCAAAAGTAAAAGATTGGGCAACCGACCCGAACCTTTCCCGCGAAGTAAAAGCGTTTTTAAAAGGCCTGAATACGGGTGGTCCGGGTTTGGAAACGTTACCGCCTTTAGATGCCCGTAAAGTGCTGGAAGATGCTCAAAGCGGCGTAGATGTTGATTATTCCGGTATAGAAATTACCGAGAAAAATATCGAAACCGAAGGCCATTCCATAAAGCTTTACCTGGTCCGGCCGGAAGGAATTAAGGAAACGTTGCCTGTTTTCATGTTCATTCACGGCGGCGGCTGGGTTTTGGGCGATTTTCCGACGCATAAGCGCATGGTGCGCGATCTGGTGGTTTTATCGGGCTGTGCCAGCGTTTTTGTGGAATATACCCGCACGCCAGATGCAAAATATCCAACTGCCATAAACGAGATATTTGCGGCAACTAAATGGGTGGCAGCAAATGGCCGGGAGTTGAACGTGGACGGTAAGAACATGGCCATTGTAGGCAACAGCGTGGGCGGAAATATGACCGCCGTAACCAGCCTGAAAGCCAAAGAAAATAACGGTCCGGAAATTAAGCTGCAGATCATGATGTGGCCTATTGTGGATGCAAATTTCGAAACCGGATCTTACCAGCAATTTGGCGCTGACCGCTTTCTTACTACACCTTTAATGAAATGGATGTACGATATGTACGCCACGGAAGAAGAACGAAAAGAAAGGTTTAATGCTCCTTTACAAGCTACCGTAGAACAATTAAAAGGCCTGCCTCCTACCCTGATCCAGGTTGCAGAAAACGATATTCTGCGCGACGAAGGCGAAGCTTTCGGAAGGAAACTGGATGAAGCTGGCGTAAAAGTAACGTGCATTCGGTACAACGGCGTTATCCACGATTTCGGGTTGCTGAACGGTTTAGCCAATATTCCGCAAACGCGTTCGCTTTTTATACATGCGGCCGCAGAACTCCGGCAATATTTACGGCCGGGTGAATTCTGATCAGTACATAAAAGCATTAGTTTTTCAGATAAAATCCCTACCGTTTTCCGGCAATTCAAATTCCGGATTCCGGTTTTGTAACGCCAGACGCAGTAAGTTAAATCATAAATTCTATTCCAGCATAGCGCAGCAAATCGTTTCCGGATTGCTGCGCTATTTCATTTTGCAAAACGCTATCCTTTTTACTGCCAAAACTGCTGCTTTGCTCCGGCTGCTTTTCAAAGTAATTCCTGCGTCTAAAAATAACGGGCTTCGTATAAAATTGTATTTCCTGGTCAGAATACAAAACAAAGGTCGCATTATAAAAAGCAGCAATTATGAGTCAGAAGGAAAATATCAGCAATCTGAAAAAACGCCTTAAAACGTTAGAAGACGAATATGCGGAATTGCAGAAAGCCCAGACTTTTTCGCTCGTTGGCGATACCGTTATGGTGCCTAAAAAATTCAAGTCGCTTTTTGACCAGGCCCAGAAAACCGTAGGCGAATATTTCAGTCATCTGAAAATGGACCCTACCCACGGCAGCATCGAGATTAACGAACAACGGTATGTATTGGTGCGCGCTTCGGCCCTGGCTCACGATTTTTTAACCACAATTCAGGAAATGTACGCCGACCGCGGCGAAGTGGAAGCCCTGAATATTGGCAAAAATTTCCTCTTCGATATTGCGCACCTGATCGGGAAAAACGACGCGGTAAATTTTCATTCTAAAATGAACCTCCAGGATCCGATTGCCAAGCTGGCCGCCGGGCCGGTACATTTTGCGTATTCGGGCTGGGCTTTTGTAGATATTCTGCCGCAAAGTAAACCTTCGCCCGACGAAAATTTTTACCTGATCTACCGCCACCCATATTCTTTCGAGGCAGATTCCTGGTTACAGGCCGGCAAAAAATCGAAAACGCCGGTCTGCAGCATGAATGCCGGTTATTCGTCGGGCTGGAGCGAAGAGAGTTTTGGCATTCCGCTTACCGCTGTAGAAGTAACCTGCAGGGCCAAAGGCGATGAGCATTGCACGTTCATTATGTCGCCGCCGCATAAGATTGAGAAACATCTGGAACGGTTCACCAAAAAAGTCAGCAAAGAACACGACAAAAAAGCGACCTACGACATTCCTACTTACTTCGAACGCAAAAAAATTGAGGAACAACTGGCTTTATACGCCCTGATCGTAGAATCTTCGGACGATGCCATTTATAGTGTTTCGATGGATGATGAGATTTTGAGCTGGAACCGCGGCGCCCAGAAAGTATTTGGCTATACCGAAAAAGAAGTGGTTGGCAAGAAAAGAAGTATCCTGATTCCGGAAGACCGGCGGGAAGAAGAACTGGAATTACAGGCCCGGATAAAAAGCGGCGAAGCGATCAGGCAGTTTGAAACCCAGCGATTGCATAAAAAAGGCAACCTGATAGAAATATCCATTACGGTTTCGCCGGTTACCGATAGCAAAGGCAACATTATAGCGGCTTCGGTTATTGGCCACGATATTTCGAAACGCAAAAGAGCCGAAAATGCCCTGAAAGATTTGAATAACAGCCTGGAAAAACTGGTTCAGGAACGCACCTCAGACCTGCAACGCGCTTACGACGAACTGGAAACCCGGGTAACCTTCCGGAACCTGGAGCTGGAAAAAACCAATAAAGCCAACCTGGCAAAAATTGAGGAACTAGAAAAACAACTGGCTTCGCTGCAAGCAAAAAAATGAGCTATATTAAGTTAGACGACGTGAATGAAGAACACTTGCTGGGAACCTGGCGGGTGAAGAACCGCATGTTTAACGCCAGCAGCGCGAGCCATTGTTTTATTGCTTTCCAATGCATCCGTTTCCTGAAAAACAACATATTTACGGCCCAGAACGGTACAAAACGCAGAGGCCACTGGGAAATGAAAAGGGAACAGGAAATGATCTATAATCCGCAGGTAATGTTCCATCTGAGCAAAAATGAACGCGTCAATTCCATTATTACCAACCTCATGACCATGGATGAAACGCATACCAAACTCATTCTTTATTTCGATTCTGGTTTTGAACTGGTTCTGGAAAAAGACGCTAACGTGAACAATTGTCGGAAAACGAAGTAAAATGAAGTTGTTTAAGAAAATTCTGGCTTAGTTTTTTAGCTCAGAACCATAGCGTTTTCCGCTCTGTTTTTCTGCAGAAAGTACTCTTCTTTTGCAGTTTTTATAATAGTGACTCAGACCAGCACAGCCGGAATACTGTGCTACAAAATAGAATTTGACAATAGAATTTGACTTTACTTTGCACAGCTTGAAACCGCACACATTTCCAGGTACCATATCCAAACACCTTCCGGCCATATTGGCAGCTTTTTACTTTGGCTATTTTTTTGTGAACGTTCCCGCAGTAATCCGTATAAAGTCGTATTATTGTAAATCATTCATTCATTATAAAAATCCTCGTTATGGGAAATAAAGCAATTGAAATTACCGACGCGAACTTCGAAGAGATCATCAATTCTGATAAACCGGTTTTAGTTGACTTCTGGGCAGAATGGTGCGGACCTTGCCGCATGGTTGGCCCGGTGGTAGAAGAGTTGGCCGGCGAATATGAAGGCAAAGCCATTATTGGTAAAGTAGACGTAGATGCCAACCCGCAGACTTCTGCCAAATTTGGTATCCGCAGCATTCCTACCCTGCTGGTTTTCAAAAACGGCCAGGTGGTAGACAAACAAGTTGGTGCGGTGCCTAAAAACGTACTGGCTCAAAAACTCGATGCGCAGGTAACTGCCTAATAAAACGCTATCGTTTTAAGCTGAAAAAGTCTCCCGGAAGTTTATCGGGAGACTTTTTTGTTTCAGAAAAACGGTATCTTAAAGCCGCTAAAAACTGCACCCGAAAACCATGGAAAATACCCAACTATCTCCTGCTGCTTTCGATCTGAAAACGGTACCTTTTTTACTCGAAAAACTCACGGAAGACTCAAAGCCGCACTGGGGAAAAATGACTGCCCAGCACGTACTCGAACATTTAGGCAATACGTTGGTAATTGTAAGCACCAAAAAGGAAATTCCGGTTATTACACCCGAAGACAAACTACCGGCCTACCTGCAATTTTTAAAAAGCGATAAACCTTTTGACCGCGATATTCCCAACCCTTTTGTAGGCGATACGCCACCCGCACTGCGTTTCGAAAACCTGGACACGGCCAAAACCAAATTGCTCGCCGCCCTGGAAGGTTTCTATAAATTCTTCGCCGAAAACCCGGAAGCCAAACCGGTGCATCCATTTTTTGGCAGACTGAATTACGAAGAATGGCTCCAATTTCAGCGCAAGCATTTTCAGCATCATTTTAAGCAGTTCGGCTTGGTTGAATAGAAAATTTAAATACCGGAACCAATTGAAACTTAAAATCAAAACCGTCAGCTAAAGCAGACGGCAATGAGAGCAGCCAATCAAAATTCAAAACGCTATGGTTTTGGGCTAAAAAAGTATGCCACCTGCAACCATAAAAAAAGCCGCAACAGGAATTCTGCTGCGGCTTTTTTCTTGATCCAGGTGAAAATTCTAATACAAATGCACTTCTTCTACCTGAATAATTTCATCCGTTTGTTCATTGAAAATAAAAGCAACTACCGCACATTTTTTAGCTTTCCAGGTATCTTTCAGCGTGATGGCAAAATACTTTTCCTGCACAGCGCCGTTTGTTGGGTTCTCAGCATTCAAACGTCCATAAGCGCCATCCAGGCCAGCACGCAATACATGCCGGTGCACATAATCCGGAATATCGGTCGGGCTGGTTTTGTAGTTTTTCTGCCAGTTCACAATGCTGTCTTCGGTAATGTAAACGCCCAGGTTATATTTTCCGGAAAGGTTGCTTAAGTATTTGCTCCGCACTTTTATGTTGGCAACCCGGGTTTCCGGTTTGTAAAGCGCGGTAACAGTAAGCGCCACCCGCGGCGTTTTGGCCATTTCAGCATCAATAGCCGCCGGCCAGGTAGCCATGCCCTGGTATCTGGCACTTCCGGAATAAGGCACGCGGTTTACCATGCCATTCGGATTCGCGTTTATCTGAAAATCCTTCATCCATTCTTCGCCGATTTTAGTAGCAAAGTTATAGGTGTATTTGGTACCGGGCGCACCTTTCAGCGTATCGGCAAAATAACCGGCGTGCACGCTCATTACAACAAGTTTTTCTCCATGTTTGCCTTGCTGTGCCTGTGCCAATGTGGCTGCATCGGGGCAGTTTCCGCACTGGTGGCCGGTATAATCTTCCAGCAAAACTTTCTGCATCGGCGCTACCGGACCGTTAATAGAATCATGCGCCGCTTCCGCCGAATCCAATGCCAGTGTGGCGCTCAGCGCAGGTTTGGTTTCCGGGGCCGGAACCGGGTTATCAATTACATCGCAGGCCGAAAAAAGGGCGCTGCCCAAGCCTAAAATTCCAATATAAAACGCTATGCTTTTCATGCTAAAAACTCTTAAAAACTGCTGGTAATAGAAACTAACAAACCGTTGGAAGCCGGAACGTTGCGGCAAACGCCACCCACGCACACAATGCCCGCGCGCTGGCGCCCGTAAGTGGCTGAAATGCGGCTCGTATTGCGGTTATAACCCACAGTTCCGGTCATGTAATGAATGCGTTGGTCAGTTTCCGGGTTGCCGTAGTTATACTGGTCGAGCACAGCTACAAACCAATGCGGCGCTACGGTATATTCCACCAAACCCATTCCCCAACTGCCATGATCGTCTTTGGTTTGCAGCGTTTGCAACTCTGTACGAACCGAATGTGTGGAGTTGAATTTATAGGTTACATCGGCAACGGCCATATTGGCGCGTACTTTACCGTGACCAACCAAACCCTGCACCACATCAATGTTGTAGTAAAAATTCAGATACGTCAACGTGGCTTTCAGTTTCGAAGAAAATTTCTTTTGCAGCTCTATGTTAAAATCGCTGAAATAACCTTCATCGCCAAATTTAAAGAAATCAGAATCATAGATCTGGCGTTTGGTAGTTTCATCATGCAAAGAATCTTTTTCAATGCTTTTTACCGTAGAGAAATTAACGGCAATGTTGGTTCCGTATTTTCCGCCCAGCGGCGAATCACGTTTGAAATTATAGCTCACTTCGCCCTGATAACTCATTTCGCCGAGCGGCTGGGTGGCATACGGGTAAATAGAAGCCGGTAAATTATAGGTGTGTTGCTTGGTAAGCGGCGGCAGGAAATTCATTTGCAAAACCGTGCCGGTAGCATTTCTGTCGGAACGGAAATCCATGTTATCTACGCGCTTGGCTCCCGCCGAAATACCCAGCCCCATTTGCGAATAGCTGGCCGTTAAAAGCAAAGCCTGCCCCGGCCGGTAATTGAAATTATTGGCTGCCGAAGGGTCGTTGGCTTTGTAAGCGTATTCGCCGTACAGGTTCACGTTGCCTTTGTTGATATTGATGCGCGCTGCGCCGGCGCCTACGTTTTCCGGCAAATTAAAATCCGGGTTATCGTCGGCCTGGTACTTGCTCACAAAACTACCGCCAATGGTAATATTAGTGTTCAGGTTCGATAAATTATCGCTTAATTCATTGATAGTAACTTCTGCATCCGCACCGCGCACAATGCCTTCGCCGAGTTCAAAAAACGCACGCTGCTTACCAATTACGCCTTTCAGACGAACGCCGCGCATTGGCATGTATTTCACGCGAATACCGTCCATGGCATTATCTAAACCCAAACCACGCTCTTCATAAGCCCGGAAAATTAAACCGCTGCCAAATTGTTCGTAATAATTACCGGCCGTTATCTCGAAATTATCTTTCTGAAAAGACGCGTACCGGTACGGAATACCCGAACCTTCGTAACGCCGGTCGAAACCCTGCAGCGGATTAAGATAATTTTCGTAACGCGCACCTGCGCTGAAATTGCCGGTCGTAAAAATAAAGTTGGCAAACCCGTTCGATAAAAGACGTTCTTTTACTTCCGGCGCACCAATGGCTTCGTCTTCTTTATAATACTGGGCATCGAGCTGGAAATCGCCGTGGATCTGGGCATCCTGGAAAAGCTGGGCCTGGCTTAAACGCGGCATAAAAAATGCGCCGGCCAGCAAACCCAAAAGAGCAATACGTTTCAAAATGAGTAAAAATGAATAATAACAATAAAAATAAAATTGCTGCAAAAACTAAAATGCCACCAAAACGGTAGCATTTCAGCCTTAAAAAGTCAGTATTTGTTAGTGGCTTATCGCTTCTCCAACCGAAACTTTTTTCACCAGTTCGTACAGGTGTTTTTCGTCGCCTTCGGCATAAGCATTATGCTGCCATACAATTTCGCCGTTGCCGTTCAACAGAAACGTATGCGGCACGTTGTTCACGTTCAAAGCGCGTTTCAGGTCTTGGTTCTGATCTAAATAAACATCGTAGGTCCAGGCTTTGCCGTTTACCAGCGGGCCAACTTTAGCAGCGTTGCGCACATCGTCAATTGAAATAGCTACTAGCTTCACGCCGGTTTCTTTTTGCCAGTCTTCATACACATCAGAAATATTGATCAGCTCCGAAATACAAGGTTTGCACCACGTAGCCCAGAAACTGATGATAACCGGTTTGCCGTTGTTGCTTAACTGCGAAGTGTTAAAAGTTTTGCCATCGAGGGTTTTTACATCTACAGCAGGCAGTTTGCGGGCGTTATCGGTAGTTTGAGCCTGGGCTGCAAACACCAGTAAACTCAGGCAAAGGCTAACAAATACTTTTTTCATGATAAAGGATAGCAATTTTTTTGACAGTTAAAGAAAGAACCGGCTACGTTGGCAGCCGGTTCCTTTTAATTGGTATTTATTTGATCAGTACGATTTTCTTGGTTAATACCTTGTCACCGTATTTCAGGTTCAGGAAGTAAAAACCGTTTGGCTGGTTAGAAAGATCGGCATCAATTCGTTTGCCATTTACTTCAGCCGCGCTGATGGTAGTGTTCCAAACGCGGGCACCGACAGCATTGTAAATTTCCAGCGTCGCTTTTCCAGCTTTTTCCGGCGTAAAGGCGATGTTTACTTTACCGGTTGTAGGGTTTGGATAAACATTTACCTGAGCTACAGCTTCTAAGTTTTTAGAAACACCTAGCGGCTGCGATACTCTTTTACCCATACCGGCGTTGAATACTTCTTTGGTGTTTTTATCCTGCACGAAGAAAACAACCTGTAAGCTATCCATGTTTTCAACAAAGTTTGGTGTAACGGCAAACTTTGTAAACGGCAGCGTGTAATCGTTGTAGTTCATTGCAAATGCGTTGGTATATTTTACCTGCTGGCCATTAACCAAGGCTGCAATTGGCAAACCATTCTCATCCGGCAGCATTTTCTTCGCTACATCATAGAAATCTGTCTCGCCGTTCGTGCGGAAATTTCTTACGGTATGTCTTTCAGTAATTACAGTATGAAGCACCAGGTTATTGCTGGTCACGTTCGCAAACGGTGTAATCAAAGCTCTTGCAGTAACTGTGCTATCTACCGGATCGATGTAAAATTCGCCATCTACTAAAATGGAAGCCGGAACATTGTAATATTTGTTCAACAATGCCTCAGAATAACCATTAGCATTAAATGCACTTTGGGTTGAACCCCACTCCAGTGGTGTTTTGAATTTCACCCCGCCATCAGGACGCATTTGCGGAATAGAGTTTACAGCATAGTAATTTCTGCGGGCAATAGATTCATTGGTCTGATACGGATCATCGCCTGGAGGCGGGAAGTTCTGCTGATATTTGATCTGGATCGTCGTACCAGGATGTTTGTGGGTTACATTACTGATATTTGCGTTACCTGGCAAGCATGGCGGGCAGGTAGAGCTGGTAAACACTTCGTTAACGGTAGTGCGCGGCGATTGCTCAACACTTACAGAAAGCTGTATTGTATCGTTAGCATGGTTCTGATCTGCGTTTCCGTTAATGTTGCTGGCCCATACTTTAATTGGGTAAGTACCAATTGCACCCGGGTTCCAGGCTGTTGGGTGGGTAAAATTATAGCCACCATAGCTTCCGATATTTACACCAGTAATGTTAGAAGTTACAGTAGGGTTATTACCTACTTTATAATTCAGATCGAAGGAAGTAACCGGTGCTGATCCTCTCGACCATAAATTGCCCGAAATTGTGAATGGAGCCCGCGAAATAGCCAGTTTTGGAGGAGTATTCAGTACCAGCGTTTCGAGATCGTAAGTGATCTGGGTACCTGCCAGGAATTCGTAGTAAGTATTATCCGTAGAAGCCGGATCTGAAGATGCTAGCGTGCGGCTGTTCAGGTTTGGTGAACCGTTTACCTGGAAAGCAGTAGTGCTGTTAAGCTGCATACCAGCCGTTACGCCCATGGATGCACCGGCAGAACGCTGATCTACAATGTAAACTTTATTGGTAGTTTCTTCCAGTACAATGCTCCAGTAAGTATAACCTACTGCTGGATTGGTGGTCTGGCTATAAGAGTTGAACTGGATCCAGTGCTGACGGTTTGGAGCAGTACCAAATGTTTTGGTTACAATAAAATCGCCGGCATTGGCATAAAGCCCCCAAACCATGATTGAGTTATCAGGAATATTGGCGCTTGGCAGAGCCACATTGTTTACAGATGGCACGGCCGTTGCTGCAATATCAAAAGTCAATACTCCTGAGGTAGATACTTTATAAGTAGTAAAAGAAGTACCGTTCAGCGAAAAACTAAATGGCAAAGTAACGTTACTGCTCCAAACCGGTGTAGTAAGCGTAGAAGCCGAACCCGTAACCAGCGTAGTCCAGTCGGCAGGTAAACCACCGTTTACCGGATATTCCGGATCTGCGTTTAAAGTTCCGGGATTCGAGCCTTTATGAGGCACATAATAATACTGTGCCTGGGCAGCCGAGAGCGCCATAAATGCGCCCAACGTAAGTAAAAGTTTCTTCATAGGGTGATGAATTATTAAAGTTACACGTTAAGGTTTTGTAAATTAAATAATTTTTTAACATCTTTGAAAATAAATCGTAATTCTTTTTTTACAACTGAGAATCAAGACAATAGCACAAATACTGTTGCGACATAATTTACAAAAAAAACATCGTTAATATATGAAAAAACTGTTACTTCTTGCTTTTGCCGCATTTTCTATAAATGTCGCTTCTGCACAATCTACAACCATGCAGATCCCGACTCATGCTACAACCATTACGGGGCCATACAACGGCGTATTGCCGTTAACTGCCAGGCTTTCTGTAGTGAACATCAGCAACCAGAGCATCGATGTTCAGGTGGCGCGCAAAGTGATTTCAGAAGTTGCCGGTTCTGAGAACGTATTTTGCTGGACGCAGTGCTATTTTCCTAATGTAGATGTGTCGCCGGATATTGAGACCATTGCAGCAGGCGCTACAAACAGCATGTTCTATGCCGATTATTCCCCGAAAGGAAATGCCGGTAAAACTACTATCCGTTACTCATTCTTCCGGGCAAATTCACCAACACCAGATTCTGTGCATACTACCATTGTGTACGATGCCACTACGGTTGCCGGCGTTAAAGGAGCATTCTATGCCAGCAATGCCATCAGCATGCCTTCACCAAACCCGGCTAACGACATGACTACCATTGGTTACAACCTGCCGGCCAACGCACGCAACAGCAAAATAAAATTATACAACGCCATTGGTGGTCTGGTAAAAGAGATCAATCTTTCAGATAAACAAGGCGCTATTATGCTGGTAACTTCCGGCTTGCCAAGCGGCATTTATTTCTACACGCTGCAGGTAGATAACCGCTCGCTTACCACTAAAAAACTGGTTGTAAAGCATTAATTTTTATCTTTTCACAAAAAAGCAGCCCGCGAAATATTTCCGGGCTGCTTTTTTGTTTTATACCTCAGCCAAAAACCGTATCTTTTTCCCGCCTAAAACTCATTCCTATGCCAGAAGATATCAATACCGCTTACCTGGAAACTCCTCTTGGCTGGTTGCAAATAGCAGGCTCCGAAGCTGGAATTACAGAGGTCACTTTTTTAGACGAAAACCCTACCGTTTTTCCAACGGAAATTCCGGCGTGCCTGCAGAATTGTTATCAGCAGCTCTCCGAATATTTTAAAGGTGAACGCCGGGAATTTGAATTGAATTTAGCGCCAAACGGTACGGAATTTCAGCAAAAGGTCTGGCAACATTTAAACGCCATTCCGTTTGGAAAAACGCGCTCGTATCTGGATGTAGCTTTGCAGCTCGGCGAACCAACTTATACCCGCGCCGTGGGAAGTGCGAACGGCAAAAATCCGCTGGCCATTGTGGTGCCCTGCCATCGGGTAATTGGCGCCAACGGCAGTTTAACGGGTTACGCCGGCGGCCTGTGGCGCAAAAAATGGCTGCTGCAATTCGAAGGAATTTCAAAGCAAACCGAACTCTTTACCTGATCATATTTCTTCCCAAAACGGTATCTGAAATGCCCGTAAAAGTGCCGCTTGGTTTACGCTCATCTAAACTTCCGCCTCCTATGAAAAAATACGCCGGTTGCTTTTTACTCTTCCTGGTTTTTGCCTGTCAGAAACCGGTTTCGCAAAGCAAGGTTACTAACAAATTTCAGGATAAAAACCTGCGCCAGATCCATATTTACCAGGATGAACGGAACGCGCAGAAGTTACTGCCCTTTCTTCAGGATCCAAACCCGAAGAACCGGGCCGAAGCTGCTCTTGCTTTTGCTTCTTTGCAGGATAAAGGTAGCATTCCGCAACTCGCCACGCTCCTCTCCGACCCAATTGCCGAAGTTCGCCAGAAAGCTGCTTATGCCCTTGGCCAGTCCCTGGATTCTACGGCGCAATACCCGCTGCTCAGCGCTATTGGCCGAGAAAACGAAAAACAAGCCCGCGCCGAAATGCTGGAAGCGCTCGGAAAAGTGGCTACCGATGATGGTATTAAATTCCTGAACAATTTTTTCTCACCGGATACGGTTTTGCAGGCAGGCCATATGTGGGGCTTATTCCGCGTGGCCCTGCGCCGCCCGCTTCCGGAAACAGCGCTTGCAAAAGCTGCCAGATTTTTAACCACCGGGCAAACCCGCGAGATTCGTATGGCTGCTTCGCAAACGCTGGCGCGTAGCGGCAAAGCCGATCTCAGTCCGCATTTCAAGTTTATTCAGGCCTCCGCTTTAACCGATGCATCGGCCAGCGTACGCGCTGCGGCCGCTACTGCATTGGGCAAAACCAAGACTTCGGAAACCCTGGAAACGCTGGGCGGAATTGCGCAGAAAGATCCGGATTACCGGGTAAGGCTAAGTGCGTTGCGGGCTTTAAATTCGTTCGATTTTGTGCTTACCCAGGATATTCTGTTTGGAGCGCTTTCCGATAAAAATCCGCACGTTACGTTAACAGCAGCCGAAATTATCAGCGCCAAGCCACAGGAAGAAACCCAGACATTGCAGGATGCAGCCAACAAACAAACCGACTGGCGCACGCGCGCTTTATTGCTGGGCGCGGCTTTAAAAGCTACTAAAAACCCCGAAAAACTACGTACGGAGATCATGAACCGCTATGCGCAAACTTCCAATATTTACGAAAAAGGCGCTTTACTGAACGCTTTAAGCAACGACCCGAACAGTTATTTTTTTCTGGAAAAAGAAACCTTTGCCGCGCAGCAGAACACGGTAATTTCAACTTATGGCATAGAAGCGCTGAGCAATTTGCGTAAACATCCTGATTTCCCCGAAAAGCTGAAACCTTCGTTCAACGAAACCATGAAGCGCGCCATTGCTTCCGGCGACGTGGCTTTGGTTGGCACGGTTGCGACCTTACTTCGCGAACCGACGCTGAACTTCCGGCAAACTTTCCCGAACTACGATTTTCTGAAAACCGCTCAAAGCAAAATTCAGCTGCCGCGCGACGTAGAAACGTATATTGAACTGCAAAAAACGCTTGCCTTTTTCGAACAAAAACCCGCGCCGCCGGCACCCCAAAACCCAACATCGCACCCTATAAACTGGGAGCTGGTGCAAACCCTGAAAGCCGATCAGAAAGCACTGCTAAAAACAAGCAAAGGCGATATCACGCTGCAATTATTTGTGGAAGATGTGCCGGGCTCGGTAGCCAATTTCGCAGAACTCGTAAAACAAGGTTTCTACAATGGAAAGAATTTTCACAGAGTAGTGCCGAATTTTGTGGCGCAGGGCGGTTGCCCGCGCGGCGATGGCTGGGGCGGCACCGATTACACCATCCGTTCTGAATTCGCCGATCTGCATTACGAGGAAGGCACGGTTGGTTTAGCTTCCGCCGGCAAAGACACCGAAAGCTGCCAGTGGTTCATAACGCACAACCGCGTACCGCATTTAGATGGCCGTTATACTATTTTTGCCAAAGTGGTTTCGGGCATGGAAGTGGTGCACCAGTTGCAGATAAGCGATAAAATTGAGAAGGTGGAATTGCTGCCATAACGTTTTCAAATCTTTTCAGGAAACGCTATGGTTTGAGCCTTAAAAACTGGCACCAAATTCGCCTTTCACTTTACAACCAAAAAAATTATTCCTATGAAAAAGCTATTTACGTTCCTGCTCTTATTTGCCACGATCTTCAGTTTAAAACCCGCCATGGCCCAAACCGATACCACCGCCCATAACCTGACCGAAGTTGTAAAAATGCTGAACGGCACCTGGGAATGGACCGAAACCAGTTTTGCAACCCGTGGTTCAAAACCGAATGTAAAAACCCCGGCAACCGTCGGCTATAAAATTACCGTAACGTTCAAACCTGATAACCAGGCTTTGGTTTTCAGGAACGGGAAACTGGTTGGGACTTACGCTTATACCGTTAGCAAACCCACCGATTATATCGTGATCTCGTTTAGCGATACCAGCGGCAACAACCCGGCAAGAGAATTTCTGGAAGAAGGCCCGCTTACCGTTTCTGCCAATCAGTTATACATAGCTGGCGGTTACAACGATGCCGGCAGCAACCAGACCTTCAAAAAATTAGCCCCTACAAAAACCAGGAAAACCAGCCGGAAGAAAAAGTAAACAAGCCGGTTTTTTCACAAAAAAAACTACCGTTTTCAGAAGCAAAACGGTAGCTTTTTTATTGCCAAAACTCAGGAGCGAATAGATACTATCTCATAAATAGGTTTGTCATGTTGAGCGATAGCGAAACAACTTGTTGGCTCTTTGTAGCGACGTTTCTATTGAGACCCGACAAGGTCCTTCACTCGCGTTCAGGATGACAGGTGTATTAATGAGATAGCTTCTATTGATTAGTTAGAAATTGTGCTGTAAATTGTAAGGCTAAAAATTGAACGAACAACGAACAACGAACAACGAACAACGAACAACGAACAACGAACAACGAACAACGAACAACGAACAACGAACAACGAACAACGAACAACAAAACTCAAAACCGATAGCGAACCTGCGCCCGCACATCCGTCCGGCGTGAGCCCTGAATTTCTTCCAGGCCGGAACTGATGGTTTTCTGGTAGCGGTAATGCGTGTGCGCCAGCTTCAGCCAAACATCCATTTTCCGGGAAAAACTGTATTGCAAAACGGTATAGATTCTGGTTCCTAAACCGCTGAAGGAAGGAATAGAAAACGCATACAAAACATCTTTCTCAGTTACGTATTGGCGGTTTTCCGAATCGTCGGTATCGAAAACGGCGTAGCGCGAACCGATCCGGAAACGCTTGAATTCCAGGTTTACATCCTGCGCCAGCAAATAACCGGTAGTGCGTTCGCCATGCTCTAAATTATAACTACTGAACTGCAGGCGAGAACGCAAACTTAAACGGCCGGTAGGTGCAAAATCGGCGGAAAGCAGATAATTACGCCGCGTAGCCAGAGTCAAACCCGGTATTTGCTGCAAACTTTCAGGTTCTTCCAGTTCTTTATTTTCCGTGCGGAATTGGCCGTAGATCGTAGCCAGTTTGCTTGGTTTATAAAGCAGCCGCAACAAATACTCGTCGCCACCGGAAGGAGCATTTACCCCATAACGCAACCACGGAAACCGGTACCGGTCGTAATAAGCCGTCAGTTCCCAACGGCTGGCCGGACGAATTTTTAAGCCGGTATAAAAGCCTTTTTCGTTGATTGGTCGCGTATTTTCTGAAAAGCCATCGCCGTAAAGCGTATGAAAATCGCGGGCATAATTCCGGTACAACAGGGCCACTTCCACCTGCGGCGTTAAACTCGCCATCAGCCCTTGCACCAGCCCTAACCCACCACTTTGGGAACGAGCAGCTTCGCCGAAAAAATTCACGTTGCGCCAGTTATAGCTGTAATAGCCACTTAAAAGCAAATTGTTTCTGCCCCGGAATTCGAAACGGTTATAAGCCGCATCGGAACGCAAAAGCGGCACGCTGTAACTGGAATTGAAAACCGTGAAACCGCCCGATGCCCGACGACTTTTGCTAAAATAAGCCAGGTTAGCGCCGGATATCTGTTCGGTTACGTTATGCTTCCGCGCAATTTCGGTATCGGTGCGGTGAAAACCGGTTTCCTGCAGGCTGCTCGACTCCAGATCACCCAGCGAAATTTGTTCGTTCAGCTGGTCCAGCGAATCCTGCAACAACTGAAAACTGACATCTACTTTTTTCCGCGAATAAAAACCAGTTAAGTTCAGGGTATTGGTTAATGCATACGTGGCCGCTGCTCCGCGAAAAAAAGCACTTTCCAGCGTAGAGGTGTAAGGCCTGATTCCCAGATCGGAACGGCGTGTAGTTGTAATGGTTTCGCCGCCCTTGCCCACGCCAAATGCCGAAGCCGACACTAAACCCTGCCCGAAAGACAACTGATAATCACCTACGGCCAGCGTTTTCAACCGGCCTTTATCGTATAACTGGAAATGCCCCGAATAAAAATCGAAACCGTAGCGGTGCGTTTTATCATCAAAAATAAATTGTTCGCCGGCGTCTTTTTCCAAGGTAAAACCTAAGCTGAAATCGCGGGTGTGCGCCACGCGGTAACGCATTAAAAGTTTATCTGGCGAACCCTTATAATGCGAAGTTTCCTGGCCGTTGCTTTTAATAGTTGGCTGCAAATAGCCCTTCTTTTCCTGCAACGAGCGTTCGTAGCGAACCAGCAGATAATTATTGTCTTCCGCCCGAATTCTTTCCCAAATTGGCCGCCGGTCGGCTTGCAAACCCATTTCCTGCACCGTTACAAAAGGCAGCAATTTATTAATGGTTATCAGATCGAAGCCTTCGATGGTTTGCAGTTCGTAAATGCTCAGCAGGCCGCCGGTGCGGTTTATATGCTCAAACAAAGCCGTGATCTGTACTTCCGAAAGAATGAAAAGCGAGCTCAGTTCTTCGCGGTTCGCGCGGTTCAGGTTTATGGGGTTCTGGTAAAATTGCAGCAGGTTTTCATAAATATCTTCGTAAGGCAGGTCTTTATCTTGCTGCTGCGAAAAAAGCTCCTGCACAAAAAGATCGAGGTTTACTTCTCGCCGCGGAAATTCCTGCGCCTGCGCCGCAAAAGCCAGAAAAAACGGTAGGAAAAACAGCGTAAAAAGTATCGGTTTCGGCATAGGCTATTCGAATTTATAACCCACCGAAACGTGATTGCTGAAACCAAGCCGGCTCTGCGAAATTAAAGCATAATCTACCTGAAACCTTTGCGCCGCAAAACCAACGCCAAACGAAGCAGCCTGTTTTAAAGTAGAAAAACCGGTGCGCAACGCTAATTTTTCGATCACCTGGTATTCCAGTCCGGCTTTAAAATCAGCATCTAGTTCCAGGTCTTTTTCGGTTTCGGCGTTCAGCATTACTTTTTTGCCGGGCCGGTAAGAAATGCCCGCTTTCATTACGGTTGGCACCCGTTCATCGGCAAATTCGGCCATTTTTGCCTGATTGAAATTGTAAATATGCGCGCCAACTACCAAACCCGGCACCACTTCCGATTGTCCGCCAAAAGAAAAAGCAACGACGCGTTTACTGCCGAATTCTTCTACGTGCACCTGCAACAGATCGGCTTTTAAACCCAAACGCACCTGCCCTATTTTATGCGCATAACCAATTCCCAAACGCTGTTCGTTGTAAAGTTTATCACCGAAACGGTAAAGTTCCGCGCCAATTCCGCCCGATTTCCGGATTTTCATGGCGCCTAATAAACCCACCGAAGTAAAAGCTTTCAGCCCGAACCGGTTTTCAGCAAAAGCCCCTAGTTCTTTCTTTTCCAGGCCGGCAATACCCGCTACGTTATTATGCAAACTCCACACATCCGAAATTCCGACAGTTGCATTGCTGAGCGCCGCCGCCCGGGCTCCAACCGGAATGTGATCGTTGCCCGCAAAAACTACATCCCAACTCAGAATGGCAAGCATAAACAGAAGGAGTTTTTTCATGCAAAAGGATAGCGTTTTTTAGCCGGAAGAATTTAACAAACCGGTTTTACGTAAAATGTTAAGATTTAGGTTTAGGACATTTGTAGAGACGAAAGATCTTATGTCTCCCGGTATTGCGTCAGAAAACGCGTCAGTTATTTCGACCAGTATTTTTCAGGGAATTTTTCTGGACTGATTTGATCGGGAATGCGTGGAGACGTAAGTTCTTACGTTTCTACACTGCAAAAAAAAGCCCCGGAAAGATTTTTCCGGGGCTTTTACTTTTATAAAAAGGAAGAACTATTTTTTCTTCTTTTTCTCTTTTTTGGTTTTGGTTTTCACCTTGCCTTCTTTCACCTTCACTTCCATTTTATCGGCAGTAATGGCTTCAACTGGTTTCACCGTCTGGTCGCCGGAAGGGCTTGGAGTGGTAACCAGTGTCATTTCGTTTACCAAGTGGCCCGCACCAGCAAATTTGTCGATTACGAAAAGTACGTAACGCGCATCTACGTTAATGCAACGCTTGTAATCTTTATCATAAACCAAGTCACCGCTCATTGCTTCCCAGTTACCGTCAAATGCCAGACCGATCAGTTCCCCACGGCCGTTGATTACCGGAGAACCGGAGTTACCACCCGTAATATCGTTATCGGTAATGAAGTTAACCGGCAGCTCGCCATTTTTATCAGCATAACGGCCGAAATCTTTGGCTTTGATCAGGTCGATCAGTTTCTGCGGTACGATGAATTCTTCGTCTTTCGGATCTTCTTTTTCCAGAATACCTTGCGCGGTGGTGTAGTGGGCGTAATGAACGCCGTCGCGTGGCTCATAGTCTTTCACGGTACCGTAGCTTAAACGCAGGGTTGAATTCGCATCCGGATAGAAAACTTTATCAGCTTGCATTTCACGCAGACCGGCAACGTATAAACGGGTTGCTTTGTCCATGCTGGCTTTAGAAGCCATTAATTTAGGCGCAATGTTGGTGGTGTAATTGGTGTAAACCGAAGAAGCTGTTTTGAAGATCAGGTCGTTCTCTAAAGCTTTCAGCGTTGGTTTAGCTAAGAAAGCGTTCAGTTTTGCTTCGGAAGTTAAGAATGTCTTTTTGTAAGCTTCAGCAGCAAATTTATTCCAGTTGCCTTTGTATTTGCTTTCCACGGTTTTGAAAATATCCGGGTGCTGGTTCTTCGGAACGTCGTTGTAGTACATCTGGTACATAGCCGCGAACAGTTTCTCGTCGGTTGGCACGTTAAAGCCTTCGAAGTATTCTTTGCTGGCTGCTTTAATCGCATCGGCAGTTTTCTTAATATCTTCAGCTTTGCCTTCTTTCAGTGCTTTTTGTAATGGTACCAGGTTCAGCGCAAATTTAGCAGCAGCCGGCGCTAAAGCAGCTTCGCTCAGGTAAACCTGGCTCAGCGTATATTCTTTCTGCTCACCATAAGCTTTGTTAATATCAGCTAAAACGTTGCCGTAAGAAGCTTTCCGGTTTGCATCGGCCGAAGCCCAGGTATTGTATTTCGCTTCGTTCTCTACTTTGCCTTCTACTGTTTTCATGCGTTTTACGCCGGCATTCTGGCCCTGGAAATATTTCCAGTAATTGCTGATAGAAGCGTATTCAGAAGCATATTTCAGACGAACAGCATCGCTCTTGTCCATATCTGCTTTCAGGATTTCCAGTCGTTTGCCGCGCAGTTTGATACGGGCCGGGTTAGAAGTTTCAACCGCAATTTTCAGGCCTTCGGAAGTCATGAAACGCTGTGTACGGCCCGGGAAACCAAATACCATCGAGAAATCGTTTTTCTCTACACCACCAATGTTAACCGGTAAGTGTTTTTTAGGCTGGTACGGTTTGTTGGTTGCGGCATAAGCAGCTGGCTTGTTGTTGGCATCAGCGTAAACGCGGAACATGGAGAAGTCGCCGGTTTGGCGTGGCCACATCCAGTTATCAGTGTCGCCACCAAATTTACCGATTGCGGACGGCGGCGTACCTACTAAACGCACATCGGAATAACGCTCGTAAACGAATAAATAGAACTCGTTGCCGGCGAAGAAATCGCGAACGTAAGTCACGTAATTCTCAGAACCTTTTGCTTCAGTTGCCAGGGCTTTCATGCGCTCAGAAACCATTTTAGCACGATCTGCTTCCGAAGTCTGGGCAGTAATGCCTTCCAGTACCTTTGGCGTTACGTCTTCCATGCGCACCAGAATATCTACGAAAAGGCCCGGGTTAGCAAGCTCTTTGTCGCGGCTGGCCGCCCAGAAACCGTTGGTTAAATAATCGGCCTGCGGGGTAGAACGAGCCGCAATAGCATCGTAACCGCAGTGGTGGTTGGTTAATAACAAACCTTCTTTAGAAATGAATTCAGCCGTACAGAAACCACCAAACTGCACAATGGCATCTTTTAAGCTGGCATTGTTGATGTCGTAAATTTCTTCGGCGGTAAGCTGCAGGCCTTGCTTCTGCATATCCACGTGGTTAAGGCGCTTAACCAGCAATGGCAACCACATACCTTCGTCGGCTTTTGCTAGGTTGGTGAGGCCCAAAGCCGCAACCAGCAAAAGGGAAAAGAATTTTTTGGTCATAATTTTTAAAAAATGTGAAAATTGATGAAGTAGAATTTGAAAATGCCGAAGCCCGAAATAAAAACGAACTAAAGCCCTTTCAAAATCCTTTTTAGGTATTAGCTGCAAATGTAGGCCAAATTTCTCATTTTTACAGGCCTTTTTGCTGTCCGATTGCGGGCTTTTTACTGTTCGATTATGAACTATTTATTTAAGAAATTTCTGCTTGCTGTTATCTGGATCTACCAGCGTATGATCTCGCCGCTAAAGCCGCCAAGCTGCCGGTTTACGCCTACCTGCTCTGGTTATGCAGCCGAAGCGGTTACCAAACACGGCCCTTTTAAAGGCGGGAAACTGGCGTTAAAGCGGCTTTCCAAATGCCACCCTTGGGGCGAAAGCGGTTACGATCCGGTTCCGTAAACCTGCAAACCACACGATTCCGTTAATCTTCGGTGCAAAAAAACACGTATAAAATAATTCCGATAAAGTTAAAATCAGAATTATGAATATGAAGTTTTTAAAAGCACTGGTAGTTTTAATGGTAATTTCCCTACCGTTTATTTATGGCTACAATGTTTATACCCGCGGCAGCTGGGAACTGGCCAAGCAGGTTACGCCGCTGGGCCAATTGCCTTCGCAGGTAAACGAAAGTTCGGGCTTGGCAAAAGCAGCGGAACCTGGCATGTATTTTACGCATAACGACCACGGCGCCGGCGGTGCTCCGGCAGTACTTTTTAAGGTAAACGAAAGCGGCAAACTGATTAAAAGTTATACCATTTCCGGCGCCACCAACGAAGACTGGGAAGACCTGACCGGCGACAATAATGGCCACGTGTATATTGCCGACACCGGAAATAACAACGGTAAACGCACCGACCTGAAAGTTTACAAAGTAAGCGCCGCGAACCCCGGCCGCGCCGAAGTGATCAGTTTCAGTTACGATGATAAACCGGAAGCCGGTAAAAGTAAAAAAGGCAAAAAGGCTAAAAAACCAGTTACCAGTTTCGACAGTGAAGCCATTTTCTGGAATAACGGCAACCTGTATCTGGTTACCAAAGACCGCAACAACAGCAACGAAGCCCGGCTTTATAAACTCCCCGATTCTCCCGGAGACCACACGGCTCAGTTAGTTGCTACCAAACCTATGAACGAAAAAATTACCGGGGCCGGCTTAAGTCCGGATGGTAAACAGCTGGTACTTATGAGCGTAGGCAAACTGCATATTTTCCAGGTTTCCGGTTCCAATTATTTTAATGGCAACCCGCAAACCATAAGTTTAGGCAACGTAGGGCAAACCGAAGGCCTGGTTTTTAAAGACAGCAATACGCTGATATTTACTAACGAAGGCGGCCAGATCTTCCAGTATAATTTTTAAGCTACTCCGCTATTTTTGTAATTGGCAATAATTGCAAAATCAATTTCCCTACTGATAAAAACAGTATCATTTTTTGAATAAAAACCGGCTGTGACTTTAAACAAGTTGCGCCGGTTTTTGTATTTTAAAGCATGAGACATCTGCTGAAAATTTTCCTGTTGCTGCTTAACCTAACCTGGCTGATAAGCTGCGTAAGTAAGGAAACGAATGCCAATCCTGAAAACCAGAAAATTCAAAACGAAAAGGCAACCATAGTTTACCTTGTCCGCCACGCCGAAAAAAGCACCAACCATCCGGACGATCCGGACCTGAATGCTGCCGGAAAAGCCCGTGCGGAAGCCCTGAAAGAGATTCTGCTCAACAAAGACATTTCGGCCATTTACAGCACCAATTACAAACGCACCAAACAAACCGCCGAACCTTTGGCCAAAGCCCGGAACCTAGCTGTTCAACAATACGAAGCCCATGATTACGGAGGCATAACCAAAAAATTCTGAAAGAAAACCGCAACGAGGCCGTACTGATAATCGGGCATTCGAACTCCGTGCTGGAACTGATAGAAGCATTTAAAGCAAAGCGACCCGTTCCGGAATTAACCGAATCGGATTATAATTATTTGTTTAAAGTTACCATTCCGGAAAAAGGCGAAGCCTCGGCAACATTTAAGCGCTACGGAAATTGACCAGACTTTTCAGGCAGAAAACGCTACCACTTTGAACGCAAAAACCCCGGCCTTCTAACCAGCCGGGGTTTTCTTTTTGTAAAAAATATTTTTCTGGAAGATCACTTCACCGCATTATTCAGTTCTGCTTCCGTTTTGGCATTATAACCGTAACGCGGATTTTTGGTAGCCCAGATCCAGATGATGATGCCGATAATTACCAGCGGAATGCTCAACAACTGCCCGATATTCATACCAATGGTTTGCAGCAAATAATCTTCTGTATCTACCTGGTTCTCTTTCAGGAATTCGTAAAGGAAGCGGAGCGTGAACAGAATTACCACGAAAAGCCCGAAAATTGTGCCGTTTGGAGTAAGGGCTTTGCGTTTGCTCCAGAGCCAGTAAGTAAATAAAAACAACAGGAACGTAGAAATGGATTCGTAAAGCTGGGCTGGGTGGCGCGGTTGCAGGTTAGCGGCCACGCCGTTTATAATTTCGTTGTTTTGCACAAATTTAAACGCCCACGGCACGTAGCTTACTTTTCCAATAATTTCGGAATTCATCAGGTTACCCAACCGGATTAAAGCCCCTCCCAAAGCCACCACAATTACAATGCGATCCAGCACCCAGAGGTAGTTCAGTTTAAATTTGCGGGCAAACAAATAAAGCGACAGCAGAATACCAACCGTAGCGCCGTGACTTGCCAAACCGCCTTCCCAGATCTTCAGAATTTCTATCGGGTTGCTGAGGTAATATTCGGGCTCGTAAAACAAGCAATGGCCCAAACGCGCGCCTAAAACTGTTCCCACGATCATGTAGATGGTAATAATATCCACATCTTTTTCTGTGCGGCCTTCCGCCTGATAGATTTTACTCAGAATGCGCTGCCCAATCACAAAACCCAGCGCAAAAAGCAGACCGTACCAACGTACCGTAAGCGGCCCGAGCGTAAAAATTTCCGGGCTCACGTCCCAGGTTATATAAGCTAAAATTCCCATGTGCTATTTTAAATGCGGGGCTAAATTACGATTTATTATTCGGGAGGGAAAGTTTGAAAGGTTTTGGTTTGGTTACTAATGAGTTTTTGCGGTGAAAAGGATAGCGTTTTCAGACCAGGTCCTAATCTAAAAACGCTTCCATTTTTACCGCAAAAACTCAATTCAGCTTCTTCAGTTCTTCCAGAAAACCACCGCTTAAGATCGGGAAACGCAGCCAGCTTCTTGGGTCTAAATTATAATCGTCGAGGTGAAAAGATGGTGCATAGCGTTCCCGCTTCCATTGATTGCGGCTCCATAAAGCATAAAATCGCTTGATGTACATTTTCAGCGCTTCCGGTTCTACGTCTGCTTTCATGCGTTCAAAAACCTGCTCCGGCGCTAGTCTTTCGTAAAATGCCAAACGCTCGATCTGGTTTAAAACCGGGTAGGGCATCAGATCTTTCTCGTCGGTTTGCGTTTGCTCGGCCGGCCGGAGTTCGGCGCTTGGCTGCAGGTTATTTACATATTGCAAACCTTCGTAACCCAGATTTTGCTGTGCCCAGATAAGCCATTGGCGCAGAAATGCTTTATCTACGCCTGCCAACGGCGAAATACTTCCAGATGTATCACCATCCATGGTAGCGTAACCAACGGCAGCTTCACTCCTATTGGAAGTAGCCATTAAAAGCGCATTGTTGATGTTGGCCAGCATCCAGATAGCCGGAGCCCGTACCCGTGCCTGAATATTTTGCAGCGTTACATCGTCGGTTTGCCAGGTAAGTCCGCGGCCAATGGCGTGTTCAATTTTCCCAATGTAGCCTTTCACTTCCTCGTCAATTCCCCAGTTAAAGAAAACGGCGCCAATAGATTTTGCCAGTTCTTCGGCACTCCGGAAAGTATCGTCGGAAGAATTTACAGTTCCCTGGTAAGCGGTTGTCAATAATTTTCCGGTCAGGAATTGCTGTTTTTCGAAGTCGTTCAGGAATTCCAGCTTTTGCAGATCTTCGGCTGAAAACACGTTCAGTTTACGTGCAAATTCTTCCAGACCCAATTCGTTCAAAGCGCGTTTTACCATTTCCGCCACAGCCACCGCACAAGCCGAAGAATCGGCGCCGCCGCTCAACGAAAGCACAAAACCACGGCTCCGGCTTTTTCTTAAATAATCGAAAAGTGCCAGCGTTATAGCCGCAATAAATTCCTTGTTTTCATCTACCGTTTCCAGCGGCGCAACTTCTGCAACTAGCGGCAACGGATTTTCAAAATCTACTTTCCCGCATTCCAGATCCACACTTTTGAAACTCAGGAGTTGGTTCCGCATGATCAGGTTGCCGTTCTGTGCGATGAGAATTTCCCCGTCGTAGATCATTCTGCCGGCTTCGTTTCCGAGTAAATTGGCATAGACATAAGCGCAATTATATTTCTTCGAAGCATCCACAACCAAATGATAACGCACATCGGTTTTGCTCATGGCAAAATGGCTGGCGCTCGGGTTCAGAATTAACTGTACGCCGCGCTGCTGATGCTTTCCCGCCGGACGATCATCGCCGCGCCAGGCATCTTCACAGATCTCGAACGCAAACTTGACGCCTTTCAAGTCATAAACCAGGTCGCCAATTTTATAGGTTTTCCCGAATTTCTCAAACGTAGTTTCCTGCCCGGCCGGCCAGCTTGTAAACCAGCGCGGCTCGTAATGCACACCATCATTGGCTAGAAATTGCTTCGCCGTAAATCCGGTAATTTCTTTATTCTGAATAACGCAGACCGTATTATAAATTACGTGGTCGCGGAAGCGGATCGGTAAACCAACGGCTACGGTAATGTTTTCGCACCAATCTTTAATTTCCAGCAGTTTCTCAAACGCTTCCTCGGGCAGCCATTCCGTCAGGAAAAGGTCTTCGCAGCCGTAGCCGGTAATGCAAAGCTCGGGCAACAGCAACAGATCGGCCTTACTTTTTCGGGCTTTTTCGATAGCGTTTTTAATGTTGGCGAGGTTATTTTGCCAGTCGAGCGGGGTTTGATTGAGGGCAGCGGCAGCTAAAAGCATAAGCGTTTCGGGTTTTCTTGAAGTTCAGAATTACGCGAACGCAAGTTAGCGGTTGCCGACGATTTTTTTAGCGATTCGTAATTAATGAATAGCAATTAGCAAAAACGCTATGATTTTAAGCTGAAAAACTGAATAATGGTTAGAAACCGGAATCTGGCAGGTATTGAAGGAAAGAAAATCAGGAAAGCGATGAAAAAAAAAAACGGGTGGGATTTAAGCCGAAAAACTATACGTCCAGCGCTTGCAGGGCTTTTTCGGCAGCAGCTTGTTCGGCGCGTTTCTTGGAATGACCGTGACCTAAAGCAACCGGTTCGTCGTTCAGAAAAACTTCGGAAGTAAATTCGGTAACGTTGCCCTGCGGTTTCACATTCACCACTTCGAACCGGATGTTTTTATTCTGGCTTTGCGCCCATTCAATAAGCTTGCTCTTGAAATTGGTGGTGGTGGTTACCAGTGTATGCACATCGATGTGCGGTTTTACGAGCACATCCAGAATAAACCGGCGCGTGGTTTTGTACCCTTTATCGAGGTAAATAGCCCCGACCAAAGCTTCCAGCGCATTGCCGTTTATAGATTTGTAGCGAAAATTATTGCTACCCTGATCGGTTTTAACGAGCGTATTGAGCCCGATCCGGATCGCAACTGAGTTCAGCATTTCGCGGTTTACAATGCGCGAACGGATCTCGGTGAGGAAACCTTCCTGTTTGTAAGGAAATTTTTTGTAGAGGAATTCTGCTACCACGGCACCCAGAATAGCATCGCCCAGAAACTCCAGCCGCTCGTTCGTTTCATGACGACCGGCAGAAGTTTGCTTTAATACAGAGGTATGCGTGAGCGCCGTACGGTAAAGCCGCACGTTCTGAGGCTCCAGGCCGGTTATTTGCTTTATAGCGGCAGATAATGCTTTATCCTGCGAAAAAAGCCTGTTTATAAAACCGGTAACTGGTTTAAATGGCAAAGTTAGTCGTTAATTTTACGGAAAATAACCGAAGTATTGTGCCCGCCAAAACCAAAGGTATTGCTCATCGCGATCTTCACGTCGCGGGTCTGCGCCTTATTGAAGGTAAAGTTGAGTTTCGGGTCCAGGTCCGGATCGTCGGTAAAATGATTGATGGTTGGAGGAACTACGCCGTGCGTAATAGCCAGTACACTTGCAACCGCCTCAATACCACCAGCACCACCTAACAGGTGACCAGTCATACTTTTGGTAGAGCTAATGTTCAGGTTATAAGCGTGTTCGCCAAATACTTTCTGAATGGCAGTAACTTCAGCGCCATCGCCGAGCGGTGTACTGGTGCCATGCGTATTGATATAATCTACTTCTTCCGGTTTAATACCGGCATCGCGCAGTGCGTTTTGCATTACCAAAACCACACCTTCGCCGGTTGGGTCCGGAGCTGTTATGTGGTAAGCATCGGAAGAAAGGCCGCCGCCAATAATTTCGGCGTAAATTTTAGCACCGCGGGCTTTGGCATGTTCGTAATCTTCCAGAACAAGTGCACCGGCACCTTCACCCAGTACAAAACCGTCGCGGTCTTTGTCGTAAGGGCGGGAAGCCGTTTGCGGATCGTCGTTGCGCTCGCTCATGGCTTTAATGGCGTTGAATCCACCAATACCGGCTTCGGTAATAGCAGCTTCAGAACCACCGGTTACAATTACATCGGCCATTCCTAACCGGATATAGTTGTAAGCCGCCACAATAGAATCGGAAGAAGAGGCGCAGGCCGAAGTTGTAATAAAGTTCGGGCCGCGGAAACCATTTTTGATCGAGATATTGCCGGAAGCGCTATCAGCGATCATTTTGGGAATAAAGAAAGGATTGAAACGCGGCGTTCCATCGCCCCGGCCAAATGCAATACACTCTTCCTGAAAGGTACGGAGGCCACCAATTCCGGAACCCCAAATTACGCCTACGCGGTCTTTGCTTACGCTTTCCAGGTTCGCATCGCGAATTGCTTCGTCGCTGGCAACCATGGCAAATTGCGTAAACAAGTCCATTTTACGGGCTTCTTTCCGATCGAAATAATCTTCGGGATTGTATCCTTTTACTTCGCAGGCAAATTTCGTTTTGAATTTAGAAGCATCAAAACGGGTAATAGGCGCCGCGCCACTTACCCCGTTAGATAAGCCGGTCCAGTATTCCTGAACGTTGTTTCCAAGTGGAGTAAGTGCGCCAAGGCCTGTTACAACTACTCTCTTAAGCTCCATAAGCTTTTGTTAGAGGGGTTGGTTAATTAGGTAATTTGAATTAGTAGCAGTATTGCAATAAAAAAAGAGAACTATTTGGCGTGCTCTTCCAGGTAGCTGATCGCCTGACCAACAGTACCAATGTTCTCAGCCTGATCATCTGGAATAGAAACGTTGAATTCCTTTTCAAATTCCATGATAAGCTCTACTGTATCCAGGGAATCGGCACCCAGATCGTTGGTGAAGCTTGCCTCAGGAGTAACTTCAGACTCCTCAACACCTAACTTATCGATGATAATTGCTTTTACTTTTTCTGCGATTTCTGACATTTTCTTACTATTGGGTTTAAAACTAAATGCAAATAAATGGATTAAATAAAATATTCGCAAACAAATTTACTTTATTAGTTTGTGGATATTGTTTGTGGATAAATCTTTTCGGGCGTTTACTCCCGAATGGTCCAGAAGGTTATTACTTTTAACGCCCCGAACGCTACCGTTTTACAATCTGACTGCTGCCCATGAAAACCCTTCGCCTGGACCTTGATTACGAATACGACTTTGAGTTGTATGGCATTGTTTCGTCGAGCAAGGAATATACGTTGGCCTGGGCTATGAATCAGTATTTTAACCTGCGGCTTATCAAACAAAAAGATCTTTGCTTCGACTTTATAAGCAAAGGCCGGCTAGTTATTTCCAATTACCTGCACCGCACCGAGCATTATTCCATTCGCCTTTTCCGCAATAAATCCGTAGACCTGAGCACACTAAAAAAACCTTTTCTGGTGCCGGATATAAAAGAATACGATTACGTGGTACAGATCTCGGGTGCTTTCGACAGATTTTGCCCGCAGGAACTTTTGCGCAAATTCAATATGGTGCCGCTGGTGCAGTACGTAAAACAATTCGACCCGAACGCCCTGCAGTTTAAAGACAACCTCATTTTTTAACCGAATGCAGATAAGTTTTAATAAGACCAAGATTATTGCCACTGTTGGCCCGGCCAGCAATACCAAAGAAATGCTACTCGCCTTAATTGAAGAAGGGGTAGATGTTTTCCGGCTTAACTTTTCGCACGGCACGCACGAAGACCACCTGAAAGTGATACAGAACGTGCGCGAAATAAACAAGGAGCACAAAATAAACATCTGCCTGATGCAGGATCTGCAAGGGCCGAAGATCCGTTTAGGGGAAATTGAAGGGGGTAGCCTGGAAATTGTTCCCGGTCAGCGGCTCAAAATTGTGTGCGATAATGTACCCAGCGTGCCGGGCCGGCTTTCAACCATTTATAAAGATCTGGCCAAAGATGTGCGCGTAGGCGATTCGGTGCTGATAGACGATGGTAAAATAGAGCTGCGCGTAGTAGACACCGACCACGAAACCGAAGTAACGGCCGATGTAATTTATGGCGGCACCGTAAAACCCCGCAAAGGCATAAACCTGCCGCACAGCAAAGTTTCCGCGCCTTCGCTTACCGAAAAAGACCTGCGCGACCTGGAATTTGGCCTTGAGCACGACGTGGAATGGGTGGCGCTTTCGTTTGTGCGCAAAGTAGAAGACATTGTGCACCTGCGCGAAATAATTGAAGCCCGCGGTAAGGAAGCCAAAATAATTGCGAAGATCGAAAAACCGGAAGCCATTAAAAACATAGATGGTATTGTGCAGGTTTGCGACGCCATTATGGTGGCGCGCGGCGACCTGGGCGTGGAAGTGGGCATGGAAGAAGTGCCGATGATCCAAAAAGACCTGGTAGAAAGAGCCAACTGCGCTGGTAAACCCGTAATTATTGCTACCCAGATGATGGAAAGCATGATCCTGGCGCCGCGGCCTACCCGCGCCGAAACCAACGACATTGCCAACGCGGTGATGGACGGTGCGGATGCTTTAATGCTAAGCGCCGAAACAGCTTCGGGACAATACCCGGTAGAAACCATCCGGAGTATGAATAAAACCATTGAAAGCGTAGAAACCCACGCCGATATTTTTCATCGGAACTTTGTTTTCAACCCGCAATCCGAAACTTTTTATAACGATAGCATTGTAGCTAACGCCGTAAATTTGGCCCGCGATACCGATGCGGTTGCTATTGTAGGTTTATCCAAATCGGGTTATACGGCATTTCAATTAGCCAAGCACCGACCTAAAGCCAACCTGTTTATCTTTACCGACAACCGCCGTTTGCTGAACGTACTGAATTTACTCTGGGGCGTGCGCGGTTTCTACTACAACAAATTCAGCGTATCTACTACCGACGAAACTGTGGTAGATATTAAACGCATTTTACTGGCTACCAAACACGTAAAACCCGGCGACGTTTTCATCAGCACTTCGGGTATGCCGGTAAATGCGCACAAGAAAACCAACATGATAAAACTGAGCATTGTGTAGTAAAACGCTATGCTTTTGAGATGAAAAAGTCGGGTTGAGAAATTGGCCCGACTTTTTTATGCGTTTTGGATACCGTTTTTGGTTTATGAAATTCCTCTTCCTTAAAAACGCTATGCTTTTGACCTGAAAAACTAAAAACGCAAAGAAGCCTGACCGTTTGCACGATCAGGCTTTATATCTTTCATTTCCGGAAACCAGTAATTATTTTCAGTAATTAGAAAACATTATTTTTTACCCGAAAAATGATAGCGTTTTGCAAAACTAAAGGAGGCTTAAAATTAAGCAGCCAGTTTGTTCACAAATTTAGCCAGTTTAGACTTGGTGTTACCAGCTTTATTTTTGTGAATGATGTTTTTCTTAGCTAAACGATCAAGCATAGAAGAAGCAGTTTTGAAAAGCTCAACAGCTTCATTTTTATCGTTCGTAGCACGCAGTTTTTTAACTACAGTACGGGTAGATTTTGCCTGATAACGGTTCAGAAGACGTTTCTTTTCGTTTGCTCTGATTCTTTTTAATGCCGACTTATGATTAGCCATGGTTACTTATTTTCAAAAATTAAATTTCGTTTTTCAAATGAGTCTGCAAATATAGCAAGTTAATTTTTAAATAGCAAAGCAACCCTTCTACAAAATTTTCCGACCTCTATATTAAAGCAGAATAGATAGCAAATCTAAACTTAAAGCTTTAAATTTAGGTTGCTTTTTAAACTGGCAACCTCCCACTAACTTCTTATGAAACAAGGTTTAACTTTTTTTTCGCTCCTGGCAGTGCTGGCTTTTGGCTGCAAACCGGAAACGGAAACTATTCCCGGCACTACGCCGCTTGAACTGAACGCTCCCCGGAGTTTCGGCAAGCCGGAAATTCCGACCGATAACCCGACTACCGTGGAAGGCGCGCAACTGGGCCGTATGCTATTTTATGAAAAGAAACTATCCGGCGACAACTCCATGTCGTGCGGCACCTGCCACCAGCAGAAACACGCTTTTACCGATGGCAGCAATGCCCTTAGCCTGGGAATTGATGGCCTGCCGGGCACCCGCAACACCATGAGCCTGGCTAATATGGCCTGGAGCACCAGCTATACCTGGGATGGCGGCGCCAAAACTCTGGAGCAACAAGCCCGCGTGCCCATAGAAAGCAAGATAGAAATGCACCAGAATATGCAACAGGCGGTTCGCAAATTGCAGAATTCAGCGCATTACCCTCCCCTGTTCATGCGGGCATTTGGTTCCGAAAAAATTACCGAGGAAAATATTCTGAAAGCGCTCGCGCAATTCGAAAGAACGTTGATCTCGGCCGATTCGCGCTACGATAAATTCAAGAAGGAATACGACAAAACGAAAAATAACGCGGCGGCTATTTTCACCGAAGATGAATACAAAGGCTTCGTGCTTTTTAACAACCATCCGGACCCGAACAGCATGCGCGGCGCCGATTGTATGCACTGCCACGGCGGCGATTTATTTACGACCCAGGTAATTACCAATAACGGCTTAGACCACACGTTTAAAGACCTGGGCAAAGGCGGCCTGACCGGCAACCGTTTCGACGAAGGAAAATTTAAAGCTACTACGTTGCGGAATATTGCTTTAACGGCACCATACATGCACGATGGCCGCTTCCAAACCCTGGAAGAAGTGCTGGACCATTACAACGAGCACGTAGTAAGAAACAGCCCGAACCTGGATCCGGAAATTTCTTCGGCCAGCAATAATAACGACCCGGTAAATGGCTTGGGTTTAACGGCAAAAGAAAAAGCGCAGATCATTGCTTTCCTGAAAACGCTTACCGACGAAAAGTTCGTAACGAATCCGGAATTCTCCGACCCGTTCGAAAAAGGTGAATAACAGAAAAACATAAAACTACTACACAAAACCAACGCTATTACCATGAAATTTACAAACCGCATTTCCCGTTTCCTGGCTTTTGTTCTGCCGCTTTCTTTTGCTATTGCGGCTACCAGCTGCGATAACGACGACGACGACAAAAAAGCAACGCCGAAGCCTGCCGAACCAGTGCCAGCCCAGCTACATGTTAATTTCGATCATCAGGTAAACGGTCAGCCGCTCGAATTCAATACCAGAGAATATACGAACGCCGCCGGCAACACATACAACGTTACGCTCCTGAAATACTACATCAGCAACGTAACCTTAACCAATTCTGAGACCGGCGAGGTTTTCAAGGAAAAAGATAGCTACCATTTAATTAACCCTACCGAAAGCAAGAGCAGCTTTACGCTGAAAGATCTTCCGTCTAAAAAGTTCGACCACCTTTCATTTGCCATCGGCATCGATTCGGCGGCCAACCTGAGCACCGACCAGCCTGGCGACCTGAACCCGAATAACGACATGGCCTGGAACTGGAATACCGGTTACGTTTTCGTGAAATTCGAAGGCAACAACATTAAACCAAACGCTGCTGATAACCGCGCCGTGCTGCTGCACGTGGGCCACAACGCAAATTACAAAACCGTAACTTTCCCTATAAACGGCGGTGTAACGTTTGCTGCTGACAGAATTTTTAATGCCAACCTTCGGGTAGATGCAAATGCCCTGCTGGAAGGCCCCAACGTTATCGATTTCAATACGCTCACGAACGTAATGGGTGGCCCGAACGCTGCTAAAATTGCCGAAAACTACAGCGATGGCATGTTCAGTTTGCACGAAGTAAAGCAGCAATAGCACCTGAAAAATCAGTAAAACGTGATGAAAAAATATTCATTTCTGCTTCTGGCGGCCGGCTTGTTTCTCAGCGCCTGCGACAACGACGACGATGACAAGAAAATTGAGCCGGCGCAAGCTGCTTCGGTAGAACTGGAATTCGACAGCCGTTTTGGTACTGAAGACTTTGCAAGGAACGCAACTTACGTTACCCAGAACGGCGATTCGGTGGCTGTGGGAAGCGTCCTGTATTTTGTTTCGAACGTGGAATTACTGAAAGCCGATGGCAGCGCTTACAAGGTACCCGACAGCTATTATTTAATTGAAAACGCAGACCAGAAAATACGCGAAAAAGTTACGTTACCAAATATTCCGGCTGGCGAGTATACCAGACTGCGTTTTATGGTGGGCGTAGATTCTACCCATAATAAAACCGTAGCCAATGCCGTAGGCGACCTGACCCTGGAAAACACCCACATGACCTGGGACTGGAATACCGGCTATATTTTTCTGAACGTAAATGGGGTGTATTACAACCCGGCTTCGAAAACGTTTGACGGGTTGTTTTATGAAATTGGCAAAGATTACAGCAGCCGCACCGTTACGTTAGATCTTCCGGCCGGAACTGCTAAAATGATTGTCGGCGAAGATCACAATCCTAAAATTCACATACACGCCAACCTAAAAACTATTTTCGGCGGCCCGAATGTGATAGATGTAAAAGCACAGCCGCGTATTGATGGCACGCCGCAGCATGCTGCAACCAGCATAAAAGTGGCCGATAATTATGCGACCATGTTCAAAATAGATCACGTTCACGGGAATTAGTTTTTTGCATTAAAATGATACGGTTTTGGCAAATAGTATGGTTTTCAGGCTTGGTAGCGGCTTCGGCGTGCACCAAACCTGAAAACCGTTTGCCTGAACCTGCTCCGGAACCTTTTACCGTTACCGCTCCGGAAAACCTGGGAAAAACGGTACCGTTTCCGGCCAAAAATCCGTTTACCCGCGAGGGCGTTTTACTTGGCAGAAAATTATTCTACGACCCTACTCTTTCTGCCAACAATAAAATTTCCTGCGCCACCTGCCACATGCCGCAAAAAGCGTTTACCGATGGCGCGGCTTTGGGCACAACAGGCATTTCGGGCAAACCGCTGCACCGCAACGCCCCTACTTTGCAAAACCTGGCCTGGCACAAAGGCTGGTTCTGGGATGGCGGCGCCAAAGACCTGGAATCGCTGAACTTCGGTCCGCTGAAACACCCCGATGAAATGGGCCAGAACCTGACCGAACTGGTAACCGAACTGAAAAACAAACCCGAATATCCACCGCTTTTCAAAGCTGCTTTTCCGCAGGATTCTATTTCTACCATTACCATTACACGGGCATTGGCGCAGTTTCAGCGCACCTTAATTTCGGCCAATTCGCGTTACGATAAATATGTGCGCAACGAAGGCGGAAAGCTAGATAAAAAGGAACTGGATGGCTTAACCATTTTTCAGCAAAAATGCAGCAACTGCCACACCACCGACTTTTTTACCGATTTTGGCTACCATAATAACGGCCTGGACAATACTTTTCCGGATGATTTTGAAGCCGTAGCCTGGGGCCGTGGCCGCATTTCAGAAAAGCCTGAAGACATTGGCAAATACAAAACGCCTACGCTCCGCAACATTGCTTTAACCGCGCCTTATATGCACGACGGCCGTTTCAAAACGCTGGAAGAAGTGCTGGAACATTACAATGCGGGCGTGAAAAATTCGGCTACATTAGATGCAGCCTTACAAAAAAATGCCAAACCGGGAATTTCTTTAACCGAAGCTGAAAAAACCAAACTGATCGCCTTTCTGAATACCCTCACCGATCCGGAATTCGTGAACAACCCCGACTTTTTACCTGCCCGCTGATACCATTTTTTGCCTTATTTTTGCGGGAATTTAATTTTTATGCCGGTTCTTCCCACCCCCGTTTTTTCACCGCCTTTTTACCAGTTCAACAAGCATCTGCAAACCATTTTGCCCAGCATTCTGCGCACCGTAACCGGTGTAACTTATAGCCGCGAACGCATTTCTACGCCTGATGCTGATTTTCTGGATCTGGATTGGTCGGTGGTAGGCTCGAATAAATTACTGATCGTTTCGCATGGTCTGGAAGGCGACGCTAATCGGCCGTATGTGAAGGGTATGGTAAAAGCGGCCAATAAAGCCGGAATGGATGCGCTGGCCTGGAATTACCGGAGTTGCAGCGGCGAACCAAACCAGCTTTTAAGTTCTTACCATCTGGGCGCTACGCACGATCTGGACCTTGTAATTCGGTATGCTTTGGCCCAGAAAAAGTACGAAACGGTTTATTTAACGGGCTTTAGTGCGGGCGGGAATATTACGTTGAAATACTTAGGCGAAGCGCCGGAAAAAGTACCTTCAGAAGTGAAAAGAGCCGCCGTTTTTTCGGTGCCGTGCCATTTAAAAAGTGCCGCTCTGCAAATTTCGAAACCTGAAAACCGCATTTATTTGCGCCGTTTCCTTAATTCGCTTCGCCGGAAACTGGAACAGAAAATTCCCATTGCCAACGGCGCACTCGATCTTTCGGATTACCATTTGGTGAAAGATTTTCAGGCTTTTGACGACCGGTTTACCGCACCACTACACGGTTTTGCCAGCGCCGATGATTATTACGCCCAATGCAGCTCTTTGCCTTATTTGCCCAACATTCAAATCCCGACGTTGCTGATAAATGCGAAGAACGACCCGTTTTTATCTCCACAATGTTTCCCGGTTAGGGAAGCGGAAGCAAACCCAAACCTGTTTCTGGAAATGCCAGAAAACGGCGGACACGTGGGTTTTGCACTGGATTTCCGGAAAGGCCTTTATTATTCCGAGCAACGCGCCCTGCAATTCCTGACTGCCGAAGTTCCCGCATAAATTTGTAAGTTTGTTCTGCGTACCCCGCTTTAATAAAAGCATTGATCTCCCGATTATGAAACGACTTTTTACTGCCTTTCTGATACCGTTTTTTGCGCTTACTGCCGTTTTTGCCCAGCAGGAAATTCCGGTGGAGAAAAAAGAACGTAACGAATACACATTCAAAATGCCTGATTACATTACCGTGCAGGATTTCGAATTCATTTCCGCCATCACCACCGATCAGCCGAACGTTTATATTATTAACATCCGGGCGCTGGATGACGCCAAACAAGCCGATAAAAGGGTGCAAGGCAAGCTACTTTTTGAAATTAATGGCCAGACGCTGCCCGTAGATTTTAGAGATGGCCTGGGAAGTGCAAAAGCAGAAATTAAAGGCACCGAAAAAATAACCATGCACGCCGTAGACTCCGATATTACCCGCACGGGCACGATCTCGCATCCTTTTAACTGGAGCAAAATAATTGGTTTGGTTTTAGCCCTCGCGGCTCTGGGAGCCGTGGTTTGGTTTATTCAGCGCCGGAAAAAGAAATAATACTTCTGAATTTTCTAAAAAAGTAAAAGCCGGAACTGTTAGCTCCGGCTTTTACTTTTTGGGTCAGAAACCCTACCGTTTTTAACCTACCGAAGGCACAAAAACTACTTTCTTGGTGTCGAAAAATTCTTCTTCAAAATAATTCTTCAAATCGAAAAGCTCGGTTACTAAACCAGATTCGGTAATTTCTTCGGTCAGGTCGCCACCTTTTAAGTAATAAAGACCGTGATTGGGCGCATCGGTTTCTTTGAAGCGGAACTGAATCCATTGGTAGAATTCGGCTAAACGGGCTACGGCGCGGCTTACAATGTAATCGTAGCGGTCGTGGAGTTGTTCGGCGCGGGTTTGCTGGGCGGTTACGTTGTGCAGTTTCAGTTCGTCGGCAATGCTTTGCACTACGTGAATTTTTTTGCCGATAGAATCTACCAGGTGAAATTTCACTTCCGGAAACATGATGGCCAAAGGCAAGCCCGGTAAACCCCCGCCGGTACCTACATCCAAAACATGCGTATTTGCCTGAAATTGAATAACCTTGGCAATGCCCAGCGAATGCAAAATGTGGCGCGTTGGCAACTCATCGATATCTTTTCTGGAAACCACGTTTATTTTGGCGTTCCATTCTTTATAAAGCTCGTTCAGGCGGGCAAATTTTTCCTGCTGCTGCCCGGTTATTTCGGGGAAGTATTTTTTGATGATATCCACCTTTTCTAGTGATTAGTGATTAGTGAATAATGATTAGTATTTGAACTAATTACTATTCCAAAGCGAAAGTAAGTGATTTTTGCTTTTGTTCCTGTATATCAGCTTGCGCTTTCCAATAAATCGAAAAACGGTAGGCTTTTAAACGAAAAAACCCCGGCCGAAGCCAGGGTTCTTTTATATTTCCTTACTAATCATTATTCACTATCCACTAATCACTAAATAAGGTGTTTTTTATTCTTCACCATGTCATAGAGCAACTCACGGGCGCGGTGCAGCTGGGCTTTTACGGTTCCCAGAGGCGCGTTCAGTTCGGTGGCGATCTCTTCGTACGAAAGTTCGTCGAAGTAGCGGAGCGTAACCAGGCGCTGGTATTTATCCGGAAGCTTGGCCACGATGGATTGCATGATCTCGATCTTTTGGTTCTTGATGGCGCTTTCCTGCGGCGTAAGGTTGTTGTCTTTAAAATCTATGGTGATCTCGTCGCCGTTATCAATTTTAATGGCCGAATCGATGCTCATCGTTTTGATCTTGTTCTTGCGAATGAAGTCGATGCAGTTGTTGGTGGCAATACGGAACAGCCAGGTACTGAAAGCGTATTCGGGGTTGAATTTGTGCAGGTTACGAAATGCCTTGGCAAACGCTTCGATGGTTAAATCTTCGGCATCGTCAGGGTTTCGCACCATTTTCAGCACAACGTGGTACACCGGCTTCTTGTAGATTTGCATCAGTTCGGCATAAGCTTTTTCGTTGCCCTCTTCCACCGCCGATTGGATCAGTTTGAAGTCGTGCTTGGCCTTTGCCGAAAATTGTTTGTTTACTTCTTCCATGCTATTTTTTTGAACATTAATACCGATACGGACAACATAATATATAAGATATAATATATTAAATCTAATACCGGCATGAGTACTACTGAAAGCCGCTCTTTTAGGTTACCTGCCGCCTGATAATAAATAGAATAAACTACCAGGCAGCGTCCTGCAAATATCGCTCCCAACCATACCAAATTGGCCTGCATTACCAAAAGTACGACTGAAAGCCCGTAAAATAAGATGTTTGCCAAAATAAAACTGCCAATCCGGAAACGGTCTGCCAATTTGTATTTCTTGCCTGCACTTAAGTGGCGCCGTTTCTGCTGCCACCATTCGCTCCAGGTTTCTTTGGCTTTGCTTTCGGTTTGAGCTTCCTGCCCGATCACAACATTTATTTTGCTATTGGCAGCGGCATCGCGCACAAAAAGATCGTCGTCGCCGCCCGTTGCCCGAATGTGCGAGGCAAAGCCTTTATTCCGGTAAAAACACGATTTGGTATAAGATAAATTCCGGCCTACTCCCATATATGGTTTCCCCTTTACGGCAAACGACAAATACTGAATAGCGGAAAGTAAGGTTTCGTATTTTATGAGATAACCAAGAAACCCCGGTAATTGTTCATATTTTCCGTAACCAAGTACAATTTCCGCCCCGTTTTTATAGCCTTTCACCATTTCGCCAATCCAGTTCTCGCTCAGGGGCACGCAATCAGCATCCGTGAAAAGCAAATGTTCATGTTTTGCAGATTTTATACCCAGGCTGAGCGCATATTTTTTCGGGTTGAAACCAGCCGGCGTATTTTTTATGGAAATTAACCGCGCGTTGGGGTAATACTGCGTGATCTGTTGCATGTAACCACCGGTTTCATCCTTGGAGCGATCATCGATTAGCATGAGCTCAAATTCCGGGTAGTTTTGTTTTAAGAGTTTGGGTATAAGCCGCAGCAGGTTTTCGTATTCGTTATGCGCGCAAACAATTACGGTAACCGGAAAACCGGGCGTTTGGAAAGGCAAATGTTTTTTAAAAAGTGCCAGAGCCAGAAAGTAATAAAAAGCATAAAAGAACTGCACCAGTACGGTAAAAGCCAGCAGCAAAAAAAGTACGTTCTCTAACGTAAGCGGAAGCGGAAGCGGAAACATTTTTTAATTAAGAATTAATAATTAAGAATTAATAATCAGGAGTTTTTGAGGCAAAAAGCATATCGTTTTTCAGCCTTTTCAAGCAACTTAATTGTTAATTCTTTCCGGGAAATTCAAGCTTCAAAGCTACCGCTAAAAACGCCAACCGCCAACCTTAAAAATCAATAAATTCCTGAAAACCGGGCATTGTTCGTATCTTTGCCGGCTTGCTAAAATGCATTAATAATTTTGAATGCACGACTACCGAAAATTCTTAATTCTTTATGCAGCATTTAGTTTACATATACTGAAGGTAAGTCCCCCTTTGGCGGGGGTAGGGGGAGGACCACAATAATGAAGATTCGTATTGCGAGGATTCTCCCCTTGAGGGGAGTTAGAGGGGTGTAAATTGTGATACATGAAAACACCCCTCCGGCTCCCCTCAAGGGGAGAGTATCGGCTAACGTGAAAATCAAATAATGTAGTCCTCCCCCAACCCCCTCCAAAGGGGGACTGAAAAATCAGCGCTTAAAGGCGTTTTATATATTAATAGAATAAATGACTTTTGAACTTCAAGCCCAGGATCCTGGCTCCAACGCCCGCGCCGGTAAAGTAACCACCGCGCACGGCGAAATTCAGACGCCTATTTTTATGCCCGTGGGCACTGCCGGCAGCGTAAAAGCTGTGCACCAGCGCGAACTGAAAGAAGATATTCAGGCGCAGATCATTCTGGGAAATACGTACCATTTATACCTGCGCCCTGGCCTGAAGGTGCTGGAAGATGCGGGCGGTTTGCATAAATTTAACGGCTGGGATAAACCGATCTTAACCGACAGCGGCGGCTACCAGGTTTTCTCGCTTTCGGGTACCCGGAAAATTATTGAGGAAGGTGTAAAATTCAAATCGCACCTGGACGGCTCTACGCATTTGTTTACGCCCGAAAACGTGATGGACACGCAACGCACCATCGGCGCCGACATTATCATGGCTTTCGATGAATGTACGCCTTACCCGTGTGAATACGATTATGCCAAAAATTCCATGCACCGCACGCACCGCTGGCTGGAACGCTGCTGCAAGCAATTCGAAGCTACGGAAGACAAATACGGCTATGACCAGACGTTATTCCCGATCGTGCAGGGCAGTACGTTTAAAGATCTACGTACGCAATCGGCCGAATTCATTGCCAGCATGAACCGCGAAGGAAACGCCATTGGCGGCCTGAGCGTGGGCGAACCGGCAGAAATGATGTACGAAATGACGGACTTGGTTTGCGGGATTTTGCCCAAAGACAAGCCACGCTATTTAATGGGCGTAGGCACCCCGGCAAATATTTTAGAAAACATTGCGTTGGGCGTAGATATGTTCGACTGCGTATTACCAACGCGGAATGCTCGGAACGGGATGCTTTTCACCACGCAAGGCATCATCAACATCCGGAACCAGCGCTGGAAAGACGATTTTACGCCGATTGATGCGGAGTTGGGCGGCTATACCAGCACGTTCTACACCAAAGCCTATTTACGCCATTTAATGCACGCGCAGGAATATCTGGGCGGCATGATAGCCAGCGTACACAATTTAACGTTCTACCTCTGGCTGGTTAAACAAGCGCGCGAGCAAATTCTGGCCGGCACCTTTGCCGCCTGGAAAAACGTAATGGTAGAAAAACTGATGACGCGGCTTTAAGATTTCAATTAGAAATTATGAATTAGAAATTAGATATGGTTTTATTGCTTAAAGCATACCGTTTATATTTCAAATTCAGGAACTGAGTTTTCAGAAAAAATAATTTCTAATTTTTAATTTCTAATTCATAATTAAAAAGTGAAGCTTTTAGATAAATATATTCTGAAGAAATTCCTGACCACGTTTGTGTTTGTGGTGTTGCTTTGCGTGCTCATTATCTGCGTGATCGACTTCACTGAAAAGAACGACGATTTCATTAAGAATAACGTGGGCATCGGGTCTATTCTCTTCGATTATTATTTCAATCTCATTCCGTTCTATGCCAACATGCTGAGCCCGATCACGGTGTTTATTGCGGTGGTTTTCGTTACGGCTAAGCTGGCTTCGCATACCGAAATTATTGCAATTCTGAGTAGTGGCGTGAGTTTCAGGCGCTTGCTGGTGCCTTACATTATTGGGGCGGTAATTATTGGGGCAGCAATCTTCGGACTGATAGGCTGGGTAATTCCGAATGCGAATAAAACGCGGGTGGCTTTCGAGATCAAGTACATCAAAAACCCGTTCAATTACGATGCGCGCAACATTCACATAAGGGTTGGCCCGGAAAGTTACGTGTATATGGAAAGCTACAACAACACGGCCAACGTGGGTTATAAATTCGCGCTGGAGCATATTGTAGGCACCGACCTGAAAAGCAAACTGACTTCGGAAGTAATTTCGTGGAACCCGGAAAAGAAAAAATGGCGTATCGATAATTATACCCTGCGCACATTTAATGGCGAAAAAGAAACGCTCAGCTACGGCCAGGCCATGGATACTACGCTGAATTTGTTGCCGAAAGATTTTGCCAGCACCTATCGCCTTTCAGAAACCTTTACCCTGCCCGAACTGAACCGCTACATTGCCGAAAAAGAAGCCCGCGGCGCCGACGATACGGAAATTTACCTGATCGAAAAATACGAACGTTTCAGTTATCCGTTTGCCATCATCGTCCTTACCATTATCGGGGTGATTCTCAGCTCCCGGAAATCACGCGGAGGTGTAGGTTTGCAAATTGCTTTGGGGTTTGCGCTGGCCTTCGTTTTCATCATTTTCGTGATCATGAGCCGCAGCTTAGCCCAGGTTGGCGACGTACCACCCATGCTGGCGTCCTGGATTCCGCTAATGATCTTTTCCGTAATTGGCGCAGTGCTTTACAAAACGGTACCGCGATAGGAATTTGTTTTCGTTGTTGGCTTTTCTTTATTAGAAATTGTTTCGCGAGATAATTTCTGATCCCTAATTTTTAATTCCTAATTAATAGCAATGCCCCGCTTAAAAGATTTTATCGAGTTACATTTCATTATTTTCCTGTGGGGATTTACCGCCATTTTAGGCAAACTCATTACGATTCCTTCGGTGGAGCTGGTGGCGATACGCACGTTAATTGCATTTCTTTCGCTGGCGCTGATCATTAAATTCCGGAAAGGACTTTTTAAGATCGGAACCCTACCGTTTTTGAAAATTTTGGGCGTTGGTTTTTTGCTGGCCGCGCACTGGATCCTGTTTTTTGCTTCGGCGCGGGTTTCTTCGGTTTCTATTTGCCTGGCGGGTTTGGCAACTTCCAGCCTCTGGACTGCTTTGCTGGAACCGATCTTTACGAGCAAAAAAATTAAACCACACGAAATCCTGCTGGCAATTATCATCATGATCGGCCTGTACGTGATCTTCCAGTTCGAATTCGACCATGCTGTGGGAATTACCATGGCAGTGGGCTCTGCTTTAATGGCCGCAATCTTTACAATCATCAACAGCCGGCTAACCAAAATATATCCATCGGCTACTATCAGTTGCTACGAAATGCTGGGCGCCTGCATAGGTACGATTTTATTCTTACCGATCTACACTTCGTTCTTCGCCGAAAACAACGCGCTGGATTTTAGCCTGACCGGCATGGATTGGGTTTATTTGCTTCTCCTGACGCTGGTTTGTACGGTTTATGCTTATACGGCGGCAGTGCGACTCATGCAGAAAATTTCGGCGTTTGCCATGAACCTGACTGTGAATCTGGAACCGGTATATGGTATTGTATTGGCGTGGCTAATCTTCGGGGAAAAGGAGAAAATGTCGGCGGGATTTTACTACGGCGCACTCATAATTCTGGGAGCCGTTTTCATTTACCCGATCCTGGATTCCTGGTACGAGCGCCGGCTGAAATTAAAGACTTCCCTGCCAGCTTCTGAAACTGTCCGGAAAGTTTAGACTGGCCGGAATCTCTTTCTTAAAAATGCCGAAAACCGCCGAACCGGAACCGGTCATGGAAGCGTAAACTGCACCGGCATTGTAAAGCTGTTTTTTCAGTTCCGGAAGAATTGGATAGGTTGGAAAAAGGGCCGTTTCGAAATCGTTGAAAACAGTTTTTTGCCAGTTTTCCATAGCGTTTTGTACAGCTTTCTTCACCGGAATTTCGGCAGGCTTTGGTTTAATTTTTCCGTAAGCTTCGGCGGTGGTAATATGAATTTCCGGGTAAACTATTATGATCTGAAAACCGCTTAAATGCAGTTTTACCGCCTCAAATTCATCGCCTTTGTTGAACGCATAAACCGGTTTATTCTGAATAAAAAAAGCACAATCGGCGCCTAGTTTCCGGGCGTAATTTTCGAGTTGTTCGGAAGTTAGATTGAGTTCAAAAAGTTCGTTTAAACCTTTCAGGGCAAAAGCCGCATCGGCAGAACCGCCACCCAAACCTGCACCGATCGGGATATTCTTATGCAAATGCATTTTTACCGGCGGAATCTCAAAATCGATTTTCAATAATTCGTATGCTTTCAGGCACAAATTGCTTTCCGGGTTGCCGGGAATTTCGATGCCCGAAGATGTGAATTCCGTTTCTTCCGAAGGCAGAATTTCCAACGCATCGCACCAGTTTACCGGGTAAAATACCGATTCGAGGTTATGAAATCCATCGGCGCGGCGTTCGGTCACGTTCAGGCCAATGTTTATTTTAGCATTCGGAAATAAGATCATGCGGAAAGCGTTTGAAAAGCAAAGTTGCGAAATTTATCTGCCAGTAAAAAGCTACAGTTAAATTCGACTTTTCAGACCATTTTCCCTACCGTTTTTCATTGGTTTAAGCTATACTGCTTTTTTGGATATTTTTATCCGAATATTACCTGCAACGGATTTATCAATCGGCGTACGTGAGAAACACGCGGGTCAATAGACCCGCAACAGGTCGCTTCCGGATCAATAGATCCGAAAGAGCAGTCTTTTATGATTGAATCAGGATGAAGCAATACTTTTCGCAATAATGTGCGGACAGGTCAAGCCTTGTCACTACTTTTTCGGCTATTTCCCCTACCGTTTTCGGTTTAATTGATGCAGAAAGATTACCTTCGACAATTAAAATCTGCCTTACTTGTATCCGAAATTCATAAAACCGACTTTTGACTTTTTCGTGGCTTTACTGCTGCTGATTTTGTTGTGGCCAGTACTTTTTATCGTGATTCTGATAGCGTTTTTCGGGAACAAGGGCAAGGTGTTTTTCAAACAGCAGCGGCCGGGTTTGCACGGGAAAATATTCACCATTTATAAATTCCGGACCATGAACGAAAAACAGGACGCGAACGGAAATTTACTGCCCGATGCAGAACGCCTTACTACGCTTGGGAAATTTATCCGGAAAACTTCTTTAGACGAATTGCCGCAACTTTTTAATGTGTTGAAAGGCGAACTGAGTCTGGTTGGTCCGCGGCCTTTGCTGGTTGAATACCTGGAGCTTTATTCTGTGGAAGAAATGCAGCGGCACAACGTGAAACCGGGCATTACGGGTTGGGCGCAGGTAAATGGCCGCAACCGGCAAACCTGGGAAGAACGTTTCCGGCTCGATCTGTTTTACGTGCAGAACATTTCGCTTTGGCTCGATCTGAAAATTCTGGCGCTTACATTTCTGAAAATATTCCGCAGCCACGAAACCAGCGCCGAAGGCCAGGCGACCATGGAAAAATTCCGGGGAAGCGGAAAACCTGCGAAAACCGATTAAAAGCCTTAACTTCGTAAGCACACGGATTGGCCTATGAAAGACATTGCTATTTTTGGTGCCGGCGGTTTGGGCAGAGAGATCGCCTTGCTTATTCAGCAGATAAACGAAGCTGCGCCCACGTGGAACATTACCGGTTTTTACGACGAACAGCGTTTCACGAAGGCCATAGACGGATTTCCGTACCTCGGTTCGATCAAAGAATTGAACGCCGTTGCTTCGGAATTGCATCTGGTAATTGGCATTGGCAACAGCAAATGGAAGCGCAAGGTCTTTGAGCAGATCGAAAATCCGAACATCAAATTTCCTGTCCTTATTCACCCTTCTGTGCAACTGCGCGATTACCAGCGCTGCGAAATTGGCGAAGGCAGTGTAATTGCGCAAAATGTAGTCATTACCACCAACGTAAAGATCGGAAAACACGTACAGGTGAGCCCGGCATCCACGCTGGCACACGATGTAGAAGTTGACGATTTTTGTTCGCTGATGTATGCAATAAACCTGGCCGGAAACGTTAAACTGAACCGGGGAGTTTATATTGGTACCAACGCCACCGTTATTCAGCTACTTGAGGTCGGGGAAAATTCTATTGTTGGTGCAGGCGCGGTGGTAACCCGGTCGCTGCCTGCCAACTGCACCGCCGCCGGACTTCCGGCGCGCATCATAAAATCGCATGAAACACCTGCCTAACCGCATATATTTATCGCCGCCACACATGGGTGGCCACGAGCTGAATTACGTTCATAAAGCTTTTGAAGACAATTTTGTAGCGCCGGCCGGCCCGAACATTGAAGGTTTCGAGCGTGAACTCTGCGATAAAACGGGTGCAGCTTATTCCGTGGCACTTTCTTCCGGAACGGCAGCTATTCACCTGGCTTTAATTCTCTTAGGCGTTGGCCCCGAAGATGAAGTTTTGTGTTCTTCGTTCACTTTTTCGGCTTCCGCTAATCCCATCGTTTACCTTAGAGCCACACCAGTTTTTATAGATTCGGAACCGGAAACCTGGAATATGAGCCCGGAATTTCTGGAACTAGCCATTCAGGACCGGATCAAAAAAGGTAAAAAGCCGAAAGCGCTTATTCTGGTTCATTTGTATGGTATGCCAGCTAAAATGGATGAATTGCTGGAAATTGCCCGTCACTTTGAAATTCCGGTAATTGAAGATGCAGCCGAAGCATTAGGATCAACTTACAAAAAACGCAATGCGGGTAAATTCGGCGACATCGGCATTTTCTCTTTCAACGGCAACAAGATCATCACTACTTCAGGCGGCGGCGCCTTGGTTTCGGAAAATAAAGAATACGTAGAGAAAGCGCGTTTTTTAGCCATGCAGGCCAAAGATCCGGCGCCGCATTACGAGCATTCGCAGATCGGCTACAATTACCGGCTCAGCAACATTTCGGCTGGAATTGGCCGCGGACAATTGGAGGTGTTGGAAAAACGGGTGAAACAGCGCCGCGAGAATTTCAGTTTTTACCAGGAAGCGTTTCAGCAGATAGAGGAAATACAGTTTCTAAAAGAACCAACCGGACATTTCAGTAACCGTTGGCTCAGCACTTTTACGCTTAAAAACAGTAGCGTTTCGCCGGAAAAAATTCGCCTGCATTTAGAGACCTGCAATATAGAAAGTCGGCCACTCTGGAAGCCTTTGCATTTGCAGCCGGTCTTTAAAACGCTACCCTTTTATGGCGAAAAAGTGAGTGAGAATTTATTCCAGAATGGTTTATGCCTGCCTTCGGGTAGCGATTTACAGGAAGAAGATCTGGCCAGAATTGTAAAGGAAGTGAAGAAGGTTTTTATTTAAGGTGTTTCTAAAAGTTAGGTAATGGCGAATTTTTATAATCTTCAGATTATATTTGAACCTAGTTTTGAAACTTATCAATCTATTTCTGAGATCTTAGCACTTTCTCCTTCTGAAAGAATACCCTTTTCTGAAGTTGAGCTTAAAAATGGGCCTAATTTGTGGCAACACGAAGTGGAAGAAAAAATTACCGATCCCTACTTCGATTTTATAACCTATTACACTGATATTATTATTTCAAAATCTGAAGAGCTCTTTAAATTAGAAATTAATAGAGACGCAATCTCTATTTGGTTTCTATATGCTTATAAAGATCAATGTAATTTAGAGTTTGAACCCGTACGTTTAAAGAAATTAGCTGATAGCTGTATTAAACTTTGCATTTCTTGTTGGCAAGAAGACTAGATACATAATTCACCTTTATTACTTTTCCCCTCCAAAACCCTACTGTTTTAAACACAAAAAAGCCTTTCCCGATTAAGAGAAAGGCTTTTTTATATAAGTAATATTCAGGCTTAGCTCAGAACGGCTTCGGCTAAAACTACAATTTTGTTGTTCAGCACTTCTACCACTCCGCCATCTATGTTGAAGTATTGGTAGCCTGAAGTAGTCGTTACCCGAAGTTCACCATTTTCCAGCGTACTGATCAGTGGCGCGTGGTTATTCAGAACTTCGAAAGAGCCTTTGGTTCCCGGAAATTTAGCTCCGATAACTTCGCCTTCGAAAACCTTTTTATCCGGAGTGATTATTTCTAAATGCATAATTATGGTTGTTAGTTGCTGGTTGGTGGTTGTTCGTTTTATTTATCAGGAAACCCAACAACTAATAACGAACAACCAACAACTAAACAATTTATTTCGCTTCTGCCATCAGTTTTTCACCTTTGGCAACGGCATCTTCAATAGAACCTACTAAGTTGAAAGCAACTTCTGGCAGGTGATCGTATTTACCGTCCATGATCTCGTTGAAGCCTTTGATAGTATCTTTGATATCTACCAGAACCCCAGCTAAACCGGTGAACTGCTCCGCAACGTGGAATGGCTGCGATAAGAAACGCTGCACACGACGGGCACGCGATACAACCAGCTTATCTTCTTCAGAAAGTTCGTCCATACCAAGAATGGCGATGATATCCTGAAGTTCTTTGTAACGTTGTAGAATCTCTTTTACACGCTGAGCAGTGTTGTAGTGATCAGCACCCAGAACATCAACAGAAAGAATGCGGGAAGTAGAATCCAGAGGGTCTACTGCAGGATAGATACCTAACTCGGCAATTTTACGGGAAAGTACGGTTGTTGCATCTAAGTGAGCAAACGTTGTAGCCGGAGCCGGGTCAGTCAAGTCATCCGCAGGTACGTAAACGGCCTGTACGGAAGTAATGGAACCACGCTTGGTAGAAGTAATACGCTCCTGCATAGCACCCATTTCTGTTGCCAGTGTTGGCTGGTAACCTACCGCCGATGGCATACGACCTAAAAGAGCCGATACTTCAGCACCTGCCTGCGTAAAGCGGAAAATGTTGTCGATGAAGAAAAGGATATCACGACCAGCACCTTCGCCATCGCCATCACGGAAGTTTTCAGCAATGGTAAGACCAGATAAAGCCACACGAGCACGTGCCCCAGGAGGCTCGTTCATCTGACCGAACACTAGGGTTGCTTGTGATTTTTCCAGTTCTTTCTGATCTACTTTTGTCAGATCCCAGCCACCGGCTTCCATAGAGTGCTTAAACTCTTCGCCGTAACGGATGATATCAGATTCTAAGAATTCGCGCAGTAAGTCGTTTCCTTCGCGGGTACGCTCACCTACACCGGCAAACACTGAAAGACCTGAGTAAGCCTTTGCAATGTTGTTTACCAGCTCCATGATCAATACAGTTTTACCTACACCGGCACCACCGAAAAGACCAATTTTACCACCTTTTACATAAGGAGCAAGTAAGTCGATAACTTTAATACCAGTATAAAGGATCTCGGAAGAAGTTGCCAGGTCTTCGAAACGCGGCGCAGCGCGGTGAATTGGCAAACGTTTGGTTGCTACCGGCTGGGCAATACCATCGATCGCTTCACCAATTACGTTGAACAGACGGCCTTTAATAGCATCGCCGGTTGGCATCGTGATCGGGCCTTCCAGGTCGTTCACCTGTGTGCCGCGGGTCAGACCTTCGGTAGAGTCCATGGAAATGGTCCGAACGCGGTCTTCGCCCAAGTGCTGCTGCACTTCCAGAATGATCCGCTGGCCGTTTTCTTTGATTACCTCAAGCGCATCGAGGATGTTTGGTAACTTTGATGATTCACCAGAGAAGCTAACGTCCACTACCGGACCGATAACCTGGGTAATCCTGCCAATATTTGCCATGTGTTTTACTATATAATATAAAGTATGTAAGAACAGTATTCTTTCAGGCCGCAAAACTAATGCTTATTTCCCGAATTTCAAACCGATAGTTTTTAAAAGTTTCTGAACATTTCTACCAAATGCCCTTCGAACCAGAAATTTCTGCGTAATTGACCGTTCTTAAAAGCTGCAACAATAAAAAAAGGCCCTGAACATTTCCGCAATAAATTAGTTTAAAGCATTACAAATGAACAACATAAAACCGCTTCGCAGGCAGAAAAAACGGTAGGGTTTTAAACCAAAAAAGTGGAAGCTGAAAGGTTTTAAAGCTATCCGAATTTTAATTCGCTTGCTCACACCCTGAAAACAAACTTCTGTTCTGGAACATTTACTAAGTTTAATATTTTAGTTTTTCAATATCCGAAACTTTTTAATAATTTCAGCCATAAAACTATAAACAATTAACTTACAAAAACTTACAAGCTAAATAGTGTTGAATCCCAATTTACAGAAAGGATATTAGAATTAGATTATACCCGCAAAAATCTGATTGATTTCATGTTTTGAAACCAGGTAAATTCATAACTATTTTTTAGGTTATTTGAATATTTTTTTTAATTTTACGAAATCTATTTATTGCACTATCACCTTTACTTTTATGAAAAAACTTTACTTTCTTTTAGGCATGATGGCAATGGGCAGCCTGGCGCAAGCACAAACCTGCACCACCACCATCAACACATTTCCTTACAGTCAGAATTTTGAAAATGGCGCCGGCGGCTGGACCAGCGGAGGAACCAATTCTTCCTGGGCCTTAGGTACTCCGGCCGGAACGGTAATTCAGGGCGCATCTTCCGGTACTCAAGCCTGGATCACAAACCCTACCGGAAACTACAACAACAGCGAAAACTCGTTTGTATTAAGCCCGTGCTTTAACTTTTCTGCTTTAACCGGCGACCCGGATTTCGAAATGAAAATCTGGTGGAATTCCGAATTCAGCTGGGATGGCGCGGTACTGCAATCTTCTATAAACAATGGTACATCGTGGCAGAATGTTGGTGCTTTAAGCGACCCGAATTTCTGGTACAACGACAATACAATTAGCGGAAACCCTGGCGGACAGCAAATTGGCTGGTCTGGCGCTGGCGCCAATGGCAGCGGCGGCTGGGTGAAAGCGAAACACAAACTCAATAATTTAGGCGGTCAGGCAAACGTAAGATTACGTATTGCTTTCGGTTCCGATGGTAGCGTAAATAGTTATGACGGCGTTGCTTTCGATGACATCCGCATTGGCGATAACACCAACAACCTGGCTATTTCTTCTTTTGTGCCGCTTACGCAGATCTGCGGTTTTGGCCCAGCCGAAAAAGTGGAAGTAATTCTGGAAAACTTAGGCAGCGTAGCCGTTTCTAACTACACCGTAGAATACCGTATTACCAACCCTAGCGGAAGCGTAGGCAATTGGATCACTGGTCCGGCCGGCCCTACCCTGCAGCCAGACACCCAGGTACCGTATATTTTCACCAACCAACCTGCCGACCTTACTGCTGCCGGTGCATATGCTATTGAAGTAAGAGTTACCAACAACCAGGGCACCGATCCGGAACCGCTGAACAACAACATTGTTTACAACGTTACCAACGCCCTTTACTCTAACTTCCCGGTTAACCTCGATTTCGAAACGCCACCAACCAGCATTGCTTCTGCCCGCACCATTACAAGACCAAATTCTGCTATTGCTGAAGTTTCGGGCACTGGCTTTGGTACAACGGCTACCAAAGGCTTGATCATGGATGGTGTTGACAATCCGAAATGGGTTGTTCCGGTTGGTTTAACCAATGCCTGGGAAAACAACCCTGACTTTTTCTCGGCGGTTTACATCTGCCTTGGCCCAACCAATATCGGCCCGGATTCCCTGCGTTTAACCCTCGATCTGAAACAATTCTATAAAGCCTCCGCTTACAACACCAACTTCCGCGTTACGGTAAACGGCAAACAGGTAGATGTGCTGGTAGATGGCGTAAAAGATAATACCTTAAACCCTCCTTTCGCTGGTTACGGCGCTGCTGGCGTTCCTTGGAAAAAAGTTGTGGTTGACCTTACTCCATACAAAAACAGAGGCGGCATTCAAATCGGTCTGGAAAGCAGCGTGAAAGAGGCTTATGCCAATGGAAACGGTACTGCCAACGTAATGGATAATATTTTAGTGGAACGCGTTGCTTTTGTAAGTGGCGTAAAAGAGAACATCCTGCAAAGCAACGTAGTAGTATTCCCGAACCCGTCTAACGGCCTGTTTAACTTGAAAGTACCAACTACAACCCGCAACTACTCTGTAGAAGTGATGGACTTGACCGGCAAACTGGTAAAACTGCAAACCGTAACCAACAACGCAGGTACTACTCAATTAAACCTGAACGGTACGGCTAAAGGTATCTATATCCTGAAGATCGCTTCTGAAGGAAATGTAGCAACCCGCAAACTGATCGTAGAATAAAACACCTTGGCTTAAAACGCTATCGTTTCAGATACTAAAACTCAAATGCCCTCGGAAAATTCCGGGGGCTTTTTTTTTTGATTAAAGCCGAAAGAAAAACGCTATGCTTTCGGGCTAAAAAAGTAAAAACGCTATGCTTTCAGGCGTAAAAAGTAAATCTCTGTTTCCAATATAATATCAAAGGAAAAGCTTACCGAAAACGGCAGGAAATTATGGTTCAAAAGTCCTGAAATAATAAGGTAACTATTCAACCAACTTATCGTACTTCTTTATTCAAGCATTTCATTTTCGGAGATTTTCAGGTTCATTCTTATTTCTGAACAGGTTTATAATTCGCTAATACAACATTACCGAACTACTGTTATCTCCAGACTTTACAAGTTCAGTACAACACTTTTATTCCGGAAGTGTGAATTTTATTAACAACAGTTTTACCACAGTACAAATACGAGTTCCAGGCACTGTGTAACATAAAGGCATTTCCAGCCAAACAAAGCATTATTATCTTATTTTTCAGGTATTTAAATATGTAACAGTATTTCAAAAACCCAACTTTAAACCCACAGTTTCCAGGAGGAAACCTCAGGCACTGCAACAGTATGTTATTTAAATTTGACAACACCAATTAAATTTATAAATTTAGCCAGATAACATCACTTTAAACCTACTACGCATGAAAAAGTTAATACCATTTTCACTGTTTATGTGGATGCTTGCAGGGCAGGCCTGGGGGCAAGCCTGTACCACTCCCATTACTACCTTTCCTTATTTCGAAAACTTTGAAGCCAACAATGGGAACTGGACCGCTGGCGGCTCATTTTCCACCTGGGCCTGGGGAACGCCGGCCAAACCAGTGATCACCGGCGCTGCTTCCGGCACCAAGGCCTGGGTTACCAGCCTTACCGGCACCTACAACGGCGATGAAGTTTCGCAGGTTACGAGCCCTTGTTTTAACTTTTCTACTTTGGTGCAGCCTATTTTTCAGGCCAAAATCTGGTGGAACAGCGAAACCGGCTGGGACGGGGCTGTTTTGCAATCTTCCATTAATAACGGCACATCTTGGCAAACTGTAGGCGCATTCGGCGATCCGAATAACTGGTACAATACCAGCTCCTTTTTCAATAGCCCGGGGCCGGGTGGCCAGCAACAAGGCTGGGCCGGAACTTCAACCTCATCCAGCGGCGGCTATGTATTAGCCAAACATGTACTTACAGGCTTAGGCGGCCAGCCGAACGTTAGACTCCGGATCGCTTTTGCCGCCGATGGCATTATTAACTACGACGGTTTTGCTTTCGACGACGTTTCTATAATTGAAACGCCTACCCTGGATCTGGAATTAACTACTTTTACAGCCCCAAATTCAGGTTGCTCTTTAAGCGCTGCTGAAAACGTTTGCGTAACCATTACCAATAAAGGCATAGCTGCGCAAACCAACTTCCCGGTTAGTTACCAGATCGGCAGTGGACCGGTAGTTACCGAAACTGTAACCGCTACCATTCCACCACTTGGCACTTACACCTATTGCTTCACGCAAAAAGCGAACTTGTCTATTCCTGCCACTTATACCATTACGGCAACCACTATGCTACCCGGCGATGGCGACCCAACCAATAATTCCGCAACCAGAACTGTTACTTCCGTTCCGGTAATTTCTACTTTCCCTTACAGCCAGAATTTCGAAAATGGCAATGGCGGCTGGCGCTCTGGCGGTACAAGTTCTTCCTGGGCTTTTGGCACGCCCGCAAAACAAGTTATTCAGGGAGCTTCATCGGGCGTAAATGCCTGGGTAACCAACCTTACCGGCACTTATAATACCAGCGAAAATTCGTACGTAATGAGCCCGTGCTTTAACTTCTCTGGCTTAACCGGCGACCCTGATTTTGAAATGAAAGCCTGGTGGAGCTCTGAACAGGGCTGGGATGGTGCCGTATTGCAATACTCCACAAACGGCGGCACAACATGGCAAAACGTAGGTGCGGTTGGCCAGCCAAATAACTGGTTCAATAACAGCAATATCTGGGGAAATCCGGGCGGGCAGGCTGTTGGCTGGAGCGGCACCGGAGGTACCAGCAGCAACGGCTGGGTAAAAGTGAAACATAAACTTAACGGTTTAGCCGGCCAGTCTGCAGTATTGCTGCGCGTAGCTTTTGCCTCCGATTCTTACGGCGATTACGACGGTTTTGCTTTCGATGACATTCGCATAGGGGATAATTCACATAACTTATCTATAAACACCTTCACGCCACTTATTCAGGTTTGCGGTTTCGGAACCAACGAAAAAGTACAGGTAGAGATCGAAAACCTGGGCGGCGTAAATATTACTTCTTACCAGATGAGATTCCGGGTAGATGGCGGCTCTTGGGTGAATGGCACTGCTACACCGCAATTAGCACCAGATTCACCGCTGAAATATACGTTTACCCAGGGCGCTGATTTATCTACGCCAGGTCCGCACAGCATTGAAGTGGAGATCGCCAATACGCAGGGTGTAGATCCGGAACCGGCCAACAATTCCATTGTTTACAATGTAACCAACGCACTTTACACCGGCCTGCCTGTTACCCTCGATTTCGAAACCCCGTCAACCAGTGTTTCTGCAGCCCGCACCATTACAAAAACCAAATCTGCAATTACGGAAATGGCCGGAACTGGTAACGGAACCGGTAAAGGCCTGATCATGGACGGTGTAGCTGATCCGAGCTGGGTAATTCCGGTTGGTATTTTAGACCCTTGGGCGAACAACAACGATAACTTCTCGGCGGTTTACATTTGCTTGGGTCCAACCAATATCGGTCAGGATTCCCTGCGTTTAACCTTCGATCTGAAACAGTTCTATAAAACTACGCACTACAATACCAACTTCCGCGTAACGGTGAACGGCAACCAGATCGGCCAGACCTTCAGACCTCCTTTCGGCGGTTATTCGGCCACTACTCCTGCTTCATGGCAAACCATCGTAATCGACCTAACGCCATATAAAAACAAAGGTGGTATTCAGATCGGTTTGGAAAGCAGCGTGAAAGAAGGTTTCGATAATACCAATGGTACTGCCAACGTGATCGACAACATTGAAGTACAGCGCATTGCTTTTATAGAAGGTATAAAAGAGAACATCCTGCAAAACAACGTAGTGGTATTCCCGAACCCGTCTAATAGCTTGTTCAACCTGAAAGTACCAACTACAACCCGTAACTACTCTGTAGAAGTAACGGATTTGACCGGTAAACTGGTAAAACAGCAAACCGTAACCAACAACTCCGGCACAACGCAATTAAATCTGAACGGTACGGCTAAAGGTATCTACATCCTTAAAATTGCTTCTGAAGGAAATGTGGCTACCCGTAAACTGATCGTAGAATAACAAAACGCTATCGTTTTTGCTTAAAAAAGTCCCGCTGGGTATCCGGCGGGACTTTTTTTTTGTTTATAACCGAAAGAAAAATGGTATGCTTTTAGCCTGAAAAACTGCTGTTCGCCATCAAGGTCCTTCGCTAGCGCTCTGGATGACAGGACGTGAAAAACGCTATGCTTTCTGGTGTAAAAAGTAAATCTCTCTTTCCAATATAATATCAGGGGAATAACCTACGAAAAACGGTAGAAAATCAGGCTTTAAAAGTCCTGATACAATCTGTGAAGCTCAAGCAAAAAGGTTTACAAAACGCATCCAAGCCCCAACTATAAACAAAACTTACCGGAGCAATATTTTCCATAAAACCTCTCCTGAAAACCGCAGCAAAACGCTGTTACCTGTAAACCCAACAATTTTCTCGCAACACTTCTTCAGGGTCGAAAAATATTTTAAAAACAACCAATAGCTTACAATACAAAATCCGCTTTCAAGAGCCTTATAACATGAGTGCATTTAAAGTCCAACAAAGCATTATTTTACTGTTTTTCAACAATTTACACAAATCACCCCATTCGTAAAATACAATTTAAAACACACCCAATGCTGAATCGCATAATTTCCTGAATAACTGAGATTTATTAATATTTTAAAATTCTATATTTATAAATAAATTCAACAGCCTAACATCACTTTATCCTACCTTATAAACCTATTGCACATGAAAAAAATATTACCGCTTTCACTGCTTTTGTGTATACTGATCGGGCAAGCCTGGGCACAGACCTGTACAACTACTATTTCCACTTTCCCCTACTTCCAGAACTTCGATTCCAATGCAGGTGGCTGGGTCAGTGGCTCACTTCCGGGAGCTTCAGGAGCAAATTCCTGGGCTATGGGTATTCCTATTGGTGCTGTTATCAATTCGGCTGCATCGCCGCCGAATGCCTGGGTTACCAACCTGAGCGGAAATTATAATAACAATGAAGCTTCATACGTGCAAAGTCCGTGTTTCAACTTTACCAACCTGATTCAGCCTATTTTCCTGGCCAAAATCTGGTGGAACAGCGAATCAGGCTGGGATGGCACCGTACTGCAATCTTCTATCGACAATGGCGCTACCTGGCAAGTGGTTGGTACTTTTGGTGCCCCAAATAACTGGTATAACTCCAGCAACATCGGTGGATCTCCGGGTGGCCAGTCTATTGGCTGGAGCGGAAGCGGCACCACCGGCAGCGGTGGCTGGGTATTAGCAAAACATGCCCTTACGGGTTTAGGCGGTCAGGCCAACGTTAGACTGCGCATTGCATTTGGTTCCGATGTCAGTTCTACCTACGAAGGCTTTGCTTTTGACGACGTTTCTGTGATGGAAACTCCTTCTTTAGATTTAGAATTAACGGCCTTCACCTCGCCAGTTTCCAGCTGTGCTTTATCGGCGGCCGAAAACGTTTGCGTAACCATTACCAACAAAGGCATAGCCGCGCAAACCAACTTCCCGGTTAGTTACCAGATCGGCAATGGACCGGTAATTACCGAAACTGTAACGGCTACCATTCCACCACTTAGCACTTACACCTATTGCTTCACGCAAAAAGCGAACTTAGCTACGCCTACCACTTATACCATTACGGCAACCACCTTGCTACCCGGCGATGGCGACCCAACCAATAATTCGGCAACCAGAACTGTTACTTCCGTTCCGATTATTTCTACTTTCCCTTACAGCCAGAATTTCGAAAATGGCAATGGCGGCTGGCGCTCTGGCGGCACAAACTCTTCCTGGGCATTGGGCACCCCGGCGAAGCAAATTATTCAGGGCGCTTCATCGGGCGTAAATGCCTGGGTAACCAACCTTACCGGCACTTATAATACCAGCGAAAATTCCTATGTAATAGGCCCTTGCTTTAACTTCGCGGGCTTATCCATCGGCGATCCTGACTTTGAAATGAAAGTTTGGTGGGCTTCGGAAGCTGGTTTAGCGGGTGCGGTGCTACAATCTTCTATAGATGGAGGCGCCACCTGGCAAACCATTGGTACCATGGGGCAACCTAATAACTGGTATAACTCCAGCACCATCTCCGGTAATCCGGGTGGTCAGCAGCAAGGCTGGACTGGCGGAGCAGGCGGTACTGCCACCCCTCCGGGCAGCGGTGGCTGGGTGAATGTAAAACACAGACTTACCGGTTTAGCCGGACAGCCGGACGTATTGTTGCGCGTTGCCTTTGGCTCCAATAACTGGTTAGCTTATGATGGTTTTGCCTTCGACGATGTACGCATTGTTGACAATACTAATAATCTGGCTATTAATTCTTTTGTGCCGCTTATGCAGTCTTGCGGTTTCGGCGCCACCGAAAAAGTTGAAGTAATAATCGAGAACCTGGGCGCCATTCCCATAAGCAATTTCCACCTGCAATTCAGAGTTGATGGCGGCGCCTGGTCAGCTCCTGCTACCGGCAATAATTTAATGCCGAATACTCCAACAAATTTCACCTTTACTCAAACTGCAAACCTCTCGGCTGCCGGCCCGCATAGTATTGAAGTTCGCATTGTAACCAATGTTGGAATAGATCCGGAAATGGCTAACAACACCGTTATATATAATGTAACCAACACCTTGTTCAACACCATACCGATTACACTCGATTTCGAAACCCCGCCGACCAGTATGAATGCCGCGCGCATTATCACCAATGCTAAATCTTCCATAAACGAAATTACCGGCGCTGGTAACGGAACCGGCAAAGGCTTGGTCATGGACGGGATAGACAATTCTAAATGGATAGCTCCGGCGAGCAATCTTGATCCATGGATAAAGAACGCAGATAACTTCTCGGCTGTTTATATTTGCCTTACGCCTACTAATATTGGCTCAGATTCCCTGATCCTTACTTTCGACCTGAAACAGCTTTATAAAGCTTCCATGTTCAACACAAACTTCCGCGTTACAGTAAACGGTAATCAGGTTGGCCAGAATTACTGGCCTCCTTTTGGTGGCTACCCAACCGGCACAACGGCTCCCTGGAAAACCATTAAAGTTAATCTGACTCCTTACAAAAACAAAGGCAGCATTCAGATTGGCCTGGAAAGCAACGTGAAAGAAGAATATGCTAACGGCAACGGTACTGCCAACGTGATCGACAATATCCAGATCGTACGCGTTGCATGCTCCACTTGCGTAGGTATCTCCGAAAACTATCTGCAAAACAACGTAGTAGTATTCCCGAACCCGTCTAACGGCCTGTTCAACCTGAAAGTACCAACTACAACCCGTAACTACTCAGTAGAAGTAACGGACCTGACCGGTAAACTGGTAAAACAGCAAACCGTTACCAACAACTCCGGAACTACCCAATTAAATCTGAACGGTACGGCTAAAGGTATCTACATCCTTAAAATTGCTTCTGAAGGAAATGTGGCTACCCGTAAACTGATCGTAGAATAAAAACGCTATCGTTTTTGCTTAAAAAAGTCCCGCTGGCTATCTGGCGGGACTTTTTTTTTATAGCCTATTGAAAAACGCTATGTTTTTAGGTCTCAAAAGTCAAAACGCTATGCTTTCTGGTGTAAAAAGTAATTCTCCATTTTCAACAAAATATCAGGGAAATAACTTACTGAAAACGGTAGGAAATCAGGCTTTAAAAGTCTTGATACAATCTGTGAAGCTCAAGCAAAAAAGTTTATAAATCACGCCCAAACCCAGTCTATTAACAAAATTTACAAAGCCACATTTTCCATAAAACCTCTCCTGAAAACCGCAGCAAAACGCTGTTACCTGTAAACCCAACATTTTTTCCGCAACACTTTTTCAGGTCCGAAAAATATTTAAACAAGAGCTAATAGTTTAGAGTACAAAAACAGCTTTCAAAAGACTTATAACATGCATGCATTTAAAGCGCAACAAAGCATTATTTTACTGTTTTTCAACAATTTGCACAAATCACCCCATTCGTAAAATACAATTTAAAATACACTCAAAATTGAGCTACATAATTTCCTGAATTACTGGGGTTTATTAATATTTGAAAATACTATATTTATATATAAATTTAGCGACCTAACATCACTTTATCCCACCTTATAAACCAATTACGCATGAAAAAACTGATACCAATTTCCCTGTTTATGTGGATATTGGTAGGCCAGGCCTGGGCACAGACCTGTACAACTACTATTTCCACTTTCCCCTACTTTCAGAACTTCGATTCCGGTGCCGGTAGCTGGACCGCTGGCGGCTCAAATTCAAGCTGGGCTTTGGGCGTTCCTTCTAAATCGGGCATAAGCGCGGCTGCTTCCATTCCCAATGCCTGGGTAACAAACCTGAGCGGAAATTACAACAACAGCGAAGATTCGTATGTAATGAGCCCGTGCTTTAACTTTACCTCATTGGTACAGCCAATTTTCCAGGCCAAAATTTTCTGGAACTCTGAATTCAGTTGGGACGGAACTGTACTGCAGTCTTCTATAGACAACGGCGCTACCTGGCAAGTAGTTGGTGCCTTTGGCGACCCGAATAACTGGTACACCGACAACTCTCTGGATAACCGCGTTGGCGGTCAGTCTGTAGGTTGGGCCGGTGGCCCTACATCGTTTCCTCCTGGCGGCAGTGGCGGCTGGGTGTTAGCGAAACATGCTCTTACCGGTTTAGGAGGCCAGGCAAATGTGCGTTTGCGTATTGCTTTTGGCTCCGATGGCAGCGTGAATAATTACGATGGTTTTGCCTTCGATGATGTTACCATTTTAGAAACGCCTTCGCTTGACCTGCAGTTAACTACTGTTACTTCTCCGACTTCCGGATGTGCTTTATCGGCGGCCGAAAATGTTTGCGTAACCATTACCAATAAAGGTATTGCCGCGCAATCTAACTTCCAGGTTAGCTACCAGATTGGAACTAATGCACCGGTAGTAGAAACTGTAACGGCTACTATTGCGCCGCTTGCTTCATACACGTATTGCTTCACCCAAAAAGCGAACTTGTCAACACCTGGTTCTTATAACTTTTCTGCCAGCACCATGCTAACCGGCGATGGCGACCCAAGCAATAACACACAGACCATTATTGTTACTTCGGTACCGGTAATTTCTTCTTTCCCTTACAGCCAGAATTTCGAAAATGGCAATGGCGGCTGGCGCTCGGGCGGTGCAAGTTCTTCCTGGGCATTGGGAACTCCGGCTAAGCAAATTATTCAGGGCGCTTCTTCCGGCGTAAATGCCTGGGTAACCAGCCTTACCGGTACCTATAATACCAGCGAAAACTCGTATGTAATGGGCCCTTGCTTTAACTTCTCGGGCTTAACCGGCGGCGACCCTGATTTCGAAATGAAAGTTTGGTGGGCTTCTGAAGCGGGTTATGATGGAGCGGTGCTTCAGTCTTCAATAAACGGCGGCGCTACCTGGCAAACTATTGGAGCAATGGGGCAGCCAAATAACTGGTATAACTCCAGCACTATTTACGGAAATCCGGGTGGTCAGCAACAAGGCTGGTCAGGCGGCGCAGGCTGGAACACAACACCTCCGGGCAGTAACGGCTGGGTAAAAGTAAAACACAAACTTACCGGTTTAGCCGGCCAGTCGGCCGTAATGCTGCGCGTGGCGTTTGGCTCAGACCCATATACCACTTACGACGGCTTTGCTTTCGATGATGTAAGAATCGGCGACAACACCAACAACCTCTCCATTAACTCCTTCATTCCTCTAACCCAGGTTTGCGGTTTTGGCACCAACGAAAAAGTGGAAGTGATGATCGAGAACCTGGGCAGCATTGCCGTAAGCAATTATCACCTGCAATTCCGGGTAGATGGCGGCGGCTGGTCTACTCCTGCTACCGGCCCAACTTTAATGCCAGATTCACCAAGAAAATTCACCTTCACGCAAAGCGCCGACTTATCAGCTGCCGGCCCGCATTCTATTGAAGTGCGCATTGTAAATAACGCAGGAACAGATCCGGAAATGGTGAACAACAACATTGTTTATAATGTAACAAACGCATTATTCAGCGGCACGCCGGTTACCCTCGATTTTGAAACGCCACCAACCAGCATGACTGCGGCCCGCACCATTACCAATGCTAAAGCTACCATATCCGAAATTTCCGGCGCAGGTAACGGAACCGGCAAAGGCCTGATCATGGACGGTATCGACGATCCGAAATGGGTAATTCCGGCAGGTATTATTGACCCATGGAATAACAATTCAGATAACTTCGGGGGAGTTTATGTTTGCTTAGGCCCAACCAACATTGGTTACGATTCCATTAAAATGACCCTGAACCTGAAACAACTTTACAAGGCAACCCACTTAAACACCAATTTCCGCATCACGGTAAACGGGAAACAGGTTGGCCCTACTTACAGACCACCATTTGGCGGTTACGCAGCGGGCACCACACCTGCCTGGGATACTATTACCGTAGATCTGACTCCTTTCGCGCAGAAAGGCGGCATTCAGGTTGGCCTGGAAAGCAGCGTGAAAGAAGCTTATGACAATGGAAACGGCACCGCAAACCTGATCGATAACGTTCAAATCATCAGAACGCATTATACCGGTATAAAAGAGAACATCCTGCAAAGCAACGTAGTGGTATTCCCGAACCCGTCTAACGGCCTGTTCAACCTGAAAGTACCAACTACTACTCGTAACTTCTCTGTAGAAGTAATGGATTTGACCGGTAAACTGGTAAAACAGCAAACCGTAACCAACAACTCCGGTTCAACCCAACTGAACCTGAATGGTACGGCTAAAGGTATCTACATCCTCAAGATCGCTTCTGAAGGAAATGTGGCTACCCGCAAATTGATAATTGAATAACCATAGTTTTTTCATAAACCCGAAAAAAGCCCCGAAATAATTCGGGGCTTTATTATTTGCTGGTTCAAAAAACGGTATGGTTTGGAGAGGAAAAAGTCAAAACCGTACCGTTTAGGGAGGAAGAATTCAAAAACGCTATGCTTTTCCCCATAAAAAGTCACGAAGTATTATACTCGCAAAAACCTTCCAGCTCACTCGAAAATCAAAGCACGTATTGGGTAGGAGAAACGCCGGTAATTTTTTTAAAACCTTTGCTGAAAGCAGCCAGATCGGTAAAATTCAACTGGTAGGCAATTTCGCTCCAGCTCAGGTTTTGGTTTTTCAGCGCTATTCCCTTTTCTATGCGCCGCCGGTAAAGATAATTATACGGGCTCACGCCAAAGCATTGCTTGAATAAGCGGAAAAACCGGAACTCGGACAAGCAACACTCACCTGCCACCTGCCCGATATTAACTTCACTAAAAACACTATCGTCCAGAATTTCTTTGCCCTGCAGCAAGCGCTGAAATAATTCCTGGCGGGTACTGCGTTTAGTCACTTCCAGCTTGTAATAAGAGCTTATCATTTCCAGATTTTCAAGCACCAGCAAAGACGCCAGTTCATAGATCAGTTCAATAGTCGGGTTTTCGTTTGGGTGCAAAGTTACCAACCTGATCATCCGGTTCAGAAGTTGCTGAAGGGCATTGCTTGCGTTTGCCTGGCGCACCAGCAGTTCCGGCGATAATAAATACTGCTGTACATTTTTTATTTCATCCAGCTTATTCGGGTGCAGCACTTGCCAGATCAGATCGTTCAGTATTTCCGGCTCTATATTGGCACACATGCCCCAGGTTTCTGCACCTTTAATATTTACATCTAACCGGGGTTCCGATTCGTTCACCAGTAGATATTTTCCCCGGGTAACTTCATGCTTTTTCCCTTTCAGCCAATAGGTTTCCTTTCCTTCCGAAACATACTTTACTCCTAGCCCCACCATCGGGCGGATCTCGGCTTCAAATGCCGAAAAACAAGAACTGATAAGACTATTGGGCGCAAGATCCGAAAAGTCGCTCTTATTGTTCTGAGTATCCATATGAAATACGTCGCAACTACGGTCGTAAGCGAGTTTTCCTATTTTCGAAAAAGTGGCATTTTCCATTAATACAGGCGCAATAATAACAATGCAAAAATATATAATAATCAATATACTACCGGTGAATCCGGTCACTTTTATTATCTAAAAAGGCAGGATTCTACAAGCACAATCCATAAAAGAAGCTGTTGTTTTGAGATTAAATTATTAGAAGGATAAATATAAAATTAACCAGTTAAAAGATTCGGAAACGGTATGGTTTGCGCATCAAAAAGTCGGGTTAATTTTCCGGTTCTCTTCTGGTGATTTCAGCCACTTAACAACCAATTCACTAATAAGTTTTTATGAGAAAGTACTGTTTACTCCTGCTGCTCCTCTTTGGAGCCCGGTTCGCGCAGAGCCAGGCTCCGGCTTGTAGCACTTCTATTACTTCGTACCCCTATGTAGAGCATTTTGCAACCGGCCCCGGCGGCTGGACCAGCGGGGGCACAAATTCTTCCTGGGCGCTCGGTTACCCCACCGGCAAACTTTACATGAATTATACCGCCTCCGATTCCAATTCCTGGATGACGAGCCTGACCGGATCGAATAATTCCAGCGAAAATTCGTACGTGGTCAGCCCCTGCTTCAACTTCTCGAATATGATTGCACCCGTAATTGAAATGAAGATCTGGTGGAACAGTGAGGCCAACGGCGATGGAACAGTATTGCAATCATCTATAGACGGTGGTGTAACCTGGCAACGCGTAGGCGATTATGGTGATCCGTATAACTGGTACAATTTCAACAGCATTGCTTCCGTTCCGGGCAGTCAGCCACCTGTTTTTAACAACCAGGGCTGGTCCGGCCGCATTGGTTCTACTCCGGGCACTGGCAGCGGCGGCTGGGTTACGGCCAAGCACAAACTTAACGGTTTAGGCGGGCAGGCTTCCGTTCGTTTAAGAATTGCATTCGCTTCAGATCTATATTATGAAGACGATGGCTTTGGCTTCGACGATGTGCAGATCTACGAAACCCCGAATCACGATGCCGGCATTTTATCGGTTACAAGCCCTGGCTCCAAATGCGAATTAACAAACCAGGAAAGCGTATCGGTCATGATAAAGAACTTTGGCCTGTTGTCGCAGAATTCAATTCCGATAACGTACCGTTTAGGCAATAACCCGCCCGTAACCGAAGTGCTCACTTCCAGCATGGCTTCCGAAGATGTTTTGCTTTACACTTTTAATACAAAAGTGAATTTAGCTACTCCGGGCACCTATAAGCTAGTGGTTTATACCAACCTGCCAACAGATGGCGACCGCGCGAACGATACTGTTGAAACCATTATAAACGCCATTCCAACCATTACCACCTACCCATATTTTCAGAATTTTGAGAGCGGCAACGGCGGCTGGATTGCAAGCGGCGTAAAAAGTTCGTGGGAGCTGGGAACACCTGCAAAATCTACGATCAATTCTGCTGCGTCCGGCACCAATTCCTGGGTTACCAGCCTTAACGGCAACTATAATTCCGGAGAACATTCGCAGGTATTAGGTCCGTGTTTCAACATGAGCAGCCTTACTTCCCCATTACTTACCATGAAAGTGTGGTGGAATGCCGTAGATGGCACAGCCGGAGCGGTTTTGCAATCTTCGCTTGATAACGGGCAAACCTGGCAACGGGTAGGCAATTTCCGCGACCCCGATAACTGGTACAACGCAGATACTATAAGTTCTTTTCCCGGTGGTCAGCCGCAGGGTTGGTCTGGTTCTGATATGAACTTTATAAACACCGGTAGCAATGGCTGGGTAACTGTAAAACACCTGCTCGACGGTTTAGGCGGCCAGTCTAACGTAAAACTGCGGATCGCATTTACAACCGACAATAACTTTTTAACCGACAACGGCTTTGCTTTCGACGATGTGCAGATCTATGAAAATCCGGCCAACGATGTAGGCATTACCGCGCTTATTGCACCGGTAGCCGGTAACTGCGGAGCCAGCGCTCAGGAAAACGTAACGGTTACGATCAAAAATTATGGCAGCGCAACCCAGACGAATATCCCGGTTTCTTACCAGATCGGTAGCAACAGCCCTGTTACTGGCAATTTTACTGGTTCTCTGGCATCAGGCGCTTCTATAAACTACACTTTCCCAACGCCTGCAAACCTGAGCACAACCGGCAATTATATTTTCACCGTTACTACAGCTTTGCCCGGCGATACTTTCCTGACGAATAACGGCCGCTCCGATACCATTTCAATATTCAACCCGATCTCCGTATTTCCGCACGTAGAGGATTTTGAAAACTGCATTGTTGGCACTTCGGGCACCATACCAGCCGGCTGGACTTTAACCATCAGCAATGCCTTATTCTACCCGTATAGCTGGGAAGTTGCCAGTGGACCTACGCCATGGCAGGGAAGCGGACCGGAAATAGACCATACTCTTGGTAATGCAACCGGTAAATACATTTATGCGCCCATCCAAGGTCCGGCAGGTGACAGCACCGAACTGATAACGCCTTGTATAGATCTTACCGGTTTAACAAACCCGGGCTTCAGTTTCTGGTACCACATGGCGGGCGCTGATATCAACCAACTCCAAATAGAGGTTTCTACCAATAACGGAACAACCTGGACCAACCTGTTTACTTTAACCGGTCCGCAGCAAACCCTGGAAAAAGACGCCTGGCGCAAAAAACTGATCAGGCTGCAGGGCTATACCGGCAATATTAAACTTAAGTTCAAGGCGAAAACCGGAAACGGCCCGGCCGGCGATATTGCGCTAGATGACTTGCGGATCTATGACCTTTCTCCTACCGACATGGAAGTGCTTGCCGTACAATTACCGAACCCGGGCTGCGGCTTATCACCAACTTCAGACGTTTGCGTAACCCTGATGAACGTAGGTACCTCAACGCAAAGCTTCTTCCCGGTAACTTACCAGGTAAATAATGCGCCTGCCGTTACCGAAATGTTCATGGGCTTTATTCCTTCCGGTGGTACGGCGCAATTCTGTTTCAGTACCAAAGCTGATTTCAGTATTCCGGGAGCACACAACGTGGTAGTTTCTGCAATGCCGATGGGCGACCCGGACACGACCAATAATTATGCACAAAGCACCACTTTTAACCAGCCAATTATTGCTTCGCTGCCATATTACCAGAATTTCGATATAGGAAGCGGCGGCTGGATAGCGGGTGGCAACAACAGCTCCTGGGCTTTGGGAACACCGTCAAAAACCATTATCAATTCCGCAGCTTCCGGCACCAGTTCCTGGGTAACCAACCTGACCGGAGAGTATAATGCCAACGAAGATTCTTATGTAATGAGTCCTTGCTTCAATTTTTCGGCCTTAACCGGCGACCCGGATATAGAAATGAAAGTTTGGTGGAATGCCCAAACCAATATAGATGGCGCGGTGCTGCAAACTTCCATAGACGGTGGCCTGACCTGGCAGAATGTAGGCGAAATGGGCGATGCGCTGAACTGGTACAACGATTCTTCGATCTATGCGCAACCGGGTGGCCAGACCAATTATATGGCACGCGGCTGGACCGGAACAATCGCCGATAAAGGCAGCAACGGCTGGGTTACGGTAAAACACAAACTCGACGGCATGGCTGGCAAACCTTCTGTAAAGATCCGGATCGCCTTTGGAGCTAACAGCTGGGGCCAGGACGAGGGTTTTGCTTTCGATGATGTGCAGATCGTAAATAATACCAACAACCTGGCAGTAACCAGATTTATTCCGCTTACTACATACTGCAATTATAGCGCGAACGAAAAAGTAGAAGTAGAACTCGAAAACCTTGGCAGCACTCCGGTCTCGAACGTGAATATGCAGTTTCAGGTAAATGGCGGCACACCGGTTTCAGCTACGTTTGCCGGACCAATTGCCGCAGGTGCCAGAACCAATTTTACCTTCCCGGTGGGAGCCAATTTAACAGCCTTTGGAAACCACGAGATAAAAGTAATTTCCGGAGCAACCAACGATCCTGACCACTCCAACGACACGCTGGTTTATTACCTGAACAATGCCCTTTATACTAACCTGCCTTTAGATTTAGATTTTGAAAGTGCCGCAAGCAGTTTAAACGGTATGCAATTGCGCACCAAAACCCTTTCGGCTATAACCGATGGAGCTGGCGCCAGTTTTGGCACGGGCAGCAAAGGCATGATCATGGATGGTTTGGCCGATTCTACCTGGATAGTACCAACTGGCACACTTGACCCATGGGCCGAGAATCCGGAAAATTTTGCCGCCGTTTACTTCTGCGTTACCCCAACGGGTTACCTGCCTACCGATTCTATGTGGCTGGAATTTGACCTGAAACAACTGTTTAAAGATTCGAACGCCAATACCAACTTCCGGGTAACGGTAAACGGAAACCAGGCTGGCACTACGTATCGGCCGCCGTTTGGAGGGGGCACAGCCGTATGGCAGCACGTTAAAATTCCGCTTACCGCTTTCATCAGCCAGGGCATTATGCAAATTGGCCTGGAAAGCAGCGTGAAAGAAGCTTACGATAATGGAAACGGCACTGCCAATTTAATAGACAACGTACGCGTATCGGGCAACCCTACCAACGGCACGAAAGAAAATTCGCTGCAAGATCTGGTGGTCGTTTATCCAAACCCTTCTTCCGGAATATTCAACCTGCACTTACCGGCTTCGGCTCAAAAGTACACGCTTGAAATTACGGACCTGACCGGTAAAACCATCCGGAAACAAACTTCAGCAGCAGGCAATGCGCAACTGCAATTAACAGATCTGGCCAAAGGTATTTATGTACTGAAAATTACCGGTTCTGCCAACAGCGCTACCCGCAAACTGATCATTCATTAAAAGGTGAGAGTCTGAGCCAGCAATTGCTGGAAGCTTACTAAAAAGCAGGTCTTTGGCCTGCTTTTTTTTTGTTTAACAGCACCCGACTTTTGAAGCCTGAAAGCATACCGTTTTTGACTTTTGAGACCTGAAAGCATAGCGTTTTCACGTTCTGTCATCCTGAGCACAAGTGAGCGCGGGAGCGCGAAGCTTGCGCGCTTAGCGCTGAAGGACCTCGTTGGCGGTAAGCAGTTTTTCAAATAAAAGTGCTAGCGTTTTTAAGTATCACCAGTTTTCAGGCAGAAAACCATAGCGTTTTTTATACTACTGCTTGTTTTCATTCTAATGGAACTTTCGGATTCAGCTTACTTCTCTAAAGAATCACCATTACGATTCAGAAAAGTAGCCATGAAGAACTTAGTAACATCCTCATAAACATCTTATCCTTAGTCATTTTCAGGCTTTAATTTTTCCGGAATAAATGCTGACAATATTCAAAAACAAAGAATTACGCACGTGTGTTTTTAAATAACCCGTGTTCATGGATACAAAAGGCCTGTTCATACACACCTGTTTCACTTTTGCGATTAAAGGAAGTAAATTTCCTAACATTAATCCTTGTAAATCACTAACATACACCCACGTACGCTATAATTTTTACAGTTGCCGTAATTCCGTTCCATTCCTTCAATTTTTTCCAACAACAAAATGATTATCCCATTACAGTTACAGCCGGCGTCCTTTTACTGGATAAAACCGGCTTTGCATGCAGCTTTAACCAAGAAGCTGGGCAACCTTTCGCTGCTATTCCTTTTTATGGCAGCGTTGCTCACTACCAGTTTACCCGAAGCCAAGGCACAAACGCCAGGCTACAGCAAAGGGGGCGGAACCACTAAAACCAATAATTTATTCAATTCTGCCAATGCATATAAAACCCAGTTCCTTTACTTACCCACCGATTTCGGAACAGCGCCTATTCCAGGCACTATAACCCGTATTTATTTCCGGAACTCGGTAGCAAATGCATCCGGAACATTTACCAATTTAAAGGTACTTATGGGGCAAACGGCAGCAACTGTATTTCCGGGTACCGGAAGCCTCGATTTCTATACGGGCCTTACCCAGGTAGTGAACAGCCCGTCTAAAACCATTACCGGCAATGCAACTGTCGGCGGTTGGTTCTACATCGATCTGGATACGCCTTTCAACTACGACAATACCCGCACCCTGATCGTAGAGGTTCAGTTCTTGTCATTCAATACCGGTATTGAAGTATATACTACCAGCTCTGGTCCTGTTCCGGGCCATAAAAAGTTAATTACGGCAAACGCCGCGGCTACTTCCGGCACCCAGGATACCAATGGCTGGCCAAACTTCGGTATTGATATTACGCCGTATCCGGCCTGTTCCGGCACTCCAAATGCAGGCACAGCTGTTAGTTCCAGCCCAACAGCATGCGTTAATGCACCTTTTGAGCTAAGCCTTAGCGGCAATACCCTCGCGAGCGGCTTAACCTATCAGTGGCAATCTTCTCCGAACGGCACAACCGGCTGGACCAATATTACCGGCGCAACCAGTGACCGTTTAACAACATCGCAAACGGCAACTACTTTTTACCGTGCAGAAATAAGCTGCGGCACCAATACAGCTGCTTCCGGAAGCGTGCAGGTTACAACTACGGTAGCTCCGTTTACCGGCATTTATACAATCGATAAAAACAGCCCGGCTTCAGCTACCAACTATCAGTCTTTTGCCGCTTTCGTTTCTGATATTACCTGTAAAGGTGTTTCCGGGCCGGTAACGGTTAATGTGGTTGCTGGAACAGGCCCTTACAATGAGCAGGTAATTTTTAACCCGATTCCGGGCGCCAGCGCAACCAACACCATTACATTCAACGGCAATAGTAATAAGATCAGCTTCAATTCCGCGGCTTCCAATCGTCCGGTGATCAGCCTGAACGGAGCCGACTTTATTAAGCTGGATAATTTCGAGATCGAAGCCAGCAATAACAGTTTTGGCTGGGGCGTTCACTTCATGAACAGCGCCGACAACAATACGATCAGCAACAACACCATTACTATTGCAGCTGCCGGCATTACAGAAGCAACCAACCTTGGAATTGTTTTCTCCAACAAAATAGATGATATAACTTCTGGCAACACCGGCAGCAATAATATCATTTCAGGCAACACCATTTCAGGCGGCTATACCAGCATTTACCTGAACAGCGCACTTACTGCCACCGGAAATAACCAGATCAAAAACAATACGATCAGAGATTTTTATGTTTTTGGTATAAAAGTGGCCGTTGCAAAAGGCACTTTGGTACAAGGAAACGACCTGAGCCGCCCAACCCGCAATTCGGGAGGAAACGAGTTTTATGGCATTCAATTATCCGGTAATTCTCAGTTAAGCATTATCAGCAAAAACCGGATCCACAATACCCACGATATAGCCACCGCACCTTCTATTAATACGGATGTTTATGGCATTAGCATATCAAGTTCAGATGCCCCCGCCGGTTCCGAAAATATTGTAAAGAACAACCTGCTCTATAATATTAATAACCAGGGCGGAATTTATGCCCTGCATAACAGCGGCAGCGACGGAGCCTATTACTATCACAATACCGTAAATTTAGATAACGCCGCCAACACCGGTAATTTACGTGGTTTTCACCAGCAGACTACAGCGGTAAACGTACGGTTCATCAACAATATTATCAGCATTACAGCCGGAACCGGTAACAAACATGCGCTTTATTTCGATGCACCTGCTTCAGCAATTACCAGCAACAACAACGTTTTATATGCACCAGCCGGAAACATTGGCAGCTTCGCGGGCACAGACAGACCAACTCTGGCCGACTGGAAAGCTGTAAGCGGCGGCGCTTTCGATCAGAACAGTTTATCTGCCAATCCGAATTTTGTGAACATTGCTACTGGTAATTTCCAGCCGGGCAATTCTACCATTAACAATACCGGTCAACCGGTTGCGGCAGTTACCGACGATATTACCGGTGCAACCCGTAGTACTACAACGCCGGATGCCGGCGCTTATGAATTCATCTCTCCTACTACCAACGATGCCGGTGTAGTGGCAGTAATTACGCCTGCTGCTGCTGTTGCGCCGGGCGCAAGCGCGGTGGAAGTAGTCATTAAAAATTACGGAACAGCAGCTTTAACCAACGCTTCTATTAACTGGACGGTAAATTCCGTTGCACAAACGCCTTATAACTGGACCGGTAACCTGGCTCCCGGAGCATCGGCGGCGGTAACCATTGGTAACTACACCTTCGTTACCGGACTATTTGCTTTGGAAGTATGTACAGCTACACCAAACGGACAAACAGATGGCAATACTTCAAACGATTGCTTCACGCTGAACGGAACTTCCTGCACGCCACTGGCTGGTACTTATACAATTGATAAAAACAGCCCTGCTTCTACTACCAATTACCAGACAATTGCAGCAGCTGTTCAGAATCTTACTTCCTGCGGCGTTTCAGCTCCGGTAATTTTCAACGTAGTAGCCGGAACCGGCCCTTACAACGAGCAGGTAATTTTAGGAACAATTCCGGGAGCGACTGCTGTGAATACCGTTAAGTTTGAAGGTAATGGCAATACGATCAGTTTTGCAGCAGCTACTGCTACTACAATCCGTTCGGTTGTTCGTTTAGATGGCACCGACTTCGTTACCATTAACAATTTCCAGATAGAAGCTGCTGATCCTACTTATGGCTGGGGCATTCATTTATTGAACGGAGCTGATAATAATACCATCAGCAACAACACCATTACCATTGTTTCTACCAGCGCTTCCGAAAATAATACTATTGGCATTGTTTTCACGAACTCGAATACCCAGGTAACATTACCAGGCAATAGCGGCAACAACAATGCGATATTCGGCAACACCATTAACGGCGGCTATAAAGGCATTCAGCTTAATAATATTGCAACTGTAAACAGCCAGAACCGCATTTTAACTAATACCATCAAAGATTTCCATGCCTATGGTATTTCAGTGGTTACGGCTAAAGGCACCCTAATTGAAGGAAACGATATTTCCCGGCCTAATCGCACCATTGTAAATAATCCTTCCTACGGAATTTTTCTTGACAACAATGCCACAGGTACTACCATCAGCAAAAACCAGATCCATAATACCCATATTGGAGCAGCTACAAAGACCGGAGCCTTTTACGGTATAACTATTTTCAATTCAGATGGTGCAACCGGTTCCGAAAACATTGTTAAAAACAACCTGATCTACAACATTAATAACACTGGTGCGGTTTACGCTTTTTATACATCAGGCAGCGATGGGGTTTATTACTATCACAATTCCGTAGATCTGGATCACGGAACAAATGCAGGTGAGTTACGAGGTTTCTATCAGACAACTGCAGCTACCAACATCAGATTTATTAACAATATTATTTCGATTACAGGTGGTACCGGCGCAAAAACTGCCCTGTACTTTCAAACAACTACATCCAGCATTACCAGCAATAATAACGTATTATATGTTCCTGCCGGAAATGTTGGCTTCTTCTCTGCTGCAGTAGCTACCCTTGCCGACTGGAAAACTGTTAACAACAATGTTTACGACCAGAACAGCGTTGCCGATGATCCGAGCTACGCGAGTGTGACAACCGGAAATTTACAACCAACTTCTGCCCTGCTAAACAATATCGGCCAGCCTGTTGCTGCTGTAACGGACGATATTACCGGTGCCCCGCGCCATGCTGCAACGCCTGATCCGGGTGCTTACGAATTTGGCGCGAACCTGAACGACGTAGGGGTTATTGCCATTGGCGGTCCGGCTACTACGGGTTGTGGTCTGAGCAATGCCGAAACTATTACGATTACCATTAAAAACTTTGGTTCTGCTACGCAAACTACTATTCCGGTTTCCTTCTCGGTAAACGGTACTACAATTGCCAACGAAACTTTCACCGGTTCTATTCTGGGTAATGCAACCGCAACGTACACCTTCACCGCAAAAGCCAATATGAGTGTTCCGGGCCCTTATGCTGTTGTTGCGAAAACCATATTAGCAAACGATGGCAATACCAGCAACGATGCTGACACCTTAAGTCACCCAAATGCCTTATTCGCTTCGCTACCGGTAAACCTTGATTTTGAAACAACCAATACCGGTTTACCAATGCTGAAAACGATTGTAAGTACGCAGGCAAAAATTACCGAAGGAACAGGCGCCAGCAACGGTACGGGTTCTACCAAAGGCCTGATCATGGATGGAGTGAACAGCTTTAACTGGACAATCCCTACCGGTATTATCGATCCCTGGACTGCTAACCCGGACAATTTTGCCGGCGCTTACTTCTGCGTTTCGCCAGGCACCGGAACTCCAAAAGATTCCCTGATCCTGACTTTCGATCTGAAACAATTATACAAGAGCGTAAATGCCAATACCAACTTTCGGGTAACGGTAAACGGTGTGCAGGAAGGCCCAACCTATCGTCCTCCATTCTCCGGCACTCCAATCAACTGGCAGAAAATTAGCGTGGACCTTACTTCTTACATCAACCAATCCACCATCGAAATTGGCCTGGAAAGCAATGTAAAAGAGGAATACGACAACGGCAACGGCACTGCTAACCTGATCGATAATATCGAGTTGAAGCGCGTTGCTGCACCAAATACCGGAATATCAGAAAACACACTGCAAAGCAACGTAGTTGTTTATCCGAACCCGTCTGCCGGTTTATTCAACCTGAAAGTTCCTGTTTCAACCCGCAATTACAAAGTTGAAGTGATGGACCTGACCGGTAAAGTAGTGAAGCAGCAGGTAGTGAAAAATAACTCAGGAGCAGCGTTACTGAACCTGAACGGCTCGGCCAAAGGCATCTATATTCTGAAGATCACTTCCGAAGGCAATGTAGCCACCCGCAAACTGATCGTGGAATAATAGAAATAGGTAAAGTTTTTTCATCATCAGAAAAGCTCCGGAATTTTTCCGGGGCTTTTTTTTTTTACAAAAACGCTATGGTTTCCGGCCTAAAAAGTCAGAAATGACGGCTTCATGGAAATGATGAACTATTTAGTTTTAAATCTAAGACCTAATAGCATTTGGCAACCTTATAATTTCAGGGGGAAAACCATAGCGTTTTTATCACTTAGCCAAGGAAGTTCGACCAGAAGATGCTGGCACTTTTTGAATTTCATCAATACTTTCTACCCGTTTTTCTGACTTTTTAAGCCCCAAACCATAGCGTTTTTGCACGACACATCTTTAGTTACACACACATTTTGCGGAAAACCTCTTTTGTATTAGGCACATATCTGCAGAAAAGCGTACTTTTGCGGCATCATCATTTCACCAATTTCCTGTGGAACAAACCCTCACTACCGTAGAAACCGCCAAGCAACTTGGCCTGTTAGAAGAAGAGTTCGAAAAAATCAAATCCATTCTGGGCCGCACGCCGAATTTTACTGAGCTGAGCATTTTCTCGGTTATGTGGAGCGAGCACTGTTCGTATAAGAACTCTATTGTGTGGCTGAAAAAACTGCCGAAAGATTCGCCCCGCATGCTGGCCAAAGCCGGTGAAGAGAACGCTGGTTTAGTAGATATCGGCGACGGCCTGGCTTGTTCCTTTAAAATTGAAAGCCACAACCACCCATCCGCCATTGAGCCTTACCAGGGCGCCGCAACCGGCGTGGGCGGCATTAACCGCGATATTTTCACCATGGGTGCGCGGCCAATTGCGCAATTAAATTCCCTGCGTTTCGGCGATATTACCAAAGACAAAACCCGCAGCCTTTTAAAAGGCGTGGTAAAAGGAATCGGCGATTACGGCAATGCTTTTGGTATTCCAACCGTAGGCGGTGAGCTTTTCTTTGATCCTTCGTACAACATCAACCCGCTGGTAAACGCATTTTCGGCGGGTATCGTGGAAGCTGGCAAAACGGTTTCGGCAACTTCTTACGGCGTAGGCAATCCGGTTTTCATCGTAGGTTCTGCTACCGGTAAAGACGGAATTCACGGCGCAGCTTTCGCTTCCAAAGATATTACCGAAGATTCTGCCAATGATCTGCCTTCCGTTCAGGTGGGTGACCCGTTCCAGGAAAAATTATTGCTCGAAGCAACGCTGGACGTAATTGAAAGCGGCTGCGTAATTGGTATGCAGGATATGGGTGCGGCCGGTATTACCTGCTCCACTTCCGAGATGAGCGCCAAAGGCGAACACGGCATGGAGATCTGGTTAGACAAAGTTCCTACCCGTCAGCCAAACATGAAGCCGTTCGAAATCCTGCTTTCTGAGTCTCAGGAACGCATGCTGATCGTGGTGAAAAAAGGCGAAGAAGCAACCATTAAAAAGATCTGCGATAAATGGGACCTGTACTGCGAACAAATTGGCGTGGTAAACGACACAAAGCGCTTAACCTATTTCCAGAACGGCGAGCTGGTTGCCGATGTACCGGCTGATGACTTAGTTTTAGGCGGCGGCGCGCCGGTTTACCATAGAGAATACCGCGAACCGGCTTATTTCCAGGAAACCAAGAAATTCAAGATCGAAAGCATTCAGGAGCCAAAAACGCTGGAAGAATTTAAAAAGATCGCCGAGCATTTGGTTTCGCACCCGAATATCTGTTCCCGTCGCTGGGTTTCTGAGCAATACGATTCGATGGTTGGAACGGCTACGATGACGACGAACATGCCTTCGGATGCGGCGATCGTAAAGATCAAAGGCACGAACAAAGCTATTGCGATTAAAGTAGATTGCAACAGCCGCTACGTAAACGCCGATCCGGAAGAAGGATGTGCGATTGCGGTGGCCGAAGCTGCGCGAAATATTGTGTGCTCCGGTGGCGAACCGCTGGCTATTACAAACTGCTTAAATTTTGGCAACCCGTACGTTCCGGAAGTTTACTGGCATTTTGTAGGCGCCATTAAAGGCATGAAAAAAGCCTGCGAGAAATTCGAAACCCCGGTAACCGGCGGCAACGTGAGCTTCTACAACCAGTCTTCGGATGAAGGTCCGGTTTTCCCGACGCCTACCATTGGGATGCTGGGTTTACTGGAAGACAAGAAAAACGCTATGACTTTGGCCTTCCAAACTGCCGGTGATCTTATTTACCTGGTTGGCGAAGCACAAAACGACATCAACAGCTCGGAGTATTTATATTCTTACCAGAAAGTTGCTTTATCTCCGGCCCCGCATTTCGACCTGGAAGAAGAATATAAAGTGCAGCAAACCGTTAAAGAGCTGATCAAAACCAAAGCCATTACTTCTGCCCACGACGTTTCTGACGGAGGTTTATACATTGCCTTGCTGGAAGCGGCCATGCCGAAGCACTTAGGTTTCTCCATCAAAACTGACAGCAATTTCCGGAAAGATGCCTACCTGTTCGGCGAAAGCCAGAGCCGTGTAGTAGTTTCGGTGAAGGCAGAACAAAAAGCTGCTTTCGAAGAAATGCTGAAGTCTAAAAATACCGCTTTCACGCAATTAGGCGAAGTTACTTCCGGCGTTTGCGAAATTGACGGCGAAACCTGGCATCAGACTTCGGATTTGAAGCACGTTTATGATAATGCTTTAGGCAAGATCATGGCGAATTAATCCATCAGCTAAAGCAGACGGCAATGAAAATCTGGAATAGCGCAGGGCTTTAAAAGTTCTGCGCTATTTTTTTTACTGAGAGTAAAATTTGCTCTTCCGGATTTGTAATCCGAAAGTAAGGAGCTGTGGATCTGCGATCCGCCTGCACTTTCAGCAGCTATAAAAACGCTATGCTTTTAAGGGGAAAAAGTCGGATTACAAATCCGGAAGAGCCGGTTATTTGAGTAAAAAAATCGCAATGCTTCCGCCAGTTACAAACTGGCTATTGATGAAACCCACAAGTTGCGCTGCGCCAAACTTGCGGGATAAATATGGCTTAATAAGTTCCCTCGGCTTCGCCCGGGATGTCGCAATCCATTAAATTCCCCATTCTGACTTTTTTTTCAAAAAAATACACCGTTTTAAAATCCTCAAAATCAGCAGCAAAAGCGCTTAAACTGACTTTTTAATCAACTTTTTTAAAAAATATTTTTGCAGGTTTAAAAATCCTTACTACATTTGCACATCGAATCACGGCAACGACCGCTGAAACGAAGATTGTCCGATGGTGTAACTGGCAACACGTCTGATTTTGGTTCAGAAGAGTCCAGGTTCGAAACCTGGTCGGACAACACAAAAAGCCTCCTGCAAAACGGGAGGCTTTTTTTATTTCCTACCCTGTTAAACTAATTTCGCATAAATATCCGGTTTCGGTTTTTATTCCGGCTTATTATCCCTAATTTTGCGGCTTCATTCACTCAATCAACTAGAAACCAGTCTTTAACGCACTCTCCCGTTATGTCACAGGTTAAAATTTTTAGCGGTACCGCTTCTAAATATTTCGCTGAAAAAGTAGCTGCCGCTTATGGCACGAAACTCGGCGACGCTACGCTTTATAAATTCAGCGACGGCGAAATGGCACCGCATTACAACGAATCGATCCGCGGTGCGGAAGTGTTCATCATCCAGTCAACTTTTCCGCCGGCAGACAACCTGATGGAACTTATGTTGATGGTAGATGCAGCCAAACGCGCTTCGGCGCACAAAGTAATTGTGGTAATGCCTTACTTTGGTTATGCCCGCCAGGACCGCAAAGATAAACCACGCGTTTCCATCGGTTCGAAAGTAGTGGCCAACGCTATCCAGTCTGTTGGAGCTGACCGCTTAATGACCTGCGACTTACACGCCGGTCAGATCCAGGGTTTCTTCGATATTCCGGTAGATCATTTAGATGGTTCTGCGATCTTCGTTCCGTATGTAAAAAGCCTGAATTTAGGCAATAACCTGGTTTTCGCTTCGCCTGACGTTGGAGGTTTGGGTCGTGCCCGTATGTTCGCCAAGAACTTTGGTTCCGACATTGTGGTTTGCGACAAGCACCGCGCCCGCGCCAATGAGATCGCCTCGATGCAGGTAATTGGTAACGTAGAAGGCCGCGACGTAATTCTGGTGGACGACATGATCGATACAGCCGGCACCATGACCACGGCTGCGCAACTGATAAAAGAAAAAGGCGCAAAATCGGTACGGGCCATTGCTACGCATGCAATTCTTTCCGGTCCGGCTTTGGAGCGCATCGAGAATTCTGTATTGGAAGAACTGGTGGTTTCAGACACTATTCCATTAAAACAGGAATCTCCTAAAATTAAAGTACTGAGCTTCTCCGATCTGTTTGCCCGTGCTATCAGCAACGTGGTAACACATGATTCGATCAGTTCACTGTTTATCTAATTAGAAATTAAAAATTAGAAATTAAAAATTGTTCTTTTAAAGTCATTTCTAATTTCTAATTCATAATTTTTAATTAAAAATTTGGCTATACTTATTAGCAATATAACTTACATTTTTAAAAACAATTTTATGAAAACGTTAGAGATTATAGGGTTTAAAAGAGCAAATCTCGGTAAAAAGGAGTCGAAAGACCTGCGCGCTGAAGCGATGGTACCATGCGTACTTTACGGTGGCGAGAAGCAAGTACATTTCCATGCTCCTATGATCATGTTCCGCGACTTATTATATTCACCAGAAGCTGCTCAGGTACACCTGAACATTGAAGGTGATGAATATAAAGCAGTAGTTCAGGCGTCACAGTTCCACCCGGTAAACGAAATGCTGATGCACGTAGATTTCCTGGAGCTGAACGACAACAAAGAAGTTAAAATGGAGGTTCCGGTTCGTTACGTAGGTGTATCACCAGGTGTATTAGCCGGTGGTAAACTGGTTAGCAAACTGCGTAAACTGAAAGTGAAAGCGCTTCCTGCTAACTTGCCAGATTTCGTTGAAGTTAACATTTCTGACCTGGAATTGGGTAAATCTGTAAAAGTTAGCAAGATAGAAGCTAAAAACTACACAATCTTAACTAACGCTTCTGCTCCGGTTGCAACCGTAACTATTCCACGTGCGCTGAAACAAGCTGCCAACGAAGGCAAGTAATTTCAACCTGGCCTCTCCTGATTCAGGGAAGGACTTTAAAAACTCCTGTTTTCTTCGGAAGGCAGGAGTTTTTTTGTGTGTCTGAACACGATTTAAGGGATTAAAGGATGGCCAGAATTTTAAAGTTTTACAAAAATTTGACGCATATCTGATAAGTCCCCCTTTGGAGGGGGCAAGGGGGAGGTTAATTATTGCTGAATTTTCCTCAGCAGTTTTCCCATTAAAACGCTACCGTTTCTGCCCCGAAAACCGTCAGCTGAAGCAGACGACAATGAAGCTCCGGGAAATATTCAAAAATTTTCGTTGCCGTGGACTTTAGCCAACGGTTTCCGAAACAAACCTTAAATTTGTATTCTTACTAAACCAACCCAACCGGAAGTGCTTAAAAGTCTTTTCAACATCTTTCAGCCTGAAAAGGCAGCCTCTGCAACGGAACCCACCGATATGAAATACCTGATCGTAGGCCTCGGCAACATTGGCCCCGAATACGCAAATACGCGCCACAATATTGGTTTTATGGTGCTCGATTACCTGGCTAAAAAACACGATGCTACGTTTGAAACAGGCCGCCACAGCTTTGTAACCGAAATAAAAACCAAGGGCCGCACTTTTACGCTCGTAAAGCCTACCACTTACATGAACCTGAGCGGCAAAGCGGTACAACACTGGCTCAGCACCCTTAAAATTCCGGCCAGCCAGATGCTCGTGATTACCGACGACCTCGCCATTCCGTTCGGCAAATTGCGGCTGCGCGGCAAAGGCTCGGCGGGCGGCCACAACGGCCTGAAACACATTGAAGAAACCCTGGGCAATAACGAATACGCCCGCCTCCGCTTCGGCGTGGAAGCCAACTTCCCGAAAGGCCGCCAGGTAGATTACGTACTAAGCCCTTTCTCCGAAGACGAACAAATTGACCTGCCGGGCTTGATCGAGAAATCTGCGGAAATGGCGATTTCGTTTGGGACGATTGGCATTGAGCGGACTATGAATTTTTATAATACGAAGTAATATTTAAGACTACGAATATGATTTACGTTACCTGCGCCATTATTGAGAAAGACGATAAAGTACTTTGTGCGCAGCGTAGTGAATTAATGAATCTACCTTTGAAATGGGAATTTCCGGGTGGCAAAGTGGAAGTTGGCGAAACAAATGAAAGCTGTATTGTAAGAGAAATTGAAGAGGAGCTTGGCTTAGAGATTTCGATTTTAGATACACTTCCTCCAAGCATTTTTCAATATCCGAACGCCAAAGAAATTTGTTTGCTGCCTTATATTTGCCGCATTGATGCCGGCGAAATTAATCTAAAAGAGCACAAACAAGTAACATGGCTTTCTTTAAGTGAATTAAAAACACTAGATTGGGCGGAGGCAGACATCCCAATTTTAGAAAACTACTTATCGCTAAAGAATGCTTAAAGAAGGAATTTACGAACAGCTAATTAATACCTCTTTACAAGAAAAGATAAATCAAATCTCGGTTGATCGGTTTTACATCAACCAAACTTCTCTTGATAAAGAGGAAGCGGCTAACGTTCTTTCTACCTACTTAATTGACCTTATTCAATTTGCTTTAAAGGAAATAAAGGAAGAGAACAGCGTCCAAAAGCAGATAGTTTTTTGCAACGAAATCATAGTGTTTATTGACAAAAAAGTAAATCTGGATTCAAGCGATAGTATAATCGCATTGGAAGGTCAAATCCTCACGGCCGTTTTAAATAAAATTGGCAAAACGGATAAGCAACTCGAGGATGATTTAAAACGGAAAATTCCACAAACCGGCCTTTCCGTTAGTACTCTTTTTACCGGTAATAATTCTGACATTTCCATTGATACAGAAATTGAGCGCGATATATTATCGGCAGATAAAATTCTTTGGATAGTTTCTTTTATCAGGTGGTCTGGTCTTCGGATTTTTGAGAAAGCTTTAAAGGAATTTACTGCCCGCGAAGGTGCAGAATTAAAGATAATTACCACCACGTATATGGGCGCTACAGAAGCCCGCGCGTTAGAATTTCTGTCGCAACTTCCGCGAACCCAAATCAAAATTTCTTACCAAACTAAAATTGAAAGGCTTCACGCCAAAGCATATATTTTTGATAGAAATACCGGTTTTAATTCAGCTTATATTGGTTCTTCTAATCTTTCAAGGTCTGCGCTTACGAAAGGTTTAGAGTGGAATTTAAGAATTACCAGTCAGGAAAATCCACACATTATTGAAAAGTCGAAAGCTACTTTTGAGCATTATTGGAACAGCATCGATTTTGAGGATTTTCAAATTGGCGGTCTAACGAAATTCAAGGCAGCGCTTCAACAGGAAAAACAACGCGACCAAAGTATTTCGCTAACCAATTATTTCCAAATATCACCTTTCCCTTTTCAGAAAGAAATTCTGGAGAAACTTGCGGTCGAAAGAGAATTTTATGGAAAATTTCGGAATTTAATTGTTGCAGCCACGGGAACGGGGAAAACAGTAATTTCAGCTTTCGATTATCAGCGTTTTAATCAAAACCAAAAAGGAAAAGCAAACCTTCTTTTTGTTGCGCACCGGAAAGAAATATTAGAACAAGCAATTGGCACCTTCAGAGCTGTTTTAGGCGCTGGCTACCGTGATTTTGGCCAATTATGGGTTGGCGATTACAAACCACAAGAAGGCGATTTAAAACATCTTTTTATTTCGGTTCAGACGTTCAATTCCCAAAAAGAATTCTTTGCGAATCGGCTATCTAAAGACTATTACGATTTCATAATTATTGATGAAGCGCATCATAGTCAAGCAGATACGTACCGGCCAATATTCGAGCTTTTTGAACCGCAAATATTGCTGGGCTTAACTGCTACGCCAGAACGAATGGATGGCAAAAGTTTACTTCCCGACTTTTCCGATAAAATTGCCGCTGAAATCAGATTGGCCGACGCGCTAACTTTAAAATTACTGAGTCCATTTCAATACTTCTGCATTGCTGACAATAGCGTAAATCTAAAAGATGTAAAATGGAGTGCAGGTAAATATGACACTACCGAACTCACACATTGTCTAACTACGAGAAAGCGGGTTTCCTTAATTATTAATGCCGTAAATCATTATTTAACCGATCCTTTCGAAACCAAAACGATAGGGTTTTGCACCTCAAAAGTGCACGCGCAATTTATGGCAGATTCTTTTAACCAAGCCGGTTTTAAAGCAATTTGTTTGGTAAGCGGCAATGGTACTGACGACGATCGTTCCAACATCCGGCAGAAACTAATTAGCGGAGAAGTTAACTTCGTTTTTGTAGTAGATATTTTTAATGAAGGCGTAGACATTCCGGAAATTGACACGGTTTTGTTTCTGCGCCCAACCGAAAGCTTAACTATTTTCTTACAGCAATTAGGCCGCGGCTTAAGACTTTCAGAAGGGAAAGAATGCTTAACGGTTTTAGACTTCGTAAGCCAGGCGCACGCCAATTATAATTTCGCTGAAAAATTCAGAGCACTGGTTGGGAAATCAAAAGATAATATTCAAAAGGAAATTGAAAACAGTTTCCCGCATTTACCAGCCGGAAGCAATATCCGGATGGAGCACCAAGCCAAAAGCTACATTTTAGAGAACATCCGAAATGCAGTTTTTAACGCCAAAAGACTACGAAAAGAAATCTCCCAATTTCAAACGCATTCGCACTTACCTTTAACGCTGGCAAATTTTCTTGAACATCATCACTTAGATATTCGCACCATTTATTCGAATAATTCCTGGTCTAATTTAAAGCGCGATGCGGGCGTCATTCAATTTGAACCAACAGGGAATTTTGACCAGATTTCTCGAGGCTTAAAAAGACTTGTGCATATTGATTCACCGCGTTACTTAAACTTTATTTCAGAATTAATAAAAGCTGATTTCAAATATATTCGTAACCAGGAAGAAGATGAACAATTGGCATTAATGTTTTATTACGACATCTGGCAAAAAGGAATTGGTGAATTTGAATTTGCTTCAATTGAGGAAGGCATTAAAGAAATAGCCAATTATCCAATTTTAGCGGAGGAAATAAAAGAAATCATTTCCTATTTAAGAAATCACCTCAACCATACCACTAAAGAAATTGACTTAAACTATCCGCTTTCGTTGGAAGTTCACGCACGTTATCCCCGCGATGAAATATTATGCGCATTTGGTTTATCAACTCCGGAAAAACAATTTACCTCCAGAGAAGGTGTCGTTCCCATAAAGCATTTAAACACCGAATTACTTATGGTAACTTTAAATAAATCGGATAAAGATTTTTCTCCTAGTACCCAATATGAAGATTATGCCATAACGGAAAAGATTTTTCATTGGCAATCGCAAAACAAAACGGCGCCCGAAAGTTCGGTTGGAATATCATACATCAAGCACAAAGAAAATCAAAAGAACTTGCTGTTATTCGTAAGGGAAGAGAAAAAAGACAACTACGGCTTCACCAGCCCGTATCACTTCCTGGGCTCGGTAGATTATATATCGCATAGCGGGTCGAAACCGATGAGCATAAATTGGCAGCTAGAAGAACCGATGCCGCCTTATTTATGGAAAGCTGCTGCTAAAATGGCGGTAGGTTAACAATTAGCATCCCACCCCAAAAACCCCTACCTTTGCCCCATCAAAAAACCCTCCGCCACTTCTCCAACAATATCACCCGATAATTGAATTGTTACGGCGGAATAGGAGTTATACCTCCAACAAACCCGAAGGATGCCTTTAAGTAAAGTGAACCTCCTTCACAACATCCGATCGCGGCTTCAGCCCTTATCCTGCTTCAGGCTGCAATTACAACAAAATCTTTAATGACATTTGAGAATTTAAACCTGATTACTCCTATCCTGAGCGCACTACAAGCCGAAGGATATACCAACCCTACGCCTATACAGCAACAGGCCATTCCGCTTTTACTGGAAGGAAAAGACCTGCTGGGTTGCGCCCAGACGGGTACCGGGAAAACGGCGGCTTTCGCCATTCCTATTCTGCAACACCTGAGCGCCCTGCCAAAACCAGCCCGCGGACAAAACCGCATCAAGGCGCTTATTTTAACCCCAACCCGCGAACTGGCCATCCAGATCGAGGAAAGCTTTAAGGCTTACGGCAAAAATCTGAACCTGAAACACCTCGTTATTTTCGGCGGCGTGGGTCAGAAACCACAAACCGATGCGCTGCGCAACGGCATCGACATCCTGGTGGCAACGCCGGGCCGTCTGCTGGACCTGATGAACCAGGGCTTTATCAACCTGAACCACATCACGCATTTCGTTTTAGATGAAGCTGACCGCATGCTGGACATGGGTTTTGTGAACGACGTGAAAAAGGTAATTGCCAAACTTCCAGCTAAACGCCAGAGTTTATTCTTCTCGGCAACTATGGCTCCGGAGATCATTAAACTGGCCGATACCATGCTGGTGAACCCGGAGAAAGTGGAAGTAACGCCAATTTCTTCTACCGCCGAAACCATTATCCAGTCGGTTTACTTCGTCGATAAAAAAGACAAGAAGAACCTGCTGATCCACGTGCTTCAGGACAAAGCCATTAAAACCGCGCTGGTATTTACCCGCACCAAACACGGCGCCGACAAGGTGGTAAAAGACCTGGTAAAAGCTGGTATTACGGCGGAAGCCATTCACGGCAATAAAAGCCAGAATGCCCGTCAGCGCGCGTTAAGCAACTTTAAAGAGCAAACCACCCGCATTTTAGTTGCTACCGATATTGCAGCCCGCGGCATCGATGTGGAAGAACTCGGCCACGTAATCAACTACGAGCTGCCGAACGTTTCGGAAACCTACGTACACCGCATCGGCCGTACCGGTCGCGCCGGAAACGCTGGTATTGCCTTTTCGTTCTGCGACGCCGAAGAGCACCAGTATTTACGCGACATCAACAAACTGATAAACCGCGCGATTCCGGTAGTGGAAGAGCATCCGTACGTGATGGCCAATGCCGCGCACCTGCAGGTCACCGCCGTTCCGCTTCCGCAGAGACCAGGCAAACCGCAGTTCCGGAATTCAAGCAATACCAATAAACCGAAGCAGAAAAAGCAGGGCTGGTGGAGTAATAAGCCGAAAGCAAAAGCTAACTAATTGCTGGTTGCAGATTATATTATATAAAGCCGCTGGGAATTTTTCTCTGGCGGCTTTTTTGTTTTCAGTTTATTACAACCTTATTGCTTCAAGTAAACAATTCTGCTTCTAAAATCAACCACCCCCAACCCCTCCTGTCCAGGCGGGGAGCTTGTTCTTAGCCAGATTTTACTTTGGTAATAGCCTTCTGATTTTCTTTTTCATAAGTTTCAAAACCGTAAAACGCTATGGTATAAATCCCAAAAACTCATAAGAAGCAGTACAGCAAAGCTCCCCGCCTGGACAGGAGGGTTTGGGGGTGGTTGATTTCCGGGCTTCGAAATTTCACTTCAAGCTCAACAGCAACTTCAGAGTATAAAACCAAAGTCCTCCCCTGTTTTAGGAAAGGATTTAGGTGGGGTAAATTCGTACCTTTGCCCTCCCAAAACTCAACAAAATGTCGCAGGTTATAAACCTTTACCGGAATGCGTTTGGCGGTCTGTCGCAGGCTTCCTGGATGCTGGCGCTTATCATGTTCATCAACCGGGCGGGCGCGATGGTGGTGCCGTTCCTGAGCGTCTATTTAACTGAATCCATGGGTTTTAAGCTGAAGGATGCCGGTATTATTATGAGTTTGTTTGGCATGGGCGCAACTTGCGGAGCGTTTCTGGGCGGTTGGCTCACGGATAAGATCGGGCATTTCAAGGTACAACTTACCAGCTTGTTTCTGAGCAGCGGCATGTTTCTGGTTGTACTGCAACTTAAGACTTTTGAAAGCCTGGCCGTAGGAATTTTTTCCCTGAGCCTGGTAGCGGAGTGTCTGCGACCGGCCAATGCATCTTCAGTGAGTTATTACGCGAAACCGGAAAATGTAACGCGGGCTTTTTCACTGAACCGGATGGCGAGCAACCTGGGCTTTTCCATTGGTCCGGCCTTAGGTGGTTTGCTGGCGAGCATTGCGTATAAATGGCTTTTCATCGGCGATGCTATTACCTGCTTTTCGGCGGGTATTTTCTTTTATTTATACTTCCGTTGCCGCACCGGTTTTAAAACCCAAAAGCATAGCGATCCGGACAATCCTCCGCAAAACGCTACCGAAAACGGACAAAAAACTGCCAAGGCCCGCTCGCCTTACACCGATTTAAAATTTGTATTGTTTGCGATATTGAGCTGCATCTTTGCCACTACGTTTTTCCAGTTTTTCACTACCCTTCCCATTTACTACCGCAAAGTTTACGAGCTTTCCGAATCCGGAATTGGTTTGCTTTTAGCGCTGAACGGACTATTGGTTTTTGCGCTGGAAATGGTGGTGGTTTACCTGATCGGCGATAAATTCAAATTGTCGCATTTAATGGCTTTGGGTACGCTGGTAATGGGTTTTTCTTTTGTAATTCTGAACCTGTTCGAAGGGCACCCGGTGCTTTACGTGGCAATGGCTATTCTGAGCGCTTCTGAAATTCTGGCTATGCCGTTTATGGCAACTGTGGCCGTACAACGTTCCAACGCTCTGAACCGCGGTTCTTACATGGGTTTGTACACCCTCTCTTATTCAGCGGCGCACATTATCAGTCCTTATCTGGGAACCAATATTATTGCCAGTTTCGGGTTCGAAACGCTTTGGTGGACGTTGGGCGGAATGAGTATAATTGCGGCTACCGGTTTTTATTTGCTGGTACCGAAATTACAATGGGAATCCAGCCAGACATCGTAGGCACAGGGTTTGACCTGTCCGCACATTATTGCGACTGAATATTGCGACAAATTATCCGGAACACGATTTTTGGGATTCTGATAATTGCCTGGATTATAATTAATGAAAATGTGGGATCAGGAATGCGTCCGGACAGGTCAAGCCCTGTCCCTACCAAAAATCCTGTCAATCCTAAAAATTCCCAAAATCGTGTTCAGACAAATTTCCCGGCTGAATCATTTTTTCCTAACTGTGTAAGTGCTACTTTGCAGCTCCCAAAGCCAATTAAACTACCGGCTTATGAAAAAATATTTGCTCGTTTTGCTGTTGCTCTTCCGGTTTCCAGGCTGGGGTTTTGCGCAAAACAGTTTTCCGTCGCTGGAAAGCTGCATTAAGTTTGCGTTCAAGAACCGGCCCGATCTTCAAAACGAACGCCTTTCGGAAACGGTAGTGCAAAACCAGAAAAAACTCGCTTCTTCCGCTTTATTGCCGCAGGTTAAAGCCATTTCTACCTTCGACGATTACCTGAGCCTGCCGGTTCAACTTATTCCTTCCGAATTTCTGGGAGAACCGCCGGGCGAATTCCGGCCGATCCAATTCGGTACGCAGTATAATTTTAATTACGGACTGGAAGCGAATTTGCCTTTAATAAGCACGCAAAACTGGTATAACCGAAAAATTGCCGAAACCGAAACCGAGGTTGCCAAATACCGCAAATTCAGCAGTTTTCAGCTGGCCGCCGAACAAATTGCCCGCACGTATTACACCGTGCTGCTTACCCGCGAAGCCACGGCCATTGCGCTCGAAAACATGCAGGTGAACGATACGCTGCTGCTCACCGCCGATCAGAAATTTAAGAGCGGCATTTTAGAACCGCTGGAACACAACCGCCTGAAAGCCTTGCAAATTGAAACCCGGCAAACCTGGCAGGATAACCAGACGGCTTACGAACGCAATTTGCTTTTGCTCAAAAACCTGCTCGCTTTGCCGCCCGATGCACCTTTGGAACTCACCGAAAAGTTATCGGATACGCAACAGGAAGATATAAGCCTCACCACCACTTCCGAAGAAAGCAACCAATACCTGGCTTTGCAATGGAAAACGCGGGTAGCCGAACGGGAATGGCACAAACAGCAAGCGCGTTGGGCGCCGGAAATTTCGGGTTACGGGCGTTTTACGCGGCAGGTGCAAAGCGAAGAATTCAACGTTTTTGCTTCGGACTTGCCCTGGTTTGAAATTGGCGTGGTTGGCCTGCGGCTCGACTGGCCTATTTTTACCGGCTTCAATCGGAGCGTTTCTATAAAACAAGCCAACCTGAACCGGCAAATTGCGGCGAATAATTTGGCGCAGCAAAACCTGAAAACCAAACAGGAATATGCCGAATTATTGGTCGATTACCGCAATGCCAAAAGCAGCCTCGATTCTTACCGTGAACACTACGTTTTGTACCAGGATAATTACGCGCTGGCCATGTATAAATACCGCCACGACGTTTACAGCACCGACCAGTTGCTACAGGTTTACGGCGAAAAACTTCGTTCGCAGAACCGCTACATTTACGCCATGGGAAATTACTACATCAGCCGCTCTTTGATCCAGCTTAAAAATCAGTTTGCCCAACCTGAAAACAACTTGCCTTATGAATAGCACCCGGCACTTTTTTAGCCGTTTTCCCTACCGTTTCGGGCTGGCAATTTTGCTGGGTTTTGCGGCGGCCTGCAATTCAAAAAACGAGACCATTAAACCTGAAATAAAACCTTTAACCGAAGCCGTTTACGCTTCCGGCCACGTAGTTTCGGACCAGGAATACCAGGTTTTTGCGCAGACTGAAGGCATTTTAAATGAAAAGCAGGTGATAGAAGGCAAGCCGGTAGCTAAAGGTCAGGTGCTTTTTGTGCTGGAAAGTCCTCAGCAAACGGCCAAGCAGCAATTTGCGCAGGAAGCTTACGACGTAGCCAACAGGAATTACCAGAACCAGGGTCCGGCTTTGCGCGAAGCCCGTTCGGCGCTGGATGTAGCGCAGACCAAACTTCAGTTCGACGAAGCCAACTACAAACGCTACCAGGATCTTTTTCAAAACCGCGCCACTTCCAAAGCCGAATTCGAGAAATTTCAGCTTACTTACGAAAACAGTCAAAGCGAATACCAGGCCGCCAAAAGCCGCTACGACAAACTCAAAAACCAGCTTTACCTCGACCTGCAAAACGCCGAAACCAACCTGAAAGTAGCCAAAGATGAAACCAGCCGTTCGGAGGTAAAAAGCGAGATAGAAGGTGTTCTCCTGAAAACCCTGAAAGAACCCGGCGAACTCGTGAAAAAAGGCGAAGTGATTGGCATAGTTGGTCAATTAAGCAATTTTTACCTGAAACTGAGCGTAGATGAACTGGACGTAAATCGCGTAAAAACCGGTCAAATTGCATTGGTAAAAATCGATGCTTATCCGAACAAGATCTTCAAAGCCAAGATCGCTAAAGTTTACCCCATCGTAGACCAGCGGGATCAGAGTTTGCGCGTAGATGCCGAGCTTATCGATAAACTACCGGGCTATTATTCCGGCCTTGCGTTGGAAGCAAATATCATCATCCGGAAGAAAGAGCAGGCGCTGGTAATTCCGCGCACGGTACTGCTTCCCGGCGATTCGGTGGAGTTAAAAAAGAACGGCGATGTGCAGAAAATAAAGATCACCAAAGGCGTGGAAACGCTTTCGGAAGTTGAAGTTTTAGCTGGTTTAGATAAGGATTCGGAAGTTGTGCAGCCATAGAAAACGGTAGGGTTTTGGGGTAAAAAAGTGCTTTAAAACTTTAACAACTTATTGCGTCATTCCGAGCAACGCCGAGGAAACTTATGGGGACTTCTATGAAATTCAGAGCGATGAGCGATTGAATTCCTTAAAGGTTCGGTATGCGCTAGTTCCCTCAACTTCGTTCGGGATGACCTGATAAATTGACGTAAAAACGGTATCGAATTCAACTAAAAAACTCAGAAAAACCAAAATAATGAACCTCGCATTTCAAATAGCCAAAACGCACCTTTACGCCAAACCGAAGCAAACCATTGTGGCAATGCTGGGCGTAACGTTTGGCATTGCGATGTTCATTGCGATGGTTAGTTTAATGACCGGTCTGAACAATTTCACAGAAGAGCTGACGATGACCTCCACGCCCGACATCCGGATTTACAACGATGTAACCGAGCCGCGGCCCAGTATTCTGGAAGAAGCTTTACCGAATAATAAAAGTCTGAAAGTTGTCCATCATCCGAAGCCGAAAAAGGAAACGCCCAAGCTAAGAAATGCTTTCCAGATGGCCGATTTGTTGCGCCGCGATCCAATAGTTTTAGGCGCTGCGCCGTTGCTTACTTCGCAGGTATTTTACAATTATGGTCCGGTGCAATTGCCAGGAAATATTGCCGGCGTAGATATTATGGAGGAAGACAAACTTTTTAACCTGCGCGCCAAAATAAAAACCGGCCGGCTCGAAGATTTGCTCACTTCTTCCGATGGCATCCTGGTGGGAAGCGGCCTGGCCCGAAAAATGAACATGCAGGTCGGCGATCGCATCATTATTACCACGCCCGAAGGCTATACCATGACCCTGAAAATTGTGGGCACTTTCCAGTTCGGCCTGGGCACCATCGACAACACGAAAGCCTACGCCAATATTTCCACGGTGCAAAAGATCCTGCAGAAAGACCAGAGCTACATTACCGATATCAACGTAAAGCTCCGTGACATCGATCTGGCAAAACCCAAAGCCGTAGAATTGCAGAAGCTTTTTGGCTACAAAGCCGAAGACTGGGAAACTGCCAATGCGACCTTTTTAACCGGTTCGATCATCCGCAACATTCTCACCTATTCGGTTTCCATCACACTTTTAGTTGTGGCAGGCTTCGGCATTTACAATATCCTGAACATGACGATCCACAACAAAATGAAAGACATCGCCATTCTGAAAGCTACCGGTTTCGGCGCGCGCGATGTCCGGAATATTTTCATGATCCAGTCGCTGGTTATTGGTTTTTTCGGCAGCATTTTCGGGTTAATTATTGGCTTGGGACTCTCCTACCTTATTTCGCTGGCTCCGTTCAACGGCGGCGATTTTATCAGCATCAACCATTTACCGGTAAACTTTAACCCAAAATTCTACATCATCGGCCTGATCTTCGGTTTGGGAACGACTTCCATTGCCGGTTATTTACCAAGTCGCGGCGCCGGCAAAATTGATCCGATTGAGATTATTCGGGGACAATGATTTTGTATGATTGACTGAATGAGAAATTAATTTATTGCGTCATTCCGAGCAACGCCGAGGAAACTTATGGGTACTACTATTGAATTTGAGCGAAGTAATAAATCTCTTTCAGAAAGTTCGGTATGCGTTAGTTCCCTCGGCTTCGCTCGGGATGACCGCAAAATGTGATGGCGACAGACAATATTAAACGCTATGAAAACAGTACTGAAAACTGACCATGTAAACAAATACTTTTATGAGCCGCAGAAATTTCAGGTACTGAAAGACATTAACCTGGAAGTGCGGCAGGGCGAGTTTTTGTCGCTGGTCGGAAAATCTGGTTGCGGGAAATCTACCTTGCTTTACGTCATTTCCACCATGGATACTGATTACGAAGGCACGCTGGAAATAAATGGTATGCATTTGACCGGAAAAACTCAGAACGAACTGGCGCGCTTCCGCAACGAACACATTGGTTTTGTTTTTCAGTTTCATTTCCTTTTACCGGAGTTTACAGTGCTGCAAAACGTGATGATCCCCGCGCTGAAACTGGGTAAATATCCGGAGAAAGAAATAGAAGCGCGCGCCATGGAAAAACTGAAATTGCTCGGTGTAGAAGAACACGCAACCAAACCGGCCAGCAAACTTTCCGGCGGACAGCAGCAGCGCGTAGCCATTGCCAGAGCCTTGATCAACGATCCCGCCATCATTATGGGCGACGAACCAACCGGCAACCTCGACAGCTACAATTCCCAGGTAGTTTTCGATATGTTCCGGCAAATAACTTCCGAACTCGGCCAAACCATTATCACCGTAACCCACGACGAAGATTTTGCCGCTAATTCCGATCGTATTGTAGAAATGAATGACGGCATGATAATCGGTAGCCACGAGAATAAAGTGCGGCCGGAAAAACGGTAGGTTTTGGGCTGAAAAAAGTACTGATTTTTTAAATCATTAAGGCGGCATTTTCTTTATTTCCAGCGGCAGTGAAATAACCACCCCGAACCCCTCCTTGAAAAGGAGGGGAGCTTTTGGTTCCTGCTATTTTCTGACTTTTTGAGCCTATTAGCATAACGTTTTCTGCCGTTTGCTACAAATTTCTGAAGTTAAAATTCAGCAGTGCGGCAACTCCCCTCCTTTTCAAGGAGGGGTTCGGGAGTGGTTATTGTCAGCTGTGCAAAACAAAATAAAAAAGTAGCGCAGGGTTTAAACCCTGCGCTACTTTTTTTGATCAATGAATAAAACTTAGGCCAACAGTTAACTCACCCCGCTTCCATTATTAACCACCGCCGAAGGCTGCATAAACTTTAAACTACCATCCGCATTTTCCGCCATCAAGATCATCCCCTGGCTTTCAATTCCTTTTATTTCGCGCGGCGCTAGATTTACCAGAACGGCTACCTGCTGTCCAACAATGGCTTCCGGCACGAAATGCTCCGCAATGCCGCTTACAATGGTGCGCTGATCAATGCCGGTATCTACTTTCAGCTTCAGCAGTTTTTTGGTTTTGGCTACTTTTTCGGCTTCCAGAATGGTTCCGATCCGGATATCCATTTTCTGAAAATCGTCGAAGCTGATGTTTTCTTTGGCCGGCGCTGCTTTCGCGTTTTCCAGTTGGTTTGCAGTTTTGGTATCGAGCAGTTTTTGGACCTGTTTCTCTACCGTGGCATCTTCCACTTTTTCAAAAAGCAGCTTTGCTTCGCCAATCGGGTGGTTTGGTAAAATGTATTCCGCCGTGCCAGCTTCTTCCCATTTGCCTAAATGAATGTTCAGCATATCGGCTAAAGCTTTGGCCGAAGTTGGCAGGAATGGCTCCATTACAATGGTTAACGAACCGCAGATCTGCAGGGCAATATTCAGGATGGTTTGAACGCGGGCTTCGTCGGTTTTAATTAGTTTCCAGGGCTCGGTTTCAGCTAAATATTTGTTCCCTAAGCGCGCCAGGTTCATTACTTCCTGTAAGGCTTCTTTAAAACGGTATTGTTCTATGGAAGCGGCAATCAACGCCGGGAATTTCGACATTTCATCCAGTACCAGCTTATCCATTTCGGTCAGTTCGTTTTTAGCCGGAACTTTGCCTTCGAAATATTTATGCGTAAGCACCAAAGCCCGGTTTACAAAGTTGCCTAAAATGGCTAAAAGCTCGTTGTTGTTGCGCGCCTGGTAATCTTTCCAGGTGAAATCATTGTCTTTGGTTTCCGGGGCGTTGGCGCACAAAACGTAACGCAAAACGTCGCCTTTGCCTTTGAATTCTTCCAGGTATTCGTGCAGCCAAACGGCCCAGTTTCTGGAGGTAGAAATTTTATCGCCTTCTAGGTTCAGGAATTCGTTGGCTGGTACGTTATCTGGCAGAATAAAATCGCCGTGCGCTTTAAGCATCGCCGGGAAAATAATGCAATGGAAAACGATGTTGTCTTTGCCAATGAAATGCAGCAGCTTCGTTTCCGGATCTTTCCAGTATTTTTCCCAATCATCGGTTAGATCTTTAGTAGCCGAAATGTAACCGATCGGCGCATCGAACCACACGTACAGCACTTTGCCTTCGGCGCCTTCTACCGGAACCGGTACGCCCCAATCCAGATCTCGCGTTACCGCACGTGGATGCAAACCACCATCGATCCAGCTTTTGCATTGGCCGTACACGTTGGTTTTCCAATCGTCTTTGTGGCCTTCCACGATCCATTCGCGCAGCCAGCCTTCGTATTGATCTAAAGGCAAATACCAGTGTTTGGTTTCCTTCATCACCGGTTTTTCGCCGCTCAGCATGCTTTTCGGATTGATCAGGTCCGTGGCATTCAACGAACTTCCGCAACTTTCGCACTGGTCGCCGTACGCATTTTCGTTGCCGCATTTCGGACAGGTTCCTACAATGTAACGGTCGGCTAAGAATTGCTGATTTTTCTCGTCGAAATATTGCTGCGAAACCTGCTCAACAAACTTGCCTTCTTCGTACAGTTTTTTGAAAAATCCGGAAGCGGTTTCGTGGTGCGTTTGGTTGGAAGTGCGCGAATAAATATCAAAGGAAATGTTGAAATCGCGGAACGCATCGCCCATCAATTTGTGGTATTTATCTACCACCTGCTGCGGCGTTACGCCTTCTTTCTGGGCCCGGATCGTAATTGGAACGCCGTGTTCGTCGGAGCCGCAAATGAATTTCACGTCGCGGTTGTTGGAGCGCAAATAACGCACGTAAATATCGGCGGGAAGGTAAACGCCGGCTACGTGGCCAATGTGTACGGGTCCGTTGGCGTATGGCAGGGCGGCGGTAACGGTATATCTTTTCGGTTGCATTTCTTTCAATTTGGAGATTTGAAAATTTGAAGATCTGAAATTCAATTTCAGTTTTCTTACAAATCGAGTTTCAGAAATTGAAAGCTGCCAACTTAAAAATCTTTAAAAACGGTAGGATTTTCGGGCAAAAAACTGCTTTCCGGTTTCTGAAAAACGTGCAAAGATACACAAAAAGCAGGCTGAATAAAGGGCTGAAATGCTTTACTTTTTATAGCCGAGACCATAGCGTTTTCAGTAACACTGCTTTACGAAAAGTTCTTTCTGGTAACAGTTTAGCAAAACCGGCAACTATTTTCAGTAATTGATCTTAAATTAATTTACCTTTTCAATTCAAATCCCGTATATTACTGCATCTAAATATCTGAATATCTAAAATTTAACGGCTCTTTAAGTTAATAATTTATTCTGAACCTGAATTTTCTGGCAAAGCCAGCAACGATCTACTATTTATTAATAACCGCTTACTATGAAAAAAGAAAATAAGAAAGGCACTAAAAGCTCTGAGAAAAAACCGGGAAAGAAAAAAACCGGCAAAAAATCGCTGGCTGCAGCTACCAAACAGCTGGAACGCGATATGGATAAAAAGCTGAAAAAAGCTATTAAAGAACTGAAAAAAGATAGCAAGAAAACGCTGAAAAGCCTGATAAAAGACGCTAAACGCAAATTTAAGGATAGCTCCGAATATGTGAGCGAAGAAATGCTGGAACCGATCGCAGAACAATTTGAAGAACTGACCGGCGGAGCAAAACCAAAACGTGGCAGAAAAACCGGCACTGCAACGGCTGCTAAAACTACTACCAAAACCACCACAACAACCCGGGGCCGTAAACCGGCTGGTGCAACCACCGCTACCCGCGGCCGCACCAGCACTACTCGTACTACCAAAACCACTACCACCAGCACTGGTCGCGGACGAGGTCGCCGTCCGGCTGCCTCCTCCGAAAATGTTCCTTCTGCTGCAAGCAACGAAACTACCGGGGTAGAATAAGTACCAGATCTGATAAACAAACACAAAAAAACCGGCATCTTACTAAAAGAGCCGGTTTTTTGTGTTTAAAGTATATCGTTTCCGGAATTATCTTACAATGGTATCGTTCCCAACGTTGCGCATCTGGCGGGGGCGCTCTTCGGTTGGTACATTAGCCGGCGCATTCGGGTTACTGCCTTCTTCAATGTTCTGTTTCCGGTTGGTTTCGCTGGCTTTTTCACTCAGGCGTAACTGATCGCCGGTAGGAATCGGGTTGGCATTTTGCCGGATGGTTCTTTCAGTGCCTTGTTCGTAAATAGCCTGGCGTTGGGCATCGTTTGAAATTACGGCTGGCGTAACCGTTACATCGGGTTCGCCCTGCTCTTTTACTGTGGAGCAAGCCAGCATAAAACAAAAAGCCAAAGCGCCAATGGCCGGCAACTTCAATAATTTTTCAAACAATTTACCTGCGGTTTCCATCTGCATCTATTTTCTCAGGCTTTACGCTCCGGCAAGCTTTATTGTTGGAAGTTCGGGCGGGTGCGCTCCTGAAATTACTGCAGCACAAACGGTTTATTAAAATCCTTATATTTCTACTAAAAGGTGCTGCAAGCCAGATTTGGTTTTTCATTTCTTTACAAAATCCAGCGCCGCCGAATTCATGCAATAGCGCAAACCCGTTGGCTTCGGCCCATCGTCGAAAACGTGACCTAAATGCGCGCCGCAGCGGTTACACAATACTTCGTCACGGGTCATGCCCATGCGGTTGTCTTTCGCTACCTTTACATTGTTGCCGATCTTATCGTAAAAGCTGGGCCAGCCGGTTCCGGATTCGAATTTGGTTTCCGATCTGAAAAGATCTAACCCGCAACAGATGCATTTATAAATTCCTTTTTGTTTGTTGCTGTTGTACTTGTTGCGGAAAGGTGTTTCGGTGCCTTTGCGGCGCGTTACTTCAAATTGTTCCGGCGTTAATTGTTTTCGCCATTCGGCCTCAGATTTCACAACCGTATCCCGGCCGGTTTTCGGACTTTTAGTGATCTTTATTCCCTCATAGCCCGGACTTTTTTGCCCATTTTGCATAGCGTTTTTAGTGTCGCTTTTCTGGCCGCAGGCTGTTAAACTGAAATTCAGAAGGAGGAGAAAAATAAATACTTGTTTCATGGTTTAGTTCGATTTTAAATTCCGGAAAGGCAAACATGATCTTGTTATAAAAGAAATAGAAAGCCGCTCTTTATTAATAAGTTTAAGCAAGGCAAAAAGTTTGGAATCGACTTCTGTTTTAAAAAGCGCATTAAATTTCGTATTTTTGCACCCGCAATGAAAAACCTTACCAGTCTTTTGGCTTCTGCCCCACACTGATTTTCCCTGCTTTCAGGCAATTATTCTGCGTAGCTTCCCGGCTGTTGCGTTTGTCTGCTTTTTATAATTCCAGCAAATATTTTAAGTAACAATAATATCTAACGCCCATACTTTTTAGGCGCTAAGGCATAGCATTTCCTTTTCCAAAAATTTATGAATTTCAGTTTACCTGCTTTTAAGCAAATTAACTATAAAGTTGAGATCCTGGCCGGCCTTACCGTAGCCATGACCATGATTCCTGAGTCGCTTTCGTTTGCCATTCTGGCCGGATTTCCACCGCTGGTTGGTTTATATGCCGCTTTTATAATGGGCTTGATTACGGCTGCTTTTGGCGGAAGACCCGGCATGGTTTCCGGCGGTGCGGGCGCTACGGTGGTAGTTTTAATTGCTTTAATGCAAAGCCACGGCCTGGAATATGTGTTAGCAGCAGTGGCTCTAACTGGTGTTTTACAAATTCTGGTGGGCATTTTTAAACTTGGCAAATTCATCAGACTGGTGCCGCAACCGGTTATGTTCGGGTTTGTAAATGGTTTGGCGGTAATCATTTTCATGAGCCAGCTGGAGCAATTTAAATCTGTGGTAAACGGCGAAACAACCTGGCTTGCCGGTCAGGCGCTTTACACCATGCTGGGGCTTGTGGCTTTAACCATTGCCATTATTGTTTTTCTTCCGAAGATCACCAAAGCTGTTCCGCCATCGCTGGTTGCTATAATCGTAGTTTTTGCGTTGGTTATGGGCCTGAACATCGATACCAAAACTGTTAAAGATATTGCTTCGGTGAGCGGTGGTTTCCCGCCTTTCCATATTCCGCAGGTACCTTTTACATTCGAAACGTTGCAAATTATTTTCCCTTATGCCTTAATAATGGCCGGAGTAGCTTTAACTGAAAGTTTGCTTACGCTGAACCTGGTAGATGAAATAACCGGTACGCGCGGCCGCAGCAATCAGGAATGTGTGGCACAGGGTAGTGCCAATATTCTGAACGGCTTTTTCTTCGGCATGGGTGGTTGCGCCATGATCGCACAAACACTGGTAAATTTAAGCGCCGGCGCCAGAGCACGGCTTTCCGGCATAATTGCGGCACTTACCATTCTGGTAATTATTCTGGTGGGTGCGCCGGTTATCGAAAACGTGCCGATGGCAGCTTTGGTTGGTGTAATGGTCATGGTGGCTATCGGCACATTCGAGTGGATCAGTTTCCGGATCATAAACAAAATGCCGAAGCACGATATTTTTGTGGGCATACTCGTGGCAGTAATTACCATCTGGCTGCATAATTTAGCTTTGGCAGTATTGATCGGCGTTATAATTGCTGCCCTGGTTTTTGCCTGGGAAAGCGCCAAACGCATTCGCGCCAGGAAATACACAGATGCAAACGGCGTGAAACATTATGAAATTTACGGCCCGCTTTTCTTTGGTTCTGTCGTGAATTTCACCGAAAAGTTCGATGTCATGAACGATCCGCAGGAAGTGATAATCGATTTTAAAGAAAGCCGCGTAGCCGATATGAGCGGTATTGAAGCGCTGAATAAACTAACCGAACGCTACCTGAAAGCCGGCAAAAAGCTGCACTTAAAACACCTGAGCCCTGATTGCTTGTTGCTGCTCAAAAATGCCGACGCCGTTATAGACGTAAATATCCTGGAAGATCCGCATTATGCGGTGGTTACAGATAAACTGGCTTGACCCCACCCCTCCCCTAAAAACAGGGGAGGGAGCTTCTTCTTTTTTTTCAGCTTCGCTGAAATTTCTCACGCATTTTGCGTCGAAAGTCCTCCCCTGAATTAGGGGAGGATTTAGGTGGGGTGGAACTACTGCTAAGATCAACGCGTTGCTGCCGGAAATCTGCAACACTGACTAAATACGAGATCCATAACCTGCCGCACTTAAAAATAAACCGACAGGAACTTCGCAAAAATCAAACTTCAGCCGAAGAAACGCTTTGGCAGCTTTTGCGCAAGGAACAATTATTTGGAAGAAAATTCCGGCGGCAGCATAGCATCGAAAATTTCATTGTCGATTTTTATTGCGCTTCCGAAATGTTAGTTATTGAACTGGACGGCGTCCATCATGCTGAAAAGGAGATTTTCGAAAATGACGAAATAAGAAATGCCCGCCTGCAGCAACTGAATTATAAAGTTCTGCGATTTCCCAAACGAAGCAATTTTCATTTATCCGGATGCCGTTTTAAGAACAATTGTAGAAAATTTCCAAAGACAAAAAGCTACCTAAAACTCACCCAGAGTTTTAAGCAACAAAACCATAGCGTTTCCAAAACACATTCCCGAAAAAGCTTCCTCCCCTGAATTAAGGGAGAGCTGGGGTGGGGTTTGAACTCTTTTGCCTAACCGCTGCGTTACCACACAAATACCTCTGAAACGGTATCATTATCAACTAAAAAACTAAACACGAAACAGCAGTTTGTAAAGGTTAGAAAAATTGCCTATAAAAACGATTTTTTCTTCGTACCTTTGCGGCCTGATATAAAAACTCAATGCAAAGTATCCGTAATATTGCCATTATTGCCCACGTTGACCACGGCAAAACGACCCTGGTTGACAAGATCATCCACGCTTCTAAGCTTTTTGACGAGCACCAGCAGTTCGACGACCTGATCCTGGACAACAACGACCTGGAGCGCGAACGCGGTATCACCATCGTTTCTAAAAACGTTTCCGTTCGTTATAAAGGTGTAAAGATCAACGTAATCGATACGCCTGGTCACGCCGACTTTGGCGGTGAAGTTGAGCGTGTATTGAAAATGGCTGACGGCGTATTGCTTTTAGTTGATGCTTTTGAAGGCGCCATGCCACAGACCCGTTTCGTACTGGGCAAAGCCATCGACTTAGGTTTGAAGCCAATTGTGGTAGTAAACAAAGTAGATAAAGAAAACTGCCGCCCTGATGAAGTACATGAGCAGGTTTTCGACCTGATGTTCAACTTAGGCGCTACCGAAGACCAGTTAGACTTCACTACGCTTTACGGTTCTTCGAAACAAGGTTGGATGAGCACCGACTGGAACAACAAAACCGAAGACATCACGCCTCTTTTAGATGCTATTATTGAAGTAATTCCGCAGGCGCCGTTCCGTGAAGGTACTCCGCAGATGCAAATCACTTCCCTTGATTATTCTTCTTTCGTAGGTCGTATCGCCATTGGTCGTGTGCACCGCGGTACTTTGAAGGAAGGCGCTAACATGACGCTGTGCAAGCGTGATGGCAGCATGAAAAAAGTAAAGATCAAAGAACTTCAGGTTTTTGAAGGTTTAGGCAAAGCGAAAGTAGAAGAAGTTTCTGCCGGCGAAATTTGCGCTGTAACTGGTATCGAAGGTTTCGACATTGGCGATACTATTGCTGACTTCGAAAATCCGGAGCCATTAGAGCGTATCTCGATCGACGAGCCGACCATGAACATGTTGTTCACGATCAATAACTCGCCGTTCTTTGGTAAAGAAGGTAAATTTGTAACTTCCCGCCACTTACGTGAGCGTCTGTTTAAAGAAACCGAGAAAAACTTAGCACTTCGCGTTGCTGAAACCGACAAAGAAGATACGTTCCTGGTTTATGGCCGTGGTATTCTTCACTTGTCAGTTCTTATCGAAACGATGCGTCGTGAAGGTTATGAATTACAGGTAGGTCAGCCGCAGGTATTGTTCAAAGAGATCGATGGCGAACGTCACGAACCAATTGAGCATTTAGTAGTTGACGTTCCGGACGAAGTTGCTGGTAAAGTAATTGAACTGGTAACCATGCGCAAAGGTGAACTGACCATCATGGAGCCGAAAGGTGACTTACAACACCTGGAATTCAATATTCCTGCGCGTGGTCTGATCGGTCTGCGTAATAACGTTTTAACAGCAACTGCCGGTGAAGCGATCATGAACCACCGTTTCCAGAGCTACGAACCATTTAAAGGTCCGATCCCGGGCCGTATCAACGGTTCATTAATTGCCATGGAAACTGGTCCGGGTACTGCTTATTCTATCGATAAACTGCAGGACCGTGGTGTATTCTTCGTAGAGCCAGGTGAAGATGTTTACATGGGTCAGGTAATTGGCGAGCACTCGCGCGGTAACGACTTAACGGTAAACATTCAGAAAGGCAAGCAGCTGACCAACATGCGTGCTTCCGGCTCTGACAACAACGTGAAGATCGTTCCTAAGAAACAATTCTCGCTGGAAGAAGCCATGGAATACATCCAGAAAGATGAATACCTGGAAGTAACGCCGAAATCTATCCGGATGCGTAAGATCTGGTTAGACGAAAACGACCGTAAACGCTACGAGAAAAAAGTAGAAGCTATGTAATTTACCTGCCGTGAAAACGGTATGGTTTTAATACGAAAAAGTCCTGTTACAATATGTAGCAGGACTTTTTTATTGCACTGATTGGATGTTGCAAAATGTTAAGTTACCTTTCAAAGTATATTTAAAAGCTTTAAAAACGGTATCAAAATCCATGAAAAAAGTCGCTCTGCTTTTATTGATTTTCCCGCTCCTGCAACTAGCTTGCGACAATGGCCAGGAGTGTCCACAAGTCAATCGCTTCTTTAATATTACCGGCTTAGGAGTGAAGGCAAACTCGTATGAATTACAAAACGGAAGCTATATTAACCGAAATCTGAATGACCTGGATTCGGCGAATTTTCATGATTTTTATTTAACGGGCACGTTAAAAGCTGAATACTATGGGGTAATTCCGAAACCCGGCCTTACAATTTTCCCACGAGCTTTTGCCCGCGATGTAGAACCTTGTCCGAGTGCAGGCTATAAAGGCTCAGAAGAAATATTAGCAGGGTTTTATATGATCTCATTGGGGAAATATAATGCAGATTTCCTACCCGGCGATACTCTTACAAATGCGATCTTAATAAATAGTTTGCCGGTTTCTAATTATCTAATCGAAAACAGTCAGCAAATAAACTTTCAGGAGTTTACCGTAAAACTAAAGGAAAAACCAGACCCTAAAGAATACCAATCGTTTAAAGTGATCTATAAACTAAAAAACGGCGAAACCTACGAAGTAACGACGCCCCGCTTCAAGCTTTATTAAAATTAATTCCGAAAGATTCCGACGTAGAAAAACGGTATCATTTTCCTCTTAAAAACTCCCGGCAGCCATCGGGAGTTTTTCTTTATACCCTGCACCAGCCTTCCAGTAAAATAAAAATTACAATTTGAAAAAACCTTAACTTAAACCGTTATATTCAGGTTTAAGGATTTAATCTTCCCGCTAACATCAGGCTATGAAAAAACCGCGTATAGAACACGACTTTTTGGGCGAACGCGCCATTCCGGAAAACGTTTACTACGGCATTCAGACGGAACGCGCCCTCGAGAATTTTAATATTACCGGCATTCCCATTAAAGTAGAACCGGTTTTTGTGCAGGCTTTAGGCTACGTAAAAAAAGCGGCAGCCATGGCCAACCGCGATCTCGGCGTAATAGACCCTAAAATTGCCGATTATATTATTGCTGCTTCAGACCGCGTAATTGCCGGCGAATTCAACGACCAGTTTTTAACCGATATGATCCAGGGCGGCGCGGGCACTTCGGTAAACATGAATGCCAACGAAGTAATTGCGAACGTAGCATTGGAAATGATGGGCCACGAAAAAGGCGAATACGATTTCTGCCACCCCAACAACCACGTTAATTTTTCGCAATCTACCAACGACGCCTACCCTACTGCTTTCCGCATTGCACTCATCAATCGTTTAACCGTTTACAGCCATGCTTTAGGTTCCTTAGCCGAAGCTTTTGCGCAGAAAGGGGTGGAATTTAAGAATGTGCTGAAAATGGGCCGCACGCAACTTCAAGATGCCGTACCGATGAGCATGGGCGACGAATTCAACGCTTTTGCAACTACCTTACGCGAAGAATTGCTGCGCATTGAAGACAGCAAGAATCTGATTTCGGAAATAAACATGGGGGCCACCGCCATTGGTACCCGCGTAAATGCGCCCGCCGGCTATGCCGAACTCGTAACCAAACACCTCTGCGACATTACAGGCCTGAAACTTACTTTAGCGCACGACCTGATAGAAGCCACATACGATACCGGCGCCTACGTACAACTTTCCGGCGTTTTAAAGCGCACGGCTGTAAAAGTCTCGAAGATCTGCAACGATCTGCGCCTGCTTTCTTCCGGACCGCGCACCGGCTTGTTCGAGATCAATTTACCACCTATGCAGCCTGGTTCTTCCATTATGCCCGGCAAAGTAAACCCCGTAATTCCGGAAGTTGTGAACCAGACCGCATTCTACGTGATCGGCGCCGACTTAACTGTTACCATGGCCGCCGAAGCCGGACAATTACAGCTGAACGTGATGGAGCCGGTTATTTCTTTCGCGCTTTTCACCTCGCTCGCTTACATGACGAACGCCTGCAACACGCTCCGCGAAAAATGCGTGGTGGGCATAACGGCCAATGCCCAACACACCGAAAGTATGGTGCGTAACAGCATTGGCATTGTTACGCAGCTAAACCCGGTAATTGGCTACGAGCTTTCCGCCGAAATTGCCAAAGAAGCCCTGCTCACCGGAAAATCTGTTTATGATATTACTGTGAACGAACGCAAAATAATTACCCAGGAAAAGTGGGATGAGATCTTCACTTTCGAAAACCTGATCCGCCCGGTTTTCATCCGGTAAAAACGCTATGCTTTTAAGCCTGAAAAGTCAGTTGGTGCAAACCGGCTGGCTTTTTTTTATAAAAATCAGCAACCCGAAATTTCTTTATAATATTCCTGCTTTAACAGGCTCAGCGGGAAGCAATTCAGAAAATGACAAAGATCATTATTTAGATTAAGTCTAAATACCTTGCAAAACTAGATTATGACCTTTACTTTTGCAGCATAATTTAGATTAATTAAAAATAGAATAATGAAAGTTCGTTGTTTGCTCTCGCTTATTTTTCTTCTTATTTCGTTTAGCACATTTGCCCAATCTCCATTAAGCACGCTTGCCGGTGTTGTAAAAGATGAGAACGGCCAGCCGGTTGCTTATGTACCGGTTGCTTTAGAAGGCTCGGTTCTGGGCACTACAACAGATACGGAAGGAAATTTCGAGCTGAAGCAAATAAAAAGTGGCCGTTATTTTCTGCGCGTAGGTGGCATTGGATACAGCCCCGTTAGAATGGAAATTAACCTGGGTGCCGGCGAAGAAAGAAGCCTGGAACTTACACTAAAAGAAAACGGCCGAGCCCTCGATGAAGTAGTAGTTTCGGCAGGCCGTACGCCGGAAGCCTTGGATGAAACGCCTGCTTCCGTACACGTGATCGATCAGCAAACCCTGCGCAACCAGATCAAGATTAACCCGAATATTGCTGCCGTGCTGGCTACTTCAGTTCCTGGCCTGGCACTAAATTCGAATACAACCAGCAACGTGGGCCAGACTTTGCGCGGCCGCAACGTATTGGTAATGGTAGATGGTATTCCGCAATCTACGCCACTACGGGCCGGTAGCCGCGACATTCGCTCCATAGACCCGGAAGCCATTGAGCGCGTGGAAGTTGTAAAAGGCGCCACCGCCATTTATGGCAACGGGGCCGACGGTGGTCTGATCAATTACATCACCAAAAAACCGGATGCTACCAAACCTTTCAGCGCTTATACTTCTATTGCTAATACCGGCATGCTGGTACACCGCAACAACACCATGGGCGGCCGCATAACGCAACAGTTTTCCGGCAAAATAAAACAATTCGATTACCTGACCAGCGGCACGTACGAACAAACCGGCGTTTATAAAGATGCGGAAGGGAAAGTGCTGTCGCCGGTTTACGGCTTAGGCGAAACCCAGATGTATAACGGCTTTTTTAAGGGCGGCTACAACATAACTTCCAACCATCGCGTGGAAGGGATGTACAACTTTTTCGGGAGCCAGCAGGCCAGCCATTATGTAGAAAAGATCGGTAAATATAACCAGTTTCCTACCATCGGGGTTTTAGGTGAACGGAAAGGCGCGCCCGAAGGAACCAAATACAACCACAACGCCCAACTCAAATATATTGCCAGCAACCTGATCGGGAATACCAGCCTGGAAGCCAGCGTTTACACCCAGCGATTCTCTACCATCTACGGCTGGACCTTCTCTCCGACTTCTTTCGCGGGCGGCGGCCAGTCTACCATTAAATCGGATAAGAACGGTGCCCGTTTCAACTTCAATTCACCATTAATGTTTGGCAACCACGTGGAAGGAAATGTGATCTACGGTGCAGATTACCTGAACGATGTAACGTCGCAGCCGCTCGTAGACGGCCGCACCTGGGTTCCGGAAATGGACCTGAAAAACATTGCCCCTTATGCCCAGCTACAATTAAACGTTTATGAAGACTTTATCTTTAAAGCCGGCTACCGTTTCGATAATGTTAAGGTAGATGTGCCTTCTTTCACCCAGGTAAAAAATGAAAATGGCTCCGGCGGTAAATTCATAAACGGCGGTACTATAAAATTCGATGCTTCTACTTTTAATGTAGGTTTGCGCTACGCCGGCCTTGAATATTTCAAACCATTTGTAAGCTATTCGCAAGGTTTTTCTATTATCGACATAGGCCGTTACGTACGTGGCGCTACCGAAGATTACGTAGCTAAAATGGATATTAAGCCGGTGGTGGTTAATAATTACGAAGCCGGTTTCCATAGCAAATTAGGGATCGTTTCCTTCAGCGGTGCTTATTTTATCAGCACTTCCCAACTTGGAGCCAACCTGGTAGCAAATGCCGAAAATACTGCTTACCAGATTCAGCGCGCGCCGGAACACGTGGAAGGTTTTGAAGCCGTAGCCGATGTATTCCTTTCGAAAAAATTCCAGATCGGGGCCAGCATTGCGAAGAGCGAAGGCAAAGCTGACCTGAACAACAACAATAATTTTGAAGACGAGAAAGATGTTTACCTGACGGGTACCCGCATTGCTCCTTTAAAGATCACGGCTTACGTAACAGCCAAACCTACCGAAAAACTATTCCTGAACCTGCAATGGCTGTACTCCGGCGCCCGCGACCGTTTCGAGCCGATCGTAAGCACCGATCCGAAAAAGAACGGCACTTACGGCATTGGGGAAGGTCCGGTACAGGCATTCGATATTTTTAACCTGAGTGCAGCCTACCAGGTTACTGAAAAACTGAGCCTGAACCTTGGGGTAGAAAATATGCTGAATAAAAAATATTACCTGCCTATTGCCTACGCTTATGGCCGCGATGCCGATTATATTCGGGCTAACGGCGCACGTTACCAGTTAGGTGCTTCCTTTAAATGGTAACCTTTTGAAAAAACGAACCAAACGTACTTTTTCCCTGCACCACTGGTGCGGACTGATAGCCGGCATATTTCTGCTGGCTATTAGTGCTTCCGGGGTGGTATTGCTTTTTGAAGAGGAAATAGACCGGTCCATTTACGCGCAGCATTTTACGTTAACGCAGCCGGCCGCAAGTTTGAAGATCGACCGTTCTTTCGAAAAAGTTCGTCTTGAAAATCCGGGTTGGGAAATCAGGATTCCGGAGTTGCCCAAAACGAATACCGAAGCGCTGAAATATGAATTGCGGCAGCAAACGCTGCGAAAATGGATATTCGCTCACCCCGAAACCGGCGTAATTTTACACACCGATCATCGGGCCGAAAACCGGCTTACCCACACTTTTTTGCTGCTGCACTATACCCTTTTTGCCGGCACTTCCGGGAAAATTATGGTACTGCTTTGCGGGTTGGCCTTCCTGGTTCTAACCATAACCGGCTTACTGCTTTACCGCAAATCGCTTCTGAAAGTCCTGCTTTTCCGCCAGAAAATTACACTGCAAAACCGGCGCGCCTTTTTTTCCGGGTTGCACCGCATTGTAGGAGTCTGGAGTTTGCTTTTCAATGTACTCATGAGCGTTTCCGGAATCTGGCTGGGTTACCTGGTAGTTGAAAATACCCTGAAAAAGAAAGATCAGAAAATTGAAAGTCCGGCAGTAAGTGTTTCGATCGATAAAATGCTGCAGCAGGTAAAACAAGCCAATCCGGAATTTGAAGTTACCTATTTGCGGTTTCCGGCCAAAGAAGGCGGTGCCATGCAATTACTTGGTCATTTAAGATCCGATCCGGTAATTTATGGCGAATTTTACAGCAGCCTACAGGCCAATTCCAAAACCGGCGAGATCGAAAAAACGGACCTGTTAAAAAATAAGCCCTGGAATCTGCGACTTGCAAAAATGCTGCAGGTGCTTCATTTCGGTAATTATGCCGGTATTGGTGTAAAAATTTTATATGCCTTTTTTGGTTTAATGCCGGGCTTGCTTTCAGTTTCCGGTTTTGTGATCTGGTTTTACCGGCGCAGGCAGCAGAATATTTCGGTAAAGCAACCGCAGCCAAAAGTTAAAATGGTCTAGCAGTTTTTACCATGAAAAGCATAGCGTTTTGTGCTTAAAAACGCTATGCTTTCGGGCTGAAAAACTCAGGTGCTGATGGGTTGATAACGCGCGCGCATGAACATGAAAACGCCGTAGCAAAACAAACCAAATGCAACCGCCCCTAATAAAAAAGATCCGTACGAAGCTTCTTCCAGAAATTGAAAAGCACTTCCGGTTCCGCCTGCTTCTTTAGGATTGGCATGCATGGCGGCCCGCAGAAATAAATACCCGATCAGGAGCCACACCACGCCCCGCGCCATGTAACCGAATTTGCCCGCCCGGATCATCAGACTTTCGTATTCAGATTTGATTCCCGAGGCCTGCACATTCTTTTTATATTTATCGGAAAGGCCATAATAGATCTGGTAAATTCCAATTATGGCCATTCCCAACGCTACTGCACCTAAAAGCCACTGCCCGAAAGGCTGCGATAATAATTCACTGGCCAATGTCTGACGGCTATCGGAGTTACTCGCAGGTTTGCCCAATACCAATTTAAGCGCATAAATGGCTAAACCGCCATAAACCAAACCACTGAAAAGATAACCGATCCTTCTACCGATTCCCTTTGCGTTCTTACCTTTATTTTCGCTGTCGCGGAGAGCCTGAATAAAGCGCCAGGCCGCGTAAAAAAGTAAGCCGATACCAATTAATGCCAGCATTACTTTGCCCATAGGTTGCTCCAGCACGAACTGAAAAACGCCTTTCTTATCTGCTTCTCTTTCGGAGCTTCCGCGTAATTCGAAGGCCGCCATAAAAGCAAGCATGCCTACCAGACTATAAACAATTCCTTTTGCAATAAGCCCAAACCGGGCAAAACGCTCAACCCACTTGGGCGGCGGACCAGGCACGTAATCGGCAATATCTTTCATGAAAGTGGATTTATTTGTTCCCTTACACGTAAATGCAGCAGCAGGGTTTTTACGTTAAATAAATTGCCAATAGGTAACAGATTCCGGAAATTCGGAACAAAGAGAAACAGGAAAATCTGAAAAAGAATTACGACCCTGCAACGCTGAAGTTGACAAGCTAAAGAATTTACTTTTTTGGAAAAGCAGAATATAAAGACAAAGAATTACTAGTCGGCCATACAATAAAACGGGCAAACCAGCGTAAGAGACAAAGTAACCGGAAGGGATGACCTGGCAGGAATTTTACAAATTTGCGTGAAGCATTTTATATAACAGCATTTTAGCATCAGAAGAAAGAAAACGATCCTTCTTTTCTTCTTTATCACGGAAATTATTTCTTACTTATGCTGGCTGCAGGCTTCGGATAATGGGTAATTATTTTATTTTGCGTAACAATTTGGAAATGAAATAGTGAAATCCTATATTTGCTACGTTTAAAAATATTTAAGCCGAGTGCTTAATAGAAAAAGGTTATTTCCGCTCATAGGGTTTTTTAAAGGGTGAGATATTTGATTTTCTCTTAGCGAGTAACCTTCTTGAAAGTGCACCTCCCCGGTGCACTTTTTTTATTTCCCGGAAAAACGAAGATTAATGTTTTCGGTGTAGGGTTCCAGTGGCGGCGCAGTTTCGAATACCCGCACCAAACCAACGCTTTTCAGATCGTAATAATACCAGAGTTCGGCATAAAAACTTTCGGTTGAGCCGGGGCCGCACTTTACCAGGTAGAGGTCTATTTTACACCAGCCTTTTATCCGGAAATGAATATACTGGCCATGCTCCAACACATAAGCCGCTTTTTCCGCCGATGACAACGCACTAAATTCCAACAGTTTCAGCATAAGAAAACATACGGTTTTGCCGTAAAAGCGAAGAAAATAAAAGGACTACCGCCGGCAGCCCTTTCATCTTTCAGGATCGTAAATATCCTTTTTCAACATTTAATTCAGAAACACCGAGAACATCTCGAAGCGATTGGAAGCAAAGCTCCAGTGCGAATCGGACGGATGAATTTCGGCTCCATTTTTATCTAAAATCGTCAGGGCGTAGCCTTCAGAAATATTAAGCGGTTCAGAAATGTGTTTTACGGCATACACCCGGCCTTCCTCGATCCAAGCCTCGGGCTCGAAGGCCGGCAGCGTATCGTCGATGCACCAGGCATACATGGCCTGGTATTTTGGGGGAACAATTAAATTTACCATATTAAAAAAACTCTTTTGCGCCCCAATTAATTCCCGGAACGCTTAAAAACCATTTTCTACTAAACGCAGTTTTTGCACCCAAAAGTATACCGTTTAGAAAAGCTAATGCAATTATTTTTCCGGAATCGCATGCAGGACTTGTTTATACACCTTCCGTTTTGGACCGAAACCAGCTGCAATTGCAAATAACTGAATAATCCTAAATTTCCGAAGAAGGCGGGCAATATTTGCTGCGTAACTGGCGGTAAAGTTCGCCGGCAAACAACTTCACTTTAATGTAATAGATAGGTGCGTTCAGGTGGCTGGTTTCGCGGTGTTGCTGGCCCAGCATTTGCCGGTAACCAAGTCCGGCACCAATACCAGCCCAACTCCAGACCTTATAATGGGCCGCTACAGAAGGTTCTACCAGGTAAAGCGGTTCGGTTTTGGAACGCAGCAAATTTCCACTGGCGGTATAATGTTCGTTTTTAAGTTTACCAAAACCCGCCTGAAGCGGCAAACTTAACTCCCACTTCGCATTTCTGAGCAACACATATTCTCCGTAAACGGCGCCGTAATGAAACTTTACGCGGGCTTCGGTGGCCGGCTGATCGGCGCTGGCCCCTGGAAACTTGGTAACGAAAGGGTTCCGTAGGAAATAATACCCAATCCCGGTCCGGAATTTATTATGCCATTCTACGCCGGTTTTCAACCCATTCACGCGTATGGGCCCGTTATCGAATAAGGTATAGCGGGTATCGAAATTGAAAACGAAACGGGCTTTTTTATACGCCGGAACGGCCGTAGAATCTGGTGAATCTGGCAATACAGCCGCCTGCAAAACCTGCCATGCGCTGCAAAACAGAACCAACCAAACCATTCCCCACTTCTTGCTCATAAATTTTAACCGGATGATTTTTAGGCTCTACTTTTCAGCCCAAAAACCCTACCATTTTTGCGGGTGCAAAATTACGGGAATAAATCCAGAAAAGCAGGTTAAAATTAATCTTACTTAAAACAGCCAATTCACGCGCACATCCGTACATAATTTTTCCGAAACAGTATCTTTCTTTCATCATAAACCTGAAAAACGATGCAACCCGAAGAAACCGACAAAAACAAAGAAAAGCCTGAAAAACAACCTTTTAATCAGGAAAACCTGGACATGCACAGCAGTAAAGATGCGCAGGAAAGCCAGGGCGGAAAAGGCGGCCGTTCCACCGATACCGATACCAATTCGATGCATGACAGAGGGAACGAGCACAGCATTGCCGGCCGCGAAGATAGTTAAAAACCCAAAAAACAGAACATGGAGCATTCTACTAGAACTTTAACCGTAGATAAAAAAGAAAATTTGTATGCCGTAGCCGATGGCGTTACGGGCATGAAGATCATTTTCGTGAATGTGTATTTTGTGCGCGGCTCCGAAGGGCCAAGCGGTAACTGGGTGCTGGTAGATGCCGGCTTGTACGGTTCGGCGCAGCGCATAAAAAAAGTAGCCGAAGCCCATTTTGGGAAAGATGCCCGTCCGAGCGCCATCATTCTTACGCACGGCCACTTCGACCACGTAGGCGCGCTGAAAGAACTGGCCTTGGAATGGAATGTACCGATCTACGCCAATCACCTGGAAATTCCTTACCTCACTGGTCTTTCGAGCTACCCGCCTCCAGACCCAAGCGTGGGCGGCGGCGCCATGGCTTACATGAGCTTTATGTACCCGAAAAAACCGATCAATGTGGGTGGTTTGGTGCAGCCGTTACCAACCGATGGTTCTGTGCCCGGTTTACCGGAGTGGCGCTGGTTCCATACGCCGGGTCATAGCCCGGGGCACGTATCCTTTTTCCGGGAAAGAGACCGCACGTTGATAGTGGGCGATGCCGTAGTAACGCGCAAACCAGAATCGGCGCTGGCTGTGCTGACGGATGATCCGGAAATTTGTGGCCCGCCAACCTATTTTACGCCTGACTGGGCAGCGGCCCGGCAATCTGTAGAAGCCATTGCGGCTTTGCAACCGAACGTAATTGCCAGCGGCCACGGCGTGCCGATGCGCGGCGAACGCATGCGCGATGAACTGGAAGAACTCGCAAAATATTTTGACCAACTGGCAGTGCCTACCCACGGTCGTTATGTGAATCAACCGGCTGTAATGAACGAACAAGGCGTAATTTCGGTACCGGATGCCGTTTCTACGCCAGCTACCAAAGCGCTGAAAATTGCCGGTTTAATTACCGTGGCAGGTTTGGCAGCTTTTGCAATTTCCCGCCGGAAAAAGAATAATAAAGCAAATTCCGCAGAAAGCCCACTGGATAACCACCCATATTACGGTGAAGAAATGAACCTCTCGGTTTACGGCGAAATTCCGGAAGTGGAAGATAACGAACTGCTGCGTCGCAGTGGCCCGAAACAGCACGAAAATTCTGCCCAACGATATCCGGGAAACCGTGATTTTATACGCCCGGACAGTCCGAGTAACGAATATCCTTAATTAATGTGCTAATTAGTGAATTAGTGAATTTTAAAATCTGGTGATTCGGGATTGCTGGATTCAGTAACAAAAATGGAATAAGGCGCTGGCTGAAAAAACCGGTGGCTTTATTCCATTTTTTCATTTTGGCAGCTTTATCTTGCTGAAAATTTGTTTTAAAACGGTAGGGTTTGGGGCCGAAAAACTACTCTTTGAAAATTTTAACCTCCGAAGCGTTAGCATTTTTATAGCCCCGGAACATTCCGCTGGAATTGAATGGCATCGCAAATTTCCCTTTGCGGTTTAAGGCAATCACGCCGCCTTCGCCGCCGGCTTTTACGAGTTTTTCCAGCACCACTTTTTCAGCCGCTTTCCCTACCGATTTGTGTTTGTATTGCATCAGCGCGGAAATATCGGAGGCAACGGTATAGCGGATAAAATATTCGTCGTGGCCGGTGGCTGAAACAGCGCAGGTCTGGTTGTTGGCATAGGTGCCGGCGCCAATAATAGGTGCATCTCCTACCCGGCCGTAACGCTTGTTGGTCATGCCGCCGGTGGAAGTTGCCGCTGCCAGGTTTCCGTATTTATCTAAAGCTACCGCGCCCACCGTTCCGAATTTCTTTCCTTCCAGTAAAATGGGTAAAGTGCTGCCGGTGGTATCGGAGGAATGATCGAGCTTTTGGTTGTCTTCTTCGCGGGCTTTCTGCAGTTGTTTGTAGCGCGGCTCGGTGTAGAAATATTCCGGCGAAACGATCTCTAATTTTTGTTCCTGCGCAAACTTTTCCGCCCTGCGGCGTACCAGCATTACGTGCGGCGATCTTTCCATAACTGCTCTTGCCGCCGAAACCGGATTGCGGATGGTGCTTACTCCCGCTACAGAACCGGCTTTCAAGGTTGCCCCATCCATGATGGCCGCGTCGAGTTCATTTTTGCCATCGTTGGTGAAAACGGCGCCTTTGCCGGCATTAAAAAGCGGATTATCTTCCATAACGCGAATAGCAGCTTCTACGGCATCGAGACTGGTGCCGCCTTTTTCCAGAACCGCATAACCGGCCGTTAAAGCAGCGTTCAGCCCTTCCTGGTAAGCTTTTTCTTTTTCCGGCGTTAGGTTTTGCTTCGAAATATTACCGGCGCCACCGTGAATTACCAGCGTGATCGGATAGACCTTCTGCGAAAATGCTACCACATTCAGGCTAAAAACGAAGGTACATAGAAGGAAAAGCTGGCGCATATAACAAAAATAAGGGCTGGAAATGTGAGTGAACAAAAACAAATTTAGCCTAAAATTCCATCAGTTTTTAAGGGTAAATCCCTGGCGTTTTTATCAATTGTAATGCAGTAGAGACGCAATACTTTGCGTCTCTACAGATCGAATAAAAAAAGCCGCTCCAAGGTTTTTCCCGGAAGCGGCTTTTGAGTTTTTCACCTGAAATCCCTACCGTTTTGCGAGGCCTTTGCTGAATTTGGCTTGGTAATTTGCTTTTCCCTGATCCAGGAATTTTACGAAGGCGGCGATGTCTAAATTATACGCTACCGGTTCGTTCAGTTTTTCGCCGTCGGGGCCGAGCAGCACGTAGTATGGCTGGGCATTTACGTTGAATTTCGTTACCTGGTAATCGGCGAATTTGCGGCCGATAGTAGTTTTTTCTTTGCCATCGTATTTCGACACGTACTGTTCTTCTTTCGAAAGTTCGGTTTTATCATCTACGTACAAAGCCACCACCACATAATCTTCGCGGAGGCGTTTTAAAACCTGCGGATCGGACCAGACGTTAGCTTCCATTTCGCGACAGTTTACGCAACCATGGCCGGTAAAATCGATGAATATTGGCTTATTTACAGCTTGCGCACATTTCAAAGCCTGGTCCAGATCGAAGTAGCCCTGCAGGCCGTGCGGCAATTCCAGGAAATCGGCATATTTCGGTTTTTCGCAAAGCGCGTTTTCGTTCTGAACCGGTAAAAGCGATGCTTGCTGCGGGCCGGAACTCATATTAAAATCGCGGGAAGTTTGCGGCGGCAGGTAACCGGAAAGGGGCTTTAGCGGCGCACCAAATAAACCCGGAATCAGATACACGACAAAGGCAAAAGAAACCAAAGCCAATAAAACGCGCGGCACACTTACATGCTTCAGTTCGGAATCGTGCGGCAGTTTTAATTTCCCCAGCAAGTAGAAACCCATAAGCGCAAAGATCACAATCCAGAGCGCCAGATACACGTCGCGGTTCAGTAAATTCCAGTGGTAAACCTGGTCGGCGATGCTTAAGAATTTCAGGGCCAAAGCCAGTTCGATAAAACCTAAAACCACCTTCACGGAGTTCAGCCAGCCGCCCGATTTTGGCAAACCGCTCAGCCACGACGGAAAAATGGCGAATAAGGTAAACGGCAGCGCAAAAGCCAGCGAATAGGCAAACATGCCGATGGTTGGTTTCAGAATATCGCCGGAGGCCGAAGCAATTAAAATACTGCCTACAATGGGACCAGTGCAGGAAAACGAAACCAATACCAGCGTAAACGCCATAAAAAACACACCCAGCCAACCACCTTTATCGGCTTGTTTATCTACGCTGGTAAGCCACGAACTCGGTAAGGTAATTTCGAACATGCCTAAGAACGACATGGCAAAAATGAGGAAGATCAGGAAAAATGCTACGTTTGGCAACCAGTGCGTACTCAGGAAATTAGCCGCATCGCCGCCGAAAATACGGGAAACAAGCGTACCGATAATGGTATAAATGGCAATAATGGAAAGGCCGTAAACCACCGCTTTAAAAATACCACTGGCGCGCGAGCCGCTGCTGCCGGTAAAGAAACTCACCGTCATGGGCACCATCGGGAATACGCAGGGCGTGAGCAAAGCTACCAAACCGGAACCAAACGCGATCAGGAAAAATGACCACAGGCTTTCCGGCACCGCCGCTGTTGCAGCAGCAGTGGTTTCGGTGGCACTTACAGCAGTTTTTTCCTCCGAAACTATAGCGTTTTGAGCCGAATCATTGGCTACTTCGGCCTGAACGTTTGTGGCAACGGCGTTATCGGCAGGTGCGGCAGAAGCTGTTAATGAATCGGTTTTTACAACTGGTGTAGCCGCGGTTTGCGCTTTTACGGGTGTTACGCTGCCGGTTTGTTTAGCTGGTTCCGGGGTTGCTGCTGCACCGCTAACTTTTATTTGGTTGAAGGTAAAATCTTCGTTGAAGGGAATGCATTTGCCGTCGGTTTCGGTGCAGGTCTGGTAATCGTAAGTGCCTTTAATAACCGGGTTGGCCTGCAATATTTTTACTTTCTGGCGGAACTGCGCAGTTTTGACAAAGTAGGTATATTCCCCGCCCCAGATATCATCGAATTTCTTCTTCGGGTTTACCGCTTTTATTTTACCGATGATCTCGTAAGCCGGGCTTTTTTTGAATTTAAAAGTCGTTACGGTCGGACCCAAATTCGGATCGAAATCGGAAGAATATAAATACCAGTCCTGGTCTATTGTGGCGTTAAAGATCAGCTCGATCTCCTCCCCTATTTTCACTTCTTTCTTCGAAACATCGAAGCTCCACTTTACAGGTTCCAGAATTTGAGCTTCTGCCGCCACCCGGACAAAAAATGTTAAGAGCAGCAGGAAAAATATGCGGGTTTTCATTTAAAAGGAAATGATTATTAAAAACGCTAAGCCATTGAAAATTAAAAGCAATTACGCACTTTTTCGGCAATTTTGATAGCATTTTTTCAGAATTCCCGAAACCGTTTTCAGCCGCAACACTTTAAAATAACGTAAAGCCTGCCAGTCAATTGTTTGAAATTAACCGGATAACTGTAATTTTGGCTTAGCTTCGGGAATTCCTATTCTCCCGGAATGCTCCATACAAACTATGCTCCTGAATATTCTTATTACCATTTTCCTGGTTTTTCTTAACGGCTTTTTCGTGGCCGCTGAGTTTGCCCTGGTAAAAGTGCGGGCTTCGCAGCTGGAACTCCGCGCCCAGGCCGGAAACAAGCTCGCCGAAGTAGCCCACAAAATGACCCATAAACTGGATGCTTACCTTTCGGCTACGCAGTTGGGTATTACACTGGCTTCTCTTGGTTTGGGTTGGGTTGGCGAAGGCGTGGTTTCCGAAATCATCATTCACCTGATGGAACTGGTGGGCTACAAAGGCACCCCGGAACTGGCACACAGCATTGCCTTACCTATTTCGTTTGCTTTAATTACTGTGCTGCACATTGTTTTCGGAGAATTAGCCCCAAAATCGTTAGCCATTCAGCGGCCGGAATCCACAAGTTTGGCGGTAGCTTATCCCTTAAAATTCTTTTACTTCCTTTTTCAGCCAGCCATCTGGATCCTGAACGGTTTTTCGAATTTTATCCTCCGCCTGATGGGTATTTCGCCGATGCATGGTTCCGAAGTACATACGGCCGCCGAGCTACGTTTACTTTTTGAACAAAGCAAGGAAAGCGGCGAAATAGAAGTTTCGGAGCACGAACTGATCGAGAACGTTTTCCAGTTTTCGGAACGGATGGTAAAGCAGATCATGGTGCCCCGCACCAGCGTTACGGCCCTGGCTATAGATATGCCTACCGAAAAAATAATGGAGCGCATTTTTGCCGAAGGGTTCACCCGCATGCCGGTTTACAAAGAAACCATCGATAATATTGTGGGCGTGCTTTACGTGAAAGACCTGCTGATAAAAATGCGGCAGAATGAAGAAATTGAGCTCGAAAAGCTGATGCGACCGGCTTATTTCGTTCCGGAAACCAAAAAGATCAACCGCCTTTTACAGCAATTCCAGCGCAAACGTTTGCACATGGCCATTGTAACCGATGAGTTTGGCGGCGTGGCCGGCATTGTAACCATAGAAGATATTATGGAAGAACTGGTGGGCGAAATTCAGGATGAATACGATGACGAAAATGCCATTGTAAAGAAAACCTCCGATTTTGAATACCAGCTCGAAGGCTCCGCTTATATCTCCGACGTAAACGAATTCTTGCCTTACCCGCTTCCCGAAGGTGATGATTACGAAACCGTTGGTGGCTTTGTGAACTACATTTTCGGCCACATTCCGGATAAAGAAGAAGCCATGGTTTTTGATGTGTACGATGTGAAGGTGCTCGAGAAATCGGACCGCAAAATTGAACTGGTGCAACTGAGAGTTACCGAAGACAAACGCGACGATATTCTTTAATTAGTGATTAGTTTTTTCACTTAAAACGCTACCGTTTTGCATGAAAAAAGCCAGGCCGCGCGGCCTGGCTTTTTTCATGCAAACAGAGCAAAATTTATTACTTGTTTTTATCAGCTTTCAGCTTAACCGGGATCCAGATTTCTTCTTCCGAATCGGGGTGCTCATTTTTATATTTTTCGCTCAGAATTTCGAAGTGCGGCCGGTTGTCGAGTTCATAAGCAGAATTTGGGAGCCAGTTGGTAAAAATATACTGAAACGTTTGGGCTGCTTCACTTGGTTTTCCTTTATAATTGAAAACGGCGTATGTGCCGGCCGGCAGATCAAACGTTTCCATTCCGGCAGGAACATCTTTAAAATCAGCCACTTCGGTTAATGCCCACTTTTCAAATTCGTTGTGCGGCCGGAAGTTTACAAAATGATCGGGCCGATATACTTGCAAAGAATAAAGATCAGTATCAATATTATTCCTGATTTCCTTCCGGTGGAGCATGAAGTTGCGCCAAAGTTCAGCGGTTTTATTTTCGGCCAGCGACATGGTTTTGTGCAGGCCGATGAGTTTTTTACCGGTAATTGTTTCTATTCGCGGAATCATTGAAAAATAAAGCTTAAAATTTATTGAATATCGGGAATAATAACATCTCAGAAAATCGTGCAGGAAAGGTAGAATTTTTTAAGAATTCCGAAATGCATAAAATAAAAAAGCCAGACCAACAGGCCTGACTTTTTTACTATAAAAACATACCGTTTTCCGGCAATTAATTCGTTTCCAGGATCTGGAAAAGCTCGTTCAGTTTCGGGGTTAAGATAATTTCGGTACGGCGGTTTTTCTGACGGGCTTCGGCGGTTTTAGCTGCTTCCAAAGGCACGTTGTCGGCGCGGCCGCTTGGCGTAATGCGGGCACCCGGGAAACCGGCGTCTGCCAGGATACGGGTAATTTCTGTGGCGCGTAAAACGCTCAGGTCCCAGTTATCTTTAATGCCGCCCGAAGCTTTGCTGATCGGCACATCGTCGGTGTGGCCTTCTACTACCACGTTCACTTCATCCTGATCTTTCAGAGCTTTGGCCAGTTTCTGCAACGCATCTTCACCTTTTTTATCTACTTTGGTGCTGCCCGATTTAAACAGCAATTGCTCCGAAAGCGAAACGTAAACTTTGCCGTTTTTTACGTTCACGGTCAGGTCTTTGGAATTGAAGCCGAGCAAAGCATTGTTCACTTTGTTTTTCAGGTTGGCTACCGCTTTGTCTTTTTCGTCCAGAATGCGCTGCAGTTCTTTCAGTTTTTCTTCGCGGGCTTTCAGATCGGTGCTTAACTGGTCTATCTGGCCTTTGCTTTTGTTTAAAGAGGCATCCAGGGCTTTCATTTCAGCTTCGCGGCGCGCCAGGTCACCGGAAAGTTTGCTGGTTTCGGAAGCACTGTTGGCCAGCAGTTTTTCGTGGTTTTTGTTCAGGCGGTCGTAAGTATTGTTCAGGTCATTATAAAGCTGCTTGGTTTTGCGCAGAATTATGCCGGTCTGAATAGAATCGGCTACCAGTTTATTGTTGCTTTTGGTCAGTTCGGCGTAAAGCTCGTCTAAATTTTTCTTATCAGCCTGAAGTTTCGCCAGGCTGTTATCGCATTCGGCCTTTTCGCGTTCCAGGTTCATTTTCTGGCTCAGTAGGTCGTCGTATTTTTTAGACGCTACGCAACCCGAAAGCAGGGCGCCGCCCAGTAAAAACGTGCAGGCGCTTCGTACAAAAGTTGTGTTCATAAGTATTGATAAATGAAAGAGTATTGCTCACAAATATAATTAAAAACCTGTACGGGGCGCAAAAATCTGTACTGCATAAAACGGTAGGTTTTCTGGCGCAAAAACTAAATGCACTTTTAAAAACAAGGTTTACCGTACAGAATTACGGTTTTTATTCCGCATAATTACCATTCAGCCCAAAACTACGGCGGAACATATTCCGGAAATTATGGCGGGTAAATTTTTACAGCTATATTTGCGCAAAATTTCGGAGCCGAATTCAATTCCTAAAACTCTTTTATACAATCTAATGAACCACGATAATATTGTTTCCCTGTTGGGCAAAGACGGCGAGAGCCTGTTAACGCACGAGTGTAAAACGATCTCCAAGGATATGCTGCACCTGCCGGGTCCGGATTTCGTAGACCGCGTTTTTGGTCAGAGCAACCGCACGCCGCAAGTGCTGCGTAACTTAGGTCAGCTTTACAATACCGGCCGTTTGGCTGGTACCGGTTATTTATCAATTCTGCCGGTTGACCAGGGCATTGAGCACACTGCCGGTGCTTCTTTCGCGCCAAACCCGATTTATTTCGATCCGGAAAACATTATTAAACTGGCTATTGAAGGTGGTTGCAACGCCGTGGCTACTACTTATGGTAACCTTGCCATGATGAGCCGTAAATACGCGCACAAAATTCCTTTCGTAGTAAAAATCAACCACAACGAGTTGTTAACTTATCCGAACAAATTCGACCAGATCATGTTTGGTTCTGTTGAAGAAGCCTGGAACTTAGGTGCTGCTGCGGTTGGTGCTACTATCTATTTCGGTTCTGAAGAATCTTCCCGTCAGATCATCGAGGTTGCTGAAGCTTTCGAAAGAGCGCACCAGTTGGGTATGGCTACTATTCTGTGGTGCTATGCGCGTAACAATGCGTTCAAAAAAGACGGCGTAGATTACCACGTTGCTTCCGATATCACGGCTCAGGCGAACCACTTAGGCGTAACCATCCAGGCCGATATCATCAAGCAGAAATTACCAGAGAACAACGGTGGTTTCAAAGCGATCAACTTCGCGAAGTCACACCCTGCTATGTACGATAAACTTTCTTCTGACAACCCAATTGACCTGACCCGTTACCAGGTGGCTAACTGCTACATGGGCCGCGCCGGTCTTATCAACTCTGGTGGTGAGTCTAAAGGTGAATCGGATCTGGCAGATGCAGTACGCACGGCGGTAGTTAACAAACGTGCCGGTGGTATGGGCTTAATTTCAGGCCGCAAAGCATTCCAGAAAGACATGAAAGTTGGTGTTGAGTTACTGAACGCCATTCAGGATGTTTACCTGGACAACCAGATCACGGTAGCGTAAGTATTTGCTTTGTTGCAAAATACGCATTTAGTATAAACAGAACGGCCGGTTGCGGTGCCCGAAAAAAAGGCGAAGCAACCGGCCGTTTTTTCATTTTTAGTCGTTAATTTTACGGCTCGCTTTTTTTTGAAATTGATTTTGGTACTGCGCCTGGCGCTTAACGAATATATTGTATGTCTTGGTTTAAACGCGTAGAAAAAGGGATCATAACCCCCACCGAAGGGAAAAAAGAAACGCCGGAAGGCCTGTGGTACAAATGCCCGAGCTGCAAAACGGTAACCAATACCGCCGAGCACCGCAAGCACATGTACACGTGCCCAAGCTGCAACCACCACGACCGCATCGATTCAGCCGAATATTTCGAGATCCTTTTCGACGACAACAAGTTTGAAGAACTGGACCCGAACTTAACTTCTGCCGACCCGCTGGAATTTGTGGACACGCAGGCTTACCCGAGCCGTATTGCCATTACGCAGCGCAAAACGCATTTAAAAGATGCCGTACGCAGCGCCCACGGTAAAATGAACGGCGTAGACCTGGTAGTTTCCTGCATGGATTTTAAATTCATTGGTGGTTCTATGGGTTCGGTAGTAGGCGAAAAAATTGCCCGCGCTATTGACTATGCCCGCACCCACCGCATCCCGTTCCTGATGATCTCGAAATCGGGTGGCGCGCGTATGATGGAAGCTGGTTTCTCGCTGATGCAGATGGCCAAAACTTCCGCGAAACTGGCTTTGCTGGCTAACGCGAAGGTTCCTTATATTTCGTTACTGACCGACCCAACGACGGGTGGCGTTACTGCTTCTTATGCCATGCTCGGCGATTTCAATATTTCGGAACCGGGTGCTTTAATTGGTTTTGCTGGCCCGCGCGTTATTAAAGAAACCATTGGTAAAGACCTGCCAAAAGGTTTCCAGAGCGCCGAATTCGTTTTAGAGCACGGTTTCCTCGATTTTATTGTAGACCGCAAGCAACTGAAACAGCAATTAACCGACCTGCTTACCATGCTGCAACCGGAAGGAAACGCAGAAATGGCTGAAACTGAAACGGTAGGCAAAAAGACCAAAAAAGTAAAATAGATGTCAAAACCTCCCTGAAAAACGGTAGGCTTTTAAAGCAAAAAACCGGACAGTGTAAAAGCTGCCCGGTTTTTTTATGCCTTTTCCGAAATCAGAATTTATAAACTAACTGGATGTTGGAAAGTGGGAAATAGCGAAGGTTATAATTCTCAAATGTATTAGTCCTTATTTTTTCTGTTTTTCCATTTGTTCCGTCATTGGAAACAGTAAATTCATTATGCTCATCTCTATTTTTAGAATATCTGAAAGCAATAGTAGTTTCTGTAGCTAAGTATAATTTAGTGTGTAAATTTAGTCGAAAGCCCGCGAAATGCTGTAATAAGTAATTAACCGAATTATGATTGGTATGATTAGGATATAATATGACCTGATTAAGTGGGAGATTATTTTGAAAATTTGAAAATTTAGTCTTTTTAGATATTTTGTAAGAACTTATTCCAAGCTCAGCACCATAATAAAAATTCCATCGCTTGCTCAAAGGCTTTTGCCATTCGTAGCCAATCATTGTTTGCCACGAACTTTCAGTAGTTTCATCAAAAAATTCTCCATAATTATTATTTCCAAAATCGCTAACGGTCCTGTTATAAAATCCTATTGCCGAAAATCGCAAAGCTTGATCTGATTTAACCTGACGTTTGTAAATTAAACCTACTGGTAACGATTGATTGGCTGTAAAGATTTTCTCTAAACGCGGTTTGGCAATTATACCAAGATGATTTTGTGTTTCAGTAGAGTCGGAGAACTGTGCGAAAGCGGTCGTACTTAAACCCAGAAACGCTAAAGCAAACAGAAGTTTATTTTTCATAAATAGATTAGAGTTGAATATTTGCGCCAAATTAACAATTCTTTTTTTGTTAGAAACACAGGAAAGTTTAAACGTTCTGCAAAACGCTATGCTTTTGCCCTTCAAAACTGCCTTTTACGCTTAACCGATTTTTTTTAAAATTTAAACTACTGAAAATCAGCAACCAACTATTAAACACAAGAAACAATATTCAATTTTCTATATAAGGGTAAACATTTTGGCACGATATTGAGTATGTTTAGCGAATAAACATTGCTATTAAAAACCTAATAACCCACAAACATGAAAATTCTGAAAGTTTATCTGTCCTTGTTCTTAGCTGTAATGATGGCCTTCTCGGCCTGTAAATCTAGCAAAGATACCATGCCAACCGGCGGCGACAGCACATATCAAAATGAGCCTGAAAAGAAAGGCATGAGCAAAACTGCTAAAGGTGGTATTATTGGTGCCGGTAGCGGTGCGGTTGTGGGCGGTATTATTGGCAAAATGGCTGGCAACACGGCTGCAGGCGCTATTATTGGCGCTGCCGTTGGTGGTTCGGCCGGTGCTGTAATTGGTCGCCGTATGGATAAGCAAGCTGAAGAATTACAGCGCGACATGAAAGGTGCTAAAGTAGAGCGCGTTGGCGAAGGTATCAAGATCACTTTCGATTCCGGTATCCTGTTCGCAACTAACTCTGCCGAGCTGCGCCCACAGTCACAGGCTGATATCCGCACGCTGGCTGCTACTCTTAAAAAATACGGCGATACTAACGTAATTATTGAAGGCCACACCGATAATACTGGTTCTGATGCTATCAACCAGCCTTTATCTGAAAGAAGAGCGCAATCTGTAGCCAACTATACCATTGCACAAGGCGTTGAACCATCCCGTATTTCTACCCAGGGTTTCGGTTCTTCTAAACCGGTTGCCGACAACACGACCGAAGCTGGTAAACAAGCGAACCGCCGTGTAGAGATCGCAATTTTCGCAAACGAAAAACTGAAAAAAGCAGCCGAACGTGGCGATATTAAATAAGCTGATTCAGCAATAATGCTTTAAAAAGCCGTTCCGGAATTTATCTGGAACGGCTTTTTTTTTCGCCTGAAATCAAACCACATAAATATTAAAAAAACTACTCCCAGCCATCTGAAACATTGTTTTTCATGCAGCAAAACACCGCTTTAGAAAGGGCAGAAAAAGACCAGTTCTAAAGTTTGGCATAGCGCTTGCCTATTGCCGGTACAGGAAGTAGGCTCAAAAATCATAAATGCCGCTTCCTGATTTGTAAAACGAAAACGCTGAATTATGAAAACGTTAAGAACTTATGTCGCAATTTTACTGGCAACAGTTTTTATGATCACTTCGGGCTATGCCCAGACCAGCACTAAAAAGCCAATGAAGAAAACCACGAAAGGCGGCCTGATCGGTGCAGCAGCAGGTGGTATTATTGGCGGCGTGGTTGGTAAGAAAACCGGAAATACTGCCGCCGGCGTTATTGTGGGTGCAGCAGTTGGCGGTGCCGCCGGCGCTATTATTGGCCGAAGAATGGATAAGCAGGCCGAAGAACTGAAACGCGAAATGGAAGGAGCTACGGTAGAACGCGTTGGCGAAGGCATTAAAATTACCTTCGATTCCGGCATCCTGTTCGCAACTAACTCTTCGCAGCTAAGCTATACTGCCCAGAATAATATTGCCGAACTGGCTAAAACCCTCAAAAAATACGGCGATACCAATGTACTGATCCAGGGCCACACCGATGCTACCGGTACTGCCAGCTATAACCAATCGTTATCGGTGCGCCGGGCCAATTCGGTTAGCGCTTATACCACTACCCAGGGCGTTGCGGCAAACCGCATAACCACGCAGGGCTTTGGCGAAAGCATGCCGGTAGCCAGCAACAACAATGAAGCCGGTAAACAAGCCAACCGCCGCGTAGAAATTGCCATTTATGCCAACGAAAAACTGAAAAAAGCCGCCGAAAAAGGCCAGATATAATGTGTAGTTTAATTGTTAAAAGTGAATGTTAGAATAAGGCTGCTTCCGGATGGGAGCAGCTTTTTTTACGTCTTTACTTTTTCGGCCCCAAAGCATAGCGTTTTTTAATTTTCTACGTTTATCTTTAGAGCATTATGAAGCAGCCACTTTCCCCCCGTATTTCCATAGCGTTCTGCGCAGCCATGTTGTTTCTGGTCTTTTCCTGCGAAAGCAAAAAGCCCGGTAAAATTACTGCCCCCCAGGAATTTAACCCGGTAGAAGAAGTACCCGATAAAACGGCTGTAAAAGTAGATTCCGTGCAGGAAGAAGCAGAACCGGAAATGCCGGAAATTTCAGAAACCAAAGCGGCCCGTAAACCCATGCCCACGGCAGCAGAACTGAAAGCAGTTTCCCCGGACCTGGAAGCTAAACGCGCTTTGAATAACGATGCCATGAAAGCCGCGCAGATGAAACCAGATGCTTTTATAGCTTACATGAAAACCCGGATCCCGTATTACAAGGGCAAAGGTAACTTAAAAGCCGAAAACGATATGGTGCGCATCCGGATCAGTAAAACGGAAATGAAAATTGAAACTGTGAAAGGCTCGCAGACTTTTCCGATGCAATAAACTAGCGTTTTTTACTTCGGAATTTGCGGCGGAGCAACACGTAGAGCATGGTAATAAACCCGCCCAACGTTGCCAGAAACATATCTTTCTGCGAATCCCAGACATCGCCCTGCGCACCAATAAATTGCATGCCCAGCTTCGGAAAAAACACATCGGCTACGAGCCATTCCACAATTTCGTAAAACGCGCTCAGAGAAAGGGCCAATTCTACCGGAATAAGATAAAGCGGCCAGTTTCGCTGCCCGAAAACCTTATACAGCACTTCCTGCATAGGATAAGCCAGCAAAAACCCAAAACTGAAATGCACAATGCGGTCGTAATGATTGCGGCTGGTGCCAAACTGTTCCTGCAACCAGAAACCGAAGGGATTTTTGGCATACGCGTTCTGGCTGCCGTATAAATGCAACAGCAGAAAAAGCAAGATCAGCGTGTAGGTAGTATTGCTGAAAGGCAGTTTCCGATAGAAATAAATAAGCAAAACCACGGCCGGAATAGTGAGCGAATTTTCGAGCGTCCAATTTATAAAATCGGTGGCGGTGGCGCCGGTAAAAAGCCAGAAAAGTATAAAAATGGCGAGGTGCATTTTCAGCAAGAGGTTTTGCCGGAAAGGCTGCGGCGCCGGATAATCGGGGTCAGGAAAAAGGGAGGCCAGGCGAAATGCCATTGTTCAGAAATTATGCGTAAAGCGGTAACCGGAATATATACGCGATGGTTATGAAGAAAAATGAAGCGCAGCGGAAAATTTTAAAGACCCACGAAATTCTGAATGATTTTTACGGCCGCCTGGAGCTCAAGCCGCGCCGTGAACCATTCCGCGAACTCATTTCTACCATGCTTTCGCACCGCACCAACCATGCCAACGAAGAAAAAGCGTACTTCAACATGCTGGAAACGTTCGGCGATTGGGAAGGCGTTTTGCAGGCTAAATTCGAAGACCTGGCTGATGCTTTAAAACCTGCGCAATTTCCCGGACAAAAAGCGGCCAACATTCAGAAAGTGCTGAAAATAATGAAAGAACAGCCGGCGAATAAAGGCAAAATAAGCATCGGTTTTTTGGAGAAAATGGATACCGAAGCTGCGTTGGAATGGCTTACAGCTCTGCCCGGCGTAGGTTTGAAAACGGCTACGTTGCTTTTGCTTTTCAATTATCACAAGCCGGTTATGCCCGTCGATACGCACGTTTTTCGGGTGAGCCAACGCATCGGAATTCTGGCTGCTACCGACACGCCGGAAAAAGCGCATACCATTCTGCTTGAAATGCTGCCCAAAGATCCGGTTGAACTTTATAATTATCATATTCATTTGCTCTGGCACGGCCAAAAGATTTGCGTGTGGCGCAAACCCAAATGCGAAAAATGCCCGCTTATCAAGATCTGTAATTATTACCAGGAGGTGGTGAAGTAATGTGCTAATTTTTTAATGTGCTAATGTGCTATTCCTTTAAATTATGGAATGGATAAATTAGAGAATTAGAGAATGAAGCCGCCGATATTTGATTTATTCAATTAACTTCACGTAGAAACCAGATAATTATTCACGCATTCTCTCATTCAATAATTCTCTGATTTTTCAAATTAGAGAATAGCACATTAAAAAATCAGCACATTAAAAATGCGTCTTGTTCACCGGCCGGTTTTGTGTAATTATTACGTAACGTATCGTTGCAATGCCAAATGCAGCTTCTGCGACATCTGGGAAAAACCGAGCCCGTACGTAACGCTGGAGCAGGTAACGCAAAACCTGCGCGACCTGAAAAAACTGGGCGTGAACGTGATCGATTTTACCGGCGGCGAACCACTTTTACACCGCGAAATCGATCAGTTTCTGGAGCTGGCGCACGAACTGGGTTTTATTACCACGCTAACCACCAACGGCATGCTGTACCCCAAATGGGCCGAACGGCTGAAAGGAAAAGTGGATATGCTGCATTTTTCGCTCGATTCTTCCGAAAAAGAGCAACATGACAAGGGCCGCGGCGTGGCTTGCTTCGATTTTGTGATGCAAAGCATAGAAATTGCTAAAAACCTGGGCGAACATCCGGATATCATCTTCACCGTTTTCCGAGAAAATCTGGATCAGCTGGAAAAGATCTATCAGGAAATAATTCTGCCGAACAAACTGCTTTTGATCATAAACCCGGCTTTTGCTTACAACGATGTAGCTTCTGGCGATGCATTGAACCACGAAGAACTAAATTACCTCTCTGATTTCGGGAAACGTAAATTCGTGTACCTGAACGATGGTTTTATTGAACTTCGCCGTGACGGCGGAAATCATGTTGCAGATCCGGTTTGTAAAGCTGCCAGCACTACGCTCGTAATTTCTCCAGAAAACGAACTGGTGCTGCCTTGCTATCATTTAGGCGAAAAAAAATTTCCAATAAACGGGCAACTTTACGAATTGTACAATTCTGCGGAAGTGAAACAGCAGATTGCGCTGGAAGGCCGGTTGCCGCAGTGCGAAGGCTGCACTATTAATTGCTATATGCAGCCTAGTTTTGCGGTTGAAATGAATAAGTATTTCTGGAAGGCGCTGCCTAGTACGCTTAAGTATAATTATTATAAGGGTACCTGGAAAAGGCTTCTGAAAATTTAATGCTGTTCTGCTTAGAAGAGGGATTTTTTGTTTGCTGTTTTAGACTTTTTCGAGCTGAAAGCATACCATTTCTGTCATCCTGAGCGCTAGCGAAGGACCTCATCGGCGGGAAGTAGTTTTTGGGTTACAAAGGATAGCGTTTTTGAAACACTGTTTCTGCTAAACAGCTGACTTCTAACTTTCATCGGTAATTTTCACCCTCAAGCCGGGCGGGCTTCGTTTCTGCGTTCGCGGCTGCAACCTTACCTAGCCGCATGGCGGCTTTCCTGACGGAACCGGTAAGCTTGGAGGCCGCTCTCACAGAAACTGGGATCATTCACCTTCGTAGTCAGCTTCTTTTTAGTTTAGCTTTCTAGCAAACGTGGTTTTCAGGAAACGCTGCGCTGGCGATATGTGTGTGAGTTGAAGATAGCAGAAAGCAAAAGCTCCCCTCCTTTTCAAGGAGGGGCAGGGGTGGTTGATTTTCTAGGTTAAAATATGTCAAACAGCATTGAAACCTGCCAGAATCGAAAAAGCTTCTAACACTTTTAAAATCCTGCCCATCCCAAAAATCCTATAAATCCTGTTCTAGACTTCAAACTGACAAATCCCAATTCAGACAATATTTACTGGTCCGCTTGCCATTCCAGCTACAAATTCCGGAAGTAGCTACCCAACTCCAATATCTTTTCTACCTTTGCGGCTCAAACATAAAGGGCTGAGAGCCTGTTTCTAATTCATATTTTCTAATTTTTAATTAAAAAGGATGCCGCTTATTTTACCAATTAAAGGTGTTTCGCCGGAGCTGGGCAAGGATTGCTACGTGGCTGAAAATGCTACGATCGTGGGCGATGTGGTTTTGGGAAACGAATGCACCGTGTGGTTCAATGCTGTAATCCGGGGCGATGTAAACGCGATCCGGATCGGGAATAAAACCAACATTCAGGATGGCGCGGTAATTCATTGTACGTATCAGAAAGCGGCCACAACGGTGGGCAGCAACGTGAGCATTGGCCATAACGCTATTGTGCATGGCTGCACCGTAGAAGATAATGTGCTGATCGGCATGGGCTCGATTGTGATGGACAACGTGGTGGTGCAAAAAAACTGCATTGTAGCGGCAGGTTCGGTAGTTTTAGAAAACACGGTTTGCGAAAGTGGCTTTATTTATGCGGGTGTTCCGGCAAAAAAGGTAAAAGCCCTGAGTAACGAACAGATCGAAAACCTGGACAAAGTTGCCAATAATTATGTACTGTATGCCAGTTGGCTGAAGTAGTTTTCAGCTGGATTTTTATACCGTTTTATGTTCTACTTAATTCCATCCACTTTTATGAAAACCAGACTTTTACTTTTTATCATGCTGCTGGCATTTTCCGCAGCAAAAGCGCAGTATACCTCGCCTAATAGCGGTGTGCGTTGGAATCTGAACAACCTCGTAACGGCTTCGGCTGCAAAAGGCAGCGTAACGTATAGCGGCGGCGTGTATTTTGTAAACGATTCTATTACCATTGCTCAGAACGATACCCTTTTTATCGATTCGAACGAAACCCTGAAACTCGGGAATAAGATCATGATCACGATAGAGGGTACGTTGCTGGTAATCCCGCCTGATTCGGTAAAAATTACAGCGGCAAATCCTGCAGATAAATTCCATACGTTGCGTTTCGAAACTTCGGCCAGTGCTACTGCGCCCAACCTTTCATTATTAAAGAAAACCATTGTAGAGCATGGCAGCGGCGTGCGGGTAATAAGTGCCGGCCTTATTATGGATAGCTGCATTGTGCGTTTTAACGAGCGGGCGGCGCAAAGCGGCGCCATCAACGTTTCCGGCGATGTACCCGTTATCATTTCTAATTCTAAAGTTCACCACAATGCGCGCGCAGGAGTTTCAACGCCGGCCAACGGCGCTACGGTAACTATCCGCAATAACTGGTTCTTCGAAAATGGTCAGGAGCCGGGGCTTTATCCGCAAATTAACCTGGGTCCGGCCAAATCTGGCCCGATCGAAGTTACCGGCAACACTATTATTGGGATAAATGCTCCAACCAACCGTTCCGGCGGTATTGCTATTGCCAATTTATTGGGTTCATCGGCTATTACTGAATTCCTGATTGCCAATAATACGATCCGTCAGAACAGCTACGGCGTAAACGTAACGGGCACCAACATGAAAGGCTACATTAAAGGCAATCTGCTGGAAGGCAATAAAGTTTACCCGGACCCGATGGCTGCCGGCAGCGGTATTAATTTCTTCTCCAGCACCGGTCCGCAGGATATTATCGTTTCCCGCAATATAATCCGCGATAACCGCTGGGGAATTACCATGCAGAGCGGTTCAACCGTGAAAACAGGACCAAAACCAAGCCTGGGCAGAATTAACCCAATTGACACCGCCGATGTTGGCCTGAACCAGATCTACAACAATTACAACAACGGTGCTTCCGGCCAGATCTGGGACGTTTACAACAATACCACTGATACGATCTTTGCCCAAAACAACATCTGGGGCACTACCGATACCACAGTTATTGAAGATCATATCTTTCATAAAACAGATAATGCCAACCACGGAAAGGTAATTTTTACGCCGATCTATACCAAACCAGCTACGGGTATTCGTCCGGAAATTATGCAAAACGCCCTTGCTCTTTACCCGAACCCGGCAACTGACATAGTAAAAGTTGAGCTGAACGGTATGGTTTTAAGCACAAAAACTCACCTGCGCTTCTACAATAATTTAGGTCAGGAAGTTTTAAACCTGCAGCCTAACAACAATACCGGCTCACTGAAAATAAACACCTCCGGATTACCGGCCGGCTTGTACGTGTATCGCCTGGAAAATGGCGCTAAGACCTACACCGGAAAATTACTGATCCAGCGTTAAGCAACTTCTGCAGTTTATAAAAAAACAAAAAAGCCCCGGAATATTCCGGGGCTTTTTTGTTCTAAAACGCTACCGTTTTTTGCTTAAAAACTACTTTTAATATTTCTATTGAGCCAGGCTTTACGCTTTATGCCACCTTTCCATATGCGTTTTATGCGTGTGCAAATACTCGCCGGGTTTGTAGAATTTATCGTAATGATCCAGATCCAGATGATGCGCCTGTAGGAACATGTGCGTAAAAATGGAAGGAACCGTAGCCGGAAATTTCCCGAACGTATCGTAGATGTATTGTGCCTGCAAAGCCACGCATTCCTTAAATTCTTCGGAATGAACCTGCGCCGCTGAACGTACTTTTTTTGTATCCTGAAAGGGTCCCGGCGTTTCAGGATTATATGGGCCGCTTTTCCCGAATTTTCGTTCGCAAACGGCATCTACCGCAGCGCGCATATTTTTAAAGTGCGGCGGACAAAAACCTTCCATAATCCCTTCCAGGCCCGTTACGTTCGGCACACTCCAGCTTTCTTTCTTATCGAACCGGAAACCTAAACCAGGTACTTCAGGTTTGCCGCTCGCACCTAGTAAACTGAACGGATCGATGCCATCGTACATCCAGCCTCCTAAGCCCATGGCCTGCAAAAGCAAGGCGCCAGCGAAGCAACTGGTGGCAAGTTCTACAGTAATTTCGGACAGGCAAAGTTGGTCGGCAAACGAAATCGGCAGCACATTTTTTACGTCAACTAGTTGGCTGAATTTTTCAATTCCCGGAATAGCGCGTTTGTTGATGTCGTCGTAAAGTACCTGGCCGTTTTGCAGCATGTAGCACAAACCCAACAACGCGTGCTGCGCCAGATCACCGACCGGCATTACCAAAAGCGTTCCCGGTTTATTGGCTACCCAGGTATTATGCGCTTCCACAAACGGCACTTCCGAAGGTACTTTCAGGCGGCCATCCTGAAGTTTACGCACGTGTTTTTTGAGTTCCGGCAATAGCGTTTCCAGATTTATTTCTCCGTTTATTTCCCGTTCAGCCAGCGCCGGTGCATCACGCACATCGAGCACATATACGCCTTCATCGTCGGTGAAAAACGTTTTGGAAGTATGAAAGCCAGCCGCCGAAGGAAACGTTCTTCCGCCAGCCGCACCGGCATAATTTGAAAGATGCGGCGCGTAGCGTTGAGCCCGGTAAATGAGATGATTCCAGCCCGTATTGCCGCCGCAAGCTGTAACTACAAGCAACTTCTCTAATTCGGAAAGCGGTACCGGTTCGTGTTTTGACTTGTATTTAAAAACTCCGTCCGGAATTTCGGCACCCATAAAAAAGCGACGCGACCTGCGGCCCAGCAACGCTTCTACCAAACCAAACGAAAGCATATCCTGAAATCCGGGGGGTAATGTTTGCGCTTTTTCCATAGGTTAATTTTGGGTTTTAAAACGGTAGCATTTTCGGGTTAAAAACTACCTGAAGAACAAGCCAGCAACTGTTTGGTTTTCCTGAATCAATGCGTCTCAGAAAATGGAACCATAAAAAAAGCCCCGGATTGCTCCGCGACTTTTTCTGTTAAAATCGATACCGTTTTAAGGTATTATTCTACTACAAATCGCTTTATGCCATACACGTTATTACCGGTAATTTTAGCAAAATACAGGCCGGCCGGCACATCCAGTTTCTGCTGATATTCGGTTTTGCCGGAAATCGAAGCACGATGGATGATTTTACCGGTTACATCGATCACTTCCAGCTGATACGTTTCTTTCGCAGATTGTCCAGTTGGGAATTTAATAGTAAAGCTGCCTTGGTTGGGTGAAGGATATAATTCTATGCCGAGGTCAGCAATTTTCTCTTTGGTGCCGGAAACAAAGCTGTTCAGATCGTTCGCCCAAATGCCGCGCCCGAAGGTTGCAAGATAAATTTTATTCAGGCTCGGGTTAAATTCAATATCGGTAACAATTACGTTTGGCAAACCTTTGCTCTGGTTAACCCAGGTGGTGCTGCCATTGGCTAAAACATAAACCCCAAGATCGGTAGCCACCATGATATAATTCTGCCCCGGAATATATTTTACGCAGTTTACCGGCAGGTTTGGCAGGTTATAAGAAATATTCTGCCAGCTGGCGCCGCCATTGCTCGTTCTGAAAACTTTGTTCCCCGCGCTGAAACCTGCCATAGCAACATACGCAATATCAGCATTGTTTTCGCTCACTTCCACGCTGGTGTAATACAAGGAATCGGGCAGGCCGGCAGTAATGTTGATCCAGTTAGCGCCGCCATTCGTGGTTTTAAAAACGCTGCCCCGCAAGTTAAATTCATGCCTAACCCGGCGGGCTGCATAAAGCACATTACTGTTCGCGTTGGCAATGGCCATTGCGCTGATCTCGGTAGCATTAAAGCCCCGCGTAAAATTAGAAATAGCACTCCACGAAACACCGTTATTGGTAGATTTAAATACGTTTTCAAAACCTACATATAAAGTATTCGGCTGGGTATCGTGTACCACTAACGGCGAAGTCCATTCTCCTTTTTCAAAGTATCCGCCCGGTTCTATCAGGCTGATATAGCTGGCTCCATTATTAGTAGATTGCTGAAAACTGCCGTATTGCCACGAACCGATTATTTCGTTGTTGTTAACCGGGCTCAGGTAATTATCCATGCCATCGCCGCCAAAGATCGTGTTCCAGCTAGTGCCATCGAAATAAAAAGTAGCGTTATCCTGCGCCCCGGCTACAATTCTTCCGGCACTGTTTTTAGAGCTCGAAATTCTGTAGAAGGAAGTAATGGCCATACCGTTGCTGATATTGGTCCATTGGGTTGGCCAGGGCGTTCCGCTGGCAGCTGCATTCCAATCGCCTAAAACGAGGTTTGAAGTACGGTAAAGGCCGCCATCGTTGCAGACAAAAATGTTTCCGGTGCTGGCCTGACGTTCCATAAATTGAATATCAGCGTGCACCGTAGGGCCGTAACTTGTGGTCCAGTGGCTTACCGGTTTAAAAGTCTGGCCACCATCCATCGAACCCCAGATATTCACGCCGCCGGTATAAATAAGATCCCGGTCGGTGCCGCTAACCATAAGAGCCAGGTCGTAATTTCCCTGACCGCCGGGCTGCGAACCGTTTCCACCTTCCAGAATATTAAGGCCCGGATTTATAAATTGCCAGTTTGTTCCGCCATTGGTAGTTTTATACAATCCGTAAAGTCCGTTCGAAATATCAACAGCAATGGCATAAACATAATTCGGGTCAGAAGGTGCTATGGCCAGTTTTATGCGTTGTACCGCACCGGTAGCCTGAATATTAGTAGTTTGCTGGGTCCAGGTGGTGCCGAAATCAGTAGATTTCCAGATGCCGGCCTGCCCCGTATTGGCTGCTTTAACCCAACCGGTTGCGGCATATAAAATATTGGCATTGGTTGGGTGCTGCACCAGATCCCAGAAAAGCCCGGTCACGTTTTTGGTCCAGCTGGTTCCGCCGTTATTAGACACATACATGCCACTCACCCCGCAGGCGATCACATTGTTGCTGTTCGCCGGATTCACCATGATCTTTTTAATGAGGGAAGCATCGCGGTTGGTTTGCTGAAAACTGAGGCCAGTCGGGTTCCAGGTCAAACCACCATCGGTCGTTTTGTAAACGCCTAAACCATAATGCGTATTCCGCTTGCGGCCATCCAGAAAAAGCCCGGCACCGATGTAAGCAAAATCGCACACGGAAATGTACATCGTATTCGGATTATTGGGATCTATGGCAATGTCGCTGATGCGGGTGATGGGTAAATTATCGGTTAGCGGAGTCCAGGAAACGCCGTTGTTGGTGGTTTTCCAGACGCCACCCTGCGCTACGCCAACAAAATAAGTAGAAGTGCTGGTGGGGTGAAAAGCAATGCAGTTGATACGCCCCACCCCGTTTTCCATGTAGCCGGTCTGGTTATTCGGCACTGCATTCGGCCCAACCGGGTACCAGTCGTTGGCAAACCGGGCTGACTGCAGGTTCTTTTTCTCACGGGCAATTTTAAGGGCTTCGTTCACATAAATGGCCGGATCGGCGGGATCGCCTTTACCATCGGTATGCATCAGCATTTCCATTTCCAGGCGCTTGAAATATTTCCAGCCTTTAATTTTGCTTATTTTCTTGTCGCGTTTCCAATTACCAAACTGGCGTTGCAGATCTTTGAAAGTCAGCGTATCGGAAGTGCTCTTTTCGAGGTAAACCTGGGCATGCAGCGGCAGGCTTGCTGTAAAAAAGGCTACCAAAAGCAGCGTAAGAAAATGTCTCATATCAGAATATTTACCTGAAATAACAGCTTTTGCTACACAAAAACAACCTTCACAGGCCGCAATAAAAAAGTCCTGACTTTCGCCAGGACTTTTTCTTATAAAAACGGTACCGTTTTCGTCTCAAAAACTAGCCGATGGCTTGTTTCAGGTCTTCGATCAGGTCTTCTACATCTTCCACGCCCACGCTTAAACGAATCAGAGAATCTGAAAGGCCGCCTTTCATGCGCTCTTCGCGCGGAATGCTGGCGTGCGTCATGCTGGCCGGGTGGCCGCAAAGCGATTCTACGCCGCCCAACGATTCGGCCAAAGCAAAGAAGTGGAATTTCTCCAGCGTTTTAATAGCATCTTCCATTTTATCGCCTTTCAGTACAAACGAGATCATGCCACCAAAATCACGCATCTGGTCTTTCGCAATCGCGTGGTTCTGATGATCTTCGAAGCCCGGCCAGAATACTTTTTCGACTTTCGAGTGTGCTTTCAGATATTCGGCAATTTTACGGCCGTTTTCGCAGTGGCGCTGCATGCGCAAATGCAGCGTTTTTAAACCGCGAAGAATTAAAAAGCAGTCCTGCGGACCTGGTGTGGCACCGCTCGCATTCTGAATAAAGGCCAGTTTTTCGTGCAGTTCGTCGTCTTTCACAATTAAAGCGCCCATTACCACATCGGAGTGTCCGCCCATGTATTTAGTAAGCGAATGCATTACGATATCGGCTCCCAGATCAAGCGGTGTCTGTAAATATGGCGTAGCAAAAGTATTATCTACTACCAGTTTCAGGTTGTGCTTTTTAGCAATGGCCGCCGCGCCTTTAATATCAATGATGTTCAGGAGCGGATTGGTTGGCGTTTCTACCCAGATCAGCTTCGTGTTTTCGTTCACGAATCTTTCCACGTTGGCAATATCGGCCATCGGAATGAAGTGGAATTTGATGCCGTAGTTCTGGAAGATCTTCGTAAAAATGCGGTAGGTCCCGCCGTAAAGGTCGTTGGTAGCAATTACTTCGTCGCCGGGACTCAGCATTTTAATTACCGCATCTATGGCTGCCATACCGGTGGCAAAGCAAAGGCCGTGTTTGCCGTTTTCCAGCGCTGCTAAAGCGTTTTGCAACTGCGTGCGGGTTGGGTTATGCGTCCGCGAATATTCGTAGCCTTTGTGGTCGCCCGGCGATTTCTGCACGTAGGTTGAAGTCTGGTAAATTGGGGTCATGATAGCGCCCGTGGTTGGGTCTGGCTCTACGCCGGCATGTATGGCTTTGGTTCCGAATTTCATGGTTTCAGATTAAGTTGTAAGACAAAATTTTCAAGACTTTCCGGGAAACTGATTTATGCGGTTGTTCCACTTAATAATGGACTTTTCAGGCTCTAAACCCTACCGTTTTCTAAAGTCGTTTGCAAGTTAAAAATTTTTAACCGAACATCGCTGCCGTAAAGTTTTTACCCAAGCCCGACTTTTTACCGTAAAAACCCTACCGTTTTTTTTAATAACTGCATGTTTGAATGAGTGAAAGGGAGAATAAAAAAACTCTGCTATTCTTATTCAATCATTCCAGCATTCACTAACTCAATAATTCGCTTCATGCCCATAAACGCTGTTAAAGAACTTTTCCGGGAAAACCGGAGCACCTTGGTTTCGCTGGTCTTGCTAATTGCGGTGCCGGTTCTGGCCAGTTCTTTTCTGATCTATTTCTTTTACGAACACCAGGATTTTTTCCAGAACCTGAATTGGTGGCAGATGATCGCTTATTTTTTAGTGGCTTCTATTACCATGTCTTTTGCCCTTACCCCTACTACGTTTGTTGCGCTGGTTACCGGCTTCTTTCTGGGTTGGATTGGCTTCCCGGGCGTGGTGATTTCGTATGGCATTGCCGCTTTTATTGGTTACAAAACTGCCCAATTTATAGACCACGGCCGCATGACAGCTTTCATCAACCATTTCCCGAAAGCCGCTTTGGTAATGGACGAACTGAAACACCACAGCTGGGAACTGATCATTCTTTCGCGTATTTCCCCGGTTCTGCCATTTGCTTTCATGACTTTTGTGCTTTCCATTATAAAAGTGCCGCTCCGGAAATTTTTAATCGCCAGCATGGCCGGGATGCTGCCGCGCACGCTGTTCTTTTTTTGGGTAGGCACCCAGGCTAGCAGCTTATTAACGCTCCTGAAAGACCCCAACGAAGGTATTTTCGGTAAAATATTGCTTATTGGCCTGATCGTGATCTCGATTTTCGGGCTATATTATTTACTCAATAATGCCATTAAAAAGGCTTTAAAGCGCAGTTCTGAAAAAAATATGGAAAAATTTTAAGCAGACACTTGACAAGTATCAGAATTCTTCGCACCTTTGCATCGCATTACAGCAAAACGGTCACGTAGCTCAACTGGATAGAGCATCTGACTACGAATCAGAAGGTTTGGGGTTCGACTCCCTACGCGACCACAACTAGTAGTTAAAACCCCTTAAGAATCAATATCTTGAGGGGTTTTTCATTTTATAGGTAAAACATAGGTAAAACATTAGTAGGAAATAATAGTTCAGCTAATGCTTTAGAAATTAATTTATCAGCCTCTCCTTTCTAGCTCGAAATCTTAATTCATTCCAAATTTGTAACCGTGCAAACCGTGCAAACCATGCAATGAATAGAAAGTCAAATTGTTTATCTCGACTGCAAACTTTGCACGGATTGCACAGTTATTTGTAAGCCATTCTTTTCAAGGATCTGACGCAAATCGTATGATAGGTCGTAAATCATGGCATGTTCTTGCCCTTTAGTTACTACTTTTATCAAAACAATGGACCAAGCTTCACGACAATATTGGTATTATCTTTAAGGCTTGCTAAAATAGCTGCAGCTGCAGCTGCATTTACCTTTAACCTATCAACTTTAGCTTGTACTTTTTCTATGTGTGCTAACTCCAAACTCCTTTGAAGATTATTACTTGCTATTAATAATTCTTATAAAATGGTTCAGCAGTAAATTTTACAAATTCTTCAGTTTTATTTCCGCTTCTACTGATTACTTGAAATGGCTCTAATCTTGCTATTTCACTTTGTAGATCTTTGGCTGTTTTACTATTGCAACCTAGAATGTCTTGTATTGAGGACGAAGAAACCCCTTCACATTGGAATATATAAGCAAATTCAAGTAGCTCTTGGAAGTTGAAAAATTTCTGTTGATAATCATTAGGTGATTGTGAGGCAAAAAACACTACAATTCCTTTTGAACGGCCTTCCCTAATAATTCTTTGCAAGAAAATATTTTTCTGGCCTAAATAATTATGGGCTTCATCAATTACTAGGATAGTTCTTAGTGTACGCTTCCCGTCTTTCACTGGACTATCTGGCAGCATTGTCATCTCTTTATACAGCCTTTCGATAACCAGGTATCCAACTAGTTCTTTTAAAACCGGCATTGCATGAACATCTATTATCATGGACCGATTTGATAACTTCTCTATTGGTTTTACGGCGCTTCCATGAGCCCAGAAAAGATTAAAATTTGCAAGATCCCGGAGCACTTCAATGAGTGAGTCATCCCTTTTGCCCTCTTCTTCATAATTTAAAATAGCAATTTCCAATATATCCTGAAAATCTGGATAAGGCTCATTAGAAGAGGAACGCTTTGCATAGGCTGCAGTTATGGCTTCAGTTAAAGCACCTTTTTGTACAACACCAAATTTAGAATTTATAGAAGCAAAACTTTCTGCTTTTTCTCTGGCTGAAACTTGAATAGACTGCTCATCATATCCAGGTAGTACAAAGGGATTGATTGGAAGAGATTCATTGTTTTGAAGGAGCCTGTAAGATCTAGATTTAGTTACTTCAATAAATGTTTCATTATCGACCACATCTCCTTTGTAATCGAAAAATATAAAGTTTGTTTGAAAATTGGACTGAACTCTAATATCTGCTAAAATCTTGAGTAGGAACTGTGTTTTACCTACACCGGGTTTCCCCATAATTGCCAAATGAGAATTGGCATGTTTTTGAGTATTGTTTAGCTCCATTATTAAAGCTTCCTTATTCAAAATTCCCCTGCCAATAAAAATATCCAGATCTTTTGTTAGCTTATCTTTGGCTCCTTTCAATTCAACTTGTTCCAGTAGTGCAGCGTACCATTTAGAAATTTCCTGACCATTAGACTCGAAAAGCTCCCATAGTAATTGCGCCCCGCTATCTACATGGTTTTTGATTATAGATCTATTGCTATATAATTCGTCATCCTCTATCTCAGCTTTATTATAAACTTGCTGAACTAATGTTTTGACAAAAATCTCGTCCTCTTTGAAAAATGAAGTCCGCTTCATCTCACCACCACTAAAGTTGGTGCTATTAGCTACTGCTATTCCATTTTTTGATAAAGAAACTGCGAAAGCCATTCTGGCAAGTACGGCTTTATCCAGCTTGCTTTCCATACGAAGTCCATTAATATACTCGTCTGCCTTCTGAGAGGTATATAATCTATCTGCCATAATCTGATTTTAATTCCAGAAATATCCTTCTTTAAATGTGCTTAATTCGTTCATTTGACTAAACTCTAATTTACCTGCTCCGCTTAAGTGAGTTTCAAGAGTTTTATAGTAATTATTATCAATCTCTGTATCTGTTGAAAGAATAATTACTTGTTCTGCCGCACTTGGGAAATAATTATTAACAATATTATCACGGTGAATACTATCTAACCTGGACAGAGGAGTATCTATTATTATTGGTAGATTAAGTTGAGAAGTCTGAGCTAAGCCCCAGAGAAGGGAAACAGCAAATATTTCTTTTTCTCCTGCTGATAATCCTGACTTCTTCATTTCATGACCATTACGATCACGAATTATGATTTCGTAGGTTTTATCATCAATTTCAAGGTCTTTAATCAGGCCGCTCTTGCTTGATAGGAGTTTATACATTTCAAAAGTTTTCTCCTGTAGCAAATGGATTTTGTTCTTTCTGAGCCTGATAATAAAAGTGTTTAATAGGTTAGCGATAGCATCACATTCCTTAATTACATCGACTTTCTCCCTTGACATATGATGTTTTTCATAGAGTTTGTTTAACTCTAATTCTATGTCCTTGATTCGATTTTCTATTGTAAGAACATCTTCAGATACATTCTGCATCCGGACTGAAAGCCTACCAATTTGATTCTGGTAACTTTCCATTTGTTGTTGCAATTCTTCAAATAGTTGCTTTTCAGAATCGGAGGAAACACCTAAAGAAGACCCTTCTACTTTCCCGAGTTGTGCTTCTAAGTCAGTACTTTCAGCTAACAAGTCTTTTAAGGATAAAACGTCGCTTTGTTCTATTTCCTCAATTTTGCTCAGTACTTTGGCTATATCACGGTCAGAAAGAGTTAAGAATGCTGAATTATCGTGGCCATCCTCTTCTTTAAGAACAGCCAATACTCTTTCCTGAAGTTCTTTTTTTTGGGTTTCTGTTAAGGGGGTGTTGTAAATTGGCTGTGGATAATCTACTGCAGAAACAATATTAAATGCTAATTGGACTGCTTGGTCACTAATAGCTCTAGATGCTGTAGCGTTTCTTTCATGCTCAATTTGTTGCTTTAGTGGCTCAAATAGTCTGCTTGCTAACGCCCAGGGCAAATGCCTGTCGATTATAGATTTTACCTGATTATCTAATTGACCTCTCTTAGTTGCAAGCTGAATTCTTTTACGCTCCCGTTGTTTGGTTTCATCAGCACTTTCAGGTTCTACATTAAAGGCAGCCTGAAACCTGTTTTTGGCACCCTCATACTCAGATTTAAAATTATTGAGTTCTGATTCTATTTCGCTTCTTTCAGCCTGTTTTTTCGAAAGCTTGGCCTGTTCTCTTTTAAGCTCACTTTCTTTAAAATCAATATCTTCATCAGATATTTCTACAAAGTTTTTTCTTTCATCTTGTTTTAAATGCAGAATATCGTTCGCAAGCCGAGTAATGTATTGAATGCCTAAAGCAGCTTCTAATGAAGATTTTAAACGAACTTCTGAGTGATCGTCTGCAGCAATTTCCTGAATTTTTTCTCCATCGAAAAAGAAAAACTGGGTGATACCCTTCGGGATCATGGCATTGATATAGTCTTGCCACATTTCCTTATTCTGAACAGAAACTCTTTTGCCATCCTTGATAACCACGAGTTTTTCTTCAAGATCCTTGGGCTTAGGGGAATCTACCGTACCTGCAGACCAAGTACGTTTTACCTGAATCTCTTCAAGTTCATCAGTTTCTATTAGCAACTCAAATGAAACAAAAGCATTGCCTTTGGCCAATTCTTTGCGGTTGATGTATTTGTATATTAGATCAGGTTTTGCTCCATATAGACAGATATTTACAGCTTCCATTACAGAGGTTTTTCCTGCTCCATTCATACCTCCAATCAGGAAAATGCTTTTACCAGCAGAACTATCCGGAAACTCAATGGTAGTAGGAAACTGAAAACTTTTGTAGTTCTCTATAATTAGTTTTCTAAACTTCATTGTTAGTTTGCTTTAAGGTCCGACTTTATTATTTCTGCCAAAGCATCGTAAATACCGGTTCTACGATCTTTAAACTCATATTCCTTTGTAATGTCTATAAGCTTCAGTACCTTTTCGTAAGAAATTTTATACTGATTGCACAGTTCTTTAAGTAACTGCTTATCTTCTTCCTTTAGGTTCATTTTTGCTGCTTAGTTTTCCTGAATCAAATAAATCTAATTGTATATTCTGGGGTGGCATCTTTCTTTCCTGCTTATGATCTGAAATAAATTTTCTGCATCGGGCAAGCAGTAATTTCATTACTCTTTTTGCCTCATAAAAGTCTTCAATCTCCTTAACAAGCAGAAGCTTTAACTTTCTAAGATCATCTGGAACGGCGACTCCCTTTTTGTTTAATTTATTGATAGTTTGCTCTATACCCTCTAATTGAAACTTCTTGTCTTTAATTATTTTGCGTTTCCGGTAGTCAACAGCATTTTCCTCTATTCTTTGGAATAGCTTATTAATTTCCTCTAAATGGTCTTGCAAGCTACCCATTTACGCTATTGCCCTGTTTTTACTTTATACTGCTGGCGATAATAATCAATTGTTCTGTCTTTAGGATCACCTTCAACTGACCACCAAACCCAGCCATTCTGCGCCTTTAAGGTAATGGCTTCGGCAGCGGCAGTTGGCGTAGGAAAGGAAAGTTCCTGACCGCTTATATTGGTTAAAATAAAGCCTTCTTCGGTAATAGTACCTTTATAAGTTTCCCCCTTATATTTTTTAATTAGCTGCATTCCGGGTTTGAGGTAACCGGCTGTTAAAAGATCTGTTAGATCTATGCGGGATCCGCTTACCTTATTACTAACCTTTTTAGGTGCTTCACCAAATTGAGTTTGTTTTCTTGTCTGGGGTGCAATCGCCAATAATGGCTGAAGTAACTCTAATACCTTTTGCTGAGCCGCTTCAGCTTCTTTGAATTGGTCCAGGTCTTTTAAAAGTTTAAGCTTGAGCTGGCGCAACTCGTCTGGAATATTAATATGACCTTTCTCCATTTGGTAAATAGACTGGTCTATAGAATTTAGCTGGGCTTGTTTTTCTTTTTTATTAGCCGCATTGAGATATGGGGCCAGTTCCTTTGATAGCTCCTGGACGGCTGATTCTACTTGGGCAATATAGTTACTCCAACGATTCATGAAACAGTTTCTGTTTGTTCGATTAAAGTTTCAACTTCTTGTTTGGCTTGTTCAAGTAATTCTTTTGATTCCCAATGTGCTTGATGAGCACGAGAAACTAAATCAGTAATAGTTTCCTGTATATCAATTGAAAACTTTGGAATAATAATGTGCCTTAAATTTGAATCTGGAACAGCACTTAAAATTCCACCTGTTGATTCCTGAAATAGCTGTTCAGTAAATAACTTACTACGTACTAATAAAAGCAAAAATTGCGGTGAATAAACGGTAGACCTAAAATGGAAAAACCCTGTAGAAGCAAGATGATTATCCTCAGATTTTGAAACAATTGCAGCTTTGTCAATTGAACCTACAACTGAAGAAACGATTATATCGCCATGATTTACAACCCTTTTGGCTCTTGATGGAGCTTCCTTTCCTTTAATTAAATTAGAACTATTTACAACACCAAAGTTGGAATTAATATCAGAAAGCTCTATATAATTGAAGACTTTGTTTGGTGAATTAACTGGATTAAAGTTTGGCCTTTTGTATTGAACGTTTAAAAGGAAATACTCCCATCCATTTTTATAATTTTTTATTATCTCTTTAAGCTGTATATATCTTGGTTTATAATGTTCACCGTCAAACCTATTTCTATTACTTATATGGCTTAATTTTGCTGTAAAAGTTTTTTCGTTTTTTAAGGAAATATGGTTTAAGCCTAAAGCATCTTCTAGAAATTTTGAAGCTTGTGAATAGAGGGAATCCGCTTCAACTTTTTTACTTAATGAACCTAAATAAAGAGATTTAATTTTTTCTTGAGACTCCTCAGGTAGCTTTGGTACTAAAAACTCCCTTAACCTTCCCAGCGTGATCATTTGTTGAACACCACCAGAGCCTTCACGTTTGGCTTGAAATGCGCCAAACTTTGACATTAAGAATATTGTAAGATATTCGGGTAAAATTTCAGAATTTTCAAATGGTTTAATTATGGCCACATCCCTATTCATGTTGGCAGGCAATAACCACTCTTCTGCAATTGCCACTTCTCCTAAAGTACCTTTAATTGAAATTAACACGTCACCTGCTCTAACAGATGCCCTTCTATTTCTTCTATCTACTTCTTCATCTACAAATCTTACTTTAGAAATGTCAATATATCCATTTTTAACATTTTCAGCTGTTAAATACTTGATTCCATTAGCCCTTAATTTTACGGAACCGTGTTCACCATCGGTAACTTTAGCAAAACTTTTAATTTTTCTGCATGAAAATGCTTTCAACTCTCTTTCTAGAAAAAGATAATCCGGTTGGTAAAACTCTGAATCTATCCTAAAACCTGGTTTAAGTTCAGATAATTTTACAGTAGAAATTACTGCCATAGTTTAATTGTTCCAAAAGTTAAAGCCTTGTTCCTTTGCATACTGCACGAATGCTTCCGCAATGGCCAACGGCTTGCCTTTTACATTATATTCTATCTCTGGGTCGGCGGCCATTGGAAGTTGGTCTTCGTAAGTGGGTTCTTTCTCTTCAGCCTTTAAATTTTCTAAGTCTTCTTTGCTAATTTCGTAGTTTACCAGGTCTTGGTTAAAGATCGGGTTGCCGTTCTCGTCCTCCATAATATTACCATCCTCATCCAGCATATATTCATATTCGCCCGAATTATTTTTTCCACCCTGTTCGCTTACAGCCATAAAAATGGAGTAATCCAGACGTTTGGCTACTTCTGCATCGATGAAGCGATCTGATAATTTCTGGAGCAGGTAATCATCATTTAGAATAAGACTCAACTTGCCCTTATTTGTAAGGAGGTTTTTATCATATTCCGCTTGCGGTATGTCTCTATCTAACTGCTTCAGAAAAGCAGTGAGTTGTTTTGCCGTAGCTTTCTGCTTTTCTTTCAGCTCCTTTAGGGCTTGGTTGTGACCAGCTTTAATTGTTTTTAAATGCTCCCGCAATTCAGATTTATTGCCTTCCCAATTCTGGGAAATAATTTCCAATTCTCCTTTTTGCGTTTCTTTTAGTGCTTCTTCAGCATCGCAAAGTTCATCTAATTGCTTTTTAGCTTTTAAGCGCTCAGTTTTTAACTCCTGAATTTTTGTATCTGCGGCCTCTAATTGTTCTTCTAAAGATGGTTCAGCAGTTTCAACTACTTCCTCTTCATTTTCCTTTTTTTCATCTGTTCCAGCATCGTCGGTAGCTTCCGGCTCGGGCTCTGCAAATTCTTCCAATAGCAATTCCAGAATATTTTCCGGTATTATTTCTTCCGGAACTTCTGTTGCTTCTACATGAGCATCTAATAAAGTTCTAATTTGACTGGCATAATTAGGGCAGGAAGCCTTTACTTCATTTTGTACCTGTTCAATTTCCTGCAACTCCCTCTCTGTATACTTCTGAATAAAGAGTACTGAAGTTTTGGTGCCGGTATGTGGTTTAAAACTATTACCATGTAAACCAACAACTGCCAGTAAGCGGGCTTTTCTTAAGATCCATTCCCTTATAAAGGCCAGCGAAGAATTGTTAAATTTGCCTTGCGGAAGAACGATAGCCGCTCTGCCGCCGGGTTTCAGCATCTTAACGATGCGCTCAATAAAAAGTACATCCCGTTCTTCTTTGGCCTGTTTGTCTTTTGCTCTTTTTAAAGCAGGTTTTGCTAATTGGTAATGCGCCAATTGCTGCTTAACCTTTACTTCACCCGCAAAAGGTGGGTTAGAAAGAATTACATCGAATTTAAGGTCTTCAAAATATTTCCAGGCATTTTCATCGTCCGTAAACAGCTCGTCCTCCGGAATTTCTATTTTGGTTAGACTATACTTTTTAAGCGTCTGCATCAGCGCTTTTCCAGATGGTGTTCTGTACCAGGTTCTGGGTTCTAAGGTGTCTACATCTGGGCCAAAAATATTGGTGTGGCCATCGCCAGCAATCAGCATCAAAGCCCTGGAGGTTTTAGCAGCTTGCTCTTCAAAGTCTACGCCCCACAAATACCTGGCAGCATAACGGCTTTTACGGAGTTCCATTTCATCTGGCCCTTCAGCCGGATAAGCCCATTCCATGGTATGAACCAAGAAACCGGCAGAGCCACAAGCAGGGTCTAAAACATATTCGTTACGTTTAGGATTAAGCATCCTAACACACATATCAATTACAAAGCGAGGAGTAAAGAATTGCCCTTTTTTCTTTTTAGCTTCAGTAGGTAACAGATATTCAAAGGCATCGTCAATAATTCGAAGATTAGAGCCTAAAAATCGTTTTCTTTCAAGTGGAGCAATACATACATTCAAATGTTCCTTTTGCAAGCGGATGCGGTCTGTTTCTTCAAAGATGCCTTTCCACTCCTGAGCTGCTTTTTTGAACAAATGATTTATGCGTTCATATGTTAACTCTGGGTCTTTAAACCACTTAAATTCTAAAGATTGGTCCGGCCGTGATTCGATAGCCTGCTTTTCGTCCCAGATCTTCGCAAAAATGATCTTGAAAATTTCGTTGAAAACGTTTACACCAGAAGAACCTAATACGAGTTCTTCCAAATCGAGCAGGATCTTCTTGAAATCGAAGCTTTTATCCAGATGGGCTAAGGTAAGTTTGGCAGCTTGCAAATCTTCCGGAGATTGGCCTTTTCTCGGGATTTCCGGCAAAGCGTCAAAATCCTGTGGGTAGGGGCGGTATAAAATTACTTTATCGCTGCCATTAGACCATACCCCAATCGGCGAACCTTTAGCATTTAAGTAACTTCTTAACTGCTCAATCCCGTCCTTTCGTTTCGGTTTCTTAACCTCAATAATGATCTTTGGGGTAGTTTTCTCTTTGTTTGTGTATACAACTATATCTGCGAATTTTGTACTAACATCTGTTCCAAAGGCAACTGGGGTTTCTAGTTCAATCTCTTCTTTATCATAACCATAATAATTGATGAGCCGATGTACCCACAACTGCCGGATTATTTCTTCTGGGTTCGCTTTTCCATCTTCTACAAACACCTGAACTTCTTCCTTTTCAGAATGGAAAGGCGCTAAAGTTTTCAGGTAGTAAATTGTTTTCCCGGTGAGTCTGCCTGTTCCTGGTCTTGCAATTAAATTTAGGGCCACATCATAATCAATGGCAGGGTTATTAAATTCTGCAAGATCGTATTGGGTTGAGGGATCTTTGAAAATCTTATCGAGTAATTCTTTTGCGATCATTCGCTATAATTATATTTAAATCTGTTTAATTCGTTTTTCAGCCAACTCTAATGCGTCTAAAGCTGAATCTTCATTGGCGATTAACTCAAAAATCTGATCTGCGAGCCATATACTTAATAGTTCCTTAGAATCTGTTTTTAAAAGTTCTGCCAGTTGAATGACTTGTTCGCGTTTGGCCCTTCGTTCACCACGTTCAATTTTACTAAACATTGGCGTATCAATTTCTAAGGTGGCGGCTAATTGGCGTTGTAAAAGCTCTTTGCTCTCACGCAGCACTTTGATCTTTTCACCAAAATGCATTATCTGCTTTGTTTTTGACTTGTCATTATTTGGCTAATTTAAGAAAGGCAATCAAATATTCAAGATTTTTAATAATTTGATTCTTATCAGTTCTGAGAACAATTCTAAACGAGGAACATACGAAAGGGACCTCGCCAATCCCTTGATCTGTTAAAAGGTTGGGATGGAAGATACAGAAGACCTGATCGACAATCAGAAGCAAGCTATCGGGTAGTTTCTTGCTCGAAAATGGTAGCGTTTTTATAAGAAAAAGGCCCGGCTCGCACCGGGACTTCTTTGTTTACTGATGTTTTATAGAAGAATCTGTTTTGATCTCCCGAACGATGCTGCTGGCACTCTGTTTCTACTTTTCCATTTTTTAAGGATTTAAGTGGTCTGTTTATCCTTAAATTCTACTTAACCAGCTACGTCACTTTAGTCCACCTACGTTGAAAACTCACATTTAAAAGCGAATAATGCGGCTTCTGCCTGGTATGGGTTTAACTCTACATGAGCATTCATAAGGGTAACACCAAACTTTTCAGATGAATGAGAAACAGCTCGCTTCAAGAGCTCGTAAAGCGTAGTATTTGGCTTAGTTTGGTGTTATCATTTATTTGTTTATATAAAACCTAATGCAAAGAGCAAAACAGTAAAAGACTCTCATATTAGGGTCATTTAGAAGCATCCTGCTTAGCCTTTGTTTATAGGTCAAAATCCAATCAGTTTAACACCTATCTTACAGCCCGTATTATCAAGATCCCCTATTGAATACCCTCATTGACTGGATTTGAGCCAATTTTGGTTAAGAATATTTTAGCACTTTCATTGCCTCGGTTTGACGTTGCAAGCTAAATTGAATAAGTTTTTGGTATAGTTCTATTTCCATTTTGAAATATTCTCTAGGTATTACCTTGTTGGCTTGTTTCAGTGAATTAAGTGTAAGAATAAGGCGCTCTCGGGTTTTTTCTTCCGTTGTAGCATAAAACTTAGCCACTTCAAAAAGTTGTTCAGGATGCTTATAATGCTCAATCATCTTCTTTGCATCATAATGCCAGGGGTTTTTCTCAATATCACCTTCGGTCATCGTTAAGAAACCAGAATCACGAACGAAATTTGTAATTTCTTGATCAATTTCAGGCATCTCAATTATAACTTGGCCTAATTGTTCGAAGGTCTGGATATCCCTTCCTGTCAACTCTCTTGCTTTTTGAAAGATACTATTATGAATATCCCTTTGCTTTTCGAGTGGATTTTCAGAATTAGCAAACTCAAGTTCTTTCTCAGAAGCTATTCGCAACATATCAGGTACTCTCTCAAGTAGATCAGAATTTAAAAGATCTTCTGGGGTGCAATAATCTGGATTTTGTACCAATTTAAATCCTGCATTATCATATGCTTGTGCCACAAATCTTGTACAAAATTGACGATTTGGATTTTTTGCTTCAATATCTTTTGTAACTGCAGCTATCTTAGCTTCCTCTGTAGAATATTCTGTGCCGATTTTCTGTCTTGCAAATGTTTCCACATTAAACATCTCCTGTACTGTGCCCCTTCTTTTTAAACGAAGAACAACCGCATTTTCAGGATCATCAATTAATAATCTTTGTATGTTATTAGATTGTACACCATAACCGTCTGAATCAATCATACTAGATACACCGACGTATAAAATGGCATGTGAATATTGACTATTTGTAAGACGACGTACCATTTCAGAAATCCGTGAATTTGACCGGATTAGAATAATGTCACCTACTTTCAACTTGTCTATTTCCAAAATATACATTTTCTACTTTTTGGGGAAGTAATTAATTTAAGGATTTGCGAATTACAACATATGGAACAATATATACAAGAGCAAACATAAATGGCAGGATTTGCTAACTGTGCAAAGTATGCAAAGCATACGAAACCTTATACTTTAAACCAGACTCACTAATAGTTTTAGGCTTGTTACTTGTGAAAACTCCACAATTAAGTATAGATAATATTACATCGAAACAGGCCCAAAAATGATGTTTAACGCTAGGTAGGCCAAATATTAATAATAGGCACCAAAGTTCATAAGAATTTAAGCCCTTGAAAATTGGTAATTTAAACTGAAATAAAGAAGGGTGCTTATGAGTTTTAAATTCTAATTGTTAAAATTTCATTCAAGCGAGTAGTACGACAAGGCGAAATGAATTCCCGTTTCAGGTTCCAGTTCTTCTTTGGGTCAATACCCTGGCAAGCTACTTTGACTGAATCCCTACCAAACTTATTTGTAATACGATCCAGGAACTGCATCAGTGTAAACTCCTTGCCATGATCAGTCTTGTCCAAAAGGTTTAACTGCACATTGCTACCGGGTATTATATCACTCACTATCACTCCAGCCTTTTTGTATAGGTACCCGGGCTTGTAGATTCTTTCCAGTGCTTTCTTTGTATGTTTGATCAGTTCAAGGTCACTGCTGGAAGCTGTAGGCAATTGAATCTTCTTACTGTTGAAATATTGAGGCGTATCAGCAAAGCGGTTGGTGTGAACGAATACAGTCAGCTCTTTCGCACAACACTTCTGCTTGCGCAGTTTAAAAGCACACTTGCCTGCATGAGTAGAGGCTGCTTCCAACAATTCATCAAACTCCTTCACAGGTTTACCAAAGCTGCGGGAAGTACATATCTCCTTCTTCTTTCCTGGTTCAAGCTCCAGATCGGCACATGGTTCACCTCTAAGCTCCTTAACGGTCCTGAGCATTACAACGCTTAAGTGCTTCTTTATCCAGCTGTCATTAGTGTGTTTTAACTTGTAAGCTGTAGCAATGCCATAGTTGATCAGGAACTTGGCATATTGTCTGCCAACTCCCCATACATCACCAATCTCCGTGCGTTTTAGCGCTTCGTCTATATGGTAGGAGTCTGTAAGCACTAAGCACCCGTTAGCCTTGGGAGATTTCTTGGCAATGCGATTAGCTACCTTGGCAAGGGTCTTAGTTGGCGCTACACCAATGGAAACAGGAATGCCAGTGTTCTGCTTTACCCTATTCTTAATGTTTAGAGCATACTCTGGCAGGTTAAGGAACTTGAACTCTCCTAGATCCAGGAAACTTTCATCTACACTGTAAACCTCGACATTAGGAGTGAACGAGCGTAAAGTTTCTGCTACTCGAAAGCTCATATCACCATACAACTCGTAGTTACTAGAGAAGACATGAATATTATGTTGCTTGACGATGTCCTGTATCTGGAACAGCGGATCACCCATTTTGACTCCTAATGCCTTTGCTTCATTGGACCTAGCTATAGCGCATCCGTCATTGTTGGAAAGTACCACAACGGGCTTGCCTTCCAACTCTGGCCTGAACAAACGCTCGCAGCTGGCATAGAAGTTATTGCAGTCAACCAAGGCAAAGAGAGAAGTCATGGCTTATTCATGATCGTTACCACCTTACCCCATACTTGAAAGTTCATTTCCTCTGTGATCTCGATGGGTTGATACTTCTTATTCTCTGGGACCAGGAAGACCTTCTTGGCTTTAACAGATAGTCGCTTCACAGTAAACTCGTTGTTCACGACTGCTACAATTATATCACCAGATTTAGCTATTAAAGACTTGTCAACAGCTAGCAGACAGCCATCAGTAATATGAGCATCAATCATTGAGTCGCCTTGTACCCGCACAAAGAAGGTAGAGAGTGGATTAGAAGTAACAAACTCTCCTATGTCAATGCTTGAGATGGAATAGTCTTCTGCTGGCGAGGGGAATCCCGCAGAAAGCCTAGTATCGAAGAATGGGAGAAAAAGTGGCTGGGTCAGGTCTACATTGAGGAGCACCAAGTCAGTGCTAAACATTGGCATGTTCAGTGGGTTTTTCATAGTAGTATTTGCTAAATGATATAGCAAATACGGGTTAAGTACATAGAAAAGCTAAATATATTAGGTTTATTTATTCACACACTTATCGACAACCACTAAAATTTTTAGTTAAAACTCCATGACCAGAGTGAATTAAGTAACTCAGGAGAGTTGTTCAAAGGTGAGTTAACCAAAGGTGAAACTGGATAAGCTTTCATTTCTTCAGCAGGATAAGGAGTAAGCAGATCTAAAAGCTCCTTCGGGGTTTCATCGTTATTCAGCCACAACTCTTCTGCTTCTGGGGTAAGAATTACAGGCATCCGGTCATGGATAGGATGAACCAACTCGTTAGCCTCAGTAGTGATAATGGAGAAGGTATGCAGCACCTCACCTGTAGACTTATCAGCCCATTCATCCCACAGGCCAGCGAAGGTGAATAGCTCCTCGTTCTTGAGCAAGATTCTGTGAGGTACTTTGCCTTGTGGCGTTACCTTCCATTCATAGAAGCTATCAGCCAATACGAGGCAGCGCTTCGACTTTAGCAGACTTCTAAAGGATAGCTTCTCTATTATTGTTTCAGCCCTAGCATTGATTGGTTTCCTGGCACCTTTAAGCTCTTTTGTCCAGAATGGAATTAAGCCCCAGTGGAATAACTGAATATGTTTCTTATCCTGATTAGTGATTACTGGAAGGCTCTGACTAGGAGCTGCATTGTAGTTAGGATCATTGACAACATTTGAATATTGAGTTGCAAAGCGATGCCCTTTAGCTAGCTGCTTTTTGCTGATGGTGTATCTTCCACACATATGCTAATTAAATATTATTCAACAACCCGAAGATACAACTTATTAATTATTTACCTCCTGAGCTGGATTAAACACCCTTTGTAGTTTAGCAGTGCTAGTTTTGAGAAAGGCAAGATTGTTTAACTTCTGTTTTGTTAAGCCTCTAAATGTTGTACATTAGCGACCTCAAGGAGGAAACATATCATCTTATTAATCTACACCTGGAATTACTTAATTATGGACTTTATTGCTTTAACGTTCATTAGAGCTTGTATACACACAATTAATAAACGCGAGCCAAGTTTACCTTGTGCTACAGTTGATCCATCTAGTTGCTTAACTGTCTTAGATCCTGCAGTTAGTGCATTATTTAAAGTGCGTCTTAATGATGCTTTCGGAAAAAGGGGGAAATCATTTGAAGATCTGCCGATTGCCAATATAGGTGAATACTCCTTCTTTGGAATAGCTAAAAACCTTCGAACACTAGAGGATATTGAATTTCTTGATGCAACAGTACTCCTTGCAAATAAGTTAGCTGAAAGTCAGACTCGGCAAGGAATTCCTGGAGGATATATGATTACTATTGATGCAGTAGATAATTTGGCACAACCTGTAGTAATTGCAATTAAGGCTGAACTACATGAAGCTCTTCGAAACAATAGTGAAGGAGAGATTCCAATGCTTGAACTAGTTAATGATATATTTCTTAGTAAGTCAGACAAGCTTTTTAAAATAGGGATATTAATGAAAAAAGATAATCCTGAAGAATCTTACCCAAACAGCGAGTGGACAGCCATTCTCTATGATGAGAATTTCACTCCTGGCAGTAAACCTTCTGACTATTTTTGGAATGGATTTCTTGGGTTAGATATAAGTAAAAATGGAAAAATACAGACAAGTCGCTTCTATACCAAAATGGTTGATTTTATAGCACAAAACTACCAAGGATTTGAAGCTCAAAATGCAGCGAAAACTAGGTTGGAAGAGCTAATGGCGAACGAAAACATTACTATATTAGACCCAGAGCAAATAAAGCAAACGATTATAGCCCCAGATTTGAGAGGTGATTTTACTGAAGAAATTCAATCTGAATTTTCTCATTTAATCCCAAAGGATACTACCCTTTTGGAAAACAAAATAGAAAACCATCAGATCTATTTTAATAATGGTATTAAGGTTACTGGTAAGAAGAATCAGATTCAACAACAAATGAGAATCATTAAGAACTCTGATCAACTACGCAATCTTAGCATTGAGCCAGGAGCAACTATTATTGTTCTGCCTGGTGATCCATCAACAGTGAAGAAATAGCATGAATTCATTTGTTGAAAGAGAGCGTGACTTAAGGGAGCTTTTTGCTGCCATTGAACCTTTTCTAAAAGAATGGGGTGATTTAGTGGATCTAAAAGTAATGGAATTCTTAGCCGTAGAAGGGAATGATTTCGACTTGGCAGCAGTTAAAATTAAGCCCAAAAATAGAGTTAAGGACTTAGACTCTTTCATTCAAAAGGCCCTGCATCGTGGAAAGAAATATTCTAATCCTCTATTAGAGATAGAGGATAAAGTTGGAACTAGGGTAGTGCTTTTAACTAATGAAAATATCTCAAAAGTTACATCTATTCTAAGCAAACAAGAGTTTTGGGAATGTAAAGTGGATAGAGATAGGGAAGACAGGATTAGTCAGAATGTTAAGGAATTTGATTATCAAGCCTATCATCTAATTGTAAAACCAATGAAAGGGGCTTTTGATGTACCAGATAAATTTCTGCCTTTTATTTCTTGTGAAATACAGGTGAAAACTCTATTTCAACATGCTTATGCTGAAGTAAGCCACGATACAGTATATAAAGGAGCTTTTACCCAAGATAGGTACCTTTTACGTACACTAGCAAAAAGCATGGCCTTGATGGAGGCTACGGATGATTTTTTCTGTGAAATGTTTAATTATATAAACTCAAATCAGAACGTGCCTAACCAATTCCTCAGAGAATTAATAAATTTATATGCTAATCTTGATCCTACGTTCAAGACTGATGGTATAAATTTGTCTCTTGACGCACTTATCATTGAAGAATTGGAGAAAGTAAATGTGTTACAGAAATTGAGGATTGAGAGAATTAATGAATTTGTACAATCGAATGTCACAAAATTAAAGCGAATAATTAATTTAGAGAATTTTTTGATTTCTTCTCATCCAATCATTATTATGATTGCCTATCTACTCGAAAAACGAGTAGATGACCTTAAAAACTGTGATTTGGATGGAAGCATGCTTGAGGCTGTTGCTTTGAATCTAGGGGTTTCATATCAGCATTCTTAATATGAAGTTAAAGGTTAGGCGGTTAGTGCTTTTTAGCATAATACTAAGTATCATCAAAGGAGAATTCGCAATCTCTAAAAGATCAGTCGCTACCATTTAAAAAGATCAGTGCCTTTCACTCCAAAAAGAACAGCTCATTACCTGATCTTAACACACTTTTTTCAATATCTGAGAGAGGGAGAGTAGTAGCCCTTATCAGACTACTACCCTTTTTCATCTCGTAGTATAAACCCCAATAACAAGCTACTAATTTATAGTATTGTCGTGTCGGATTAAAGTATTCCTTCATCTGCAAAGCTATAGTAGCTATCGAATGGTGACAGTATGATATGATCCAGTAGCTTGATGTTGAACAATTCTGCAGCCTTGCTGATTTGGTTTGTAGTAGTCTTGTCAGCGGTTGATGGTGAAAGCGTACCGCTTGGGTGGTTATGGGCTATAATCATTCCAGAGCAAAGACCTTTCAGTGCGACGGCCATAATCAATCTAACATCCACAACGGTTGCGGTTATGCCCCCCTTGAAACCTTTAAAAACCCCAAGCACCCGGTTAGCATTGTCTAGGTACAGAACCATAAACTCCTCTCTAATGGAGATGTAATCCTGGTCAAAATGTTCTTTTAAGATCCTGTAAGCTGTTGCTGTATCTGTGATGCTTGGCGAAGTTATACGTTTCTCGTCAGGTGTATATTGCAGGCGAATTTCCTGCACAGTTTGGGTTGTTTTATCCATTGGTTTATAAAGAAAAACCCACCCCTGAAGCCAGAGGTGGGTGTAAAACATTGATTTAACTGGTATTAATTCAGGTACCAAGAAGCACTACGACCTTCCAACGCACCCTGCAATTGAGTGGCAAAGTCAATTGCATTTACAGACCTATCCAGGAATTGATCTATATAGGTAGATTTGTTCGCACCCGTGAATAAGTTGTAAAGCTTCCAAAGGTTAAGCCTGCCATCTTCCTGCTTGCAGAAATTCACATCTTTGTAATAGTCGCGACAGACTGTTGTCAGTTGTGAATCTCCATACAAAAGCGTTGGGATCTGCTTCCTGTCAGCGGTTGATAAATGCGGGTACATTCTGCATCTGCCAAGCAGCTGGGCGAATTGCTGTTCAGATATAGAATGCTCAGTAAGCTTTTGCATCTGCTGTAGGTGGCGGTGTTGGTCGTAGGAATCCAGGAGTCTGTAAATGCCAGCACGTAGCTGTTCAATGGTGTTTACCCTGAAATCTTCCAGGTACCCGTCTGTTCTTACGCACATATTCGTGCAGACCAAATTCTTAAAGCCTACGAATAGTTTGAAGTGCTCTGCCGCTCCTTTCTTATTATACAGGTTATCGAGATTATAGGCCTTGACTCCACCAATTGTCAGCGTAAGCAGGTTGCCATCAATAGTGTCCATTATTGTCGGCACCTCAATTACAAACATCATGCGCTCATAATACAGCGTTTTCTCCCATTCCTGCAACTGACTGGCTGGCTTATGCCTGGCATCGGGCGTTCTGCCTTTAATAGGATGCGAAACCCTGATTTGCGGCTGTAGGATTTGTTCACCACGAAACAGTTCAGAAACTGCATCCGCTGTAGAAGTGATAAAATCCGCTTGGCTGATCAGCGGTTCGTTATCCTTCACGTACACAGGTATTATGTGTTTTTCCTGAATCTCGCTAAAAGCTACCGCAGTTGTATTAGCCTCTATAAAAGCAGAAGAGACAGCTGGCTGGGCTGTCTCCTGGTTGTTGATGTACATTGGCACTTGTGGCTCGGGTTGTACCCGAAAAATTGCATTTTCCATAATTGTAAGGGGTTAAAGTGAATAAAATGAATGAGTTATTGATGAGGTTTTCACTGCAAGCTGAATGCGGTAATGGAATGGCATCTGTCGTAGAAACCATCCCAGACCTATTTCAGGCCTGAAATGACGATGTTTGTTGGTGGCGAATATGAAAAGTAGAAGTGCGGGTAGAGCTTTGTGAAAACACGATAAAGAACAGTACGTTCGTCCCATCCAATCACCTGCTCCACGGTGTATTTGTTGCCTTCCTTCAGATCGAGGTTATTCATCAAGCTCGTTACCTGGAATGGGCAGCTTACCCGATACAGCTGGAAACCTGACAGAAACAGGCAGCTTCTTTCGTCTTCATCCAGATCAAACCCATCAGACTTGTTTTCTTCCTGGTGCATGAATATTATGGTTTTAGTTATATTGAAAAAGGACAGCCAAGCTGACTGCCCTCTCTCCCCCCTAATCAAGCGACATTTGACGTATTAACTGAAGTCGCTTTTCTCGTGAAAACCGCTTGCTCCATTGTCTTTGGAGAAGGGTTGTAGTAGTAAGTGAAGTCCAATAGCAATATTTCATCGCTATTCGGAGCTTTAAACTCGTATGGCAAGCATTCCATCTTCTCGATGGTGCCTGGCAGTGTTTTTCCTACAAGTCCATCGCAGAGAACACTATTGAAGGTGCAGGAAACCGTGCAAGTCTGGATAGTGGCGTAGTAAATCTTTTTCTCGCGTTGAGACTGAATCATCTCAATTTCGCCCTGCAGGATTAAGCGATTGTGTTTTTTCCCAAGGGATGGCTCTTGGTAGCCGATAACTTTTACCATAGTCTTATATAATGAGATTGGTTATAGAGCAAAGGCACCGTACCCAAACCCTGATCCCTAGGCGGGGTCTTTTTCTGATCCAGGGGGCGGGTTTTACTGGCGCAGCAAAAAAATCTAAAAAAAATTGGGATAAGGTATGGGCGCTGTTGCGATGGGAAAGCTATATTATTGTATATCAAAGCTACAATTGGAGCCAATAAAGTTAGATTTGGAGCAAATTCTGCCTCTCTGCTGATTTTGCTTCCACGGATATTATTGAATTTTATATACTAAAACTGTAGAAACTTTGCAAAGCGGGCAGACTTTTCCTGCCTCACTTTGCAGAGTTCGCATTGTTTGCACGGTTACTTATTATAAATACCTAACTTACTTCTTTTAAGTTTATTTGATAAGAGTAGCTCATTTAGATATTTATCGACTGTTCTTGGCATAATTTCAACCCTTTGACCAATATTAACAGCATCTTCACGCTTAAACTTTGATGGTAATGCATCAAAGAATTGATTTATCATTCGCTTGCTAATATTCCCACGTTGGGGCAATTTACTGAACATCAATAAAGCATGTTCTTTATAAACTTCGACCAAAATGCTAGAGGTTTTAAAGTCATCGTCAACGCACAGAAGATCTAAATCTTTAAGCTTATTTTCATATTTACGAATAGCACTTAGTATCATGGCAATTCTAAACTGAATTAGGCCAAGACGGAATACTGTACCTACCGCTTCATCTCCTAACAAATCATTAACTTCTTCCGTCCAGGTGGTAAATTGTTTATCTAATTCTGCCCACTGCTTCGCCGTTAAATTAAAATGCGTAGGATGATCTTCTAAATATTCTGCCATTTTAAGAACTTCAAGTGATTGTAGGTTAAAATATTCAGTTAGATTTTGTTGCCCAGGTTTAGGTGCTACGCTGCGCCAAATAGGTTTTACCTTAAATGAATAGAATATAAACCTACTGAATAGACCATTTTCAGCAGAGGGAATTATACCTAGCACTTGCTCTGGCGTTCCTGTTAAGGCAACTGAAAGCCTCGGGTTTTTTATCGAGCTATACACATCATTTCCCTTTCTGCTCAAGCTAATATCCTCATGATGGAAAGCTTTTCTCAAAAGGTCTGAAAAGTTACCCCAGTCCTGGTTTATACTATTCGCCAAGGTATCTGCTTCTGTTTCACAAAATATACCCTTACCATCGCCTTCGACCAAGTGATTTATTATGGCAGAAGAACTTGAATTGCCAGGAATAAAAAGGATTTTGAAAGGTGGCTTTCCATTTTCGAAAAGATCGAGTTGCTTTGGTGGCTCCGTTTGTCTTAAGACAGCGTCATACTTTCGTTTTTGTTTCTGACTTTCTTCTACCAACTTATCGTGTAATGCATTTCCCAGTATCTTCGCGTAGACAAATGTTCCTTTTCCACTTGCGGGCGGAGCAATTATAAAGCAATTAAGATTAGGATATACATTTTTCTGACCATATACGCCCATAACTGAGTTTAAACAACCACTTAAAATAGTTAAGGCTCCTGTTAAGAATACATCCTTTTCTCGTTCAGTATCAAATATTAAACAATTCTTTTCTAAGAATTTGGGCAATTTATCATAGACCTCAGATGGAATCACTGGAGTTCTGCCCAGTTCCAAGTTTGTCATACTGAAGCTATTTTCATTATTAGCTTGGACGGCATCTTTGTCTTGTCCTAAGTCTGTTAATTTTTCATTACCAGAATTACTGATTGGTTGATGATTAGTATTGATATTTACATCTGAAGGTTTTTCTTCAGCTTCTTTATTATCATTCACTAGATTTACTATGTTGATTAATTAATAATTTAATTATTCTTCGCTAGTGCTATTCTTATCCTACATTTTCCAATTTCAGACAAGAATAGCCATTTTAATGCGAGCTGTTTATATGTTAGCTTTGCTTAGAGCTTATTGTTTAAAATTTCCCTTTTTACAGTTATTTTATATAGTTGTCCGTCTGAATCATCTATACCAATAGCTTCCATTGAATCAATACCAGTACAAATTGAGTCATCCAATTTCTTTAATTGTTTATCTAAATGCCTCATTATTGTCATTACCCTTTCTTGGCATATACTTTGCCGGTCATATTTCCATTTTAATGCAATTGGATTCGGAATAAATTGAATTTTAGTCATAATTCTTATTTTAAAAATACAAACAGTCAATTAACATATATCTCGTACCTGTAGCTTTTGTAGCAGCAACTTAAAAGCCGCTCTATCAGGTCTTTTGCTAAAATTAACTTCAACTCCGGTGAATTTTTCCCCGGATTCTTTTTCTAGCTCTTCTAATTTGCGGCCTAAGTCTCTTATAATTGATTCAACTTTGTCCCAGTATTCTGTTTGTGTCATCGTGTTTGGTTGTTAATGGTTAAAGGATTTGTTAATGTGTTTTTCCAGGAATGTATCAATGTCTTTCTGGTTGTAATAAATTTTACTTCCGATTTGGCTAAAACTAATCAGCCCCTGATCCCGCCAGTTCTGTAGTGTTCTTTTGCTTACTTTTAGCTGCTTCATCAGATGCTGATTATCCAACCATTCATTAGGTTTTTCCTGCTGTTTTCTAAATAGATTTTCGAGGTACCGGTAGGTTTCTTTCACCAGCTCCCGGTACGCTTCATTCTGCATCACGATTATCTCCATAGGCATTATTGTTTTGATTATTAATTAATTGTGATGCAAATCTAGAGCAGAAAAATGCGCCTTCTTGACTACACCCTTTAGGTGTGTAGCTAGTGTGTTGCGGAAGGAAAAAAAAAATGCAGCCCACTTTTCGCAGGCTGCATTTCGTATAAAAAAAAAGAAAATAATATTTTACTATGCGTGTAGTTAGAATTATAGGTTTTTAACTAAGCTTGTGATCAATTTCCACACGCCTGACTTTAGGTCTTCGTTACGTTCCGGTCTATTGAACCTGAGTTTGTTACTTATTTCAACAGGAAGCTTTGTTTTCTCATCGAGAAATAAAAAGCAGTTACTCGCAGTTTTCCACTTGTTACACTTTTCGATTTTTTTTAACCTTTCTAATTCATTAATAAAAAAAACAAGATCCTTCTTATGGCCTTGCCATACTAATTTGTTTTCTACAGGTCCACCTGTAAATACTTTTTCAAAGTCAGACCATTTAGTATTTGGAGCTAAAAACTTATAGTGCGCGTCAGCTGTTAAGCTTTCGAAAAGGTCAGCCAAGCCCTGCAATGTTGCGTCTGCTTCTCCTGCAAGTTTAAAAGCTAAGTTTACTGTGGAAATTAACCCTCGTTGCTCACTTTTTAAGTCGGGTTGATACACCATTCTTACATTTTTTTCCAAACCTTGTAGAGTACCTTTTATTTCGGAATACTTGGCAATATCTTCTTTGGAAGCTAAACGTTTCAATAATTGTAGTTCATTTAACACTCGATTTAGAAACGTTCTTCGTTCTAACCCTGAGTAATTATATACATAATTCCTAATATACTCTTCAGCATATTCCTTACCTTGCCGTAATTTTTGGTCTAAAACGTCCCTAAAGCTTTCGTCATATTCCAAGTACTCCTCTACCCTAGGTTCCCAACGGAGAAAGTTTCGTTCTTCTTTTTCAAAATCAGATTTTAAATGAATTAATTCAGCTACTGCCTCGGAAGGATCTGGACTTAAAAAACTTTGCTTCCAATTATTTAGGTTATTATCCCTAAGAAGGAAATGGAAATAACTTAGCGGTGCATTAGATTGCAAAGGGTTATTGTAATGATCTAGCATAGGGTTAAGATTTAACTATTAAATATATCCATAGCTTTGTCAAGCTCTTCTGATACGATTTTAGCATATATTTGGGTTGTCTTTATTGACGTGTGCCCCATCAACTTTGATACGTATTCAATGCGCATGCCTTTCTTTAACGCTCTTGTAGCCCAGGTATGCCTGCTAGAATGAAAACTAAGATTACCAATCACCCCCACTTCCTTTCCTATTGCCCGGATATCTTTATTGGTATATGTTGTAGCCGATGAAATTGACTGATATAAAACTTTAGGGTCAGTGTAGTTTTTATCTAACTTCAGAATCGGAAAGACAAAATCCTCCGGATTTTGCTTTGTCTGCGAGTTATCCTGATAAAGTTCCAGAATAGCCTTTGCTTTTAAGGGCAATTTTATTGATACTGTACTTCCCGTTTTTTGGGTATCCAGGATTATACGCTCCCCGTCAAAGTGTTTCCACTTTAAAGTTAAGATATCTGAAATGCGCAACCCACCTGCATAAGAAGCAAATACATACATGTTACGGTGATGGAACTTTCTGGAACCAGATCTTAAAGCTAAGTCTTCTATCTTCTGCAGCATTTCTTCTGTAAGATAGATTTTCATAGTCTTTTCGAGTTTCAGTTTGAACTTCAGATATGGATTCTTCTCATAAGGAAGCAGGTCTTCCCGGATAGCTTCATTTACGATTCTTCGGATAACTCTTAGGTTCAAATGAATGGTATTAACGCTGTTCTTAACCGTATCCTTCAGATAGCGCTCATAAGCCTTTAAAAAGCTTACTGTTAACTGATCGAATAAGAGGTCCTTACTTCCAAGATAAGCTTTAAGCTTTGCGATAATGGATTTTGCTTTAATAGCTGTTGCTACCTGACCATTTTTCTCCAAACCATATATATAATTGTCAGCATATTTAAGGAAACTTTCGGCTGATTTGCCCAGAACTGCTTCTTTTATCTTTCGAGTCGATATTCCTTTTTCCTGGGTTTCCATAGTAAGAGCCACCCCTTCTGCTTCAGCAATTTTAGCCGCAATGAAATTATTTAAGCGCTGTGAATTGGGATGAGATTTCTTTACCTTTTTGTCTTCTGCATTCCAATGTTTAGGGTTAATCGAGAATCCTAATGAGATGTACTTTGGTTTGCGATCTTTGATTAGTCTGATGTATAAAGGTGCTTCTCCGGAAGCATTGGTTTTGTCTACTTTCAGTAGAATTTTTACTGTTGCCATTGGTATAATATTTAAGTGGTAAAACTAGGATTACAGAGTGTGAAAAGCCTTCACCTCCTTGCTCCCAGATGCGCCAGCAATTACCAGAATGGAATATCTATTGTGAATAGGTAAAACATTTGGTAAAACATTTCTTGCATCAGGGTGCATTGTTTTACCTATTACTGCTACCTTTGCATTCTAAAAACCCTAGTTAAAAGGCATTAGAGGGCATTTTGGTGAAACCGAAGGAAATAACACAGCTTCCTACGCGACCACTTAAAAGCCTCTCAGTTAACGCTGAGGGGCTTTTTTTTATTCCCAATCCACAAGATTTTCGTTTTTCACAAGCCCGAAACTATCCTATCTAATCTCCTATTTTATAATCTCTCAAAATTTGTAAAAATATTTTTTCTGATACCTTTGCCGTATGGTGTTAGATTCTGGAAAACTTTTTACTGCTTTTATTGGTGCGTTAATAGCTTTAGTTCTGAAAGCCATTTACGATTGGTATTTGGAATTTCAGAAAAGAGAAAGTTTAAGAAAACTTATCTATACCGCTTAAAACATCAAATATTTAATATTAACTATATAACTAAAAGCATCCATAAAAAGATTGAAGATGCAAATTCAGATATTCAGGATATAATAAACCTATTCGAAAATTTTGATTTTATGAATACACGAGTATATGAAAGCAATTCATATATAGATTACCACAAAGCATTTGAAGAAAAGGAATTCATCTAGTTAACTGCAATATATGGCAAGGTTAAGGTCTATATGGCGTTAACCCTGCTAAAACTTTTGAATTAATAATTGCAGGAATGAAAGTAGTAAAAGAATGGGATGATGAAATTCGTAAAGATTTTGATGATTCAGTTGCAAATGTTACTAAAAACATTCTCACTTGGGTAAGCGAAATGGAAGATACAAAGAGAAAGATTTTTGAATTCTTAAAATCAACAGAAATCCAGTTTTACTAAAAGACAATCCCACCCGTTACAGGTGACTTTCCAAAATTTACGACAGCAAACCCAAACGATATATCACCTATATTAAATATCATTTTTTAATTAAAAAACTTAATTATTTTTTTAATTCTAAGAGTTTTGTTCGTAATTGCAGTTCTTAAATCCCGGTGACTATTCCGGTAGCAATTAGGAAGATTCTTTTGGAGTTAGAAATTACAGACTTGGTTCTTTTAAAGTACGACGCGCAAACCGGAATTCTATACGCCCGTTGGCCGGATAGCAGCCCGATTATGGCTACGTATTTCGAAGAATCGTTAGAGGCTGTTATTGAGGCTATTAATCAATACGATGTAAAATATTTTTTACTCGATTCTGCCAGAAACCGCAACAACCTGTCGGTGGGTAACTACCTCAATATTTTCACGTTGCTTTTCAGCGGATTGGCGCAAACCAGGCTTCAGAAAATGGCCCGCATAAAAAGCAAATATGCCGATATCGAAGAAAAGTACCAGCGTTATAATCAGGAAATTATTAACGGCATTGGCGTAAATTTCAAGGTCGGGAATTTTGAAACCCGCGAAAGTGCTGCTGCCTGGCTAATTTCCGAAAGTTAAATTCCCTTCCCGCTTTATTGCGTATAACCCACCCGAAAACTTTTTACTTTTTCGGATGAAAACCATACTGTTTTTTGGCAATAGTCTTTCGGCGGGTTACGGCGTGGGGCAAAACAATGCTTTTCCGGCGCTTATTCAGCAAAAAATTAACGAAGCGGGTAAACTTTATACAGTGGTGAATGCGGGCATGAGCGGCGAAACTACGGCCGGCGGGAAATACCGTATTCATAAATGGCTGGAAAGACGCATGGATATTTTTGTGCTGGAACTGGGCGCTAACGATGGTTTGCGGGGCATTCCGGCGCGGGAAACGAGCCAGAACCTGCAGGAAATTATTGATGTCGTAAAAAAGCATCATCCGGAAACGAAAATTGTACTGGCCGGCATGGAAATTCCGGATATTTTCCCGGGTCGATACGCGGCAGAATTCCGGGCTTTATTCCGCGAACTGGCCATAAAAAACAACCTGGCTTTTGTACCCTTTCTGCTGGAAGGCGTGGTGGGCGTGCCGCATTTGAACTTACCCGACCATGTGCACCCCAATACCGAAGGTCATAAAATGCTGGCGCAACACGTTTGGAAAGTTCTGAAAGACCTGCTTTGAGTTTTGGAGCCGAAAATCCAACCGTTTTCTATGCGTATCTTTGAGGCAAAAATTTCTCTCGCTTGCGCAAGATCATTCACATCGATATGGACGCTTTTTTTGCTTCGGTGGAGCAGCGCGATTTTCCGGAATTGCGTGGCAAACCCGTGGCAGTTGGCGGCGCCGGACCGAGAGGCGTGGTGGCGGCGGCAAGTTATGAAGCACGGGCCTACGGCGTACATTCGGCCATGCCCGGCAGTATTGCCAGACGCAAATGTCCGCACCTGATCTTTGCCAAATCCCGCTTCGAGGTATATGAAAAAGTTTCGCGGCAGATCCGGGCAATTTTCCTGCGTTATACCGACCTGGTAGAGCCGCTTTCGTTGGACGAAGCTTACCTGGACGTAACAGAAAATCATTTTGGCATTGCTTCGGCTACCCAGATTGCCAAAGAAATTAAGCAGCGCATTCTGGAAGAAACCGGCCTTACGGCTTCGGCTGGCGTTTCTTACAATAAATTTCTGGCAAAGGTAGCTTCCGCGTTGCAAAAACCGAATGGCTTAACCGTAGTTCGGCCCGAAAAAGCGGAAGCGCTGATCGAAACGCTGCCCATTGAAAAATTTTATGGCATTGGCAGCGTAACGGCCGGTAAAATGCATACTTTGGGTATTCATACTGGCCTGGATCTGAAACAACGCAGCCTTTCGGAACTCAGCCGGCACTTCGGGAAATCGGGGTTGTATTATTATGAAATTGCCCGCGCCAACGACGACCGGCAGGTAAACCCGAACCGGATCCGGAAATCGGTTGGAGCCGAACGGACTTTTGCCGAAGACCTGACGACTGCCGAGGAAATGGACGAACGTTTGAAACTTTTGGCTGAGGAAATAGCCGAATACCTTGCTGCAAAAAACAATGCCGGCCGCACCGTTACCATCAAAATAAAATACGCCGATTTTACCATGAATACGCGCAGCAAAACGTTTTTATCGGGTATTCAGTCGGCTGATCTGCTTTGGCAGATTGCTAAAGAATTGCTGCGCGCGCCTTTTGTGCCGCAATTGCCGGTGAGGTTGCTCGGGATTTCCGTTTCGAATTTACTTTCTGAGGAAGAGGCGCGGTTTGGTCATCAGCTTACTTTGCCGTTTTGAGTTTTTTTGAGTTTTTAAGGTGAAAAGGATACCGTTTTTTTCGTCATCTCGATGCGAGGAGAGATCCCATCGGGTTGGTATTTTCGTTTGCTATTGACTTTTTGAGCCTGAAACCATACCATTTTTCATAGTTTGCTTCCTGCCTTTGTTGGTGTTTTCACCCACAATTTACTTTCTCGGCCTGAAAGGATACCGTTTTTCATAGTAGACATTCTACCTTTTATCATTTGACTTTATTCTTACATAGTTAGCTTTCGATTTCTTTTTGTCTTGACACAAATAAAGAGGGACCCAACCCCCAGAACCAAAAAAGTCAAGTCAGGCGCAAACTCGCTGACCGCTCAAACAGTGCGCTTGACATTTACGCACCCCGTTCACTTTTTGCATTTCACAGCTAACTGAACATTGCATAGATAGTAGACTTCAGCGGCTGGGCAGACGGCAAATTTTGCTGCCGTAAGCGCAAATTTTGCTTGTAGTTCTTCGTTTTTCGTTGACCGTACTCCGCTGCGCGTTCGAGTGAAGAAGTGTGCATTAGGAAGGATGTAAAAAGCTCCCCGCCTGGACAGGAGGGGTTGGGGGTGGTTAACCTGCTCTGTCGCTTGCTTCAAAAGAAAAAAGCCTATTCCAAAGAGAATCCTGTCCATCCCACAAATCCTGAAAATCGTGTTCAGACAACTTTAGGGCTCCATTAGCTAACGCTGAAAGGAGTTAGATTAGAGCACTGTTTCAATTCCCAGATTTTAATATCTATTCCCCCAAGGAAACGTTTGGTAAGGGCAAAAAAAAATCCGGCTTTTTAGGGCCGGACTCTTCGCAGAAAAAATAAAATATCAGAAATTATTTTGCTTCAGTAACAGTAGTGTCAGTTTTGATAACCGCATCAGCTTCCTGATCGATAACTACCGCAGTATCAGCAGTTTCTGGGGTTACGGCTTCATCAACAGTAGTTTCTAGGCTTTCAGTTGTAGATTCAACAGTTTTCTCAGTTTTGTTGCAAGAGGTAGTGAAAGCTGCGAATGCGAAAGCAACTACTGCTAATTTGATTGTGTTTTTCATTTTGTTTATCCGTTTAAGTGTTTTAGTTTTAAATTTCTCACCTTCATACCAGAAAGGCTAAGAAGTAACCCGGCAAAAAATATTTTTTTTCTTGGGTTACAAAATGGCCCGAATTGTATAAACACTTGAAACGTGCATGCAGCGAGCGGCAGAACATACTGATGAAGCTTTGATTGCCGGAATCCGGCACGACGATGACCGGGCGTTGAGTTACCTGTATAAATTGCATTACCCCATGGTTTCGCATTTTATTCTGAGCAACAGCGGTACTTCCGACGAGGCCAAAGATATTTTTCAGGAAGGCATACTGGTTTTCTATGAAAAGATCAAGGACGGCACTTTAGAGCTTACCTGCCAGATAAAAACGTACCTGTATTCGGTTTGCCGGCGGCTCTGGCTGAAAAAACTGGCTGAAAAGAACCGGTTTTCCGGGGTTATTGATTCGGAAAATTTTATTGGCCTGGAAGATGAGCCGGTTGCGCCGGAAGAAACGGAACTGAAATTTTCGGTAATGGAACAGGCCATGAACCAGTTAGGCGAACCTTGCCGCACCTTGCTCGAAGATTTTTACATTCAGGCACGTTCTATGCAGGACATTACGGAAAAGTTTGGATACACCAACGCCGACAATGCCAAAAACCAGAAATATAAATGCTTAATGCGGCTGAAGAAATTGTTCTTTACCGCTTATAAAACCGTCGCGCCGGCCGAATAGAGGCGCTGCCCTTAACCATTCCGGAAACGGAAAAATATCATGACTGAAACTGAAGCTTACGCCTTAATTGAACGCTACCTTGCCGGTGATATGACCGACCAGGAGGCTACCGATTTTGAAGCGCAACTCCTCCAGGACCCCATTTTAGCGCACCGTTCGCGGCAGTTCGAGGAACTGACCGGGAACCTGCAACAATTTGGCCGCCGGCAAAACCTGAAGCAAAAAATGGCCGCCATCCACGCCGAAATGGAAGCCGAAAATGCCGCTGTAATGACTACGGTGCAAGATACCTTGCAGCAAGACCCCAAATGGAAAGTTTTCTGGAAAGCTCACGCTACCACTATGGCTGTGGCAGCTTCCGTGGCAATTCTTACGGTTTTCAGTACGCTTTTAAGCATTCAGCTCTGGAACTCGCTGGGCAAGCAGCAAGCTATTCGGTATACCGAGCTGCGCCGCGAAGTTGAGAATATCAAGAAAAATCAGCGGGCCATAAACCGGGCTTTCAACCGGAATCAGAAAACCCCGAAAGCCGAGATAAACCCGGGCGCTTTCAGCGGAACCGGCTTTGCACTCACAGAAAACGGCTACTTCGTAACCAGCTATCACGTAATTAAAGGCGCCGATTCGGTTTACATAGAAAACAAGAACGGCAGCCGCTTTAAAGTTACTGAAGTTTATAAAGACCTGGACCATGACCTGGCCATTCTGAAAGTTACGGACCCGAACTTCACGAGTTTTGGAAGCTTACCTTATACCGTTTCCGGTTCAGATGCGGATCTAGGTGAAAAAGTTTACACGCTTGGTTTCCCACGCGAAGACATGGTTTTCGGCGAAGGTTCGTTAAGCTCTCAATCGGGCTTTGAAGGCGATTCGGCCGCTTACCAGATTTCTATTCCGCTAAACCCGGGTAACTCCGGCGGTCCGCTTTTCGATGATAAAGGCAACTTAATTGGCGTGATCAGTGGCAAGCAACTCGATGCGCAGGGCGCGGCTTTTGCGACCAAATCGGCTTATTTAATGGGCATTGCCGAACAACTGAAATCTGATTCTGCTACCCGCGTATCTTTCAACCGCCAGAATACTTTAAGCGGCAAAGCCCGCAAGCAGCAACTTAAAAAGCTGAAAGATTTTATTTATTTGGTGAAAGTTTATAACTAAAATTTTATCAGGAAACCGGAAATACTTGCTTCGGGCCAGCTTCAAAAGAGCTGGCCCGACTTTTTTACCGGTTTTTGATACCGTTCTGGTAGATATTGTGATAAAAAATATTTCGAATGCTTTTCGGACATTGATAACTGACAACTATCTGCCTGATAACGATCATTTTGTCAGCATTCGCAAATCCGGCTTGGTTTTCGTAAATTTGCGGTTGTAAATTTTGTTTCAGCTTAAAATATCTGAATTATGGGAATGTATCCTGAATATATGGTAGCCCCGATCCGCGAAGATCTTACTTCGGCTGGTTTCGAGCAATTAATGACGCCGGAAGAAGTAGAAAATGTGCTTTCGCAGAAAGAAGGTACCGTTTTAGTAGCTATTAACTCGGTTTGTGGTTGCGCAGCTTCTAAAGCTCGTCCGGCTCTGAAAATGGCGGTTTCTTCTGCCGATAAAAAACCTGCGAAAATGATCACGGTATTTGCCGGTATGGAAGCAGATGCGGTTTCTAAAGCCCGTGAATACATGCTGCCTTATCCGCCGTCTTCTCCGTCTATCGCATTGTTCAAAAACGGCGAACTGGTACACATGATCGAGCGCCATCACATTGAAGGCAACGACCTGGTACGCATTGTAGATAACCTGAAAGGCGCTTTCGAAGCAAACTGCTAAACAGCAAAATCTGAAAACAGCACTTTTTAAGCCTGAAACGGTAGCGTTTTACTGCTGAAAAGTGGGAATAAAAAAAGTAGCGCAGGGTTAAAACCCTACGCTACTTTTTTTTTGCGTCATCCTGAGCTTGTGGAAGGAACTAATGCGTACCGAGCCTGTACGAAAACTTATCTCAGACCTTGAGCAAGAAATTCATTGCTTCGCTCGAATTCCATAGTAGTACGCATTAGTTTCCTCGACAGGCTCGGAATGACAGTAAAACGCTATGCTTTTTAGCCTAAAATCTGGTCGTGTTCTGAACTTGTGCCGGCTTTATTTTCCAGCGCTTTCAGATCGAAGCCGATGTCTTTCCGGAAGTAGCGGTTCTGCCATTCGATTTTTGCGGCGGCGGCATTTGCTTTTTCCAGCGCATCGGTCAGGTTTTCGCCTAAAGCCGTTACCGCAATTACGCGGCCGCCATTGGTAACCACATTTTTATTTTCATTCAGCTTGGTACCTGCATGGAAAACGTGTACATCTTTCACATTTTCTAACCCGGTAATTTCTTTTTCTTTCTCGTAGTTTTCCGGGTAACCGCCAGCCACCAGCATAACCGTTGCAGCCGTGCGCGGATCAATTTCCAGCTTGAATTCACCCAATGTATGGTCGTGCAACGCCTGGAACATTTCGAAAAGATCGGATTTGATGCGCGGCAGAATAGATTCCGTTTCCGGATCGCCGAGGCGCACGTTATATTCAATCACGTACGGTTCACCGTTCACGCTCATCAGGCCAATAAACAAAAACCCGCTGTACGGAATATTTTCGGTTTGCAAACCTTTTAAAGTCGGCTCGATGATGCGGGTTTTCACTTTTTCCATAAAGGTTGCGTCGGCAAAACTTACCGGCGAAATGGAGCCCATGCCACCGGTATTCAATCCGGTATCGCCTTCGCCAATGCGTTTGTAATCTTTGGCCTCCGGCAGTAAAATATATTCCTTGCCATCGGTTAAAATAAACGCCGATGCTTCAATGCCGTCCAGGTATTGTTCAACCACCACTTTGGCGCTGGCTTTTCCGAAACGGGCGTTTTGCAGCATGTCTTTGAAATGGTAGCTGGCTTCTTCAAAATCTTTGGCAATAATTACGCCTTTACCGGCCGCTAAACCATCGGCTTTCAAAACCGTTGGGTAGCTTTGGGTTTGCAGATAAGCCAGTCCTTCGTCGAAATTTTCGGTAGTAAACGTTTGTGATTTTGCCGTTGGAATGCCGTATTGCTGCATAAATTTCTTAGAGAAATCTTTGCTGCCTTCCAGCTGTGCGCCGGCTTTGCACGGGCCAACCACCAGAATTTCTTTCAAATATTCCGAAGCCAGGAAATAATCGTGAATGCCGTCTACGAGCGCAGCCTCCTGCCCTACCACCACCATCATAATATCGAAATCGGTAGCAAATTTGGCAATTTCTTCAAAATCGGTAATGGAAACATCTACGTTGGTAGCAAACTGGGCCGTACCGGCATTTCCGGGCGCTACGTAAATTTTTTCGCAATATTGGCTTTGGCTGAGTTTCCAGGCAATGGCGTGTTCGCGGGCGCCCGATCCGATGATGAGTACTTTCATGTTTTAAGCTGCTTTTTAAAAAGTAGACTGAAGCTGAATATGCCTTCATTTTCAATCGGCTGCAAGTTATTAAAAGTGCACGACCTCACCTAAATCCTGCCTCAAAAACAACGTATCATCCCTTTATTTTCAGCACTTTTTATGGGTAAAAGCATAGCGCTTTTCATAGCCTTCCGACTTTTTCGGCTGAAAAGAATAGCGTTTTTTTGATCAGATTTAAACTGGCCATTTGCAAGTCCCCCTTTGGAGGGGGGGGTAGGGCGAGGAGCACGAGTATTTGATTAGAATATCAGAAAAAGTAAAAATCCTCCCCCTACCCCCTCCAAAGGGGGACTTTCCTTCTGTAAACGTTCCGTTAGCTAAAGCAGACGGCAATGAAATTGGTCTGAACTGTGATTCATTTGATTCTTGTGATTTCCTAAACTGAGATCTCACGCATTCCGCCAGCGCAGCGTCACCTGAAAATCACGCTATTAAGAAAACTTAAAAAAGCTTACTACGAAGGTAAACGATACCAGTTTCTGTGAGAGCGGCCTCCAAGCTTACCGGTGGCTTTAGCCAGCCCGGTAGGGCAGGTAAGGTTGCAGCCGCGAACGCAGAAACGAAGCCCGCCCGGCTTGAGGGAACAAATCAACTATGAAAGTTAAAAGTCAGATGTTTAGCAGAAAAGGTGTTTCAAAAACGCTAGCACTTTTGGTTAAAAAAACTGCTAACCGCCGACAAGGTCCTTCACTAGCGCTCAGGATGACAAAGTAAAACACTATCCTTTTCAGGTAAAAAACTGCCTTTTGCAAGCAAAAACACTATCCTTTTAACCTCAAAAAGTCATAACTACGCTACCTTCCAAAAACAAAGAGGCCGACATTGCTGCCGGCCTCTTTTTTAAATTTCAGTAATGAATTGCTTAGTTCGCATATTCGCTCAGGAATTTCACGCGCATCAGACGAACGTCTTCTTCGTTGTATTCATCGGGGCCTAAAGCTTTCATTGCTTCTGCCATATTGTCGGAACTGGCCTGTAGAAAATAATCGGTTATTTCATCCTGGCGGTCTTCGTCCAGAATATTATCGATGTAATAATCCAGGTTCAGTTTAGTGCCGGAATAGCAAATATGTTCAATTTCCTCGATCAGCTCACCCATGGAAATGCCTTTGGAAGAAGCGATTTCCTCCAGATCCATTTTCTTATCGATCTGCTGAATAATATAGATCTTGATCTTCGACTTGTTTACCGCCGATTTCACCACCACATCCGTGGCCGTTACAATGTCGTTTTCCTCTACGTATTTGGTGATCAGGTCGAGGAATGGCTTGCCGAATTTCTGCACTTTACCCATGCCCACCCCGGCAATATGCGCCAAGTCTTCTTTGGTAGTTGGGTAGGTGGTAGCCATTTCTTTCAGGCTCGGGTCCTGGAATAAAACGTACGGCGGCAGGTTTTTATCCTTCGCAATTTTTTTCCGGAGATCTTTCAGCATGCTGAAAAGCGTTTCGTCGTGGCCGGAAGCGGTCTGGTTTTCCTGACGTTCTTCCTGCGCAACTTCCTCGTCGAAATTATGGTCTTTGCAAAGCTGAATGCTATGCGGGTTCTGAATAAAATCGAGACCTTTCTGGGTAATTTTCAGTACGCCGAAATTTTCGATATCTTTTTCCAGGAAACCGGAAAGCAGCACCTGCCGCACCACCGAATTCCAGTATTGCATGTCATGGTCTTTGCCCTGGCCAAATACTTCCAGCTGGTTGTGGCCGTAGCTCGTAACGTATTGGTTGTTCAACCCTACCAGCACCGCCGAAATATGATCGAAACCGAAACGTTGCTCCGTAAGAACCACTGTTTTCAGGGCCATAGCCACTTCATGCTGGGCTTCGAATTTCTCTTTCGGAGTTACGCAGTTATCGCAGAAACCGCAGTCTTTTTCGTACGCTTCGCCGAAATAATGCAGCAATTGCTTGCGACGGCAAACCGCTGAATCGGCGTAAGAAGCCATTTCCTGCAGCAATAATTTGGAGTTATCGCGCTCCGTAACCGGTTTGTCTTTGCTGAATTTTTCGAGCTTGATAATATCATCGTAGCTGTAGAACATCAGGCAGTTACCTTCCAAACCATCGCGACCACCGCGACCGGTTTCCTGGTAATAACCCTCAATGGATTTCGGGGTATCGTAGTGAATTACAAAACGAACGTCCGGCTTGTCAATCCCCATCCCGAAAGCAATGGTGGCTACAATTACGTCGGCTTCTTCGTTCAGGAACGCATCCTGATTGGCCATACGGATATGCGAATCTAAACCGGCGTGATAAGGAAGCGCTTTAATATCGTTTACCTTCAGCAATTCGGCGATTTCTTCTACCTTTTTGCGGCTCAGGCAATACACAATGCCGCTTTTGCCCTTGTGCTTTTTAACGTATTTTATGAGTTGCTTCTTGGTCTTGTGCTTCGGACGAACTTCGTAAAAAAGATTGGTACGGTTGAACGAAGATTTGAAAACCGAAGCCTCATCCATCTGTAAGTTTTTCTGGATGTCGAGCTGAACTTTTGGCGTGGCTGTAGCCGTGAGTGCAATAATTGGCAAATTCCCGATCTGATCGATGATGCCGCGGATTCTGCGGTATTCCGGACGGAAATCGTGGCCCCATTCGGAAATACAGTGCGCTTCGTCGATGGCAACGAAAGATATCTTGGCTTTGCGCAGGAATTCCAGAGTTTCTTCTTTGGTTAAAGATTCCGGTGCTACGTAAAGCAGTTTTACTTCGCCGCTGATGGTTTCTTTTTTTACCCGGTTCGTTTCGGCTTTGGAAAGCGTGGAGTTCAGGAACTGGGCATTTACACCAAACGCATTCAGCTGATCTACCTGGTTTTTCATTAAGGCAATGAGCGGCGAAATTACGATGGCAGTGCCATCGAGCACCAAAGCCGGCAGTTGGTAACAAAGCGATTTTCCGGCACCCGTCGGCATGATCACAAATGTATTCTTCCCCGCAATAATATTGTTTATGATCGCCTCCTGGTTTCCCCGGAATTGACTATACCCAAAAACTTCCTTTAATTTGCTTTTCAGTTTAACGTCTTCTTTCGCTATTATTTCCATCTGGACTTCAAAAAACAATGGTTCAGTATTTGAACTCTTAATACAAATTTAACTTGAATATACCGAAAAACATTAAAAAAATTGCAAAAAATGTCTTAGAAAATGAGGCACAGGCAGTTTTAAAATTAATAGATTATCTGGACGACAGTTTTGTGGCCTGCGTGGAAGCCATTTTGGCCTTAAAAGGGCGCGTAGTGGTAACCGGCATAGGAAAAAGCGCCAACATTGCCGCCAAGATCGTAGCCACTTTAAATTCTACCGGCACGCCCGCTTTATTCATGCACGCTGCCGATGCCATTCACGGCGACCTTGGAATGATACAAAACGAGGATTTCGTGATCTGCATTTCCAAAAGTGGCAATACTCCGGAAATAAAAGTGCTGGCTCCGCTCCTGAAACGCAAAGGCGCGAAACTGGCTGCATTGGTCTCGAACGTAGATTCTTACCTGGCTAAAAATGCCGATTTTGTGCTGAACGCCACCATAGAACGCGAAGCCTGCCCCAACAACCTCGCTCCTACTACCAGCACCACTGCACATTTAGCGCTAGGCGATGCCCTGGCCGTTTGTTTGCTCGAATGCCGCAATTTCTCTTCCCGCGATTTTGCTACCTTGCATCCGGGCGGTTCTCTGGGCAAAAAACTGTACCTGAAAGTAGAAGATATTTACCACCAGAACGCCGCGCCACAGGTTCCGGAAACAGCTAATTTAAAAGAGATCATTATTGAGATCTCTTCGAAAAGGTTAGGCGCCACGGCGGTTTTAGATTCAGAAACCAAAAAATTGCTGGGCATTATTACCGACGGCGACCTGCGGCGCATGCTCACGAAATTCGACCTGAACGAAATTCCGCAGATAACGGCCAAAGCTATTATGACGGCTGCGCCGCTTACAGTAGAAACCGACACGTATGCAGCTGAAGCACTGGCTTTGATGCAGCAAAAAAATATTACACAATTAATTGTCACAAAATCTGGTATCTTTGAGGGGTTTGTGCACCTGCACGATCTATTGAAAGAAGGTTTGGTTTAACATGAATATGAATAAAAATACCTATGCGGTAATAATGGCTGGTGGTATTGGCAGCCGTTTCTGGCCTTTCAGCCGGACCAATAATCCGAAACAGTTTCACGATGTTTTGGGCGTGGGCGAAAGTATGCTGCAACTCACTACCAACCGTTTAGCAGAGATCTGCCTCCAGGAAAATATTTATGTAGTAACGAATAAAGATTACCGCGAACTGGTAGCCGAACAATTGCCGTTTTTAAAACCGGAGCAAATTCTTTGCGAACCGATCGGCAGAAATACGGCGCCGGCCATTGCGTATGCCTGCTACAAAATTGCCAACCTAAACCCGGACGCCAATATCCTGGTAATGCCTTCGGATCATGTAATTCTGAAAGAGGAAGCGTTTAAAACCACCGTGTTAAAAGCGCTGGAAGAATCTGAAAAAGACGATAAACTGATCACGCTGGGCATAAAACCAAACAAACCGCACACCGGTTACGGCTATATCCAATTCATAGAAATGGGCAGCAAGGAGCTGAAAAAAGTAAAGACCTTCACCGAAAAACCGACCTTGGAAATTGCCAACATGTTTCTGCAAAGCGGCGATTTTGTGTGGAATTCCGGCATTTTTATCTGGAACGCGCAGGCTATTCTGAAAGCTTTTAAACTGCATTTAGGCGAAATGGCCGAGATCTTCGAAGACGGCAATAACTTTTACAACACCCAGCACGAAGACGAATTTATTACCAAAGCTTATTCCCACTGCCGCAATATTTCTATTGACTATGGCATTATGGAAAAAGCGGATAATGTATATGTGCTGCTCAGCGATTTTGGCTGGAGCGACCTCGGCACCTGGGATTCTTTGTACGGCATTGGCCAGAAAGACGAAGCCGGCAACGTGGTAGATGGCGATGTGATGCTTTACGACGCGAAGAACAACATCATTAAAACGCCAAAAGACCGCCTGGTAGTTATTCAGGGTTTGGAAAATTACATTGTTGCCGAATTCGATAACGTGCTTATGATCTGCAGCAAAGACGAAGAGCAGAAAGTAAAAGAATTCGTTTCAGATGTAAAAGCTAAAAAAGGCACCGCTTATATTTAGCAGTTTTTGCACCGAAAACGGTACCGTTTTTATACGAAAAAGTCAGGCTGTTATGGTCTGACTTTTTTGCCTTTTAGGGATAGCGTTTTTCGAGATCAGGAATCGTTATTTCGTTTATCGACAATTTGAATTCTTTTGTTATATTTGAAAGAACAGATGTTTATCTTCACTGCATTTCGGGAGCGATAATTATCAACTATTTATTAGTTATTATTTAAAATAAAAATATGATAGAAGAAAATTTCAAGATCGAGTTTGGTATAAATAAAATTGGAATTCTTACTTCTGTTGACGACGCAATTAAAGAAGAACAATATCACTGTATTGAATGTGATTCACAGTTAATCCTCAAAGAAGGTAAAATTAGACAGAAGCATTTCTCACATATTCCTTATCAAAATTGTAATGGTGAGACAATCCTTCATAAAACAGCAAAAAGACTAATCTATGATGTTATTACCAAAAATCGTAAAAACGAATGCTCAATTAACTTAAAAATACACTGTGATAATTGTGATAAACTTCATATTTTCAATATTAAGAAAGGTAGTTTTTCAGATGCTATGGAAGAAGCTAGAGTTGAAAATTTTGTTTGTGATGTTGTAGGATATAGAAATGGTACTCCTTCACTAGGAATAGAGATATTTCAAACCCATAAGGTTAATGATAAAAAAAAGGAAGATTTACAGTTGCCATGGATTGAGTTAAAAGCTACGGATGTAATAAGCAACCCATACGAATGGATTCCAACTCAACACAGATTATCTAGAAACCTATGTTCGTTATGTAAGATTGAGAGCAATAGAATTAAAGAACTTTGCACAAAGTGGAATATAGATCATAAAATTTATAGTACCATTAATAAAATAAATCATTCAAAGTATTTAGCAAGTACTATTAATTGCTGGAAATGCAAACATGAGATACCAGTGTTTTGGTGGAAGGGAGTTCCTTTTGCAAAGGAAGCACCTCCACAACCATCTCCTTGGACCATAAAAAATATATTTTCAAAAGCTTTTGGAGGAAAATATTTTGCCAATACCTGCCCAAATTGCAATAGTGTGCAAGGTGATAATTTTATCTTTCTAAATTCAAATAGCCCATTTAATAAACTTCCATTAGATAATGGAAAGATAAAAGAAGTGAATATTGTCAACGAAGTCAGAAGTGTAAATCATAAAGAAGATATAGAGGATATAGTAAAAATAATGTTTCGAGGTTCAAGGGAATGGTAAAATCAGTAATTCAACAAAACATTCACAATCCTTTTATTTAGTGCAGGTTTGTAATACAATAGTAATCATTATTTCTTTATATAAAATTTACAGAAAGAAACCGATAGTGGTTTTCTCTCAGATTTTTCACTCAAAAAGCACTATCCTTTCACAATAAAAAGTCAGGCTATTGTAACCTGACTTTTTTGCTTTTTTAGGATAGCGTTTTTTGAGATCAGGAATTGTTTGTGCAGCTTACTGGCAGTTAAATTCTTTGGTTATCTTTGGGAAACATACGGTTAGCTGGTGGAAGGCAGTTCTATAACTCCAACAACCCACTGCATTATTTTATTTTTACGTGAACATAGAAGAACAGATCCAGGCCTATATTTCCAGTCAGCCGGAGCCAAAACGCAACGATTTGCAAGCGTTGCACAACACCATGCTACGCGTAATGCCTGGGTATAAATTATGGTTTCTGGATGGTAAAAACAGCGAAAATAAAACGGTTGCTAATCCGAATATTGGCTACGGACTTCACACCATAACGTATGCCGACGGAAAGACCAGGGACTTTTATCAGATTGGCCTCAGTGCAAACAAAACCGGCATTTCGGTCTATATCATGGGCATAGATGATAAGACTTATCTGGCCAGAACGTATGGAGAAAAAATTGGCAAGGCGAGCGTTTCCGGGTATTGCATTAAATTCAAAAAGCTGCAAGATATAAACCTGGAAATACTGGAAGCCGCAATCCGCTCCGGAATTGAAAATAAGCACGCGTAGAAATCAACAACAGAGCATCTGAGATTTAAAGAAACGTTAACAGCTTCAAACGCTACCTTTTCCCAACAAAAAAGTCAGGCCATAAAACCTGACTTTTTTGCTTCAAAACGATATCGTTTTCAGGCTGAAAACTGCTTACCAGTTCTTTGTTTATCCCAGCGCAAAAACCAGTAGAAAAATAAATCCGGCTACAGCCAGTAAACCGTGCCCCACCGCCAGGAATTTCGGGAAGGGTTTGCCGGAAATATCGCGGAAGAACATATACGTGCCGCCGAGTGCAGCCAGCACAAAGAGCACAATACTTTCAGTTGGGCTCGGGCCGCCTTTCAGGGCATAAATAATGAGCAGTACCAAGCCAATTGCCGCCAAAGGGCCGTGAGTGAAAACAATAGCTTTGGGCGTTTCTTTGCCTTGCAACACAAAGCTTAGCAGGTACATACCAAGCAAAGCGGCCAGCGCAAAAAATCCGATAGAGGCGTAAATAAGGGTCATATTTTTATTTTTTAGTGTAGTTTTTAATTCAAAAGGATTACAAAAGTTAGTTCCGGATTTTATCGAAAGTCAGCTTAACAGCATCCGGTTCAGGTTCATTTTTCAGATCTTTTCCATAACCCGGTTCACCATTGTATCGCAGTAGATCAGGTTAAATTCGTAGACGGCGGCTTTGGGGTACCAGCTTTCAAGTTGCTTGCGGAGAATAATTTTGGCGCGGTTCAAACGCACTTTCACGTTCGCTTCCGAAATGTTGGCAGCTTCGGCGGTTTCCTGCACGTTCATTCCTTCCAGTTCGCGGAGCACAAAAACGGTACGATACACCACTGGTAACTTTTCGATGCATTTTTCCAGCACCTGCCCCAGTTCGCGGTTCAGCACTTCGTGGCGGGCATCGGAAAACGGTATGATTTGGGGCTGTAAAACTGCTCCGGTACTAACCGGTTCGGAAAATTCAGCATTTATCTGACGGCTGTTTTTCTGCGCCAGTTTATAGCATTTGTTCAGCATAATGCGGATGAGCCAGGTTTTATACGTGGAACGGTCTTCGAATTTGTGCAGATTCTGAAAGGCGGCAATGTGGGTTTCCTGCATCAGGTCCTGCACATCGTCGTGCCCGAAACCGTAGGCGCGGCCCACTTTATAAAGCGCACCATTGTAACGCCGGATCAGGATTTCGAAATAGTCTTTTTCGCCGGCAATAATCTTCCGGATCGTTTCAGATTCGGGAAATGTTTTATTCAGGGTTTCGGGATCGTGCATGGTTCAGGATTGGGTTTTATCGTTTTTCAGGGTGCCGATCTTGTATTTTAAGACCAGCTGCCCGCCTAAATAATTACCGGCAATTAAAAGCAACAACAGAAAAGCTTTCAGCAGAAGTTGCGGAACGGTAGCGTAACTAATTTCCGGCGCTTTGTATTGCAAAATAGCCAACACCGTGTAGCCGCTCAGCACCAACACATTCAGGCCGCCGTGTATTAGTCCGGTGCGTTGGCCCGTGGCTTTTTCTTTCGGAATGCGACTCAGGTCGATCAGTCCGGCGAAAGCGGCCAGCCAGCCGAGCAAAACGCCCGCTGCCAGCACATAAAAAGCTGCATTGCTAAAGCTCAGATCATGCCGGTAATAACCAATAGCCGCAAACGCAAACTCCACCGGAAAAAGCGCCGAAGGAAAATGAACCAGAATGAGATGCGGCGGATGGTAATCGAGTTTCATGATGCAGCAGTTTAGTCTCCGGAATTTAAAAAAAACCAACAGCTTTTTCAGCCAGGAAAGCAATTTTCATCCTTCCCCTGAAGCCATTTCCCCTTTGAGTAGACTAACCGCCAATAAGTTACAATGTTTCTTCAGATTTTATTTTTCTTACAGAAAATCAGCACGTTCCATTTATATTTTTGCAAATAAAAGTAAATATAAAGTTCGTTACTATTCCAAAAGCCGGAGCGGTTGCTTTACAACAATTTACCCGAATCCATCAGGAAAGCTCTTCCGTGCGGCAGCACATGCATCACGATATTCTCCAGGCAAAATGGTTCGCCGGCTTGCAGATTTTTGTAATTATTTTCCTTTAAATGTCGCCCGTCAAGCACTATTACCAGCCCAGAGCCAATAGTTTCTATATGTTCCCCACGGGAGATCAGGATGCCGGTGTCTTCGCCGAGGCCAATGCCGATAAGCGAGGGATTTATGGCAATCGTTTCTATAAGGCGCGGAAACCGACGGCGGTTTACGAAATGCGTATCGATCACAATTTCATTCAGAAGCCCCAGGCCGTTGCCCAAAAACACGTTGCCTTTTACCAGATGTAGAATTCCTTGCGAACCTTCTATCATTACGCTGGTTAAAGCCATGGCACCCGCACTTGTACCCGAGATCAGGAATTTTTCTTCGTTGTAATACCGTTCTTTCAAAATTTGCAGCGCCTGCGTGTTTCGGAAAATTTCGGTGATCCGGTTCTGGTTGCCACCGGTAAACATCACGCAATTGGTTTTCTTTAGCCGTTCCAGATATTCCGGATTATTAACATCTTCTTCAGTTTGAATATGCAACATACCCACGTTATCGCAACCTAAAAGCACAAAAGCATCGAAATATGCCTGCCCCATTTCTTCGGGAATCAGCGAAGCCGTGGTGATTACTTCTATGCGCGTGCCCAGACCATACAATTCATCGTGAATGCGTTTCAGAATGCCGTGTTCGAAAAACCGGACGTTTTGCCGCAAATGTGCTTCGGCGGGAGCCGGAACAGAACCTTTGTCTTCGTTGCCGCCAACGGCAACAATTTTACCTTTCGGGGTTTGCATATCCGGTTTTACTGTGCAACTTATATTTTGATAACTCCGGAAATATGAAATGGTTTTAATTTCCGGAAAACGCTAGGATTTTAGCTCTGAAAAGTCTGCCTTTAGCATTGCATTTTTCCGGAACAAACGCTAACTTCCCTTTAAGATTGCAAACAATAAAAATACGCATGATGTTTATATAGCAGGCATTTTTGCTCCCCGGAAAATAAACTCAGCCTTAAACATGTAATTGCCATTGAATAAACCGAACACATACAAATTAAATCAACATATTATAATGAGCACATAATCTAACCTTTAATGACGCATCTGCTCCCAATATTTACTTCTAGAAAATGGAAAGCCTTTAATTTCTCTTTATTAAGAGTTTTATGGTTATTTATTGTTTTAAGTAAGGTATCAAATGTTTTCGGACAAAAGGAAACGGCCAACTGGTTTTTTGGCAGCGGGGCAGGCTTGGATTTTAATGGTTCTGCTCCCGTGGCTACTACTAATGGCTCTTTGCATACTCTTGAAGGCTGCTCTTCTATCAGCGATTCTACGGGTAAACTTCTTTTTTATACTGACGGGGTAAAGGTATGGAACAGAATGCACCAGGTTATGGCGAATGGAACCGATCTCTGGGGAAACTGGTCTACCACCCAATCGGCATTAATTGTGAAACAACCCTCCCTGGACTTGTACTATATATTTACGGTAGATTTTCAGGCAGGAGCTTTCGGTAATTACGGTGGCCTTGCTTATAGCATTGTAGATATGCGGCTGGAAGATGGTTTAGGCGCCGTTACCACCAAAAACACCCCGCTGCTTACTCCTACTGCTGAAAAAATTTCTGCCGTGCACCACAGAAATGGAACTGACGTTTGGATCATGACCCAACAATGGGGAAGCAACGCCAAATATGCCTGGCTACTCACCGGCAACGGCTTAAACCCCACGCCCGCAATCAGTAGATTAGGCATCGTCCACAACAATCCGGTGAACGGCAACGGCCAGGCGCAGGGGCACCTGAAGTTTTCGCATAACGGCCAGAAAGCAGCCAGCACCATTACCCACAATGGCTTAATTGAACTATACGATTTTGACAACAGCACGGGAGTGCTTAGCAACCTAAAGACCTTAAATATGGATGATGGGTATTATGCGTTGGAATTTTCACCCAACGATAGCATTCTATACACCACTTCCAACACCAAGCTGTACCAGTTTCATATAGCACTGCCAACTGAAAAGCAAATATACGATTCCCGCTTTTTACTATATGAAATTCCGGTTACGCCTACGGCTTTCCTTTTTGGAGGCATGCAACTAGCCCTGGATTCGAAGATCTACCTGGGAAAAAGGAACGCGGAATCGCTTGGCGTAATTACTTACCCGGACTCCCTGGGGCTTTCCTGCAATTACCAGCATACGGCTATTTTCTTAAACGGACGGCGCAACTCGAGTGGGCTGCCAAATTTTGTACAATCCCTCTTTTCCGATAGATTGAAAACCCCTGACCCAATCTCTAATCCTGGCCCGGCGGACACAACCACAACTGTAAGCCAAAACCCCGGAATTTACATTACGCCCCTGCCCTATACTCCAAACTATAAAATTGTAGTGCAGGATCCGGAATTAAAATACGTGGAAGTTTACCTGTATAATGATATTGGCCAGGTAATTTTTACGCGAAAGGAAAATAACCTTTCCAAAAAATTCACCACGGAATTAGATTTAAGCCGATATGCGCGATCCATTTATTTCGTGGTGGTTTTAACTAATAAGGGTAAAGCGATCAGAAAAATAGTAAAGTTCTGACCTACCTTTTGCCATGGTTCCCCGCAAAAAAACGCTACCCTTTCCCAACAAAAAAGTCAGGCCTGAGAACCTGACTTTTTCTGGTTAAAACCATACCATTTTCAAAGCCGAGGGAAGAAAAAAAAAATATTTTTCAACCTTCAGGCAACGCAATTTAAACCGGCTGCATTAAGACAGTTGAAAGCCTTTAGCAGATGATCCCGTTCAGCAAAGAATTTACCGGCCAGTGCAAAAAAGAAGACCAGAAAGCCCAGAAAGCGCTTTTTGAGAAACTTTATGCGCCCATGTATCGGGTTTGTTTCCGCTATATCGGGCGACAGGCTGAAGCCGAAGATTGCCTGATGAAAGCTTTTATGAAGATCTTTCAGAAGCTGGAAAATTTTGAATGGCAGGGTGAACAAAGTCTCTTTTTCTGGATCCGGAAAATAATGGTGAATGAAGCGCTGATGGAACTACGCCGGAACAATTTGCTGCTACTGGTGCAATCGGAGAACTTGCCGGAAGAAGCCGAAGAAACCAATGCCATTGACCAGCTTTCGGCGGAAGAGCTCTTTAGTCTGATCACGAAATTGCCTGACGGTTATCGCACCGTTTTCAATTTGTATGTGGTGGAAGGTTATTCGCACCAGGAAATCGCCCAGATGCTCAGTATCAGCGAAAGTACCAGCAAATCGCAGCTGCTAAAAGCCCGCACCCGGTTAAAAGCAATGGTAGAAAAAATGAATAATGTGTATGGAAGCTATGCAGGATAAACTGATCCGGGAAAAACTAAACAGCCTCGATTCGTTGCCGGAAGGTTACGCGCCATCGCTGGATTCGAAGTGGGAATTGCTGCGCACCGGCAAACCGGAAAAGCAAAAAACGCCGCTTTATTTCTGGTTCGCCGCCGCCGCTTCTTTGCTTTTGCTGCTCGGTTTCGGCTTCGTTTTCTGGCAAACCGAAAAACCAGAAACGGTAAAAACGCTTGCCAGAAAGGAAACTTCAACTGAAAAATTCTCACCGGAAATTCCGGTTCAGGAAGTTATTCAACCAGCTTCTAAACCTGAAAACCCACTAATTGCTAAAACCGGAACGGCGCAAAAAAACGATAGGGTTAAGCGGCCAAAAACTGTTGCTTCTGCTCAGAAAACGGCAATTCCGGCAAAAGATTCGGTTTTAGCAATACCTGTTCCAACGCAAATTCAAGAAGAAAAGGCGCCGGTTTTACTTGCGGAAAATTCTAAAGCAACTGCCAGGAAAAAGAACCGCTACGTTGAACTCGATTTCGATGCGCCGGAAACGCCGCAACGCTTGCCGCAACCGGTACAAACTGCGCAACTACAATTAAAAATTAAACTCTGGCCGCAAACCTCCGACCTCGACCGGACTTCCGCGCAAGGCCAGAATCCGCTGCGGTTACAACATACTTTCTGACATTTTTTAGATCATCCTTTTACTTTCTTTCAACTATGAAAAGCATAAATTCTTTTATGTGCCTGTTGTTTATTGCCTTTACTTTTCCGGTTCTGGCGCAGCAAAAAACCAGTTTTTCCGCCGATCAGGATACTGTTTTGATCCGCTTACAAGGCCGCAACCAGGTGCATATTATTGGCAACCGCCTCAGAACCTTAGCCACTTACGAGCGTGCCGATTCTTTAAAAGCGTCCTTCTTTTCCGATCTGGATAAAAGCCTGCAAAACAACGCATTTCCGGAATTGCCGAAACGCATCCATTATTTTGTAAGTCCGGAAGGCAAACGCCGCTTAAAAGCAGAAATAAATGAAGAGTTTGCCGCAAAATTCGATCTTGGCTACGAAAAAAACCGGATGAACCTGGACCTGCCGCCGCTGCATTACACCATTTACGATCTTCCGGAAAACGTGGAAATGCATTTCTTTCTGGAAGATTCTGCCACTTTTGAGTTGGCCACCACCACCATGCTGAGCCCGGCGCTGCAAAAAGTGAAAAACGAAGGTAAAAAAGCCAACCTGCTCTCCACCTACCGCCTGGAAAAAACCGGTTTCGGATTTGAACGCCGCAACCCTAAAAAGACGAACGTGGTAACATTAGAATTTAACGGTGGTTTAGGCGCTATGCTCTTCGGCAGCCAGCCTTGCCCGGTTATCAGCTACGAACTTTACTTGACGCTGCCCAGCAGCCGGTTTCTGAAACAGCGTTTCGGGGGCTCTTACAACGCCTTTATCCTCACCGATTTTAAAGATGGTAAATTCGAAAACCTGAATACCGGTACCCACCTGAAAGGTTATTACCAGTTCAAGCTTAATTCTACCGGTCAGGCGGACAGCTGGCTTGGGATAAGTGCTGGTTACGTAGACACCAAAAGATCTACAGGCTTGAAACGCAAAGAACTGGCCTGGGGCCTGACCTGCACCCAAAGCCGCAATAATTTTTCCGCCGATTTTATTCCAGTTGGCAATAAAGAATCGTACTTTTTGTTCACGTACAAACGCTTTATTCTTTAATAAAAAACCAGGCAAAAACGGTATCCTTTCAGCGCAAAAAAGTCAGGTTTAGAAGCCTGACTTTTTCTGTTTCTTTCCCTATCCTTTCTCCGGAACAAATGTGGCGTAAAGTTTAAAAGCTGAGGAATTCTTTTGTTACATTTGGAAACGGAACTACTGCTATCTAGCTAATGGTAGTTGGATAGCAGTAGTTATTACGGATATACAATAGTTGTATGGTAGTTGAAATAAGAAAAGGAATTTAAGTTTTGAAAGACTTTTTAAGTAACAAGCACTTTTTGTTCAGGTCCATTTACTTTTTAATGGTCTTTTTGATAATGGCTTGTAACAATCTTGAAAAAACTAAAGAAAAGGTCGTTGTTTTTTCAGTAAGCAACAATAGTGAAAGGGAGAAAAAGATTTCGTTTGAGATGACTGTTGACTCTTCCTTCTTATTTTTTAGTCAACTCCTTTATTCGGATATACCCGACGAAGCCACAGTATTTAGGCTTAAAACTCAAAACGAAAGAATTAAAATTAATTTAGAGGAAAATTATTTTAGTTTAAAATTAGATACTTTGATTAACCTTGAAAAAGATACATCACATATCTTAGTTCAATTTACCTATTTGCCTGATACCACAAGATTAAAAAAATTTAATAAGGCTGGGTTAGAAGTTGATAGTTTAATCATTAAAACCCAAGTTCCAAGGTTAAGTTTGAAAAGAATGGATTATTGGTAACGACTTAAAAAACCAACATACAACAAAAGCTAAAAACCATTAAAACGTTTTTTAGCCCAGACGTTACCAGCAAGTTTAAGACCGCCAAATATCGTGCAATGCCAATAAAACCACCAGCTAAACTCTTTATACTTCCCGCGCTGCTTTGGTTACTCATGCCGGCAGTAAAGGCCCAGCAAACGGACTTTAACAGCCTTTTTACCCAGGCTGATGTGGTGCTGAGTGGCCATGTAATGTCGATTGACGGAACACTTGGTACTGAAGATCTGGGCACCGAACAGTACCTTGTGCAGCTAAGCATCGATAGTATTTATAAGCATACCTTCCCCATACCCGATCACAAAACTACCCGTATTGGCTGGGAGATCTCCAACCTGCTTTGTAGGGAAAAGCCTATGAAGAAATGCATAAGCAAATACCAGGACGGCAAATGGATCTTTTTTTTGAAACACGCAAGCTTTATGGGACCCGAGGTTTTACCCGAATCCTGCATCCGGCCATTCAGTGAAGCGAATGCACAACGCATGGTGGAACTTCAACAGCAACATGCAATTCCCATTGTGCATTTTAACAGGGACAAAATATGCGATGCCAGCTGTGAACTCTGTCGCCACGTGAAGGTATGCGACTGGAAAAAGGTTGAAAAATATGTAGCCAAACACTGCAACGACCGCAATAGCCCTAAATGGATGCAACACCAAAGGATCAAATGGATATTGGACGACAGAGCAATTTTACTCAGCCTTCCTTCTTCTATGGGTGTGCGCTATATGTTCAGCACCGACTCGGGAGAAGTGGAAGCCTACATTAATTTCCAGGTAGGATATTACAAAGCATACACCCCGTGGATCCCGCACATCCTGAGTTCATGGTTCAATTGGGATCTATACAAAAACTTCACTGTTGAAAAAACGGATACACTGATATTACGCTCTTTCAAACCACATACCCAGTATAGCATCGAATACCTGTTCTACGAAAAAGCAAATTATACCCGCATGCTTACCGATACATCCAAGGTCAAGTTTTTCGGCCCCAATATGCCCCTGGCCGACAGGGATGTATTGCTGGCTGCAGTATTTGACGGTGAGCTGCGTTTGTATGAAGACTATAAAACTATGCCCATTTACGTGGAGTGGTCGAAACAATATATTGATAAACTGCTTGCTGAAAAAAAAGTATACCTCTTGAGTTTAATGGCTTCGCATACCATCCCTGAAATTGGCATGTATAGCCTGCACGCATTGCGCCAGCTCAACGATGTGCGCTGCATTCCTTTTCTGATCCGCTTAGCCGACTATAGAAAAACGCTGCCCAGGGCCCTATATGAAACCTATCAGGGACCGATCAGGAATTTTAGCGACTCCCTCCTGTTTACCCTGGATTTTTTTACCGGAAGCAAAACCTACCCGCAAAAGATCTCATATGGTGGTTCAAACGACTATTTCTATACCGATCAATGCATTGCTATCTGGAGAAGCAGGATCCGCGAAGAGGATTAAAGGTGAAGGACAGTTGAGGCGCACTGACGGGACGGACATGCGCACACGGGTGGGCTGTGGGCATGGAACACTGAGTGGCACCCACAGCCCCCAAATATTATTGCAGAGACAAAATGAATGAAACAGGACCACCTGCAGGTAACAGCACATTTGCAATAGGCGGGGTTTCATTCTCTGCAGACAGTTTTGTGGTAGCCGAAAGTTTTGTGCTTCGCAAAAACATTTGTGGTAAAAAGCCCGGCCATCGCAAATCTGTAAAACGTTATATGCAATAAAATGAAAATAAAAAAAATCGGCTTTATAGTCTCTTTTATTTTAAGTTGCCTAATAGGTTGTAAACAAAGCCAAGTTAAAAAACAACCATTTGATGAATTTATTTCGCAATTAAACCAAGTTCAATTTCCCTATACCTACAACTCAAAAAAACACTTACCTATTAGTTCTCTTTCCTCAAATACTTTTGACGCATTGCATTTTAATTCTGGTCCCACATTATATGATCATTTTGGTTATTTCTTAAGTGATAGTGGAACTGTGCACGTTTTATCTATGCATTCTGGCGACTTCTTTCAAAGTCTTACTATTACAACTTTTGATTTGAAAGGAAATAAATTATTTGAAGCAGACCTTTCATCCGAAAATTGTGTAGGCTCCCCTCCAATAGGCTTTAAAAGTTGTGATGAGATTATTAAGATTGATCAGAATAAGACAATTAGTAATATTTCAACTAAAATAATTTCAGGTAAAAAACAACAAGATAGTCTATTGACTACAAGTTATAAAATGAAATTATGGAATAATGGAAAACTCAAAAAGAACAACAACATATAACCAAAGCTAAAAATCATTAAAACGTTTTTTAGCCCAACCGTTAAGTAAAATTCAAAATCAAAAGTTAGTACCCGCTCAACGGTTAAAGATCAGATAAAAAACGATATCTTTTCCCAACAAAAAAGTCAGGCCGTAAAACCTGACTTTTTCTTATTAAATCTATAGCATTTCAAAACCTGAAGATCATTTCCAGATCTTCAAATCGAAATTACTTCTGTGATAAACGCTGCTTCAGCACTTCGAAAAGCATAATGCCGCTGGCTACCGAAACGTTGAGCGAAGAAATTTTACCTACCATCGGAATTTTAATGCGCAGGTCGGAGCGTTTCAGATATTCCGGCGAAATACCGTCTTCTTCCGAGCCCATTACAATCGCTAAAGGTCCGGTCAGGTCGAGGTTTTCTTCCAGGCTGTGCTCCGCTTTTTCGGTACAGGAAACGATCTGAATACCGGAATTGTGCAGGTAATCGAGCGTTTCTTTTAAATTATGCTCGCGGCAAACCGGAATCCGGTTCAAGGCACCGGCCGAAGTTTTTACGGCATCGCCGTTAACCTGCGCCGCGCCGTGGCTCGGAATTACAATGGCATCTACTCCTAAACATTCAGCATTACGCGCAATGGCGCCAAAGTTACGCACGTCTGTAATGCGGTCTAAAACCAATATCAGCGGATCTTTGCCTTCATCGAAAAGCGACGTTACAATATTGCCCAGCGGCAGATACGTGATCATGGAAAGATACGCCACCGCACCCTGGTGATTTTTGCGCGTTAAGCTGTCGAGTTTTTCTATAGGCACACTCGCAATAGGCACGTGCGCTTTGCGCGCCAGCTCGGTAATATCCTGGGTAACAGTGTTTTTCTGCCCTTTCTGCAAATAAATGCGTTCTATGGTCTTGCCGGCCGCCAACGCTTCCAGAATAGGCCGCAGCCCGAAGATCATTTCAATTTTATCGGCATTGTCCTTTTTAAACGGCGGACGGCGGTTGCCTATTTCGCGATAGTTCCTTTTCTCCATTGTTCTACCATTTCGTACCAAACCTGCTCATAATACGGGCTGCGCACGAGTTCATAATGATTTTGCGTAAAGGTATTCTCTTTTTTCAAGAAAATGAACCGCGCCTGGTTATGATTAAAATTCGGCGCATAGATCCATTCTTCCCGGTTGCTGTAACGCTTCACTTCTTCCGGCGGCCCGAAAATTAAATAAAGCATGCCGCGGTCGGTTAACCAACCGGCTTTATGGGCGGTAAAAAAGCGGTTTGCAGCCGTTACGCGCTCATAATAACTTCTTATTAACCTCCGGGCTTCGTTCTGATTAGGCGTTACATCGAGCCAGAATTTATCTACGGCTGCTTTCGGATCCTGGGCGGCATAAAGTTTATTGCGTTCTTCGGCGGTGGTTAAATAAATAAGCGGCTGAATAAGATCCTGCGCCGAAACCAGATCAGGAAATGAAGTGCTTTCTACTAAAATTCCGCCCACAGTTTTACCGCCAATTTCTATACCATATAGCCCTGTTTCCGGCAACGCAACCACATTATCCAGAAAAGGCAATGTTTGCAGTTTTTTGAGCGTTGGGGCTACCGTTTTTTCCTGCAAAGCCATAGGCGGCAGCGCGGCCCCGAAAACGGATTCGTAGCGCTGCAATTCGCCGGGTTGGGCCACCCCAAATTGCGCGATCAGGAAAAGTTCGTTCTGGCGCACATAATTCCGGAAAAGTAGTTGGTTGGTAGCTGCATCGGCTAAAATATAAGGCTTCGTTCCTTCGCTGGCCGAAAGCCGGATATCGTGGTACAAGGCATTTTGCGGATCGTTGCGCAAAGCCAGTTTCAGCTGCAACACCATCGGGAATTTCAGTTTGGCAACCGGCAGCTTAAAATTGAACGTTACGCCATCTTCCGTTTTCAATATCCTGCTCCCTGCTTTTCTAACCGAATCTGTCAAGATAATATCAGACTCTTCGTAATTCAGAAAACCAGCATAAGAAACCTGCAGATTTTTCGGAAATGAAAAGAAAGCGGCGTCGGTAAATTTCAGATAAACGTGCAGGCTGTCGCCTTCGCGGCGCAGATCGTGCTGTACGGCGGTTTTGCTCTGATATTCAAAACCCTGGTTGAAGCGCGAAGGCGCAGGCATTTTACTACAGCCAAAACTGAAAACTAAAATGCAGGCAGCAAGAATCTGAATTAAATTTTTCATACAGTGATTCGAATACGCAAAATTGCTTCCTTTAAACGGAAAAAGCCGGCGTTTAACCCGACTTTTTCTACTTAAAATGATACCGTTTTTACATGCCTTGCATATTGCCGTAGTAGCGCTGGAACAAGGTATTCAGTTCCACGGCTTTCTGCTGCATGCCAAGCTGCTGGGCAGCCATTACCAACTGCTGCATGGTAAACAGGTTCAGCTGAATTTCGTTGTCGAAGCGCGTACCCTGCGTAAAGTAATAATCCAAGGCACGTTGCGTACGCTTACCCATTACATCTATGATCTGGGCAGCTTTATCGCGTTCGCCAACTTCGGCCAAAGGCAACAGCAATGGCGGCGTATAATAATCATACGGAATAGATTCGTCCGGCAATACTTTAAAGCAATGATCCAGCACTTCTTTGGCTTTTGCTTTATCGCCGGCTTTTAAATATTCAGTTGCCAAACGGCCAAACATATTACGGGCATTGCTCGGGAAACGCAGGTAATTCTCGTCGTAGAAAACATTCGGGTTATCCATCTGGCGCCACTGGAATTTCTTCATGATATTATTATACATGATATCTTTCTCCACGTAACCCAGATCGCCTTGCTGTTGATTCCGAACCGGCACAATGCGGTAAGCCAATCCTTCCAGCTGTAAATAAGGATCCAGGTTCAGGAAGTCGGAAGTATTTACGGTAGTAGAGAAATAAACCGGACGTTTCCAGTTGTTATTTGCCAAAATATCCAGAATTACCAGGTGTTTTTTCTCCAGCGCCGAGCGGCCCACGTTAAAGTTCAGCTGCGGCACAATTTCCGCCTGACGATCTGCCGGAACGGCGTTGTTTTGAATTACCGCGTTACGATCTACGTTGAGGAAGAAGGTTTTGGTTGGGAACGACATGAACGAACGGCCTCCGGCAGACTGTACCTGCAAACCTTCGTAATTATCTTTTACCAGTTTAATGAATTGCTTCAGGTCCATGCCGTTTTTCACCACTGCTTTTTCTACAAAAGGCAGGTAATCGTTAGTGCCCTGGCGGTAATTCGGGTTTTCCAGGGAAATTGGCAACGGATCGGATTTATAACTCTGGCGCTTCATCTGATCAACGTACCAGTCGGTGTTCAGGTAACTTAAAACGGCTACGCGCACGTCAGTTCTGATTCCTTCCACTTCCTGGGCGTACCAGAGCGGGAACGTATCGTTATCGCCGTTAGTGAATAAAATAGCGTTTGGCGCACAGCTTTGTAACAAGTTTATAGCTGAATCTACGGAATGATAACGCTCAGAACGGTTGTGGTCATCCCAGCCCTCGGCCGCTAAAATGGCCGGTACAGAAAGGCCTACCAGCGTTGCGAGGGCAGCACGGGCAGTTTCGCTTTGCATCATTTTTTGTAACGCAGCCGCTATACCCATTACTCCCAAACCGATCCAGATGCTGAACGCGAAGAAGGAACCGGCAAAAGTATAATCACGCTCACGCGGTTCGATCGGTGGCTGGTTCAGGTAAAGCGCAATGGCAATACCGGTAAAGAAGAACAATAAACCTACAATAAAAGCATCGAAACCGTTGCGGCGAATGTGGAAGATCAGGCCAATAATACCTAAGATGAGCGGCAGCGCGTAGAAATTATTACGGGCCATGCTGTCTGCTACGCGTTCCGGCAGGTTTTTATCGCCTTCGGCTGGCCATAAAACACCCGACTGCTGCACATCGCCTTCGCGGCCCACAAAGTTCCAGAGGAAATAACGCCAGTACATGTGGCCCAGCTGGTAACGCATCAGGAAAGAAAGGTTTTGGCCCATCGTCGGCTTTTTGCCTTCCTGAATATTTACCCACTTTTTATACTCCTGAATGTGGCTTGGCTGGTTGCTGTAAATACGCGGCAGCAAAGCCATGTCTTTCGGGTTATAAACCGGTACCGTTTTATAATCTACAATTTCGTATTTGTCTTTGCCTTTAATGTAGCGCGGATCGGTTTTCTCTTCGTCAATAATTTCGGCGTTGAACTGCGGTCCGTAAAGCAACGGACGATCGCCATACTGCTCACGTTTTAAATAAGATACAAAGCTCACAATGTTTTCCGGGTCGTTCTCATCAATGGTCGGGTTGTAAGCCGAACGGATCGGGATCATGAGATATGAAGAATAACCGATCAGGATGAAAACGAAGCAAAGCAAGGCAGTATTAAGCCAGCGCAGGTTTTTGCGGTAAGAATAAGCAAATGCAAAATAAAGGGCTGCCAGGAAGAACAACAGGAAGATGATGATACCCGCGCCGAACGGTAATCCCATATTATTAATAAAGAATACTTCGAAGCTTCCGGCCAGCGAAGGCAGGCCCGGGATAATACCCCAAAGAATGAAAACTATAATTACCGCACTTATAATAAATGTAGCCAGGGCACCTTTGCGGCTTGCTTTGTGCTTGCGGTAGTAATAAATAAATGCCAGCGAAGGAATAGCCAGTAAGTTCAGTAAGTGAACCCCGATGGAAAGACCAGTTAAATAAGCGATCAGGATCAGCCATTTATCGGCGGTTGGTTCTTCCGAACGGGCTTCCCACTTTAGCATGGCCCAGAAAACGATGGCCGTAAAGAAGGAAGACATCGCGTAAACTTCTGCTTCTACGGCTGAGAACCAGAACGAATCGGTGAAAGTAAAAGCTAAAGCACCCACCGTACCAGAACCGATCAAAAGCCAGGTCTGGCCGGCAGTTGGTTCAGTAAAGCGGTCGCCGATCAGCATTTTTCTGCCCAGAATGGTAATGCTCCAGTATAAAAACAGTACCGTAAACGAGCTCGAAAGCGCCGAAAGCAAATTCACCATGAATGCTACGTTGGAAGGATCGGTAGCGAACATGGAAAACAGGCGTCCGATCATTAAAAAGAAGGGTGCTCCCGGCGGATGCGGTACCAGAAGTTTGTAAGAACAGGCAATAAATTCACCGCAATCCCAGAAGCTGGCTGTAGGTTCCAGCGTTTTAACGTAAACAAAAGTGGCAACCAGAAAGATGATCCAGCCGGCCAGGTCGTTGATCCGTTTATAAGTACGCATTAAGTAGTGTTTAAATGAACCGCCGAAATTAATAAAATAAATAAAATATATGGGTTCTTAACGCGGTTTAGATGCGATTTATTTTGAACAAAAAAAGCCCCGCGGTCTGCGGGGCTTAAAAAATGGTATGCTTTTGAGGCTAAAAAGTATTAGCGCTGCACAATAAGGCGTTTGGTTTCGATCATTTTATCGTTTGCGATCAGGCTGTAGAAATAAAAGCCAGCCGGCATTCCGGTTAAATCTACCTGCACGCGGGTTTCGGCGGTAGCTTTGTTCAGATCTACAGTTTTTACCACTCTACCAATAGCGTTTGAGATCCGGATCTTATAATCTTCGCCGGAAGCTTTGGAAAGCGTAAAATAAATTTCGCCGCGGCTCGGGTTCGGATAAGCATCCAGACTAGCGGTTACTTTGTCACGATCGGTCTGCGTCTGCGGTTTTGCAACTGCACCATTGGCAGTAGAACCAGAGCAAACACCCGTCATAGCAAAGGTATGCAGCGTGAATATAAAAAAGGTTAAACCAAATATGCGCGTAAAGATTTTCATCATGTAGTAATTTAAAATGTATTGTTCTTAAAAAGCAGCACCCTGCTTAATTCTGTTAAATGCATTACAACTTCTGTGCCTAAAAATACTGACGCCGGAATGACCGGTTTTGTTGCACGCATCTGATTTTTCTAAAATTAAAATTTAATTTCTTCATAAACAAATCTGTTACCGGTTAAGTTTGTCAACGTTCCCTTTTCTTTTGCACCCATTTCTTGCCTCTTTCTTCCCTCCGAAAAAAGAGTACAATCTTTCCTTCCTTATTCAATTGAAAAAGCGCTTTGCTGCCGGCTTCTAAAACCACCCTTCCCTCCTTTCCCGCTGGCAGTGCAACGGGATGACTGCCTGTTCCTACAACCAGTATCTTTGCATAGTACAATTCAATAAAAACCTTTCCACCAGCTTAGTTTCGCTCTTCACCCGCTATTTATTGCCCTTTCTCACCTTTTCAGCCATTCCATTTAGCACTTTAGCAACAAATTAATTGCACTCCTGAAACAGCCCCTTGCTAAAGTACAACTCCCTTTCCAACCCGGCGTTAAAACCCATATATCACAAACAAGCAAA